>JBBDRQ010000023.1:4145-50007 GCA_040905365.1 Actinomycetota bacterium
GAACGACCGGTTCGGTTCGATCCGGTTTGGTTTGAATGCCGGTTGAACGACCGGTCCGGCTTGATAAAGAAGCAATGACGAGCGGGCGAAGAAATGACGAGTAGTAAGACTATGGACAAAAAAGAAGCCATCCAGACTAAAAAGAAGGTGGCCTCCATCCGGGAGGTGCCGCTCAACCTGACCCGCAACATCGGGATCATGGCGCACATCGACGCGGGCAAGACCACCACGACCGAGCGGATCCTCTACTACACCGGACGCACCTACAAGCTGGGCGAGGTCCACGAAGGCGCCGCAGTCATGGACTGGATGGTCCAGGAGCAGGAGCGGGGGATCACCATCACCTCGGCTTCGACCACCTGTAAGTGGCGCGACCACACCATCAACATCATCGACACGCCCGGACACGTCGACTTCACCGTCGAGGTGGAGCGCTCCCTGCGGGTGCTCGACGGTGCGGTAGCGGTCTTCGACGCGGTCTCCGGTGTCGAGCCCCAGTCCGAGACCGTGTGGCGCCAAGCCGACCGCTTCCACGTCCCGCGCGTGTGCTTCGTCAACAAGATGGACCGCATGGGCGCCGACTTCCTCGCCTCGGTGGACTCCATCAGGGAGCGCCTGGGCGCCAACCCGTTGCCGATTCAGATCCCGTGGGGCGCCGAAGCCGAGCTCAAGGGTCTGATCGACCTGATCGACATGAAGGGCTACGAGTGGACCACCGAGCAGGGCGAGACTTACGAAGAGCGTGAGATACCCGAGGATTTGAAGGAATCGGCCGAGTACTGGCACCACCAGCTCTACGAGGTGCTTGCCGAGTACGACGACGAGGTCATGGAGGCCTACGTCCACGAGGGCGAGGCCAGCCCCGAGCACCTGCGGGCCGCGGTGCGCAAAGCCACCCTGGCCAACGAGATCCAGCCGGTGCTGTGCGGCTCGGCCTTCAAGAACAAGGGCGTGCAGTCGCTGCTCGATGCAGTGGTCGCCTACCTGCCCTCCCCGGTGGACGTCTTGCCGGTTACCGGCGAGGTGCCCCGCACCGGCGAGACCGTCGACCGGGCTCCCAGCGACGAGGAGCCGTTCAGCGCTTTGGCTTTCAAGATCATGTCCGACCCCCACGTGGGCCGTATCACCTATATCCGGGTGTACTCGGGGGTGCTGCGCAGCGGCAGCCAGCTGCTCAACTCCACCCGGGACCGCAAGGAGCGGGTCGGCCGGCTGCTGCAGATGCACGCCAACCACCGAGAGGACCTGGCCGCTTGCATGACCGGCGATATCGTGGCCGTGGTGGGCCTGCGCCACACCCTCACCGGCGACACCCTGTCGGACCCGGATTACCCGGTGATGCTGGAGTCGCCTACTTTCGCCACACCGGTCATCTCCATGGCGATCGAGCCCAAGACCAAGCTGGACCAGGAGAAGCTGGGCCAGGCGCTGCACCGGCTTGCCGAGGAGGACCCCACCTTCACCATCCGCAACGACGAGGAGACCGGCCAGACGATCATCTCGGGCATGGGCGAGCTGCACCTGGAGGTGCTGGTCGACCGATTGACCCGGGAGTTCAAGGTCGACGCCAACGTCGGGCGGCCGCAGGTGGCCTACCGGGAGTCGATCACCAAGGTGGTGGACAAGCACGTGCTGCGCTACGTCAAGCAGACCGGCGGCAAGGGCCAGTTTGCCCACGTGGAGATCGCACTGGAGCCGCTGGGCCCCGGCGGCGGCTACGAGTTCGTCAACAAGATCAAGGGCGGCGCCATCCCCACCGAGTACATTCCCTCGGTCGACCAGGGCATCCAGGAGGCCATGGCCTCGGGCGTCATCGCCGGCTACCCGCTGGTGGACCTGCGGGCCACTTTGGTAGACGGCTCCTCCCACGACGTGGACTCCTCGGAAATGGCCTTCAAGATCGCGGGCAGCATGGCTTTGAAGGAAGCGGCGCAAAAGGCCAGGCCCGAGCTGCTCGAGCCGATTGCCGACGTTGAGGTGGCCACGCCCGAGGAATTCATGGGCGAGGTAATCGGGGATCTCAACTCCCGGCGAGGCCGGATAGAGAAGATGGACCACCGGGGCAGCTTGCAGTACATCAAGGCGCAGGTTCCGCTGTCGGCGATGTTCGGTTACGCGACCGATCTGCGCTCCAACACGCAGGGACGGGCGACCTACACCATGCAGTTCCACTCTTACCAGGCGGTCCCCAAAGCCTTGGCGGACGAGATCGTCAAGAAGATTCGCGGCGAGTAAGGACCTTAGAAGATGGCAGCGGGACAGAAGATTCGAATCAAATTAAGGGCATATCACCACGAGATCATTGATCAAAGTGCCCGCAAGATCGTGGACACCGTCAATCGAACCGGCGCGTCGGTGCACGGTCCGATTCCGCTGCCCACCCGCATCGAGAAGTTCGCCGTGATCCGCTCGCCTTTCAAGGACAAGGACTCCCGGGAGCACTTCGAGATGCGCACGCACAAAAGGATCATCGACATAGTCGACCCCACGCCCAAGACCGTGGACAGCCTCATGAGGCTGGATCTCCCTGCGGGAGTCGACATCGAGGTGAAGTTGTAATGGCCGTTATAACTAAGGGGATCGTCGGGCGGAAGATGGGTATGACCCAGATCTTCGACGACCAGGCGCGGGTGGTGCCGGTAACGGTAATCCAAGCCGGTCCGTGCCGGATCTCGGCGATCCGCACCCCTGAGACCGACGGCTACTCGGCCATCCAGATGGCGTTCGGCGAGGTCAAGGCCAAGGCCTTGAGCAAGCCCGAGATCGGGCATTTGGCCAAGTCGGACATTGCGCCCAACCGGCATTTGGTCGAGCTGCGGCTGGCCGACGTGAGCGGGTTCGAGCTCGGCCAGGAGCTAAAGGCCGACGTCTTCTCGCCGGGCGAGCGGGCCGACGTGGTGGGCGTGTCCAAGGGCAAGGGCTTCGCCGGCGTTATGAAGCGGCACAACTTTAGAGGTAAAGAGGCCAGCCACGGCACCCAGCGCAAGCACCGCTCGCCGGGCTCCATCGGCGCTTGTGCCACGCCCTCACGGGTGTTCAAGGGCATGCGTATGGCCGGCCACATGGGCCGGACCCGGGTGACGATGTTGAACCTGGAGGTCGTGCAGGCAGATCCGGAAAAGGGCCTGCTGTTGGTACGCGGCGCGGTACCGGGCCCCGCCGGCTCGGTGGTTTTGGTGCGCTCGAGCAACCGAGGGAGGGCTAACTGATGGCGGCTGCCAAGGGACCCAAGGCCCCCTCGTTCGACGCGAAGGGCGCCCGCAAGGAAGTAACGCTGCCCGAGAAGGTTTTCGGCGCCGAGGTGAACCAGGTGGTCATGCACTCGGTGGTGCGCTCGCAACTGGCGGCGGCCCGCGCCGGGACGCACTCGACCAAGACCCGGGCGGAGGTACGCGGCGGCGGCGCCAAGCCCTGGCGGCAAAAGGGCACCGGGCGGGCGCGGCACGGCTCGATCCGGGAACCGCAGTGGGCCGGCGGCGGAGTGGCCCACGGGCCCAAGCCCCGGGACTACTCGCAGCGGATCAACAAGAAGGTCAAGGCCAAGGCGCTGCACTCGGCGCTAAGCGTCAGGGTCCAAGAGGGGGCGCTGCGGGTCGTGGACTTTCCCAAGTTCGATCGCCCGGAGACCAAGAAGGCCGTGGATCTGCTCAACACCTGGGAAGCCACCGGCCGGGTGCTGTTGGTGACCGGTACCGAGGACCTGCTACCCGAGGAGATTTACAAGTCGTTTCGCAACCTGCCGGAGGTGATGAGTGTGCGGTACCCGACGGTTTCGTCGGTGCTGGCCGCCGACACGGTCCTTTTGACTTCATCCGCTCTGAAGACTTTGTCCGGAGGTGAGGGCTAATGGGCGCCCGTGATGTGATCATCCGCCCGGTGGTCAGCGAGAAGTCGTACGAGTTGATCGAGGAGAACAGCTACACGTTTATCGTTCACCCCGACGCCAACAAGGTGCATATCCGCCAGGCGGTCGAGGAGATCTGGGGCGTGCGTGTGGTCAGCGTCAACACCATCAACCGCAAGGGCAAAGTCAAGGCCAACCGGCTAAGCCGCGGGGTGCGCAACAACACCCGCCGTGCGGTGGTCAAGCTGGCCGAGGGCGACAAGATCGAACTGTTCGAGACTAGGTAGGAGCGCAGAAAATGGGAGTTCGCAAATCTAGGCCTACTACGCCGGGCCGGCGCGCCATGAGCCACTCGACCTTTGACGAGATCACCCGGAACCGCCCGGAGAAGTCGCTGACCAAGCCCAAGCCGCGCAAGGCCGGCCGCAACGCCCACGGGCGGATCACCACCCGCCACCAGGGCGGAGGGCACAAGCAAAAGTACCGGATTATCGATTTCCGCCGGGACAAGGACGGGATTCCCGCCCGCGTGGCCGAGATCGAGTACGACCCCAACCGCAACGCGCGCATCGCACTGCTCAACTACGTCGACGGTGAGAAGCGCTACATTCTGGCCCCGGCCAAGGTCAGGGTGGGCGACATGTTGATGAGCGGCCCCGACGCCGAGTTCCGGCCGGGCAACGCTATGCCGCTGCGCCGCATGCCGCTGGGCTCGACCGTGCACAACGTCGAGCTCAAGCCCGGAGGCGGCGGTAAAATGGTGCGCTCGGCGGGGACGTCGGCGCAGCTGGTCGCCAGGGAAGGTAAGGTTGCCACCCTGCGTATGCCCTCGACGGAAGTGCGCCAGGTTAACGTGGACTGCCGTGCCACCATCGGCGAGGTCGGCAACGCCGAGTTTGAGCTGATTCAGGTGGGCAAGGCGGGGCGCTCCCGCTGGAAGAACAAGCGCCCGAGTGTCCGCGGTGTCGTCATGAACCCGGTGGATCACCCTCTGGGCGGCGGCGAGGGCAAGTCCTCCGGTGGACGCCACCCGGTATCGCCGTGGGGTAAGCCCGAAGGACGCACCCGTAAGAAGGGCAAGTATTCGGACCAGGACATCCTGCGTCGCCGAGGAAGCAAGAGAGGTTAGGTCGTGCCGAGATCGATGAAGAAGGGTCCGTTTGTGGACGATCACCTTCTCAAGAAGGTGGATCAGCAGAACCAGCGCGGGGAAAAGCGCGTGATCAAGACCTGGTCGCGCCGCTCCACGCTGATTCCGGACATGGTGGGGCATACCCTTGCAGTGCACGACGGGCGCAAGCACGTGCCCGTTTTCGTAAACGAGTCGATGGTCGGCCACAAGCTGGGCGAGTTTGCGCCGACGCGTAAATTTAGGACCCACGGTCACCACACCGAGTCATCCAAGAGGCTTAAGTAAATGGCGGCACCGGCTGTGCAGACTTACAAAGCGGGGGCGCGGTTTATCCGTACCAGCCCCTACAAAGTGCGCGCGGTGGCCGAGCTTATCCGGGGCAAGCACGTCGATGAGGTGCGCCGTATCCTGGCGTTCACGCCCAAGGCGGCCAGCCGGGACATGAGCAAGGTGCTGGAGAGCGCCATCGCCAACGCCGAGCACAACTTCTCGGTTTCGCAGGACGAGTTGTACGTGCGTTTGGTCAGGGTCGACGAAGGCGTTACGATCAAGAGGTTCCGTCCTCGCGCGCAGGGTCGGGCGTACCGGATCCGCAAGCGCACCTCTCACATCAATCTGGAGCTGGAGCGTCGCGTGCCGCAACCGCAGCCGCCCCGCCGTCCGGCGACGTCTGCGACGTCCAAAAAGGCAGGCGGGAGTACCAAGAAGGGCGCCGGTAAGCCGGGTTCCAAGGCGAGCGCCGGCAAGGCCGGAGCCAAGTCGGGCACCAAGGCAGCCGCCGGTAAGCCGGGTTCCAAAGCGGACCCGGGTAAGGCGAGCACGTCTAAGGCGAGCACGTCTAAGGCAGCCGCAGGCAAGGCAACGGCTTCAAAACGCAAGTCCAAGGAAGGTAGCTGATGGGTCAAAAGGTTCACCCCTACGGGTTACGGCTGGGAATCACCACCGACTGGAAGTCGCGGTGGTTTGCCGACGGTGCCCAGTACCGGGACTACGTAGAGCAGGACGACAAGATCCGCAAATACCTCACCAACCTGTTGCCGCACGCGGCGATCAGCCGGATGGAGATCGAGCGCACCCGCGAGCGTGTCCGGGTGACGGTGCACACCGCCCGTCCCGGCATCGTGATCGGCCGGCGTGGATCGCAGGCCGATGAGATTCGCGCCTATCTGGAGAAGATAGAGAGCAAGGCCGCTCGGGCGCAGACCGGTAAGGACATCAACATCCAGGTGAACCTGGACATCATCGAGGTCAAGAGCCCCGACACCGATGCCCAGCTTTTGTCCCAGGCTATCGCCGAGCAGCTGGCTTCCCGAGTGTCGTTTAGGCGGGCCATGCGCAAGGCCGTCACCACCGCTATGCGAGCGGGCGCGCTGGGCGTCAAGGTACAGACTTCCGGCCGGCTGGGCGGCAGCGAGATGAGCCGGACCGAGGGCTACCACGAGGGCAAGGTGCCCTTGCATACGCTACGGGCCGACATCCACTACGGCTTTTCCGAGGCCCGCACCTCCGCCGGTCAGATCGGCGTGAAAGTTTGGATTTACAAGGGCGACGTTATCGTCCAGCGCGGACAGGGCAATCTTGAGGCGCAGCGCGTGCAGGCTGCTCAACTGGCCAGCAAGGCTCCGGCTTCTGCCCCTCGCAGGGGCCGTTCCCGTCCGCCGGCCGCTACGGTTAAGGTGAGCCGCACCGCACCGGAGCCGGCTGCTGCTGCGCCCGCCAAGCCTGCTGCTGCCCCAGCTGCAGCTAAGCCGGCCGCTGGGACCAAGACGGAGGCTCCCAAGACGGAGGCTCCCAAGACGGAGGCTCCCAAGACGGAGGCTCCCAAGACCGAGGCCAAACCTGCCGAGACCAAAGCGCAAGAGGCTCCCAAGTCCGAGGCAGCCAAGGCGGCCAAGACCAAGGCCGAAGCCCCCAAGCCGGCGGCCGAGGTCAAGCCGGCCGAGGCCCCCGAGACCGAGAGCTCCAAGGCGGACAAGGCCGATTCCTCCGAGGAGGGCAAGTCTTAGATGCTCAGCCCTCGTAAGACCAAGTTCCGCAAGCAGTTTCGCGGCAAGCGCCGCGGCATGGCCAAAGGCGGCACTACTGTGCACTTCGGCGACTACGGGCTGCAGGCGCTGGATGCCGCCTGGATAACCAACCGGCAGATCGAAGCCGCCCGTGTGGCCATCACCCGCCACGTTCGCCGTGGCGGCCGGGTGTGGATCAGGATTTTTCCGGACAAGCCGTACACCAAGAAGCCGGCCGAGACCCGTATGGGTTCCGGTAAGGGCAACCCTGAGGGGTGGGTGGCCGTGGTCAAGCCCGGCAGGGTGATGTTCGAGCTGACCGGAGTGCCGGAGGAGGTCGCCAAGGAGGCGATGCGCCTGGCCGGGCATAAGCTGCCTATGAAGACCCGGTTTGTCACCAGGGAGGGCGAGTGAGCATCAAGACCGACGAATATAGATCGCTCAGCTCCGGTGAGTTGGAGGAGAAGCTCGAAGAGGTGCAGGAGGAGTTTTTCAACCTGCGCTTTCAAAACGCCACCGGCCAGTTGGAGAACTACGCGCAGCTGGGTAAGGCCAAGCAGGACATCGCGAGACTGCGCACAATCCTGCGCGAGCGGGATCTGGGTATCGAGCGCGAGGTGACCGAGACCAAGCCGGCCAAGCGGCGCAAGAAGAAGACAAAGGCCGATAAGGCCGACGAATCGGGAGCAAGCAATGGCTGATAGGCCGCAACGTAAGACCAGAACAGGCTTTGTCGTGAGCGACAAGATGGACAAGACGGTCGTGGTGTCTATCACCCAGACCGTCAAGCATCCCCTGTATAAGAAGATCTACAACCGCCGCGCCAAACTGTACGCGCACGACGAAACCAACGACGCCCACAACGGCGACAAGGTGGTCATCAGCGAGACCCGCCCGATGTCGAAGTCCAAGCGCTGGAGGGTTGTGGAAGTAATCGAGCGTGCTGAATGATTCAGGCCGAATCCCGTTGCCGGGTTGCCGACAACACCGGTGCCCGCGAGGTGCTGGTTATCAAGGTCCTGGGTGGCTCCAGCCGGCGCTACGCGTCGTTGGGCGACATTGTCGTGGCCACCGTCAAGGACGCGTTGCCCAACCAGCAGGTAAAGCGCGGCGACGTGGTCAAGTGTGTTGTGGTGCGTACCTCCAAGCCCAAACGGCGCCCGGACGGCAGCTACATCCGCTTCGACCAAAACGCCGTCGTGCTGATCAACGAGCAGCGCACCCCGCGCGGCACCCGTGTATTCGGTCCGGTAGCGCGGGAGTTGAGGGACCGTAAATTTATGAAGATCGTCTCGTTGGCCCCGGAGGTACTGTGATAGCCAAGATCAAAAAGGGTGACCGGGTGCAGATCCTGGCCGGCAAGGACTCCGGCAAGCAGGGCAGCGTGATCGCGGTCTTGCCAAAGGACAACCGGGTCCTGGTAGAGGGCGTCAACAAGGTCAAGCGGCACGAGAAGTACCGCCCGGCCCAGGGGCGCAGTGCCCAGGAGGGTGGAATCATCACTAAGGAATTGCCGGTGAACCTGTCCAACGTGGCGCTCATCTGCCCGGTGGACGGGGCGGTTCGCTCCCGGGTGCGGGTAGACGCCGACGGTTCTAAGGTCCGGATATGCAGCAAGTGTGAGAGTGAGCTGGGATAAGTGACGGCTAAGACTGCAGACGGCTACGAGCCGAGGCTGAAAAAGCTATACGACGAGCGGATCCGCCAGGAGCTGGCCGAGCGGTTCGAGGTCAACCTCATGGCCTCGCCCGGCTTGGACAAGATCGCGCTGAACATGGGCGTGGGCGACGGCGTAGGCGAGCCCAAAGCCCTGGAGGGCGCGGTGGAGGATTTGTCGATCATCGCCGGGCAGCGCGCGGTGATCACCCGCTCCCGCAAAGCTATCTCCAACTTTAAGATTCGGGAGAACGTTGGGATCGGAGCTAGGGTAACCTTGCGCGGCAACCGCAAATGGGAGTTCTTGGACCGGCTGATCACGCTGGCCATTCCCCGGATGCGGGACTTTCGGGGCCTATCCCCCAAAGGCTTCGACGGCCGGGGTAACTATTCGTTTGGGATTACCGATCAGACGATCTTTCCGGAGATCGACTACGACAAGATTTTTAGGGTTCGGGGCATGGACATCACGATAGTGACCACCGCCGCGGACGACGAGGGCGGCCGGGCACTGCTGGACGCCTACGGCTTTCCGTTCATTAAGTCTTAAAGAGGAAGAAGTAAATGGCAAAGAAGGCACTGGTAAACAAAGCTCAGCAAAAGCCCAAGTTCAAGGTGCGCGGGTACTATCGCTGCCGTCGGTGCGGGCGGCCCCGCGGCTACCTGCGCAAGTTCGGAATGTGCCGTCTGTGCGTCCGGGAGCTGGCCCACCGCGGCGAGTTGCCGGGCATCACGAAGTCGAGTTGGTGAGGGCGAGAACATGACGATGACCGATCCCATAGCGGACATGCTGAGCAGGCTTCGCAACGCGAACACTGCGTCGCACGACACCGTCGATATCCCCAACTCCCGGCAGAAGCTGGCCATTACCCATATCCTCAAGGACGAGGGGTACATCGAGGAGTTCGAGGTGATTGCGGACCCGCCCGGAGAGACCCTCCGCATAACGCTTAAGTACCAACAGGATCGTTCCAAGACGATTCACGGGATACAGCGGGTGTCCCGGCCTGGGCTGCGCGTTTACAAGAAGTCGGCGGAGCTGCCCAAGGTGCTCGGAGGTATGGGCGTGGCCATCATCTCCACCTCGCAAGGTTTGATGACCGGGCGGCACGCCACCCAGCGCAAGCTCGGCGGCGAAGTGGTCGCACAGGTCTGGTAGGAGGAATAACAAGTGAGTCGTATCGGAAAGACGCCCATCGCGGTCCCGCTGGGAGTGGAGGTCACTCTCGAGCCCGGGTTCGTGCGCGTCAAGGGCCCCAAGGGCACTTTGGAGCGTACGCTCCCGGAGGCGATCGAGGTGAGCCGCGAGGACGACACGATCGTGGTCAAGCGCCCGTCCGAGGACGGGGAGCACCGCTCTTTGCACGGGTTGACCCGGACGTTGATTGCCAACCTCGTAAAGGGCGTCACCGAGGAGTTCACCCGTAATCTGGAGATTCACGGGGTCGGTTACCGGGCGATTCTCAAGGGCCAGGACCTGGAGCTGACTCTGGGGTACTCGCACCAAATCAGTTACCCGGCCCCCGAGGGCATAACCTTTGAGGTACCCACCCCCACGCGCATAACCGTGCGTGGGCCCAACAAGGAGCTGGTTGGGCAGGTGGCGGCCGAAATCCGCTCCAAGCGCCTCCCGGACCCGTACAAGCAAAAAGGTGTGCGGTACGAAGGAGAGGTCATCCGTAAGAAGGCAGGGAAGACGGCCAAGTGAGAACTGTTTACGAGCAAAGGATCAAGCGCCACCGGCGGCTGCGCAAGAAAATTGCGGGCACGCCCGACCGGCCGCGCCTGGCCGTGTTTCGCAGCAACCGGCATCTGTACGCTCAGGTGATCGACGACCTCAACAGCACTACCGTGGCGGCGGCCTCTACCCTCGACCCGGCTTTAAAGGCCGGTTCCAACTCGGTGGACTCTGCGGCCAAGGTGGGTGAGCTCATCGCCGAGCGCGCCCTGGAAAACGGGCTGAGCACCGTGGTGTTCGACCGGGGCGGGTACCGTTTTCACGGCAAGATCAAGGCTCTTGCCGACGGTGCAAGAGAGAAAGGACTGAAATTTTGATGGCCGGACCAACCGCACCAAGCACACAAGGTCCGTCCGGGCCGGGTGGGCCGCGCGGCGGCGGAGCCCCCGGCGGTCCCCGAGGCGGTGGTGGACCAGGCGGTCCCCGCGGCGGTGGTGGACCAGGCGGTCCCCGCGGCGGTGGTGGACCAGGCGGGCCCGGTGGACGGCGTTCAGGACCCGGAGGACCCGGAGGTTTTAGAGGCGGTCAGCAGGGAGGCCGCGGCGGCCGTCCCGGCGGCCCCCGGCAGGGAGGCCGCGGTCAGGACGATCGTTCCGGCTTCATCGAGAAGATAGTCGGCCGGCCGCGCCGTGTGGCCAAGGTCGTCAAGGGAGGCCGCCGGTTCTCGTTCAGCGCCCTGGTGGTCGTCGGCGACGGTAACGGCCGGGTAGGCGCCGGGAAGGGCAAGGCCCGCGAGGTGCCCTCGTCCATCCAGAAGGCGAGCGAGACTGCCCGCCGCTCGATGTTTTCGGTCCCCATGGTCAACGGCACGATCCCGCACGTGGTGATCGGCGAGGCTTCGGGCGCCCGGGTGCTGCTCAAGCCCGCTTCGCCCGGTACCGGTGTTATCGCCGGGGGTCCGGTGCGGGCGGTCGTGGAGGCCGCCGGTATCAAGGACGTGCTGTCCAAGTCGCTGGGCTCGGCCAACAAGATCAACATCGTCAACGCCACGATCCAGGGGCTCAAGCAACTGGAGCGCCCGGAGGACGTCGCGGTGCGCCGCGGCAAGCGGATAGAGGACGTGGCTCCCCGCTACCTGTTCGAGCCTAACCAGGTCAAGGCCGAGGCGGCGTCGCAAGAGAATGGGCAGTAGTATGGCCAAGAACAAAAAGATCAGAGTTACTCAGATCAAGAGTTCCGCTTCCCGCCAAAAAGACCAGGGACGGACGCTCAAGGCTCTGGGGCTGCACCGCATGCGCGACACCGTCGAGCACGCCGACGTGCCCTCGATTAGAGGCATGGTCTTTAAGGTCAGACATCTGGTAAGCGTCGAGGAGATTGATTAGCGTGGGTATGAAGCTGCACGACCTACATCCTGCGCCCGGCTCCACCAAGGACAGGATACGGGTTGGACGGGGCCGCTCGGGCCGGCGCGGCAAGACTGCCGGCCGGGGTACCAAGGGCGCAAAGGCACGCGGACAGATAGCCGTCGGATACGAGGGTGGTCAGATGCCGCTGCACATGCGGCTTCCCAAGCTGCCCGGCTTCCGCAATCCCAGCCGCGTCGAGTACACCGTGGTCAACCTCGGTGCGCTGAGTGAGTTCGAGGCCGGCACCGTGGTGGATCCCGAGCTGCTGAGGTCGAAGGGGATGGTGCGCAAAAAGGGTCCGGTCAAGGTACTGGGCCAAGGTGAAGTGTCGCAGTCCCTCACGGTCAAGGCGCACGCCTTCAGCCAGTCGGCGGTCACCAAGGTCGAAGCCGCAGGGGGAACCACGGAAACTCTTTCGTAGTTAGGCAATCGCGACGTGCTCAAGGCAATACTCAACGCATTCAAGGTTCCAGAGCTACGTAACAAGATCCTGTTCACCCTGGCGATCATCGCCTTGTACCGCTTCGGCGCGTTCGTACCCTCGCCCGGCGTCGATCACGCGGCGGCCCGCCGGCTGACCGAGTCCTCCGACAACGTGGTGCTGCTGCTGAACCTGTTTTCGGGCGGCGCGCTTACCCAGCTGGCGGTCTTCGGGTTGGGCATCATGCCCTACATCACCGCCAGCATCATGATGCAGCTGCTGACGGTGGTCATCCCCAAGCTGGAGGAGTGGCGTAAGGAGGGCGAGGCCGGTACCAAAAAGATCACCCAGACCACCCGTTACGTAACAATCGCCCTGGCGGTTTTGCAGTCGACCGGTATCACGGTCATGGCCCACAGCGGTGGTTTTTCCGACGGCTCCGGCCAGCCGGTGGACCTGATCCCCAACTTCACCGTGCCGCGGGTGGCGCTGATCGTGCTGACGCTCACCGCCGGCACCGCCATGGTGATGTGGTTGGGCGAGCAGATCTCCCAGCGGGGCGTGGGCAACGGTATGTCGATCATCATCTTTGCCAGCATCATCTCCGCAATGCCGGTCCAAGGGCAGCTGCTCCAGTCGCAGATGGGGTGGGCCGGCTTTAGCTTCCTGATGCTGATTGTGGGATCGCTCGTCGTGGGCATCGTGTTCATCGAGCAGGGCCAGCGGCGGGTCCCGGTGCAGTACGCCAAGCGAATGGTGGGCCGCAAGATGTACGGCGGCGGCTCCACCTACATTCCTTTGAAGATCAACCAGTCGGGGATTATCCCGATCATCTTCGCCTCCAGCGTCTTGTATTTCCCTTTGCTGGTGCTGACCGTTGTGCATTGGGAGCCGCTGCGCAGGTTCATCGAGAACCACCTCGGCAACCAGGCCTCACCGGTGCACATCTTGTTCTACGGCCTGCTGGTGGTGGGTTTCTCGTACTTCTACACGGCCATCGCATTCAACCCCGTCGACGTAGCCGACAACATGAAGAAATACGGCGGGTTCATCCCCGGCATCCGCCCGGGACGAGCCACTGCCGAGCATCTGAGCTTCATCCTCAACCGGATCACCCTGCCCGGAGCATTGTTCATCGCCTCCATCGCAATCATGCCGGGTATCGTGCTGGCCACCATGGGCGTGGAGTCCACCGCCCTGTTCGGCACCTCAATCCTGATTGCGGTAGGCGTGTCGCTGGAAACCATGAAGCAGGTGGAGTCGCAGCTGCTTATGCGCCACTACGAAGGATTTCTGTCGTGACGCCCCGGGGAGACTCTGTTGCCCCAGGCCGCACCTGGACGCCGATCGACTGCGTTGCTCGTTCGGGCACGTAGCCTCTGGCTACGCACCCTCCTCGCGCCTTGCGCTCGACGCCCAGGAGCGCCCTGGATGCGACGGTGCCTCCCCGGGGCGTCACGGTCGTGACCCTCGTTGGGAGCCTCGTTGCCCCAGGACGCACCTGATGCCCGATCGACTGCGTTGCTCGTTCGGCAGGGTCTCGATCGTTCGCTGGGAATTTTGCTTTCCGGTTGCGGTTAGGGTGGGAGTCTGCTGAGATCAGCGCCCAGCTAGCGGATTGTGTCAGAGTTTGAATTACCAGCGAGAAAAGGAATAGCGGCTTGCGGATAGTTATTTTGGGTCCGCCCGGGGCGGGCAAGGGCACGCAGGCATGCCGGCTTGCGGAGCATCTGGGTATCCCGCATATCGCAACCGGCGACATCTTCCGCCAGGTTGCCGCCGAGGACACCGCGCTGGGCCGCCGTCTGCGGGCCACCATGGACAGCGGCGAGTTGGTGCCCGACGATTTCACCAACGAGCTGGTCAAGGACCGGCTGGCCAAGTCCGACGCTAGCAACGGGTTCATCCTCGACGGCTACCCGCGCAACGTGGAGCAGGCGGCAGCCCTGGACGATGCCCTCGACGAGCTGGGCACCAAGATCTCCTACGTCGTCAAGTTCATGGTGCGGGGCGACGATATAGTCGAGCGGCTGGCCGGCCGGCGCATCTGCCCGGAGTGCGGGGCCGTCTACCACATGCAGAGCCACCCGCCGCAACGAGACGAAGAGTGCGACCACGACGGCGCAGCTCTGGTCCGCCGGGAGGACGACACGGCGGAGACCGTGCTGCACCGCTTGGACGTTTACGGCGAGCAGACCCGTCCCCTCTACGATTTTTACCGCGAGCGCGGCAAGCTGATCGAGATGGATGCGCTGGGCAGCACCGACGAGGTTTTCGAGAGGCTGTTGGGCTCGCTGGGTCGGTAAGCGACGCTCTGGGTGGCTGGGTGGTGTAGGCACTGAATGCCTCGGCAGCAGGCTATCGGCTCCCCTAGGCTTCGATTAGATATAGCCGAGGGTTTTGGCCTTTACGACCGCCTCTAGCCGGGTATGTGCGTTCAGCTTGTCCAGGATGCTGCGGACGTGGTTGCGCACGGTGTGCTGGCTTATGGTGAACTCGGCGGCGATTTCCGCCGTGCTCTTTGCCGAGGCGAGAAGCTCCAGGATCTCCATTTCCCGGCCCGTCAGCGATGACCAGGACTGATCGAACTGTTGGTCGGGCCAGCCTTGGTGACCCGTCTTGAACGTTTGGTACCCGGCCGCCGCGGAGCGGGCAGTTTCGGCTAGATGGGCGGGATGGGTGTGCTTGGCGATCAGGGCTGCACAACCCGACTCTACGGCCTTTCTCGTAAGAGCGAAATCGGGATTTTCGGCAAGCGCCACCACTGAGACGTGAGAGTAGTTCGTTCGCAGTTTCTGCACAGATTCCGTGTCGAGCATTTGCGGTGGTTCCAGGCCCATGACCACGACGTCGGTTTCCGGGAGTGCACCTGCGGCAATCGCGCAGGACAGGGACTCGTAGAGGCCGACTACGGCGATGGACCGTTGTTCAGCCATCGAAGCTGTGAAACCCGCCAGCCAGATAAGATCCGAGCTGACGGCCAACAACCTTATCCGAGGGGAATTGGGCGGCGAGATTTGGGCCGTCTCAACGCCTGATCGAGCCAACGTCTTCCTCCTCTGTGTGTTGGTCGGCCCCTCCGATGGCTCGGTTGCCCAGGTGATATATACCATGGAAGTGTGGTTTACACATTTGCTCCGCCCCCAGTCCGCTTCTCCAGCACTATGCGGAGCCAAAGCCCCGCATAGTGCTGTTGGACCAGTCGAAGATGATCAATAAGCGGCAGCTCAGTTAGCGCGTTCGGATCTGTTCGTTCGCCCCGCCCTTTGATGAACTTGCCTTGTAGGTCCGAACGAGACGACTCGAAAGGAAGCGATCTATGGACTACAAGGACGAGAAGACGGTGTCTATCCATGAGCTGGAAAACGAGGCAGCCAGCGAATTGCCGCCTCGCAGCCTGCTGGCCACCGTGTCGGTTCTGGGCTTTCCGGTCGCAGGCGTAAGCGACGTCGGCGTCAACGCGGACACCAGTGGCCCGGGCTGGCTCATCAGCGGGTAGGACCTTACCGTTATCGTTGAGGCAGTTGTGACCGAAAAAGAGCCCTCTTTGGAGGGCTCTTTTTCGGTCAGTGCGAGTGAATTCGACCTTCCACCGCGCCTGGCACCCGGCACGAAGCTGTTGGGAAGATACGAGGACGCCGGGTTTGCCGAGCCTGCGTTTCTTGTGGCCAGAGCCGACGGTGCGATGGTTAGCGTGTCTTACCGGCTGCGATGCCTCTTGGAGCGCATCGACGGCAAACGCGGCATCTGCGAGTTGGCCGGAGAGCTCTCCGAGCGCTGGGGCCAAAAAGTCGACAATGCAGGGGTTCGGTACCTTATAGAGGCTAAGCTCCGGCCCCTGGGCCTGATGGCGGGGAGCGAGGCGCCGGCGAAATCAACGTCGCCCCTTTTGAGGCTCTCCTGTGTGGTGGGAATGGTCCCGGCTCAGGTGGTTCGCCGGGTTGCCGGCCCTTTGCGCCGCCTTTTTCAACCGCGGGTCCTGACCGGTATGGCCGTTGGGCTGATCGTGCTTCACCTGTGGCTGCTCGTCTTTGATCGCTCCTGGCTGGCGGCTGGTGTGCCCAACGAGCCTTCGACGGTGCTCGTTCTGGTCGGGATCGCCTTGCTAAGTGCCTTCTTTCATGAGTTCGGCCACGCCGCGGCCAGTATTTACAGCGGAGCGGTTCCCGGGCCAATCGGGATGGGGATCTTCATCGTCTGGCCGGCGTTTTTCACGGAGGTCACCGACTCCTACCGGCTCGGCAGGTCCGGGAGGGTCCGTGTGGATCTGGGCGGTGTGTGCTTCAACCTGTGGTTGGTGCTCCTGTTCGGCCAGTTGTATGTGTTTACCGGAGCCGATCTTTGGCTGTGGGCTCTGCTGATCCAGTACCTGATCATGGTGCAGCAAATGCTGCCCTTTCTGCGTCTGGACGGCTACTACCTGGTTAGCGACTTGACTGGCGTTCCGGACCTATTTAGATACCTCCGGCCGTCGCTTGCAAGTTTGGTTCCCGGCCGTAGGGCCGACCGGATTGTCCGGGACCTTAGGCCCGGTATCAGATTCGCCGTGACCGTCTGGGCAGCCGGCGCGGCAGCTGCGCTTGGGTATCTGCTTTTTAGTATCAGCAGTTCAGTGCCCTCCATCCTGCGCACGGGCGTCGAGATGACCGCGGCCTCCACCGCCTTGGCGGTCGACAGCTTTTCCGCATGGAGGTTTTCCCTCGGCATCGCGGCTGTGGTTCACGCCGCACTGTTGGTCGTCCAGACCGTCGGGATTTGCGTTCTGGCGGCTCGGTTGAGTTTGCGGGCCGGACGTGGGGTGGGCCGCCTGCTGGAAGGCTCCTCGCGCCTTTCGGCTGTGTGCTGGCGTGGCCGCAATCGCCGGCGGCCGAAGTTCATGAGATCGTGGGCCCGTGGTCGTCGTGAAAACTGCTCGGCAGATCGAGATGATGGGCCTGGCGGGCCATTTGCTGGCCTGGGTACTGGACGCCGTTGGCGAAGCCGTAGCTCCGGGGGTGACGCTCAAAGAGTTGGACCATCTGGCCGAGGAGATGATCAGGGCTCACCGAGCCCGACCCTCCTTTAAGGGCTACTACGGCTTTCCGGCCACCCTGTGCACGTCGCTAAACGATGCGGTGGTGCACGGTATACCGGGGGCGCAGGAGCTAAAACCCGGCGATGTGCTCAGCTACGACTGCGGGCTGATCCTGGACGGCTGGCACGCCGATTCTGCCCGCACCGTTGCGGTAGGGGAGGCAGGCGCCGAGGCGGAACGCCTGATGTCCACTACCGCCGAGGCGCTGCAGGCGGGCATCGATCAGTGCCGCCCCGGGCGTCGTCTGGGCGACGTCGGGGCCGCCATCCAAAAGGTGGTCGAAAACGCCGGGTATTGGGTCATCCCGGTGCTGGTGGGCCACGGTATCGGCCGTAGCATGCACGAGGATCCGCAGGTCCCGAACCTGGGCACGCCCGGGAAGGGAGAGGAGATTCAGGAAGGTTGGGTGCTGGCCATCGAGCCGATGGTAGCCGCCGGCGGCCCGGGGGTGCAGCTGCGCCCGGACCGCTGGACCCTGGTAACCGCCGATGGCTCACTAGCGGCCCACTTCGAGCACACGGTGGCGGTGACCGCTGGGGGCCCGCGCGTGCTGACCGCGCCGGGTGCACGTATCCCAAATGGCTGATATAGTTGCAAGTTCCGGCCTTCGGTTGGCGCGTTAGTTCGCGTTCGGAAAATTTCCGCGGCTCGGATGATTCATCTTCTCCGGTACTGGTTCCCGGTTGCACCGTGAGTGGGGCCGCGGCCGACAGGGCAGATTCTTGGGCTCTTGCTTGGCTGGCTGCAGACCGGAATTAAGTGAGGTTATGGCAAAGGACAGCTCGGGCAAGGAAGCGCCCATCAAGGTGGAGGGAACGGTTGTAGAACCGCTTCCCAACGCCATGTTCAGGGTCGAGATTCCGGGTGGGCATGAGGTACTGGCCCACATCGGCGGCAAGATGCGGATGAACTACATCAGAGTGCTGCCCGGAGACCGAGTTGAAGTTGAGATGTCGCCCTACGATTTGACCCGTGGCCGGATCGTGTGGCTCTTCCGAAATAGATAGGGAAGGCCTGGATTGCCCGATGAAAGTTAGACCAAGCGTCAAAAAGATGTGTGAAAAGTGCAAGGTGATCCGCCGGCACGGGAAAGTTCGCGTGCTGTGCAGCAACCCGCGCCACAAGCAGGTGCAGGGATGACGGGCGGCGGCCGCATGAGTGAGGTAGGAGTTTAGATGGCGCGTATAGCAGGGGTCGACCTGCCCAGGGACAAGCGTCTGGAGATCGGGCTTACCTATATCTACGGAGTGGGCCCCACCCGCTCGAAGCAGATTCTCTCCGGATCTATGGTCGACGGCGACAAGCGGGTCAGCGATTTGTCCGACGACGAGATCATGCGCCTGCGCGGGTTCATCGAAGGTAACTACCAGGTCGAGGGAGATCTACGGCGCGAGGTGACCCAAAACATCAAGCGCAAGGTGGAGATCGGCTGCTACCAGGGTCTTAGGCACCGCCGCTCCTTGCCGGTGCACGGCCAGCGGACGCACACCAACGCCCGAACGCGCAAGGGTCCCAAAAAGACTGTGGGCGTCAAGCGCAAGAAAGGGAAGTAACACTTCGTGGCTAAAGTTAAAAAGACCAAGCGTAAGGAAAAAAAGAACGTTCCTCACGGCCAGGCGCACATCAAGTCGTCGTTTAACAACACCATCATCTGCATCACCGACTTGGAGGGAAACGCCCTTGCCTGGGCGTCCGCAGGCAACGTCGGCTTCAAGGGATCGCGCAAGTCGACGCCTTTTGCCGCCCAGCTTGCCGCCGAAGCTGCCAGCCGCAAGGCTCAGGAGCACGGTGTGCGCAAGGTAGACGTTTTCGTGAAGGGTCCCGGCTCCGGCCGCGAGACCGCAATTCGATCGCTGCAGGCGTCGGGTCTGGAGATCCTGGGCATACAGGACTACACGCCGGTTCCTCACAACGGATGCCGCCCGGTGAAGCGGCGGAGGGTGTAAGCCATGCCTAATCAAACGAGCTCCGTGTGCCGGCTGTGCCGGCGTGAGCGCGTGAAACTGTTTCTCAAGGGCACGCGCTGCGAATCGCCCAAGTGTGCGATCGAGCGTCGTCCCTACCCCCCGGGCGACCACGGTCGGGGACGCATCAAGGAAAGCGAGTACCTGATCCAGCTGCGGGAGAAGCAGCGGGCGCGCCGGATCTACGGCATCAGGGAGAAGCAGTTCCGCCTCTACTACCAGAAGGCTTCCAAGGCCAAAGGCGTCACCGGCGCCCGTTTGCTGCAGCTGCTGGAGAGCCGGCTGGACAATGTCATATACCGCGGCGGTTTGGCGATGAGCCGGGCCCAGGCTCGCCAGTTCGTCACCCACGGCCACTTTCAGGTGGACGGCAAGAAGGTGGACCGGCCCTCGTTCCAGGTCAGGCCTGGTTCGAAGGTCGAGGTCAGGCCGCGGTCTCGCTCAGTCGGACGGATAGTAGAGGCCGCGGCCTACGCCGCCGGCCGCCCCATTCCCGACTGGCTCAATCTTGAAGCGGGCGAGCTTCGTATCAGCGTGCTGTCCGAACCGGCCCGCGAGATGATCGATGTTCCTGTTCAGGAGCAAATGATCGTCGAGCTTTACTCGAAGTAGCCCCAGGAAGGACGTAAATGGAATCCAACATGCTCGTTGTCCATCGCCCTCAGATCGGCTTTGAAAGTGAGGAGGATGAGAACTTCCTCCGCTTTACGATCGAGCCCCTCGAGCCGGGCTTTGGCTACACATTGGGCAATTCGCTACGGCGTGCGCTTATATCGTCTATCCCGGGTGCGGCCGTGACCGCCCTGAAGATTCAGGGCGTTCAGCACGAGTTCTCGACGGTTCCCGGTGTCAAAGAGGACGTCACCGACATCATCTTGAACGTCAAACAGCTTGTGCTTCGCTCCGAGTCACAGGAGGGCGGGGTCATCCGGCTAAACGTCTCCGGACCGGCCGATGTGACGGCGGGCAATATCGAGGCGCCCGAGGGCATTGAGATCCTCAACCCGGACCTGCACATCTGCACAATCAACAAGCGGGCCCGCCTCGAGATCGAGATGACCGTCGAGATGGGCCGCGGCTACGTCGCCTCGGACCGCAACAAGCCCTCCGACGCGGCTATCGGCCTGGTCCCGATCGACTCGATCTTCTCCCCGGTGCGCAGGGTCACCTACTCGGTGGAGCCCACGCGGGTGGAGCAAAAGACCGATTTCGATCGGCTGATCGTCGACGTCGAGACCAACGGGGGGCTAAGCGCCAAGGAGGCCCTGTCGGCCGCCGGACGCACCCTCGTAGAGCTATTCCAGCTTTTCGCGAACCTGGCCGAAGGGCCCGGTCTGCAGCTAGGTCCGGAGCCGGGCACCGAGGAGGACGACCCCGACCTTTCCCTGCCCATCGAGGACATGGACTTCTCGGTTCGCTCCTACAACTGCCTAAAGCGTGAGGGCGTGACCAGCGTCGGACAGCTCGTGGAGAAGAGCGAGCAGGATCTGCTCGACATCCGCAACTTTGGTCAGAAGTCCATCGACGAGGTCAAGCTGAAGCTGTCCGAGATGGGACTTGGGCTCAAGCAGAGAAACCTGGGATGACCGACATAGTGAATGAGGGTATGTAGAGATGCCTAAGCCAGCAAAAGGAGCGCGCCTGGGGTCGGGACCCGCGCATCAGAAGCTGTTGATCCGCTCCCTCGCCTCCGACTTGATCACCCTGGAGCGCATCCGCACTTCTGAGGCCAAGGCCAAGATGTTGCGGCCGCACGCGGAGCGGCTCGTTACCCTCGCCAAGACCAACACGCTGCACTCGCGGCGCCAGGCTCTCGGGGTGATCGAGGACTCCGACGTGGTGCACAAGCTCTTCGACGAGCTGGGCCCGCGGTTTGCGGAGCGCAACGGCGGCTACACCCGCATCGTGAAGCTGGGCCCCCGCAAGGGCGACGCGGCTGCGATGGCCATCATCGAGTTCATTGAAGAAGCCGAGCTCGCCTCGGGTGTGCAGACGGAGGAGGCCAAGCAGAAGCGCCGTGGACTGCTGAGGAAGAAGCGGCAGGAAACCGGCGCCAAGCGCGGCGCCAAGAAGGCTGAGCCCGTCGACTCCGGCGAGCTCGAGGAGGACCAAGAGCCCGAAGAGCCGCAGGAGCCGGAAGAGCCGGAGGCCTCAGCCGACGAGGGCTCGGACGACGCCGAAGACTCCGAAGACTCCGAAGACTCCGAATCCAAAGATTAGTGCACTAGTTTCGTGAGCACTTACCGCATGCTCGTTGCCTATGACGGCGGACCCTTTCACGGGTTCCAGCGCCAGCCCGGCCTGGAGACCGTCCAGGGTCGGCTGGAGAGCGCGCTGGCCAAGATCACCGGCCGCCAGATCCTGACTTCCGCAGCCGGCCGGACCGACGCCGGCGTGCATGCCCTGGGCCAGGTCATGTCCTTCAAGACCGAGGCCATCGCCGATGTGGATGGCTGCGCCGTCCGGCTGAACTCGCTTTGCGGACCGGAGGTGGCCGTCATCGAGATGGAGGAGGCCGCCGAGGGATTCGACGCGCGGTTTTCGGCAACTTCGCGCACTTACGAGTACGGGATCCTGAACCGGCCGGTGCACGATCCGTTTGCCCGCCACACCACCTGGCACGTCGCTGTGGAGCTGGACGAGCAACTGATGGCCAAAGGCGCACAGGCGCTGCTCGGAGAACACTCATTCGAATCGTTTGCCCGGGTGGAGGAGGGCAAGAATCCGATGCGGCGGATCGAGTCGATAGAGATCGAGCGCGACGGGGAGCTGATCACGATCAGGATCACCGCCAACTCGTTTCTACAGCAGATGGTGCGCTCGATCGTGGGAACGCTCGTGCAGGTGGGCGCCGGCAAGACTCATCCGGACGACCTGGACCGGATACTGCACGCCCGGGACCGCTCGGCGGCAGGCCCGGTGGCGCCGCCCCACGGTCTGTTCCTGGTCTCGGTGAGCTATCCCGGAGAGTTGTTGTGATAAGTCGGCGCCGCCAAACGCCCCGAAGGTTAGTGGCCAGGGTACTAGTTAATCGATTTCGTCTAGTGACAGTAGGATAGGACCGGTATGCAAAAGACTACGCAATCAATCAAGGCAGCCGAGATCGACCGTAAGTGGTGGGTCGTCGACGCCGAGGATCTGGTGCTCGGCCGTCTGGCTGCTCAGGTTGCCCACATTCTGCGGGGCAAGCACAAGCCGACGTTCACCCCGCACCTGGACAACGGCGACCACGTCGTGATCGTAAACGCCGACAAGGTGCGCCTCACCGGTCACAAGGTCGAAGAAAAGATTTGGTACCGCCACTCGGGATATCCGGGAGGCCTGCGCGAGCTTCGCTACGACAAGCTCATGGCCGACCGCCCCGCTTTGGTGGTGGAGAAAGCCGTCAAGGGGATGCTGCCCCACAACAGGCTGGGCCGGGCGATGGCCGGCAAGCTCAACGTCTACGCCGGTCCCAAGCATCCACACGAAGCCCAAAAGCCCGAGCCGCTGGTCTTGAGCAACACCCGGGGCATAGCCGCGGGCAGGGGCGAGGTAGTGTCTGCCGAGGCCGTGGGAGGGGAGCAATAACTGTGACTGTAACCAAGGAGCTGGTCCGGGCCACCGGGCGGCGTAAAGAGTCCGTAGCACGCGTGCGCCTGATGCCGGGCGAGGGAAACTTCAACATCAACGGAGGGCGCAGCCTCGAAGATTACTTTCCCAACATAGCGATCCGGCGCATCATTCTCGAGCCGCTGGAGGTTCTGGAGCTGGCTAACTCCTACGACATAGTCGCTCTGATCGACGGCGGCGGAGTAGCCGGCCAGGCCGGCGCCCTGCGCCACGCCATCTCTCGAGCGCTGGCCGAGTTGGACCCGGATCTGCGCCCGCCGCTGAAGAAGGCCGGTTTTTTGACGCGGGATGCCCGTATCAAGGAGCGCCGCAAGTACGGTCTGAAGAAGGCCCGCAAGGCACCGCAGTACTCCAAGCGTTAGTTGGCGACCCCCTAAGTCACCCGCTGGGGAGCTTGGCGGCGTGAGCCGGAAGTGGCGCTCCGGCGCGCTCCTTCTATGAGCAGCTCTTAGCCGACCAGGCTGCCGACGCGGGCCTGCTTGATGGCGTGCAGCTGGTCGGAGACGCCGATAGCCCACTGCCGGATCTGATTGAAGTCCCGAAAGTCGCCGGTGGGCGCCTTCAGCGAGGACACGATGGCCCGCTCGCCGATGGTGAGCACCTGGCGGTCGATGTTGCCGGGGAACAGCTTGTGCTCCCGGGCTCCGGTTGCCTCGGTCATCTTGTCGAGCTCGGGCGAGCGCCCGGGTGCGAGTGGTTCGCCGACCGGCCCGCTGCTAAAGAGCCAAACCGGACGCTTGCGCAGCTCCTCCCCATGTACGTTGACCAGCTGTCTGGCCGCCTTCATCCAGCGGCCGGCGTAGACGGCGCTGCCCAGCAGCACGGCATCCCACTCCTCCAGAGATTTGACTTTCTCGATGGGCATGATCCTGCAATCGGTACCGCGCCGCCGCATCGCCTCGCAGATGGCCTCGGCGATCTGCGCGGTTGAGCCGTGCTTGGATGCTGCGGTCACCAGTACTTTCATCGCCCCTCCTACGGTTGCGACTATACGGTCAACTGCCACTCGTCGTGCCGTCCGGATTCTGCGCGTAGCGTGCGGGCGATGCCGGTCGCCCACTTGCGGATCTGGTGGATGTCGTAGGCGCCGTCCACCGGTTTGACCAGCGGCGCCACCGCCGCGGCCTCGGCGAACTGCAGCACCTCCTGCCCCCTGGTGAGGGGGAACAAGCGATGCTCCACCGCACCGGCTTTGGCCTTCAACGCGGCAAGCTCAAGCGAATGGGGCCGACCGGTGGAGGGCTCGTCAATCGAACCGCTGCTGAAGAGCCAGACCTTACGCTGCATCAGCTGAGCCGCCTGCCGATCCACCAGCTGCACCGCCGGCCTCAGCCACCGGCCGCTGTGCAGGGCGCTGCCGATCACCACCGCGTCGAACCCCGTTACGCTGCAAACCGCTTCCGGTGGCATGCGACTGACCTCTACGCCGTCTCGCTTCAACGTGCGGTAGATCTTGTCGCCGATCGGATCGTTGGTCCCGGGGAAGGACGCTGCAGTCACCAGTACCTTCATCGCAGTCCAATGCTCACTTCGAGATTTGCTCTTACATGACCAAGCGCAGTGTGCCGGAGGTTGGCTTGGCGGGATAGGGCTGAAGGTCCCGTTGGTTTCGGGACCGCCGCGCCGGCCGGGCCGGTACCATTAGCCTCGTGAGTGAACTTTTTGGAACCGACGGGGTGCGCGGCGTAGCCAACGAGATGCTGACCCCGCAGCTGGCCACCGACCTGGGACGGGCGATTGCCGCGCTTTCGCCGCCGGGGTCCCGCCCCAAGATTGTGGTCGGACGCGATACGCGCCGGTCGGGTCAGATGCTGGAGGCGGCGTTGTCGGCGGGGGTGATGGCCGCCGGCGGCGACGTTGTGGTGGGCGGAGTCCTGCCCACCCCGGCGGTGGCCATGTTGGTCCCGCACCTGCGGGCCGATGCCGGAGTAGTGATATCGGCCTCGCACAACCCGTATACGGACAACGGGATCAAGTTCTTTGCCTCCGACGGGTACAAGCTCACCGATGAAGCGCAGTCCCGGATTCAGGCGCTGGTCGGCGACCCCCCGCCCGGAGTGACCGGCGCCGCCATCGGCAATGCGCGGCGGGCCTTTCGAGCTCAGCAGACCTACGTCTCGGGGACGCTTCGAGCTCTGGAGGGCCGCCACCTGGAAGGACTTAAGGTCGTGCTGGACTGCGGCAACGGGGCCGCTTACCGCACCAGTCCCGCCGCCTTTCGGCAGGCGGGGGCGGAGCTGGTGACGATGAACTGCTCCCCGGACGGCACCAATATCAACCGGTCCTGCGGCTCCACCAATGTCGAGGCGGTGGCGGATCGGGTGGTCGATACGGGGTCGGATCTGGGGCTGGCGCACGACGGTGACGCAGACCGGGTGATCGCCGTCGACGAAACCGGCGCCGAAGTGGACGGCGACGCCATGATCGCCCTGCTCGCCCTGGAGCTCAAAGAAGCCGGCGAACTCCAAGGCGGCTTGGTGGTGAGCACTGTGATGGCCAACCTCGGTCTGCGCAAGGCGCTGGCCGCCTCGGATATCGAGCTGGTGGAGACCCCGGTGGGGGACCGGTTCGTCCTGCAGGCGATGCGCCAAAGAGGCGCCTCCATAGGAGGCGAGCAGTCCGGTCACCTGATCCTCTCCAGGTTCGGAACCACCGGCGACGGGCTGGTAACCGGTCTGCGGCTGGCGGGTCGTATGGTTTCCACCGGGCGTAAGCTCTCCGATCTGGCGTCCGTCGTACGACGGTTTCCTCAGGTTCTGGTGAATGTAAAGGTACCCAGCCCCCAGCGGGTCGAATCCTCCTCGACCATTCAAAAGCAAATCGAGCGGACCGAGCGTGAGCTGCACGGGTCCGGCCGGATCCTGGTGAGGGCTTCGGGAACCGAGCCGCTGGTGCGGGTGATGGTGGAGGCCGCCGATCAACCCACCGCCCAGGCCGTGGCCGACGAGGTGGCTCAGCTCATCGGGCGGGAGTTGGGGTAGCGTGCAAAAGCTCGTAACGCCCGCGTCGATGGCGGCGGCGGATGCGGCCGCCGTAGACGCCGGGGTTGCCTCCCGGGAGCTGATGGGCCGGGCCGGACGGGCTCTGGGCCGGGCGGCGCTGCAGATGATGGACGGCGGCTACGGCCGGCGGGTGGTGATCGTGTGCGGCAAGGGCAACAACGGCGGCGATGGCTTTGTGTGCGCCGCCCACCTGGCCCACCACGGCGCGAGCTGCACCGTGGTGCCGACTGCCGAGCCCGCCGCGCTGGGCGGCGACGCCGCGTGGGCCTTTTCGTTGCTGGGCTCGACCTCCTGCCGCGTGCGTGGGTACGAGCCCGACGTCCTGCGGCGGATGTTGGCCCGGGCGGACCTCGTGGTCGACGCCATGGTGGGCACCGGGTTCAGCGGAACTCTTCGGGGACGGCTCGCCGAGGCGGTAGAGGTGGTCGGCGCGTCCGGCGTGCCGGTGCTGGCCGTAGACATCCCTTCCGGGGTGGACGGGTTGACCGGACAGGTGGCGGGCCCGGCGATCAAGGCGCAGGCGACGGTGACCATGGCGGCTCTCAAGCCCGGCCTGGTGCTGCAGCCCGGCGCCGAGCATGCCGGGCGGGTCCTGGTGGTAGATATCGGGATACCGCCGGAGCTCGTCGAGACCCGCGTGCACATGGTGGGCGATTCGGACCTGGCGGAGCAATTGATCCCGCGCGCCTTGTCGGCACACAAGCGCAGCGTCGGCAAGGTGGTGATAGCCGCCGGCTCGGTCGGTATGACCGGCGCGGCCACCCTGAGCGCGCTGGGCGCGATGCGAGCCGGCGCGGGTCTGGTTCGGGTCGCTGTGCCGCGCTCGGTTCGCTCCCAGGTGGCGCCGACGGTCGTCGAGGCGCTCACCAGCGGAGTCGACGAAGGCGACGACGGGCAGTTCGGCGCCGCCGCGGCCGGGACGGTCGGCGACTGGGCGAACCAGTGGGACGCGCTGGCCTTGGGGCCCGGCATCGGGCGCAGTCCCGAGGTGCGGCGCTTCGTGGAGGCCGTCTTGACTAAGGTGAGCGTACCGGTGGCGCTTGACGCCGACGGCTTGGCGGCGTTTGCCGGACGGCCCCAATGGCTGGCAAATCGCTCCGGTCCTACTATCCTTACTCCGCACGCCGGTGAGCTGGGCGCCCTGCTCTCGATGGGCGCCGGGGAGGTGGACTCCAATAGAGTGGAGGTTGCCGTCCAAGCGGCCCAGACCACTGGGTCCACGGTGCTGTTGAAAGGGTTTCGTACGGTGGTGGCCGAACCCTCGGGCCGGGCCGTGCTGGTCGACGCCGGGGGGCCGATGCTGGCTACCGCCGGCACCGGCGATGTGCTGACCGGGATGGTGGCTGCGTTGGCCGCGCAGATGCCGCCGTTCGAGGCGGCTTGGTCGGCGGCTTGCCTGCACGGCCTGGCCGGTGAGCTGGTTTGCCGCAAGATCGGGGAGAATGCGGTGATTGCCGGTGACCTTTCGTGGGCAATTGGACAGGTAATGAGGAGACTTCAGCAGTGAACCGGGCGCTTTGTGTGTGGGCCGAGATAGATCTGGGCTGCATCACCCGCAACGTCGCGCGGATGAAGGCCCGGCTGGCGCCGGGCGCCGCCTTCTTGGCGGTGGTCAAAGCCAACGCCTACGGCCACGGTGAAGTGGAGGCGGCCACGGCCGCTTTGCAGGGCGGCGCGGACTGGCTGGGCGTGGCTCGGGTCGAGGAGGGTGCAGCTTTGAGGGCCGCGGGTATCGGCGCTCCCATCTTGTTGCTGTCGCAGCCTCCGATGAAAAACCTGCCGGCCGCCGTCGAGTACGACCTGACGCCCAGCGTCTACAGCGCCGATGCCGTCCGGGAGCTTTCCGAGATCGGCCGATCCGCCGGCAAATCGGTCAGCGTGCACCTCAAGGTGGACACCGGCATGCACCGCTACGGGGTCGGCTGCGACCAAGCCGAGTCGTTCGTGGACTTCATCAGCGGCCTGAGCCGAGTTGATCTGACGGGCATCTGGTCGCACCTGGCGGTTGCGGAGGAGCTGGACAACTCGTTTACCTCCCAGCAGCTGAAGCTGTTCTTGGAGATGATCGACTCCCTGGGGTCCAGGGCCGACGGCCTGGTCCGCCACATCAGCAACTCCGCCGGCACGATAGCCCTGCCGGAGGCCCATCTGGACCTGGTGCGGGCCGGTATTGCGATCTACGGCATCGCCCCGTCGGACGCGGTGGGCCGGATGGTGGAACTGGAGCCGGCGATGAGCTTTCGCTCCCGAATCGGCATGAGTAAGCGGGTAAGCGAAGGGGAGGCGATGTCCTACGGGCTCAAGTACACGATGGAGCGAGACGGCTACGTCTCGACGGTGCCCTGCGGGTACGCCGACGGGCTGCGCCGCAACCTCTCCAACGTCGGCGAGGTGCTGGTAAAGGGCCGCCGGTGGCCCATCAGCGGGACTATTACGATGGATCACTTCCTGATCGATTCCGGCGACGAGCCGCTCGAGGAGGGCGAGGAGGTAGTGATCGTGGGCGCCCAGGGCGACGAGGAGATCACCGCACAGGAGATGGCCGACCACCTGGGCACGATTCCGTGGGAGATTGTGTGTGGGGTAAGCGCAAGGGTTCGCCGCATCTACAAGCGCTGAGCGGTAGGTATCATGAAGGTTCAGCAAACGTGAGTGCACAAGGTTGTGGGGGTTGAGTGGCCTGGCAGACACTCGAGGCAGCACGGGTCGAGGCGGCATCGTGTACCAAATGCGGTTTGGCGTCCGGGCGCACCCAGGTGGTCTGGCTGGACGGCAGCACCGACTCCGACCTCATGTTCGTAGGTGAGGCGCCGGGCTTTCACGAGGATCGCCAGGGCAAGCCGTTTGTCGGCGCGGCCGGCAAACTGCTCGACTCGATGCTGGAAGCGATCGGCTTGGACAGGTCGAAGTGCGTGATCTGCAACGTTATCAAGTGCCGCCCTCCCGGTAACCGCAACCCGGAGCCCGACGAGATCGAATCCTGCACCCCTTACCTCAAGGCCCAGATCGACTTCATCAAACCCAAGGTGATCGTTACTCTCGGCAACTTTGCCACCCGCTTTATGCTGGAGCGCCCGGTGTCGATATCCAGGGTGCGGGGGCAGAGGTTCGAAGCCTTCGGAGCGACGGTCATACCCACGTTCCATCCGGCCTCTGCTCTGCACTCGGGCGGGGTTGGTTCTCCGGCGTGGACGGCGATCCGCGCGGACTTCGATGTGATCAAAGCGCAGTTGGAGGCCGACAGGGCCGCCGACCCGGCCCCCGCAGAGGTCTCTACCGCCGAGGGCGCGGTGCACGAGCAGGGTTCTCTATTTTGAAGCGGTCCTCTATTGGGTGGCATGCCTATGACTTCTAACGGCTATTTGGAGTTCGACACTCGCTCGGCGGCGGAGACCAGGGCGCTGGCGGAGGCGCTGGCTCCGGTGCTGGTCCCCGGAGACGTAATAGTGCTGGCCGGAGACCTGGGGGCCGGCAAGACCACCTTCGTGCAGGGTCTGGCCGTGGGATTGGGCATCGTCGAGCGCGTCACCTCTCCGACTTTCGTCCTTATGAAGGAGTACCTGGGCGGCCGGTTTCCGCTTATGCACATGGACGTGTACCGCATGAACTACGTTCAAGAAGTCATCGACCTTGGGTACGATGAGTTTTTGGATCCGTCCTACGTCGTGGTAGTCGAGTGGGGAGACATGGTGGAGCCTCTGCTGCCGCAGGCGCATCTTAAGGTCGAGATAAAGCACCTGGAAGGCTCGCAACGCACCATCGCGTTCTTCGGGAAGGGCCGCACCTGGGGAAGCCGTCTGGACGCGCTGAAAGACGCGGTAGAGGACGGGTTGTCCTCCGTTCGTAACGCCGATCCCGACAAGTACGGGTCCGACTACAACCCGGGTAGCCCCCGGGACTCGGGGAACAATTAAATGCTGGTTCTCGGGATCGAAACTTCAACCCCCGCCGCGTCGGTGACCATCGGATCCGAACAGGGCATCATCGCCTCCAGTCTGGTGACCAGAGGCGCCGGGCCGGGCGACTTCCTCCTGCCCGCGATCGAGTTTTTGATGGAGCAAAGCGGCCTCAGCTACCGCAACCTGTCGGCGATTGCGGTCGGGTTGGGTCCGGGTCTTTTCACCGGGATGCGGGTGGGCGTGGCTACGGCCAAAACCCTGGCGCAGGCGCTGTCGGTGCCGATCGTGGGCGCGTCCTCGCTGGATCTGCTGGCCTTCGATGTGCGCTACTCGGACAAGCTCATCTGCCCGGTATTCGATGCCAAGCGCAAAGAGGTGTTCTTTGCCTTCTACCGGCAGGTACCCGGCGGGATAACCCGGGAAAGCAGTTACATGGTGGGATCGCCCGAGCGTCTCATGGCGGAGATCCAGGGCAGCGGTGAGGACTTTTTGCTGGTCGGCAACGGCGCCCTGCTGTACAGAGATCCTCTCGAGAGGGTGGACAAAGTGGAGTTCGGCTCTATGGCGTACGCCTTCCCGCGGGCGGCTTCCCTGGTGGAGCTGGCCCTGCCCCGTCTGTTTATGGAGGACTACGACCGCCTGTTCGATATCGAGCCCCATTACATGCGAAGGTCGGATGCGGAGATAAATTGGGAAAGAAGCATGCAAAGGAAAAACCGGTGAGCTCGCCCGTACCCGAGCGGCGAATGGATGTCGGGCAGGTGGACCTGGTCCCGCTGCGCAGGCGCCACGTCCGTCAGGTGATGCGCATCGAGGCGCAGGTGTACCCCAGACCGTGGAGCTCGGCGCTGTTCTTGCAGGAGATCGTAAGGCGCAGCGACCGCATCTACCTGGCGGCGCGCTACGACGGTACCGTGATCGGCTACGGCGGGCTGATCACCTCGGGTTTGGAGGCCCACATAACGACGATCGCGGTGGATCCGGTTTACCACCGCCAGCGCATCGGCACCAAACTGATGCTGGGTCTGGTGGATGCGGCCATCGCACGCGGAGGCCGCACCTTGTCGCTGGAGGTCCGCCGCTCCAACTACGCCGCCCAGAGCATGTACGAGTCGTTTGGCTTTCGCCCGGTCGGGCTGAGGCCGGGCTACTATGCGGAGACCCGGGAGGACGCCATAGTCATGTGGGTTGATCAGATAGATTCGCCTGAGTACGCATCTATGCTTAACCGGATGCGCAACAGCCTGGGGGAGATGCCGTCCGGCACCACACGGCCTTCCCGGAGCAAGCAGGAGTCCTCAGATGAACGGTGAGACGGCCGCCGGTCTGCTTTCGGAGTTCGATCTCGAAACCCAAACCGAGGTCCTGCCCGATCCGGTGGGGTCCAACCAGGACGAACTGCTGGTGCTAGGCATCGAGACCTCGTGCGACGAGACCTGCGCCGCGATCCTGCGGGGCAAGGACAACGTGCTCGCCAACGTGATCTCCTCCTCCGCCGACCTGCACGCCCGCTACGGCGGGGTGGTTCCGGAGGTGGCCTCTCGGGCGCATGTGCAGGCCGTGAACCCTGCTATCGCCGAGGCGCTGCGGAGGGCGGACCTGACGTTGTGGGATATGAATGCCGTCGCGGTGACCGTGGGTCCCGGGCTCGTCGGCTCACTGGTGGTGGGGGTGGCCGCGGCCAAGGCGCTGGCCTCGGTGCTCGAGGTGCCACTGCTGCCGATCAATCACCTGGAAGCCCACATCTACGCCAATTTCCTGGACCACCCCAACTTTGGCCCTCCGGCGGTGGGGCTAATCGTCTCGGGGGGCCACACTCTGCTGGTCCACATGCCGGCGCACGGACTGTACGAGGTACTTGGTGAGACACTCGATGACGCGGCAGGGGAGGCGTTCGACAAGGTGGCGCGGTACCTGGGCCTAGGTTTTCCCGGCGGTCCGGCCATCGACCAGATGGCCCTGGGCGGCAACAAGCGAGCGATCGACTTCCCTCGTGCGGTGTTACACAAGGGGTACGACTTCTCGTTCTCCGGTTTGAAGACGGCGGTACAGGATTACCTGCGCAAACAGGAGAAGCAGGGCAAGGAGGTAAAGCTCGAGGATGTATGCGCCTCCTTCCAGGAAGCCGTGGTCGATGTCCAGGTAACCAAGACGATTAAGGCGGCGCAGTCGCTGGGTGTCTCGACCGTCTTTGTATCGGGCGGCGTGGCCTCAAACTCCCGCCTAAGGGAGCTGATGAGCGCCATGTGCGCCGAGAACGATCTGAAGCTCCATTACCCCTCACCGGAGTACTGTACCGACAATGCGGCGATGGTGGCCTGCTGCGGGCACTTCCGCTACATCCGCGGCATAAGGGCGGATTCGAGCATTTCCGCAGACCCGAACCTCCACCTGGCGTAGGCGATTGCGCAGCGTCCTTACCAGGCGAGGGCACCGCAGGAATCCCACTTGAGAGCAGACTCATTAGCAGTCAAGGCGTGAGAGTGCTAATCTGACTTCGAGCGCGGGTGTCCGTTAGCTCAGACAGGTCAGCCATAGGAGGAATTAATGGGTCTAAAGCCACTTGGAGATCGCGTACTGGTTAGGGTCGAGGAAGCGGAAGAGGCACTTCCCTCGGGTCTGGTCATTCCCGACACCGCCAAGGAGAAGCCTCAAGAGGGAACCGTCCTGGCCGTGGGCCCCGGCGCCATCAGCGACGGCAAGCGCGTTCCGCTGGAGATCAACAAAGGCGACCGGGTTATCTTCTCGAAGTTCGGCGGCACCGAGGTCAAGGTCGAGGGCGAGGAACTTATGCTCCTCAACGAGCGCGACGTACTGGCGATCGTAGAGAAGTAAACCACCAAAGTTTTTGCAGCACCAAAAACCCCGCCGTCGGCGGGGTTTTTGGTTTCTAAGTACCCTGGCCACCAACCTTTGGACTAGATGTAGTTCATCGGGTTGCGAGGGGTTCCGTTGATTCGAACCTCGAAGTGCAGGTGGGAACCCGTGCACGATCCGGTGCACCCCACGTAGCCGATGACCTCGCCTGCCTTGACGGATCCGCTGGAGACCGCCTTGCGGGTCATGTGCGCGTAGAGGGTGGTCACGCCCCCACCGTGGTCGACGATTGTGCACCGGCCGTATCCGCCTCCGCAGCTCACGCCCAGTACGGCGCCGTCTTTCGCGGCGCGGATCGGATCTCCGGTGTTGCCGTCGAGGTCCACTCCGGTATGGGCCCGCCCCCAGCGCCTGCCGAACCCGGATGTGACCCTGCCGTTGACCGGCCGCACCCATCCCGAACTCGAGGGGGCGGCGGTGTCGTCGCTGGAGTTGCTGGCTGCCGAACTTGCCCGCAGGGCTGCTTCCAGGCGGGCGCTGTCGGCTTCCAAGCCGTCGATGTGTTGCTGGGCGACGGAGATCTCACCCTCGACCGTGGCCAGCGCGGCCTGCCGTTCACGACGGGCCGAGTCGGCAAGCTTCATGCGCTGCTGCAGCCAACTGCGCTGTTCGTCGAGATCGGTCTTGATCGTGTTGAGCTCGTCCTGGCGAACCTCCAGGTCGCGTTTTAGCCGGGCGGCGTCGACCATCACTTGGGAGTCGGCCTGGGAGGATTTTTCCAACCAGAACTGCAGGCGGTTCCACTCGGGAAGCGAGGTGGCGGAAAACATCATCGCCACTGCCTCCGCCGGGCCCTGCACGTATATGCGGCGAGCCCGCTCGTTGGAGGCGTTGGCGGCCTCCTGGTACTGCTCGGACAGCTCGTCGATCTGCGCTTGGGCGCTGCGGATGTCGGATTCCAGCGACGAGATGTCGGCCTGGCCGGTTTCGATCTGCCGGTTGAGGTCGGAGATCTGGTTGTCGAGCTTGTCGACCTCGGTCTCGATGGCGGCTGCTTCACCCTTGGCCGCCGCCAGCTTCTTCTTGATCTGAGCGATCTGCTGCTTGGTTTCCTCGAGCTGCTCGGCCTCGCCCGCGGCGAGTGAGGGAAGCGCCATCAATACAGTTAGCGCCAGGGCGAGTAACGCGCTGGCGCTAAAGCGGATTGGAGGGCGCTTCGAAGGCATCAGCCAGAGGCTAGGTCGGCCCGACATAGGGTGTCAAGTCCTTGAGTTCGAGTAGAGTCCCTAAGCGGGAAAGGGGTGGAAAGGTCATGATACCGGCGCATAGGTTCGTGGGACTGGGCATTGCAGCAATTTTCGGCCTTCTGGCCGTCTGGGGACTGGTTTTGTGGATAAGAAATCGGAATCCGGGACAAGGTTTTTGGAGGGTTCTGGCCGCAGGCCAGATAGGCCTAGCGGTCCAGGTGCTGTTGGGGGTAGTCATGTTCTTCGTGCGCGGGGGGATGGAGCCGCTGCACTACGTGTACGGAGCTTTTCCCATCCTGGTGCTGGTCTTTGCCCACCGGATGTCCCGCCGTTTTGAAGGGCTGGAGTGGGTCGCGTTTGCCCTGTCGGGCTTGTTCATTTTCGGGCTGCAGCTGCGGGGATTCATGACCGGTTCCATGTAGGACGGGGCTTTGACGGGTCGGGGAAAAGTTTCTTCCCGGTCTGCTGCAGGCACAGATTCTCGACTCGCCTTACGATGGTATACATCTATCACTGGTTCGTAGATCCGGTGCTATCTATCGGCACGATTCCGGCTCGCGCCGGGTTACCGCTGTAAGCCCTTAGGAAACCGACGACAAGGACTCCATTTAAGTTGGAAGCTGACATTGGCATTGGCAAAAGCGCCAGGCACGCTTACGGATTCGACGACATCGCGATTGTTCCCTCCCGCCGGACCCGGGACCCCGACGATGTCGACATCACCTGGGAGATAGACGCCTACCGGTTTGAGTTGCCGGTAATGGCCGCCGCGATGGACGCGGTGGTCTCGCCCACCAGCGCGGTGTCCATCGGCAAGCTGGGCGGCCTCGGAGTGCTCAACCTCGAGGGTCTGCACAGCCGCTACGAGGACGCGGATGCCGTCCTGCAGGAGATCGCCGAGTTGCCCGCCTCGCAGGCGACCGCTCGCATGCAGGAGTTGTACCAGCAGCCCGTCAAAGAGGACTTGATGGCCGCGTCGATTCAAAAGATCAAAAGGGGCGGCGTGATCGCCGCGGCCAGCCTCACCCCGCAGCGGGTGGAGACCTACGCCAAGACCGTACTGGAGGCCGAGCTGGACGTCCTGGTTATCCAGGGCACCGTGGTCTCCGCCGAGCACCTGTCGACCCAGGCCGAGCCGCTGAACCTAAAGCAGTTCATCGCCACGTTCGATCTGCCGGTCATCGTGGGCGGCTGCGCCTCCTACCAGCCGGCCCTGCACCTGATGCGCACCGGCGCCATCGGGGTGCTGGTGGGGGTGGGGCCCGGAGCGGCCTGCACGTCCCGTCAGGTGCTGGGCATCGGAGTGCCGCAGGCCACGGCCATCGCGGATGCGGCCGCAGCCCGCATGCGGCATCTGGATGAGAGCGGGCGGTACGTCCAGGTCATCGCCGACGGTGGTATGCGCACCGGCGGGGACATCGCCAAGGCCATCGTCTGCGGCGCCGATGGGGTCATGATCGGCTCACCTTTGGCCCGGGCCAGCGACGCCCCCGGCCGGGGCTTTCACTGGGGTATGGCGACGTTTCATTCCGGGCTGCCCCGAGGGGTCCGCATCGGCGCTACGCCTTTGGGCACCGCCAAGGAGATCCTCATGGGGCCGACCAGCCTCAACGACGGCACCATGAACCTGATGGGAGCGTTGAAGACGTCGATGGCCACCACCGGCTACGGAACGCTCAAGGAGTTTCAAAAGGCCGAGATGGTGATCGCCCCGTCGATCAAGACCGAGGGCAAGTACGCCCAACGCTCGCAGGGAATAGTCGACTACACCTAGTCCAGGGGGTTCGCCCCCGAGCGCGCGCCGACAGCTCGTCGGGGCGTGCGCCAAGCTCCTCCCTTTAGGTCCGGGTCCGTGCGGCCTGGACGATTATGAAGGTGAAGACTGCGCCGAGCGCCAAGAGGAAACCCACCCCCATGATCTGGGCGACGATTCCAAACCATTCGGATCCTGAAGAGGTCATCTAAAACTCCTTAGGTAAATTGGCTTGCCGTAAACCGGCCTTTCGCAACCATACTTAATGATAAGTCTAAATCTTCGCACCAGGCACGTTGATACGGTGATTGTCGGTATCCTGGGTCGATGGAGATCCACGGCGACTTCGACACCATCTTGGTCGTGGACTTCGGCGCCCAGTACTCCAAGCTGATCGCCCGCCGGGTCCGTGAGTGCCACGTCCTGTCCGAGATCGTTCCTCACGACATCACCGCCGAGCAGGCCGCCGCTCACCGTCCCAAGGGACTGATCCTCTCCGGCGGCCCGGCCAGCGTCTACGTCGAAGGCGCGCCGTCTATAGACCCCGGTTTGTTCAAGTTGGGTGTCCCTGTGCTCGGCATCTGCTACGGCCACCAGATCATGGCCTCCACCTTGGGTGGGGTGGTCGCCAAGGGAACCGAGGGGGAGTTCGGCGGGGTAGATTTCTCACGCTCCGGGGGCGTCTTGTTCGACGGGTTACCCGAACACCAGCAGGCGTGGATGAGCCACAAGGATGCGGTGACCGGGGTGCCGGAAGGATTTGCGGCGATCGGATCCACCGCAGCCTGCCCGGTGGCCGCAATGGAGGATCCGGTGCGCGGCCTGTACGGGGTACAGTTCCACCCCGAAGTGGTGCACACCCCCGGCGGCACCGATCTGATCCGCAACTTTGTGCAAAAGGTTTGCGACTGCCTGCCCAACTGGACCTCATCCAGCGTCATCGAGGCGGTAGTCGAGGCAATCCGCGAGCAGGTGGGGGGCGCCCGGGCCGTATGCGGGCTTTCCGGAGGGGTTGACTCGTCGGTGGCCGCCGCCCTGGTGCACAAGGCCATTGGGGACCAGATGACCTGCATCTTCGTCGACCACGGCATGATGCGCTCCGGCGAGGCCGAAAAGGTGGTCGATACCTTTGACCGCCACATGGCCATCGACCTCATCCACGTCAAGGCCCAGGACCGCTTCTTGGCCAAGCTGGCAGGCGTGGACGATCCCGAGACCAAGCGCAAGATCATCGGCGGCGAGTTCATACGGGTTTTCGAGGAGGTGGCTGCCGAGGTGGGCCTACGGCCCCAGGATGTCGAGGGCGGCGGCGACCGCTCTCCTGTGCGCTTTTTGGTGCAGGGCACGTTGTACCCCGACGTCATCGAGTCGGGCGCCGGGACCACCGACCTGGCCTCGGTTATCAAAAGCCACCACAACGTGGGCGGGCTTCCCGAGGATATGAAGTTCGACCTCGTGGAGCCACTGCGCAACCTGTTCAAGGATGAGGTCCGCAATATCGGAGAGGAACTGGGGCTGCCGGAGGAGATGGTGTGGCGCCAGCCTTACCCCGGCCCGGGGCTGGCGGTTCGGATTATCGGCGACATCACCGCCGAGCGCCTGGAGTTGGTGAGGGCCGCGGACGCCATCGTCATCGATGAGGTCAAAAAGGCCGGCATGTACCGGCAGCTTTGGCAGTCGTTTGCCGTCCTGCTTACGATTCGCTCCGTCGGCGTCCAGGGCGACTCGCGCTCCTACGGCCACCCGGTCGTGATCAGGGCGGTGACCTCGGAGGACGCCATGACCGCGGACTGGGCCAAGCTGGACCCGGAACTGCTCGGCAGAATGGCCAACCGCATAGTGGCGGAAGTACCTGGTATAAATAGGGTGGCTTACGACATCACCTCCAAACCGCCTGGGACGATCGAGTGGGAATAACCTCACCGTTGGCAAGATTCCTGGCCGCTGTGGCGGCCGCGTTGCTGTTGCCGGCCGCTTGCGGTGCGGGCTCGGGACGCTCGGACTCGCCGGGCGCCGGCGCCCGCGGTCTCGACACCGCGGCCGACGCCCCGTCGCCGCCGCCGCTGGCCTCCGGCCCGCCGGAGCTGGAGAAGGTGGGGGATTTCGATCAGCCCACGCACCTGGCCTCGCCGCCGGACGACGACCGTATCTTCGTGGTCGAAAAGGGCGGCCGTATCGTCGAGGTGGTGGATGGGCAGGCCCGCACGCCGGCTTTTTTGGACATCAGCGACGAGGTGAGCGCCGGCGGCGAGCAGGGCTTGTTGTCGGTGGTCTTTGCACCGGACTTTGCCGACAGCGGCCTGTTCTACATCAACTACACCGACGCCTCGGGCAGCACCCAGATAGAGGAGCTCGAGATCGACGCCGGCGACCCCAACCGAGCAGATCCGGGCTCACGGCGGACCTTGTTGACGCTTAACCAGCCGTTTGCCAACCACAACGGCGGGCTGGTCGCTTTCGACCCCGACGGGATGCTGGTGATCGGTATGGGAGACGGCGGCTCTGGCGGCGATCCCGACAATCGGGCTCAGGACCTGGGCGACCTGCTGGGCAAGATGCTGCGCATCGACCCCGGCTCGCCTGCGGAAGGGCGCCCGTACGGTATTCCCGAGGACAACCCGTTTGTGGATTCCGACGACGCACGTCCGGAGATCTGGGCCTACGGTCTGCGCAACCCGTGGCGGTGGTCCTTCGACTCCGATACAGGCGATCTCTACTTGGCCGATGTGGGGCAGAACCGGGTGGAGGAGATCAACTACGTAGAGCCCGGCGACCAGGCCGGCGCCAACTACGGATGGTCGCGCTACGAAGGCAATGAGGTGTTCGACTCATCGCAACAGATCGACGAGTCGAACCTGGTGAGTCCGATTTTCACCTATCCCAACGGTTCCGAAAACTGCTCGGTAACCGGCGGCGCAGTGTACCGGGGGCCGGTGCGGTCACTGTCCGGCTACTACCTGTACGCGGACTTCTGCGGGGGCGTGGTCAAGGGGTTCCGTGTGGTAAACGGCATGCCGGTGGACATCCGGACCTTTGACGACCTGCAGGTGGAGGCGCTCAGCTCCTTCGGGACGGATTCGGCCGGAAACATGTATGTGTTGTCGCTGCGCGGCGGCGTCTACCGGATAGTGGGGCGGTAGGCAGCCGCTCTTATTTGCTCTGTACGATGCCGAGCTCGATGATCATGGCCCGGTAGCCCTCGTCGTCCTCGCCCAGGTGTTTGCGCCACAGCGCCACGCAGAACTGCTCGACGACTCCCGAGCGGGTCTTGCTCTTGGCCACGTACTTGACCCCCGGGTCGGCTAGGGCGGTCTTAAAAAGGGCCCGGTGCACGTCGGCAGCCCGCCGGCCCGCGGAGTCGGCGGGGGAACCGGAGGTGATCATGGCTTTGATGGAAGCGGTTTCTTCGCTGTCGTCAAGCAGCTGCCTGTAGCCGTTGATCACCCGGCCCGCCTGATCCTCGCCCTCCTGCAGTTTTCTTTCCAGAAAGCCCATTAAAAGCCCTTCCTCGAGTCGGTCGCTTCGATCGTAACAGTCGGGGGCTTGGCGCCCCCGACCTCCCCCCATTTGGCTGCGCCTGCGGCGCGGCGTGTTCTTGACATGCTTAGAAGGCATAATCGGTGGGTGACTTACGTAGAGAATTCCGCGCAGCGAGTACCCTGGCCACCAACCTTCGGGGCGTTTGGCGGCGTGAGCCACTCCCTGGCTGCGTTCTCTCTCGCACCCGTAGGTCAGGCGGCTATGGGCGCTCGCTGCGGCCTTGCCAGGAAGCGCCTCACGCGCCCCAAATCTCGCAAAAGTTAGTGGACAGGGTACTAGATATTCCTCAGCTCAACCCCCAGCAGCAGGCGGCGGTGACCCACGACAAGGGGCCTTTGTTGATAGTGGCCGGCGCCGGCAGCGGCAAGACCGCCGTGCTCACCCGGCGGATCGCCCACCTGATCAACGATCGAGGGGTGTCGCCGTTTTCGATCCTGGCGATCAGCTTCACCAACAAGGCGGCCCAGGAGGTGAAGGACCGGGTGGGCACCCTGGTGGGGCCGGTGGCCATGAAGATGTGGGTGTCGACCTTTCACTCCGCCTGCGTGCGGGTGCTGCGCTCGCACATCGGCAAGCTGGGCTACCGATCCGCCTTTACCATCTACGACGCCTCCGACAGCGAGCGGCTGATCTCCTACGTGATGCGCGACTCGGATATCGACCCCAAGAAGGTCAAATCCTCCAGCGTGCTGCACGCCATCAGCCGGGCCAAAGACGAGCTGATCACTCCCGAGATGTACGAGCAGCGGGCCGCGCACTGGATGGAGAGGCAGGTGGCCTCCATCTACCGCGTTTACCAGCAGCGGCTGGCGGAAGCCTCCGCAGTCGATTTCGACGACATCATCAACCTCACCGTGCGGATTTTCCGGGAACACCCTGAGGTGCTGGATCACTACCGGCAGCAGTGGGAGCACATCCTGGTGGACGAGTTCCAGGACACCAACGGGGCCCAGTTCGAGCTGGTCAGGCTGCTGGGCGCCCCCGACGGCAACGTGTGCGTGGTGGGGGATATGGACCAGTCGGTGTACGGGTTCCGCGGGGCCGACTACCGCAATCTGGCCCGGTTCGAGGAGGCCTTTCCCGGCGCCGAGGTGATCACCCTGGAGCAGAACTACCGCTCTACCCAGCGCATCCTGTCCGCCGCCAATGCTTTGATCGAGCACAATCAGGCTCGCAAACCCAAAAACCTTTGGACCGATTCCGGCCCGGGTGACCCAATAGTCGTGCACTGCTCCGGCAATGAGCACGACGAGGCGGCCTTCATAGCTGCGGAGATAGAACGGCTGCGGGAGACCGAGGGGTTCCGCTTTGCCGACGCGGCGGTCTTTTACCGCACCAACGCCCAGTCCCGCGTGATCGAGGAGATCTTCAGCCGCTTCGGTATCGCCTACCGGATCATCGGCGGGCAGCGTTTCTACGACCGGCGTGAGATCAAGGACCTGCTGGCCTACCTGCGGGTGCTGGCCAACCCGTCGGACACCGTCAGCGTGCGCCGCATCATCAACACTCCCCGCCGCGGGATAGGGGAAAAGACGGTCGCCGACCTGGCCGGGCTCGCGGCGGTGAGCAACCTGAGCCTGTACGAGGCGATTGAGTCGGCCGAGCATCTGCCGGCGCTGTCCAAGCGGGCGCTCGGCGCGCTGCAGGGCTTCTCGTCAATGATGGCCCATTTGCAGACTTACCGCCGGGAAACGCCGGGAGTGCGGGATCTAATCCAACTGGTTTGGGAGCGCACCGGCTACATGGCCGAGCTGGAGTCCGAGCGCTCTATCGAAGCTTTAGGCCGGGTGGAGAACCTCAAGGAGCTGGCGGGAGTCGCCGCTGAGTTTGACGAGCGTGAAGGTGGAAGCCTGGAGGACTTTCTCGGCCAGATCTCGCTGGTGAGCGAGCAGGATGCCTACGACGACGAGTCCTCGGTGGTCACCCTGATGACGCTGCACAACGCTAAGGGCCTGGAGTTTCCGATCGTGTTTATCGCCGGGTTCGAGGACGGGGTGTTCCCTCACATGCGTTCGCTGACCGAACCCGGCGAGCTGGAGGAGGAACGGCGGCTGGCCTACGTGGGAATCACCCGGGCCGAGCAGCGGCTGTACCTGACCCACTCCTGGTGCCGGTCGCTGTGGGGAGGCGTCAACTACAACCCGCCCTCGCGCTTTTTAAGGGAGATTCCCGCCGAGCTGGTCAACAATGTCGGGCAGCCGCTGCGCAGGGCCTCTGCTCGGGACGGCGCTGCGCCTGCTTACGGCCGGCGCCGGGCCGCGGCTGCCGCGGCGCCTCACTACCCGAACCTGGACCGGGCCACCGCGGGCTGGAAAATTGGTCAGGAGGTGACCCACACCAGGTGGGGGACCGGTGTGATCACCTCGCTTTCCGGCCACGGTGAAAAAGCCGAGGCGACGATCTTCTTCAGCGACACCGGCGAGAAGCGGCTGATGCTCGCCTACGCCCCCATCAAGACCACCGGTTAGGGGCTCGAGCTCGAGTCGGCTTTAGATCGGCGCACCAGCAAACCTATGCCCAGGGCTGCCACAACGGCCAGGCCCACGGCCACCACCGGGGTGGAGAAGGTATCTGCCGCGGCGGCCGGCTCCTGCGGCAGCTCGCTGATCAGGGTCTGCTCGATCGTCCAGGAGCCGTCTAGCTGCACATCCAGGCCGGTAAGCGCCGCCAGCTGTTCCCCTAGATCCTCCAGCGCCGCATCGTCGGGCCGGATGGTGGTGCCGGACAGCTGCGCGGAGGCCCGGGTAACCGAGTGGACCAGCAGACCGCTGCTTCGGTGCAGGGTCGACTCTTGTTGAAACTCGATGGGGCCGCCCAGGCGGACAGAGGTCATCGCGTTTGCGTACTGCGGGTGCGACGCGCACGCGCTCAAGGCCACCAGCGCCAGGCAGGCCAGCACCGCCTGCCGGCATGTCCTGCGCCGCGGTTTCGGCCGCCGCTTGCGGTGCGCGTGGTCGTGGACGTGTGCGTCGCCGACCTGGATCGGAAAGTCCGGCAGCAAGGATGCGGGGTCGGTACCGGGCGGGACCAGGACCTGGAACATTGTGGCCAGGAAGAACTCGTTGAGCTGTGCCTCGCCCCCTTCGATGGTTTCCACCGGGTTGTCCAGCGACGGTAGGTTGATCTCGGTTTCGGCCCCGGCGGTCGAGACCATGCTCACCACCTCGACGCCTTGGCGCCGGCGCGCATCCCCGGCGGTCGTGGCGCGCTCGAGCCGGTGTGCGTACCTGGACCATCCCGTCGGCAGCACCGCCTCGGCGGTAAACGCATCTCCAGCTTCGTAGCTTTGGGCGGGCAGAGCCGGGTTGAGCAGGTGCGCTTTGAGGGCAACGTCGGCCATGCGCATCTCGTCGGGGGTGCCGAAGAAGTCCATCGACTCCTCGTCGCCCGAAATGGCTAGCCGGTCTGGGCCGGAAGTGAGCGTGATGCCGCGCCCGAGCGCGGCATCCTGTTCGAGCGCGGCCTGAAACCCGAAGGCTTCGGCGCCGGTTACCTCCAGGGTTAGCTCGGCCGTCCCGTCCCGCTGGAGGGCCACGGTTTCGGTGAGCTCCAGGTCCATGGACGACTCCACAGAGCCGGTCGCATGGGGGCCTCGGGGTTGAAGGGTCTGCGACATGTGAATCGACCACACGTTGTGCTCGCCGTCGACGAAGCTGCGGGCGTTGCCAGCGGGATAGGCGACCTCAAGCGCGGCGTCGCCGGAGCCAAGCTGCTGCGGTGCAGGCAAGGGGTGGTCGACCGCGGCGCCGGTAGCGGCCAGCAAGAACGCGGCGCCGGTCGCCAGGGCCGCGGCCTTGCGCCGGAGTGGGAACCTCGAGTCGGCGCAGTTTATTCGGGCACCGATGACAGCACCTCCTCCCACTCGGCCGGACTCAGATCCTGCCTGCACAGCTTGAGCAGCAGGTTGCTCAGCTCACGGTCGACGGCATTTAGCCGGTTGATCAGCGCAATGGTGATCGGGTGCTGCGGTACGTGTACGACCTCGACGGCGTCGCCGGCCGCGACCGATCCGGCGGTGTGGACCGAGAAATAGGCGCCCGGACGCTGCGCCTCACGAAAACGGCGGGGGAAGTCCGCATCGTTCATACGGACTCCGAGCTTCCAGCACGGCTCCCGGGGTTGGGTGACCTGCAACAGCGCGGTGCCGGCCCGCCAGCGTTCACCGATCAAAGCGCCGGTTGCCGACAGGCCCGCGATGGTCAGGTTCTCTCCGAAGCGGCCCGGCTCGAGTTCCTCGCCCAGCTGTTCGCTCCACCACCGGTAGTCCTCCGTCGGGTAGCCGTACACGGCCTTGAGTTCTCCGCCGTGCGCCGTCGTGTCCGCTTGGACGTCGCCGGCCACCCCGCCTGCGCCGATCTCGGCCGGACCGTGCGTCGGGACCTTGCAGATGCCGGTCTTGTTCGGCTGGCCCCGCAACGTGAACTGCGTGACGCGGGCCACGTTGACGCTCAAGACCGTGCCGGTTTGGCCCGGCCGGTTGGCGGGCGCAGGCAGTCGATTCAGACCCCGGCCGGCGGCGCTTGCCGGGTCCGGGCCGCCGCCGTCGGGACCTCCGTTGGCGGGTTCGCCGGGATGCATGGTCAGAGCCTACGGCAGCGCCGGGAATAATGCTGTCAGACGCTGCCTGCCGGTGGGCGGGCCATCCTGGTAGCCTGATGCCTTGGATCTCTTCGAATTTCAAGGCAAACAGCTCATGGCCCGGTGGGGTGTTCCCGTCCCTGCCGGTGCGGTCGTCGACACCCCAAAAGAAGCTGCAGCCGCTGCCGAGAGGCTCGGCCCAGTGGTTGCGGTGAAGGCCCAGGTGAAAGTGGGGGGCCGGGGCAAGGCCGGCGGAATCAAAGTTGTGCAGAGCCCCGAAGCGGCCCGGTCGGCGGCCGAGTCCATCCTAGGTATGCAGATTCGCTCGCACACCGTGCAGCAGGTCCTGATCGAGTCTGGGGTCAAGATCGCCTCCGAGGCCTATCTGTCGATTCTTTTGGACCGCTCCTCCAAGAAGCACTTGATCATTGCCTGCGCCGAGGGCGGCGTGGATATTGAGGCGGTGGCCAAGACCAGGCCCGAGGCGCTGACCAGGGTGCTGGTGGATCCGTTGCTCGGGCTGCGTTCCTTTCAGGTGGCCCGGATCGTCAAGGGCCTGGGTTTTGCGGCCGAGGCGCGCAAGGCTGCCGCGGCGGTCGTAGCGGATCTGTTCACCCTGTACGAGCAGGCCGATGCCTCCCTGGTGGAGGTCAATCCCTTGGTGGTCACGGCGTCGGGTGAGGTCGTGGCTCTCGACGCCAAGGTATCGTTGGACGACTCTGCCCTGTTTCGCCACCCCGACTTTGAACAGCTGCGGTCGGTAGGCGGGGATGAGCGCGAACAGATGGCCAGGCGCTACGGCCTTTCCAACTTTGTAGCGCTTGAAGGCGAAGTTGGGATAGTAGGCAACGGTGCCGGCCTAGTAATGTCTACTCTGGACTTAATTGACCAGGTGGGAGGCAGGGCCGCCAACTTTCTGGACGTCGGCGGTGGCGCCGACCCGACTGCCGTGACTAATGCGCTGCGGTTGATATTGGCGGACGGCGGCACCAAATCGGTCCTGGTGAACATCTTCGGCGGCATCACCAGGTGCGACCAGGTGGCGTCCGGGGTAGTTGAGGCGCTTGGCGCGATCCAGGTCGACGTCCCTATAGTTGTGAGGTTGGCCGGAACCAATGCGTCGGAAGGTCTGCGCATCATGGAACAGGCCCGGCACCCGAGGGTGGTCTTGGCCAAGACTATGCTCGAGGCAGCCCAAAAGGCAGTGGAGGCTACTAAATGAGGATTTTCCTTGGGGGTTCCAAGGGGCTGGTCCTTTACGAGGACGGAGAAATTACCCAGCTCCATAGCGAGCCCTTGCTCAGCGCTGTAAAACCCAACGCCGGCAGGTTGGTGGCCGGTTCCGAGTCGGGATCAATTGTTGTGTGGGATGGAAATTCGGACGCGCGCGTGTCGGAGAAGGACTTGGGAAAAAGCGTTCAGGCTCTGGCCGCTCCGGGCGGCGGCAGCGTCTTTGCCGGCACGTTTCCGGCCGGCATGTGGTCGAGCGCCGACGACGGCGAGACCTGGTCCGAAGTTGCGGGATTTGCCGCCGCGCCCGATCGGCGCCGGTGGACGGCTCCGTGGGGGACGGCGCTGGTCTCCAGTATCGCCACCCATCCCAAGGACCCGTTGACCGCGTTCTGCGGGATCGAGGTGGGCGGCGCTTACCGTACCCGTGATTCCGGGGCGACCTGGACCGACCTGGGGCTGCCGGTGGACGACGTCCACTCCGTAGAGGTCTGTCCCGCAAGGCCGGACCGCATCTTCGTCACCACCGGAGAGGGTTGCTATTGCTCCGACGACCAGGGTTTCGCCTGGCGGCGGATGGGCAAGTCCAACAAGCGCACCTACACCATGGGACTGGCCGCCCACCCCTCGGAGGTCGATCGGGTGATCGTCTCGGCGGCCAAGGGGCCGCCGCCCACCTGGCGCGGAGATGCCGGCGCCGGCTGCGACGTCTACCTGTCCACCGACTGCGGGCGGCGCTTTCGCACCGTTATGCACAACCTCCGGGCAGGCGTGCATCGACAGGCGCTGGTGATCAACGCCAAGGTGCCCTCGGAGGTGGTGTTCGGCACCTCGCAAGGAGAGTTGTACTACTCCAACGACGGCGGCGAGACCTTCGATCTAGAGGCCGACGACCTGGGCGACATAAGGACCATCGTCTTTGCCTAGGATGGTTGGCGCCGTCGTCACCGACCCCTGGGTGTCTGGAGGCGTGAGCCGGCGGCACGCGGCGTTCTCAGTC
>JBBDRQ010000024.1:0-9461 GCA_040905365.1 Actinomycetota bacterium
GCACCCCGAACCCTGTACCCCTAAACCCTAAACCCTAAACCCTAAACCCTAAACCCTAAACCCTAGACCGCATGCCCAAAAAGCCCACCCCCACAGCCCCCGAGCACAAGCCCCCAGCGACAACCACCAACCGCCGGGCCAGGCACGACTACGAGTTCATCTCCACCTACGAGGCAGGAATCGCGCTCCAAGGCTCCGAAGTAAAAAGCGTCTTCGCCGGCAAGGTCAACATGACCGACGCCTACTGCCACATCAAGGCCGCAGAGCTCTGGATCACCAACCTCGACATCGAGCCCTATAAGAACGTCGCCTCAGCATTCGTCCCCGACCGAAGGCGCGACCGCAAGCTCCTCATGCACAAAAAGGAGATCAACCTCATCTCCCGACGCTCACAGGAAAAAGGCCTCTCCATCGTCCCCTACAAGATCTATTTCAAAGGCGGAAGAGCAAAGGTCGAAATCGCCCTCGCCCGCGGCAAAAAACAGTACGACAAGCGACAGGCCCTGAAGGAGAAGGACGAACGAAGGGAACTGAAGAAGGGCCTCGGCTAGCCAGGCGGCGGGCCGGCTTGTCTGTAAAGCTCTTCCCAGTCGGGCTCTTCGATGGGCAATAGCTCGGCGCGCATCTCCTCAAATTCGGCGTGCGTCCATTGATCCTTGGGGACATGGGACACGAGTGCGAACGCGACGAACCCCTGTCGTTGGTCAGGCGTGAGCGAACGGGCGAACTCCGACATCTCGCGCCAGACCGCGCCGACGCAGGCGTAGATGCGGCGAAAGGCTAGGCGTCGTTGTTCGACGGGCAACGTCTCCACCTGGAAGAAGCAGTGCCAGTCGTCGGGCATGTCGTCGCGCACGACGCAGGTCGCGTCGAACAGGATCACTTGGTCTTGCAGGGTGAGCGGCGGCCGCCAGGTTTCGGGGTCGGGGCTGGAAGGGACCAGCACTTCGACCTGCCACATGACCGAAGACAGGGCTCCCTTGCTCGTGCCGTAAGCCATGGCGAGCAACATCGTAGCGACGTTGACGCGCATGCTGCGCTCGGAGATCGTCTGCACTTGCTCTTCGGTGAGGCCGTCGGTCTTGAACGCGGTGGGTTGGAGCGGGGTGCCCTTGTTTGCCATGTCCTCGACGACGAACTCGTAGACCTTGTCGAAGGCGGCCCATCGGGCTTTGATGTCGGCATCGGGGTCGGCGGCGAGCATGAAGGCGCTGGGCAAAAGGTTCTGCACGGTGCTCACGGCACGGTGCAGGGCTTTGCTGCGCTCTTCTTGGTCGGACATCTGCGCTCCTGGGGTGGAGGATACCTAGGGGTTGGAGTTGGTGGAACGGGGCGGAGCGTCCTGACGGACCGGGGTGATCCGTCCTTCGACTGGCTCAGGATGACGGGTCACCCCGGCCACCCGGCCGCTATGGAAGCGACGGGAAACGCGTTAAGCCCGTCTATAATCGGAGGAGATACATCTCGATGAATCATGGACTTACGTTTGGACAGTGGCTGCGACGACATTTGGACGATGGGGAGAGCGGGCACCTCTTTCGAAACCGATTAGTAGGCGACAAAATGTTGCAGCTCGCCGAAACAGGTGCGCAGCCGGTTTATGTTCGGGTCGATCTTTACGCGGCACCGGTCTACGACTACGTGCCGGGTTTCGATGTCATGTACTTTGAAGTCCACACTGAAGTGGTGGCCGTGCAAGCAGGGCAGCGACAACTTCGAATCGATACTGGAAAGGCGCTTGAGGAGCAGCTGGACTGCGAGTTTCTGGCAATTGACGGATACGCTGCTACGAGCAATCTGATTTCCAGGCGGTTTCAAAAGGCGGACGGCATGAAAACAGCTTGGGTAGCGGTCGATGACCAGCCCTATCAACTGGCGGCCGACTCCTTTCCCTACGCGTTTAAGTCGCGACATTGGTGTGGCGAAGAGCACGTGTTGAGAAGTTTTTTTGCAGAACGCAAGCGACAACGAGTTAGTGAAGAAGCGCGCTGGGGCTAGAAAGAGCCGGCTCGTTCGGGGCACGCCAAAGCTAAACCTGCAACCGGTTCTGCCCCTCGCCGCCGGTGATCTCGTTGTTCCGCCGCGCGAGCGACCCGCCAACCCCACAAGCGCGGCGTTCTTGAAATGACCGTGTTTTCTAGAGGCGCGGCTCCACTGAGCCAGCATTCGTCTAGACTATCAACGTGATCCAAACGCAACTCATCTACTGCGGCGACAACCTGCAGAAGCTCCGCGAATTGCCGGATGAGTGCGTTGACCTGATTTACATTGATCCGCCGTTCAACTCGAACCGCAACTACGAGGTCTTCTGGGGGGACACGAAGGAGAAGCGAGCATTTGAGGATCGGTTCGGCGCCGTCGAGCACTACATCCATTGGATGCGTCCGCGCGTGATGGAGCTTTACCGAGTCCTGAAGAAAACAGGGAGTCTTTACTATCATTGCGACTGGCATGCCGACAGCTACGTGCGTGTAATGCTCGATCAAGTGTTCGGGCCTAACGGATTCCGCAGGGACATCGTGTGGAAGCGCACTTCGGCACACGCCAATGTGGGCAAGGCATTTGCCGCCGTACATGATGCGATATTCTATTATTCTCGCACTGCCGAGTTCACCTGGAATCCTCAGTTTGTTCCGTACGACGACCAGTATCTAGACACCTTTTTTGACCAGACAGATGAGAGTGGTCGGCGCTATGCCCGCCGTGATTTGACCGCAGCAATGCAGCGAGCTTCGAGAGGCCAGCTCTACGAATGGAAGGGGCTGCGCCCGCCTCCATCACGATGCTGGGCTATGACGATCGATAAGATGGATGACCTCGACGCAAAGGGCCGCATTCATTGGCCAAAGAAAGTTGGTGGCATGCCCCGGTTGAAGCTTTTTCCAGAGGATTTGCCCGGTGTGCCACTGACCGACGTTTGGACAGACATTCCGCCATTGCATAACCTGTCGCCCGAACGTCTGGGTTACCCGACTCAAAAGCCGCTGACTTTGCTCGACCGAATCATCAAAGCCAGTAGCAACGAAGGCGACGTGATACTGGATGCGTTTTGTGGGTGCGGAACTGCGCTTGAGGCCGCCCAGAACCTTAAGCGGCGGTGGATCGGCATCGATGTCAGCCCTACTTCTTGCCGTGTTATGGCCAAGCGCCTGATCGATCGCTGCCTACTCAAAGAAGGCAAAGACTTCTGGGTACGTGATCTTCCTAAGACTGCCGAGGAACTCCGCAAGTATCCGCCATTTGAATTCGAAAACTGGGCAGTCACTGCGCTGAACACCGTTCTTGCAAACGGCCACGCAATTGCGAATCGAGCGCAGGTGGGCGACATGGGCATTGACGGCAAGATCTATCCTGCAAGCATGGTTAAGGAAAAGAAGGCGGGGTATGACCTCTTCGGAGAAAGCGACCGCTGGTTTCCAGTGCAGGTTAAACAAAAGGACAAGGCAAGTCGGCCAGACATTGACTCGTTTGAAACCGCAATGCTCCGAGAGGGCCGCGAGAAGGGCTTCTTTATCTCTTTCGGTTTCACATCAGATGCGACCAAGGAGATCAAGCGCGCCTTCCGCGAGCAGAACTTGGAGATCATCCCGATCACGGTGCAGGAGATTCTAGACGAGGAAGTTCGCTTCCGCGTCTAGTAGGGCCAGCGGAAGACGGAGAGCACCGTCGACCTGCAGGTTTCAGTACGTGACCACATGGGCAATGGTCAAGGCAAATGATGTAATGCCCGCTAAGAATGACCACAGTTGCACTGTCAGACATCGGTACGCGGCAGTGCTGGAGCGGCTGAATTCTGCCAGAGTCGTGTCGGCCTTGACGATTACGACGCCGCCTAGCGTGAGGAGACAGAGCGTTGCGCCGATTAGTGACAACACCATCGCACCGAGCGCGATGACAAAAAACGTCTCTCCCAAGCCGACCACCTTGTCTGTGAGGCCGATGCCGGCACCACCAATCGCCAATGTGGCTAGGCCAGCCATCCACTTGGAAAAGTCCGCGCCATATCTCGCGCCTTCGCGGATGTTTTGTAGTTCATCCTCGCTGAAAGGAACGCGGCCGCCAGGTACTTCGATCATTGTCGTTATGCGGGAGGGAAGGAGGCGGTTCTAGCCACGGCCGCTAAGCTATGGTAGCGTACACCTCCAACCCCGTATGCGGCGCGCGATTCGGTACGCCTGCGCGAGCGCAGCGTATCCTACAATTTAGGCTCGCGATTCGCTTCTCGCGAGCTAGGTTGTTCGCCACTCTACACACGTTAGCCATTACATTACAGGTTGCTTACGCCTGACAGTCAGTAGGCTTCTCACCTGACCGCGCCATGATAGCCTTTACCTTGCAGCGTCCTGAACGCCTCCCGCGAAGCGTCTCGCAGCTCTGCAAGCCTCACGCTACGATTTCGAATCACCGCAACAGTAAGCCAGTGCCGTTACCGACACCCCGCTGCCAGTGACCTTCCTCCTCACGCCGCCCGTTTGCTTAACGGATCTAGACTTGGATGGCAACTGCGAAGACCAAAAAATTGGGTTTCAAGAAACTCAATCTTTGACCTCCAGGCTCCACCCAGATTCCGCCTTGCGGCGGTTTGGTGAAGCACTCGTAATTATAGACGGAAACGGTAGGGACACGGTCTCAGGATAACTGGCTGCGAGCGGGGGCGGGGTGAGGGGAGCGGGAACCCCTACGCGAGTAGGCGCAGGTGGCGGGCCACCCCACCGCCAGCCCCTCACCCCCAACCCCTTTGGCGCGGGTCGGACTCTGGGTATCCAGAGTCCGACCCGGCCAATCCCGGAGGGGAGAGGGGGATGGTCGTTGGCGGGTTAGGCCTGGGCGGTGGCGGAGACCACGTCGGACCAGTCGCCGACGGGGAGGTCGTTGTCGCGGTAGCGCGCGCGGTACTGTCGCAGCTCGGGCGCGCCGGGGACGAGCGGCGCGCGGCCGTCGACGTACGGGTTGTTGGTGTCCACGGTGATGAGGGTCCACTCCGTCTCGTTTCCGCGCTTGGACCAGATCTCGATCTGGTCGTGGCCGAGCATCGCGAACGTGACTCGCACGGCGTAGCCGGTCTCGGCGTCGGCGTCGAGCTCCGGCTTCGGGGTCCCCGGCGGCGGCGCGGCGGCCGCGACGATGCGACAGTCCTCGCCGATCGCCTGCGTATAGTTCTCGTGCGCCTTCATCTTTTCTCCGCGCTGTCGGAAGCGCGGGACGATCGCGGCCTGCGCACCGATGCCGGGCGCGCCGACGGCCGGCGGCGCGGGCGTGCCTGGCAGCGGGGTGTTGATCGGGCCGTAGAGGAGGAGCTTTTTGTACTCCGTCCACTCTTGGCTCTTGCTTTGGTAGAGCGACTGGCCGTTGACGGCGTGCTCCGCGGTCGCGGCGTCGATGGGCGCCTGTGCGATCTCGCCGGCGGTGAGGCCGCAGGTCGCTCCGTGCGTCGCGACGCCTGCGGCGTGGTCGTTGAGTTGGATGACAAGGGCTGCTTCGGTGGTCTCGACATAGTCTGCCATGGCAGTGTTCCTGCCCCCGGCGCGGCGGCTGGAGCCGCTCCAGGCGGGGGCTCTTTCAGGGGTTGGACGGGTCGGTTTGAGCCTATCGTGCGAGCCTGGAGCGGATTCTTGGGCGTCCGGAGACCTTCCAGGAACGCCGGGACCGGTTCCAGGCGGGCTGGGAGCCCTTCAGCCCGTCCTGGGGTGGTTCCAGGGCGATCTGGGTGCGGGTCCAGGGGCGTCTGAAGCGGGTCCCGGCGTTCCTGGACCGGGTCCAGTCGGGGCTAGGTGGGTCCAGGTCCGCCTGGAGCGGTCCCGGGTGGGCCGGGACCGGGTCCAGTGGAGGGATCTGAGGGTCCAGGGAGAGGTTGCTGGCGTCGGTGCCGAACGCGCTAGACGCTACGGTAGCGGCCACTCGCCGTCATAAACGGTCGTCGCAGGGCCGGTCATGAACACGTGCCCGTCCTCGGCGTACTCAATCTGCAAGCGTCCGCCGGGGAGGTCGACGTCGACATTCCTGCCTGTCTTGCGATTTTGGAAAGCCGCGACCGCGCTTGCGCACGCACCGGTGCCGCAGGCGAGGGTCGCTCCCGCGCCGCGCTCCCAAGTCCGCTGGACGATGTGCCCCTCGTTTAGCACTTGAACAAAGTGCACGTTGGTGCGGTTAGGGAACAGCGCGTTGTGCTCGAGCTCCGGGCCGAGCTTTGCGAGGTCGATATCCTGGATCGAAGGGGAGGGTGCCGCTCCGTCGGCACCGCTCATGAGCAAGACCAGGTGCGGGTTGCCCATCGAAACCGCGGTCCCGCTGAACGTCTGTCCGAGCGCCTCGATCGGCTGGGCGACGAACTGTTCGTCGGCTGGGCCGGTCATCCCGATCTCGCCGCGCTCCAGGTGCGCCGGCCCCATGTCGACCCGCACCATCCCGTCTCCCGCGTCTTCGACCACCAGCAACCCCGCGCCCGTTTGCACGGGAATCCCATGTCCCCCTACTCCTACTCCTGCTCCCTGCTCCCTACCCCCCACAATCCCCTCATCGATCAAATACCGCGCGACGCAGCGGATGCCGTTGCCACACATCTCGCTCTCGCTCCCGTCCGGGTTCCACATCCGCATCCGGAACTCCCCTACTCCTGCTCCTGCTCCCTGCTCCCTCTCTATATAAATCAACCCATCGGCCCCGACCCCAAACCGCCGGTCGCACACCGCGCGCGCCAGCTCTGCCGGGTCCCCCGCCGGCACTGCCGACCGAACACAGTCCACCATCACGAAATCGTTGCCGAGCCCGTGCATCTTCCGGAACCTAAGAGTCCCGGTCGTCTGGAGCGCTCCCGTGGTCACCTTCGTCCTTCCCACCGATCTGCCTATTTGGTACGACGCTCGTGATCGCGTGTTTGTAGACCAACTGGGTCGGTTTTCCCGGAGAATCCAGCAGAACCGTGAACGCGTCGAACCCCCGCACGTTCCCCCGCAACTGGATCCCACCGGCCAAGTAGATAGTAACGGATATCCCCTCCTTCCGCACCTGGTTTAAGAACATATCCTGGAGATTTAAAGCTTTTCCCATCTCGTTATCACTGCCCTGGAATCTTCAAGCATTCAAGTACCGACTTCGAGGTGTCGTTCCCGGTGGGGACGACGTGGGCGCTCGGTTCTGACCTAAGCCAAGTCCGTTGCCGTTTCGCGTACTGTCGCGTTTCGGTGATGGTCTTGAGCCTGGCTTCTTCCTTGCTGAGCCTGCCCTCGATGAGGCCGATCATCGATTGATACCCTATTGCCCGGAGGGCTGGGGAGGATTTGTTCAGGCCGCTGTCGAGGAGCGTGCGGACCTCGTGCTCCCAGCCTGCGGCGAGCATGGCGTCGACGCGGCGGGCGATGGCGGCGTCGAGGTCGTCTTGGGGAGGGTCGAGGATGAACTTGGACTTTGCGAAGGGTGGGAGCTTGAACTCGATCGGGGGGCGGGGGTCGGCGAGCTTTTCGAGCGCGCGGCGGACGCGGACGGGGTTCTGGAGGTCCGTTGCCTGGGCGATCTCGGGGGCTTTTTCGGCGAGCTCTTGGGCGAGGGCCGAGAGGCCCTCGCGTTGCTCACGGTCTTCGAGCCGTTCGCGGAGCGCGGGGTCGGGGGCGGGCATGAGGCCGGTGTACTCCTCGAACAGCGCGCGGACGTAGAACCCCGTTCCGCCGACGACCACGGCGCCGCGGGGCGGAGGGTTCAGGGTCAAGGGTGCAGGGTCTAGGGTGGGGTGGGATGGACTTTCATTGTTGGCTCCCCCTCCCCCCTGGAGTGGGGAGGGGGAGCCGTTGTATATCTGCCAGAGGAGGTCGCTGGCGCGGCGCACGTACTCGCCGACGCCGAATTCCTCATCCGGCCCTACGATGTCGATGAGCCCGTACTCGGCTTTGCGCGCGGGCTTGTTGGTCCCGATGTCGAGCCCGCTGTACACCATGAACGCGTCGGCGTTGACGAGCTGCAGCCCGAGGGAGTCGGCGAGCGATTCCGCGACGTCGGACTTGCCGCTTGCCGTTGGGCCCATGATCGCGATTAACAAAGGTTCACGCATTCTGACGTCCTCACCCCTCGGCGCGAGTCGACTCCTTCGGAGGTCGACGCGGCCGACCCCCTCTCCATTCAATCGAATGGAGAGGGGGTTCAATACTCGATCAGCGCGCAGATCTCGTAGCCGCGAAGGTTGCGGCGGCCGTCGAGGAACTTGAGCTCGACCACGAACCCGAAGCCGCAGACGCTGGCGTTGAGGCGTTCGACAAGGCGCGCAGCGGCCGCCGCGGTCCCGCCGGTCGCGAGCAGGTCGTCGACGATGTACGCGTGCTGCCCCGGCGTGACCGAGTCGGTGTGCATCTCGACCGTGTTGGTGCCGTACTCGAGCGCGTACTCCTCGGTGATGCGGTCGAAGGGGAGCTTGCCGAGCTTTCGCGCCATCACGAACGGGACCCCGAGCGCCATCGCGACGGGCACGCCGAAGACGAACCCGCGGCTCTCGATCCCGACCACGCACTCCGCTCCGCGCGCCCTGGCGTCGTCGGCGAGCAGTTCGACCACCTCCTTCATCGCCGAGGGGCTCTGCAAGATGGGGGTGATGTCCTTGAACATGATCCCCGGCTTGGGGAAGTCGGGGACGTCGCGGATCAGGGACGCGGCGATGGGTGCGGGCATCGGGCTTCTTATACCTGGCGCGCGAAATTCGGAGCGCGGGCCTCCGGCCCGGTTGAGACCTCAGCAAACTTGGTCTGGTCGAACAGTGCTACTGAGCTGCATCCTCGGAGCGGGGGGGGGGCCCCCCCCCCGCCCCTCAGTGCGAGCCTCTGGCTCGCTCAAGGCGCTCACGGACCAGGCTGTTCGCGCTCGAGTACGGCCAGCGCTTCGGATCGGCGCACAACTTGGCTTTCACTGGGTTCCACTCGATGTACTCGAGGGTCTTGAGGAAGTGGTCGTCGTCTCGCACGATCTTGTCGAAGTATTCCGGCTGCCACAGTCTCCCATCGTCCATTCCCAGCTTGCGATGAATGTTGAGCGCCGTAAAGTTCTTGACTCGTCTGAGGATCTCAGACAGCGGCATTTCTGCTTCAACACCAAGCATCACATGGACGTGCGTCGGCATCACGACTAGCGCGTGCACCGCGCACCAGTGCTCGTGCGCGTAGATCAGAGACTCTAGGACAATGTTCGCCGCTACGGGGTTCTTGAGAATCTGGCTGCCGTGCCCGACATCGAGGTACGACTCGACACGGCGATACATCTCTTTGTCCCGCTCGGTATCGGACGCGGATGTCAGCTCGACGCGCCACTCATCCAGAACGCTCTTTGGCAGCGAGTCTGCTAATCGAAACGTGACGAACTGGACCGCTCCTGGCGCATCGATGTGCGGAAGGTACCCCCTCGTCCGGAACGACGTTGGATCGTTCATTGCTGAAATCTACCCGCCCGATGAGCGAGCCGGAGCCTCGCACTGGGGGGCGGGGCGG
>JBBDRQ010000025.1:0-8898 GCA_040905365.1 Actinomycetota bacterium
CATCGAGTACTCCCGAGCCTGCTGGACTATCCATGCTCCGTCGGGATTAGCCGTGGCTGCGCATTCCGATGAATCCGGACACCCGTTCCGGCTGAAAGCGGACACCCGTTCCGATTGATTCCGGACACTTCGAGCCCCAGCGGTTAGCGCCACTTTCATTGTGTACTACGCGGTGTGTTCTGTAGCTGGATCACCCCCTTGAAAACGCCTAGCCAGAACCACGTACCCCGGGGCTCTCGGCCGTCTAGAGGCAACTGAGAGCCTCGAATTTGCGGGCATCGCCCGAATGGAAGAGAAATCGCTGAAGTGGGGCCCGACGAGAGCATCGCGGCTTGGGTTAGTACCAGTTGACATTTCACCCCTTCGCCGGGGTCGCGTCAGCCGGATCGGTGGGCAACTCGGGTTGAGTCTGGCGCAGTGACCGGCCCGTAAGCTCGATGCGGTGAGCGGAGTGCAGGATCCGGTCCAAGATTGCCTCGGCCAGGGTGGAATCCGCCATGGCGGTATGCCAGGCATCCACCGGCAGCTGGCTGGCCACCAGAATCGAACCGCGCTGGGCGCGCTCCTCGATAACCTCGAGCAGCTCCCGGCAGGCTTGCACCGGAGCCGGGGTGAGCAAGAAGTCATCCAGCACCAACAGCGACACCCGTCCCAGCGCCGCCAGCATCCTTGGGTAGCGACCATCGGCCCGGCCAACCGCCAGATCGTCGATCATGCGGGGCACCCGGACGTAGGTGACCGTGTGGCCAGCCCGCAGCGCCGCGTTGGCCAGGGCGCAGGCCAGATACGACTTGCCCACCCCGGTCGGCCCGGTGACCACCAGATTGTGCTGCGCTTTGACCCACCCGGACTGAGCCAGGCTGGCAATAGTGGAGCGTTCCAGTCCCCGGGGGGAGCGCCAGTCGATGTCCTCGATGGCTGCCGGGTAGTGCAGCTTGGCTGCCTTAAGCCGCCGGGCCAGGCTGCGGCTCTCCCGGGCGTCGGCTTCGGTGTCGACCAGCAGGCCGAGGCGTTCCTCGAAACCGAGCTCGCTAAACACCGAGGGCGCAGCCATCTGATCCGCCAGCCCGGTGGCCATGGCGCCTAAGTTCAGCGCTTGTAGCTTGTCGATGGTCAGATGGCTCAGCATGACTGCAGGACCTCCTTGCTGTAGTAGTTGGCACCGCGCAGGTTGTCGTGGTCAGGTGGCGGCGGTGTCGAAGGTGGTTCACCGGGCACCGCCAGCCGGTCCAGGTTGCCGACCAGGATGGATTTGACCGATGTGTAGCTGATTGCCGAGCAGGCCAGAGCCCTGGTGCACGCCGCGCCCAGCCGCTCATTGCCGTAGCGGCGGCCCAGGCTCATCAGCCCCAGGCAGGCCCGGTAGCCCTGCTCGGGATGCGGCTTGGCCTCAAGGATCCGCTCCACCACCGAGGCAACATCGGTGCTGATCCCCGAGGCCCAGCCGACCAGCTTGCTGGGCGACCACTCGAGGTGCGCCCGGTGACTGGCGGGCATGTGAGCGGGATCGGTGATGTAGCGCCGCCGCCCGTACTCCCGGACATGGCTGGCCACCCGCTGTCCCTTCTGGAACACCTCGATGGTGGTGGCGGTGGCCCGCAGCTCCAGGCGCTGGCGCACCAGGCGGTAGGGCACCGAGTAGAAGCGGCGGTCGAATTCGACGTGGTAGTCGATGTTGGCTCTTACCTTCTTCCACGCCGCCAGCTCGTACACAGATGCCGGCAACGCCTTGAGCGCAGGTGCCTCCAGCTCGGCGAACAGCTCGGCCCGGCTGGATGGCTCCCCTCGGAAGGCACGGGTGTTTAGCTTTTGGGTCTGCTCGGCAATGGCTGAGTTCAGTTCAGCCAGACTAAAGAACTGGCGGTGCCGCAGCGGCGCCAGCACCCAGCGCTCCACCGTCAGCACCCCGGCCTCCACGGCGGCCTTGTCGCGGGGGTGCGCCGTCCTGGTGGGCAGTACCACGGTGTCGTAGTGGCGGGCCAGCTCCAGGTAGGAGCGGTTCACATCCGGTTCGTAAAAGCAGGCCTTGGTGACCCCGGACTTTAAGTTATCGGGGACGACCAGCTCCGGTGCACCGCGGTAGGCGTCGAAGGCGTGGACGTGCGCCATCAGCCAGGAACCGAGATCCTGGCCCCGGGTCGCCTCTACATAGAGCATCCCGCTAGCCCCTAGCACCGCCACGAAGACCTGGGCCACCTTGACCTGCCCGGTGTCCGGATCGGTGTAGCCGGCGGTGTCGCCGGCGTAGTCGACGAACATGCGCTCCCCGGCTTTGTAGGACAGGCGCATCACAACATCCTGCACGCCCAGCCACCGCTGGTAGTGGGCGCAGAACTGGCTGTAGCCCCACGCTTCGGGGTTGGCTCCCCTGAACTCCAGCCACAAAAGGCGCATGGTGACGTGTCTCTTTTTCAGCTCGGCGTGGATCTTGGTCCAGTCGGGAACCGGCCGGCGGGCCGCCAGCTCGGGTGAGGGCTCAGGGAACAGCAAAGCTTCCACCTGGGCCTCGTCCATCCCTTCGGGCAGCGGCCAGCCGATGCCCGCCGCATCTGCCCGGGCGAGGTACTCGTAAACAGTCGACTTGCCGGCTGCGATGCTGACTGCGATTTTTCGCGGGCTCATCCCCTCGGCTCGCAACCGTAGTACTTCTTCGATCTTGCGCATGGGTAACCTCTTTCTGGGCACTGCCGGTCCTCCTTCGAATGACAACCTGGAAGTCGCCATTCAACAGGAGCCGGTAGTGCCCGCCTTGGTTTGTCCAAGGCGCTACCCGCAGGGATCTAAAAGTGTCCGGATTCAGCCGGAATAGGTGTCCGGATTGGATCGGAATCGGTGTCCGGAATCAATCGGAATCGGTGTCCGGATTGGATCGGATCGCGCACCCAAAGCTTCGGCTTCCGCCCCGGGAAGAGTCCTCAGGACGCTCTGGAGGCGGTAAGAAAAGAGGCCAACCGGGGAGCCGACTGGGTGCTCACCGCCGACGTTCAAGATGCCTTCGGCAACCTGGATCACGACGCTTTGATGGAGGAGGTCTCCAAACGGGTGTGTGACCGCCAGATGCTAAAGCTCATCCGAGCGTGGCTAAGAGCCGGGGTGCTCAAGGGTCAGGGGACGACTGACATGCCATCGGGAACCCCACAGGGTTCGCCAATTTCCCCGCTGTTGTTCAACATTGCCCTGCACCGTTTCGATCGGCAGTGGCAACTAAGCAGCGGCAACCTCGGAACGCTCGTGAGATTCGCCGACGACTGGCTGATCCTTTGCCGGACCCCGCGCAGGGCCGAAGAGGCTCAAAGACGGGCCACGGCAATCCTTGGGACTCTGGGGCTTCAGCTGAACCCAGACAAGACCAAGGTGGTATGCCTCACCAAAGGTAGCCAAGGCCTGGAGTTCCTCGGCTTCCACCTGCACAAGGTGGAGGCGTGGAAGTACCCCGGGCGCTACTACCTGCAGCGCTGGCCCTCGCAGCAGGCGATGGTCAGCATAAGAGGCAGAATCCGGGAGCTGACCAATCGCAAGCAAGTGGGCAAAGCGCTGGATATGGTGATCGCCGACCTCAACCCGATCCTGCGGGGCTGGGGCAATTACTTCCGCTGGGGCAACTCGGCGGTCAAGCTGGCGATGATCGATGGCTATGTCCACGAGCGGCTGGCGATCTTGATGAGCCGCAAGCACGGGCGCCAGGGTCGCAACTGGGTCGCTCGCTACAACACGACCTGGTTTCGCACCCTGGGGGTCTACCGCCTGAGCGGAAACGTCCGGTATGGGTCGGCGCATGCGCGGCGGTGAACGATGTCGGTGAGCGGCTTGCGGGAGAACCGCACGGGCCGTTCGATGGGGGAGCGGAGGACGACGAGCTACAAGATGGAGCACCGGCCTAAATATGGGATGCGTTCCCGGCCTGTTGACGGCGACCGGCTCAGCTTCATCGGAGGCGGCGCATCCTCCGCTCTACCCGACTCCATTGACGAAAAACGCTGCAAAACGATGAGAACGTGAAATTCTCGACGGATGCGGAATTCGCCGAATTCACGCACAATTCAGCCGCCGTGCTATCGGATCAGAATGTGTTGCCGATCGAGTGTGTCCTTGCACGCCGGCACCGGACCAGCGCCGCCGTCTTCGCATCGATACGATACGATGTGCCGTCTCACGCTTCCCCAGGAACGCCAGCGGTGAGAAGTGCGAGCATGCGGGTATACCGCGGACGCAGCGCTCGACCAGCCAGGAGAAAGGAGAGTAGGGAGCTATGCCTGATACACCAGGAGCCCCGCCAGTGTCGGATGAAGAACTGGAGCGGCCGGACGAGAACGACCCCGGCGAGGTCGCAACCAGCTTTCCCACCAAGGGGGTGGGCTGGTCCGGCCGGGACAAGGAGGATGAAAAACATCGGTCGGAGTAGCGCGAGACGAACCACGGCGGCGGTCCGGTTCCCCGGGGCGTTGAACGGGGCGGTGAGCCCAGTCCCGGTTTCATCGACCTCTGCCGGCCAGCCCTGAGCCGCGAACGCCTCGGCCATCATGCAGGCGGCAGCTCTGACGTGTCCTGGGCATCGACGCATTGCGGGTCAGCCAGGTCGATGTAGCCGTCACTGTCGTTGTCGAGGCCGTCGCTGCAATGGACGTTGAACGGGGTCTCAAGCGTTGAGCCAGCCGCTTGGCAGCCCGGATCCGCTGCGTCGACCAGGCCGTCGCCGTCGTTATCGACCCCATCGTTGCAGTCTGTCTGGGGAGTGGGGGGGTCGGGGGATCAGCTTCGGTAGTGTCGGCAGCCTCAGCACAGCCGGTGTCCATCATGTCGAGGATGCCATCCCCGTCATTCTCTAGCCCGTCCTCGCACTGGGCCTTCGCTACGGCCGGAGCCGGATCCGCCTCGCTGTCGTCGGACAGGCTCTCGCATCCGGGATCGTCGCGGTCGGCTTCGCCGTCGTTGTCATTGTCTTGACCGCGTAGGGTTCAAAAACTCGATCGTCACGCTGCCTCATCCTGTGGGGTGCCAAGATTCAGATATCTCCTTTTGGATGCAAGGGCGTCTGCCATAACGGCAATTGTGAATCCTTGAAACATACCGAGGACGTTGTGAGGTTCCAGGCGGACCGCTTCACGGCACGCTGGCTGAGTTTTTGAATCCTACGGCCACGGTCACTGCCTGGGGACTTCGAACACCTCGATGCAGCTGCCGGCGAGTCCGAAAGCAGCTGGTTGCCGCCCTGCCGATGACGATGTCATTGCGTCCTCTTCTAGCTAAACTCGGCCGGACTGCGAGCCTTGCTCCACTGTTTGACAACCTTTTGGATTCGGCTGACAATTGCGCTCCGGCTGGATATTTCGGGCCCATGGTGCTCGACGCGGAGGAATCGCATGGCGACCGATGAGCAGCGCATAACCTCCACGGAAAACGGCCCCTACAAGGTGGATGGAGTGGAGGTGGTAAACGCTGCCGGTGAAACCGTGCACACGCAGGGGTCGGCCTATCTATGCCGCTGCGGCGGGTCGAGCAAGAAGCCGTTTTGCGACGGCACCCACAACAAGAACGGGTTCGTGGGCACCGAGGTGGCTGACCGGGGACCGATAGCGGACCGGCGGGATGCCTACGACGGCGACGGCATCACCATCTACGACGATCGCTCGGTGTGCGCCCACATCGGCAGGTGCACCGATGGGCTGCCGGCGGTGTGGAAGCTGGGGACCGAGCCCTGGATCGACCCCGAGGGCGCCTCAGCCGACGAGATAGCTGCGGTGGTCCACCAGTGCCCGTCCGGTGTCTTGGCCTACGCCCGGCCGGGCAGCGCGGAGCCGGTGGAGGAGGAGCTAGAAGTAAAGATGGTGGCATCCAAGGATGGCCCGTACTTCGTACGGGGCGGCGTGCAGGTAGCGTCGCCGGACGGCTCCAGCTACGAGCGGCGCAACCGCCAGGCTCTGTGCCGCTGCGGCGGATCCAAGAACAAGCCGTTTTGGGGCGGCACCCACTGGTCGATCGACTTCAAGGACCCGGCCTAGCTGGCCTTGTATCCACCGGCCTCTCCGTCATCAGATCCAGATCAGTGTTGCGGTACACGGCTGCGGACATGGATGCGATGATCCCGGCGGCCACCATGGAGAAGGCGACAGCACCCCACATCGGAAGAAGAAAGACGCCCTGGGCCCCGCCCTGCAGATTGTGGCGAGCTAGCTCCTCGAGGGCGAAAGCTATCCATGTGACCACCCCGATCGAGGCGGCCATCAAGCCCACCAACATCATCTTTGGGAGCTGAGCCTTGAGAGTGGATGCGTAGCGTTCCAGGGGGTGCGCGTTGCGATCCAGGAAGGCGAAGGGCAAAGAGCCCGCCAGTCCCACTACCAGGAAGCTTGGCACTATGAAAACAACGGCTAGCGCGCAGATGAGGAAAATCGGCACCGCCACTACCGCGGCCTTCATAAAGGGCTTAACCGCAAGTCGCAGGTTCACCCATAGGTTCGTGTCGGTCCCGTCGACCATCGACAAGGCGTACCGGCTCATCCACGCGTAGGTGAAGGCCCAAACGAAGGCCACAAAAACCAAGAAAATGTTGGACGTCAGATCGGACACGGCCGCTGCCTGCGCGGTGGGTGCCGCCTCATTGCTATATGTGTAGTCAAAAGCAAGGCTGTTGCCCGCAACGAGCAGCGCGTAGGCAATGAGGATGGGGATGAAGGCCAGATGTCCCATGGCCAAAAACGTCTTCGCCTTAGCGATTCCGGCCCTGAATCCGTCGCCTATGGGGCGGCTGCTTGCCGTAGAGGTGCTCGGGGTTTGCAAGGTCATGCCCTAAATATCGGCACAACCGGAGATTTCTTAAAGAAAAACCCGCGCTTAGATTATTGGGGTACGCTTGCCTCCCGTCCAGCCCGTCCGCACGCAGCTCGTTGACTGACGCCCAGCCTTTCTCAAGAACTTGTGGGGTGTAAGGTGCCAAAACTCAGATTTCGCCGGCAAGCGTACATTCGTATTACGATATAGGACGATGTGGAGTTTCATAGATCTGCGTTCAAGCACGGCTTCGATGAGGCAGCCATTTGGCATGCAATCCACTATGCGCTCACTGTCATCGACCTCGAACCCGACGCCGATCCGCCGAAGGTCCTTGCCATCGGTCTTGATCCCGCCGGCAACTTCGTCGAAGTCATCTGGCTTGAGCTCGCGGATGACGTCGAGTTGGTGATCCACGCCATGGCGCTCCGATCTGTCTTCTATGAACTGCTCCCACCAGGGGAGGACTGACCATGACCACGCGTAAGAGCAAGACCGGCCGAACCCTCGCCGACGAAGACCTCGACGCCATCGCCGCCGAGGTCGAGACCGCCGAGTACGACATACACGAGCTCAAGACCCGTCGCCGGGGCCGTCCCGCAATGGGTCTCGGCCCTGCCGATGTAGTGCCGGTGCGGATCGATCCAGAGTTGAAGGCGGCGATCGAGGCTCGTGCCAACGCCGACCATACGACGACTAGTGAGCTAATCCGCGAGGCGATCCGCCGCTTCCTCGATGTTGCTTAGAAACCGCAGTGTAAGAACCGTTGCTTCGCCAACCGGATCAATGCTGGCAGCTAAAGGACCGATCATCGGTCGGTGATTTTTTTGAGGGTGGTCCGTATGCGGTACGCCCATTGCCGAAAAACGCTGCTGTCGTGTCGCGAGACATCGCGGACACATGTCGCGAGTCATCGTGGACACTCTAGATCCCTTCCCTGGTAGTTGCGGGAGGGATCGATCGTCAGATGCCTGAGCAGTTCTCCCGCTTCATCAATGACCCGCACGTCTGGTCCGTCGGCGAGCATGATCACCCTGTGGGGTCCCAAAACCCAGATTTCTCATCTCACGCAGCACGCTCGTACTCATGGATCAGGCCGCCGAGGACGTTGCGGCGTTGTAATCGCACTACACCCCGGCACTCGGGTGGGTCGCCACGTGGCTCGGGTGTCTTAAGGTCCAGGCCCCGATGAGGCCGAGCCCTACCGTAGTGGTCAACGTACTCCCGCAACACCCGTTCAAGATGACGTCGGCTGCGAATCCGAGTCCAGTCCAAGCATTCCGTGCGGGCGGTGAGCACCCATCGCTCGGCGAATGCGTTGGCCCGAGGCGCCCGAAACGGAGTCTGGATTACCTTCGTACCTCCCGCGGCGAACACCTCGTCGAAGGATCCGCAGAACTTGGAGTCTAGGTCATGGATCAGAAATCGCAACGCCGAGTCGTCGTCCAGCAAGATCATCAGGTTCCGTGCGTGCTGGGTTACCCACACCGACTCGGGGTGGGCGGTGACGCCGGCAACATGTACCTTGCGCGTGGACAGCTCAATGAAGAAAAGGACATAAAGGGTCTTCAGAAAACGGTCTCGACGGTGAAGAAGTCGCAAGCGATGATCCCGTACGCCTGTGCTCGCAGGAACTCCGCCCAGCTGGGGGCCTTGCCGGTGAGGGGCCGGATCCGGCCCATGAGCCTTGAGAATTCGCTCGACGGTGCTGCTCCCAACCCGGATTCCGAGCTTGCGCAGCTCACCTTGAATTCTCATGTATCCCCAGCGCGGGTTCTCCCGCGCCAAGCGAACGACGGCTTCTACAACGGAAGGATCCAGTGCCGGCCGTCCCGGGTTCCTGGCTATGCGATACGTCCACCTGCGCGCCACCAAGTCCCGGTGCCAGCGCAGCAACGTCTGCGGCGTCACACAAAAGCTCGCCCAGCGTTTTCTTGGAAGCAACCGGCTGGCTGCCGCCAGGAAGGCTCGATCTCGATTCCGCAGATCTGGCCTAGTGACCTGGCGACGGAGAACTCGCAGCTGATGCCGAAGCACGACGATCTCGAGATGCGGGTCCCGACGAGAGACAGGGAGAAGTCGAAGGAAAGCGCGCAATACCAAGTAGAGAAATGAGACGAACATGGTCCG
>JBBDRQ010000025.1:8998-47941 GCA_040905365.1 Actinomycetota bacterium
AGCCGGCAAATCGGAGTTTTGGCACCCGACAGAGTTCAGGGCAGGCCGCCCGAAGAGTAGACTCACGCCAGAATCTCCCGTAGTGCGCAGGGAGCCACATTGGCGCCGAATGCCAGGCACTTGATCTCATGAGGAGACGGTTATGGCAAACAAGGAGGAACTTCAGAGGGTTAGGGAAGCCAAAGCGCGGTTCGGTAAGGAGTTTCTGCAGAATCCCGACGTCCACGGCGTCGGAGTGGGCCGGCGGCGCAAGGGCGGCGTGAAGACCGATGAGCTGGCCATCGTCGTCCACGTCCAGCGCAAGGAGCCCCGCAGCGAGGTGGCACAAGGCCGGCTTCTGCCGGCCAAGGTAGATTTCGTAGACCGGCAAGGCAAGCGGGTCGAGGTCTCGGTCGACGTGGTGGAGAAGCCAATCCCTCAGCCAGAGGTGTCCTGCGGCGACTGCGACGCCGACCTGGAGTCCCGGGTCAGACCGGTATCCGGAGGCTACAGCGGCGGTCCGCCCACCACCGTCTCCAACGGAGGCACCCTCGGCGGCTGGGTCTGGGACAACGTAACCGACCAGGCCGTGGTCATATCCAACGACCACGTATTCGGAGGTACGGCAGGCACGGACATCAGCCAGCCCTCACCGTTCGACGGCGGCGCGCTGCCCGCCGACCGGATAGCCGACGTCATCCGCTCCGGCATCCTGGATGTCTCCATCGCCGAGCCCGCCAACGACGACATCCTCAGCTACGAGATCGAGTGCGGCGGTCCCGGCGTCTTCGAGATCGCGGACGCCGAGATAGACATGGAGGTGCAGAAGACTGGCCAAACCACGGGGCTGACCTGCGGGATCGTGGAGCTCATCGACTACGACAGCGACCACTACGGCTCGCACAACGACCTGTGGATCGACGGGGACGGCAACGACTTTTCGAAGGGCGGCGACTCCGGCTCGCTGTACCTGGAGAAAACCCACCCCGAGGACCGGCCGTGGCGCCGGTGCGTCGGCATCCATTGGGGTGGCGCGGGGGACGACGGAGTCGGGCACCCGATCCGTGCGGTCTTCGACGACCTCAACCTGACGACGATCTGCGATGGGGTCGTCAGCCGGTTCCTGGACCAGTTCTTCGGTCGAGACGTCGAGGAAGAGGCAGGCCGGCTCGTCGTCGAGGAATCCGAGCCGAGCGTCACGCACCGCATACCCACCTCCATCCCGTCACTACGGCTGACGAGAGCGGCCAATCTGCCCCGGGTGATACGGCCCCGGCTGCCCCGGCCTTCGCACAAGCTGCATTTCCCCAGGCAGGTGGAAGCGAGAGTCGCCGAGTTCAAGAACGGGCGAGAGTTGGTTGCCATGCTCCGGGAGCACCGCGTCGCCGCGGTCAAGGTACTGAGCACCGCGGACGGCCGGCGGGCCGCCGCCGCCCTGCTGAAGCCGCTGGCCGAGGCGATCACCTCGGATGATGTACTCGAGTACCGCATCACGCGGTCCGACATCGACAACGTCAAGCGCCTTGCGGAGGCAGCCAGGCGCGTCGGCGGAGGGCAGGAGCTGGCACCGGTGGTCGAGCGGGCGATGAGCCTGACGCAAAAACCTCAGGAGGGGATGACCGTACGGGAGCTGTTGGGCTAGTAAGTTTGTGAGCTGGCCGAAGAGAATCGGAAATCCGGTGATCCGCCAGCCAAAGCAAATAGAAGATTCTCGGGTTGTGGACCTGGCGGAACGAGCGTCGCTTGAGGGACTGCAGTCGCCTCGTCGGCTAGGTTGCGTCGCCCAGGTTCCGGCCGGGATAGAAGGGTAAGGGCCACCGGGCGATTATCGCTGCCGGCCGAGTTGTTGAACCTTACAGCCCAGCAGCTGGGAGTCGCACGCGTTTTAGTCACTCCACTGGAATCGACTGCGCGTGATGGAAGATGTTCATCGGATCCCAGTGGCGCTTTACGGCAACGAGGTTCCGTTGGTTGTTGCGGAAGTTTATCGAGGAAGTAGAGCCACAGCGCGTAATTGACGTCGCCCTTGGCGTGTTGTGCCGAGAACGCTGTCCGGGTAGTTGTAGTATGCGCCTGCAACCGTTCCGCTCCGATCATTGGCCGGGTCGGGAGTTCCGCCGTACTCGGCGTAGACCTCTCGGTAGAACTCGTTGATCCATCCCAGATGGGCGTCGGCTTGGGCGTCGTAGGGGGCCTGGCTTCCCTCGCCAGGGCGCGAGGCATTGAGCCAGTAGGTCTGATACTTGCAGCTTCATGAGCGCGTCGCGTTGGGGGACGGCGGTCGCGCCGGGAGCAACCCGATTGATGGCCCCCCCGTAACTGTCGACCTGTAAGAGACTCTGGCTCATATCCGACTCGCAGACACCTTTTGGGGTCGTGTTGAGCCAGCGGTAGATCGCAGCAACTTGATTCGGCGGGAAGGCCTTGTTCATGTACGCGGACTTGTACTTGCCGAACTGGTTGGGCCCCGAACCGTTGAGAGTCTGCAGCGCTTCGAGGTAGGTGACGTGTTGCACGCTCTCGTTGCCTACGTTGGCCGTCGTCCAACCTGGATGGCCGCCGAGCGGGTTTCGCAACGGCGCATGGTCGACGATCGCCCCGAAGCGCGTTAGCGCTTCTGTGTACCGTCGCTCGACCTCGGTCCGGTGGTCGAGGCGAGTGCTCCCTTCGGGGGACGCGGCTTGGACGATCATGCCGAGCTGCCCGGACGATAGGTGCGTGAGCTTCTGCAAGCTGAACTCGGTCTCGGGCATGTCACTCACGAACTCCGCGTAGCAGGCAAGCAAGTCCGCGAAGGAATCTGTGTCGATCGATGTCCAGTTCCAGGAGAGGGTGTAGATCGAAGCGAACTCCGGGGCCTCGGGGAGCTCATCAAAGTAGTAGCGCAGGATGACACCGAAATTGCCGCATCCGACCCTGTGGGGTGCCAAAACTAGATTTCCCGCTTAAAGCAACGTTCTGGTCACGCCTCACACCCCTGTGCGCCCCGCGACTACCACGTACGTGAGGCCGGCGTTCTGCGTGGCATCTTGATATCATGGCGTTATATCTAGCGAGGAGGGAGTCGATGACTGACGAGACGCAGGCGTTTCGCCTTCGCATGCCGCAAGATCTCTACGACGCCGTGAAGGGCGCCGCGTTCTACACCGACCGGTCGATGAACGGCCTCATCGTCGCAGCCATCCGGGAGTATCTCGCCGAGCAGGTGCGCTCGAAGCACTTCGAGGCCATGCTCGATCAGGGCGAGACGCGCTACCGCGCCGTCCTCGACAAGCTGGCCGAGCTGTAGACGAGGACCGTGATATTTCTCACGGTCGATGAGGTGGTCCCACGCTCCTGAGAATTGGGTGGTCCCATCAGGCTGGTTTACGACACGTGTTCTGGATATCAAACCCCCGGGACGTGCCCCTTTAGGAGTAGATTTCTGCCATCGGACCGCGGAAGAAACGAGGGAGAGATGAAGCTGACGGTGAATCGAATAATGTACGGCTTGGCTGCACTGTGCTTTCTCCTGGCGCTTTTGGGCGTCGGGCTCGGTGCGTTGGACCTGGTGACCCTGGGCCTTCTCTTCATTGCGTTGGGCCTACTTCTGTAGGAGTGCCCCGGATCCAGCATGTGACGGCCACCGTGCCGTCCGAGGACCTGATTCCGGCCTCCCGGGCTGGTAGGTGGCCTCGCTCTCCACGGTGGCCATCACGGTCTTTGTCGAGATCTTGAAGTTTGCCAACGGTGTTCCGGGCGGCCGGCGAGCAGCGTTAGATCACGCCGCGCGAGGTGCTCCAGGTAAAAATGTGCTGCACGATCCACCACCTGTAGGGTACCAAAACTCAGAGTTCCACCTGGCAAGCCTACATTCGTAGGGATCTCCGTGAACGCGCGCACCCTATATAGATATCGGTCCAGGTCGGGGCGGAGAGTGACTTGGTATGCCGCTTGGGCGGTCCTTCGCGTCGAGGCGACTTTGCTATTTACGGCGTCCTCTGCTGAGCGAAAAAATGTCACAGCACCTCATTAAGAAGGCAGTCCTGGAGGTGGCGAGGGCGGTGGTACCTGCAGCACTGGCCCTCCCGGGCCGCCATGGCGGCGGTACGAGAGAGGATCAGGGCCGCTACCAACCGGCGCCACGTGGGTCGCTCGGAGGCTCAGGTGGTGCAGGAGGTGAGCCGGGTGCTCAGGCGGTGGGGACAGTACTACCGCTCGGGCAACTCCGCCCGGTGCTTCTCCGCCATCGACCACTACGCTCACGAGCGCCTGGCCCTGTTTGCAAGCGCCAAACACGGCCGTGCGGGGCGCAACTGGCAAAGTCGCTATGACTTGACCTGGTTCCAGAGCCTCGGCGTGTATCGCCTCAGCGGAACCGTGCGCTATCGGACTGCGCACGCCTTGCGGTGAACGATGTCGGGAAGCGGTGTGCGGGAGAACCGCATGCACCGTTTGACAGGGGGCCGCTGGCGAAGCGGCAGCCATGGCGAGCCGGTATGGGCACCCTCCGGGAAACCGGTGGGGTTAAGCCCGGCCGCCTACCGCATGTCGCCAGCCAGCGGCCTACCTTACAGGCGCTCATCCAGGGCGAGCAGCGATCGACCGGAAGCCATTCCTTCATCCATTTTGCCGGAGTGGTCGCAAGCGCCACAATTATCCCAATATCCATCCCATTCTGGTATCATGCTCTCATGTCGGAACAAATTGCCGTCCGTCTTCCATCGTCGACGTTGCGGCAACTCGACGAGCTGGTGCGTTCAGGAAGCTTCGCTTCCCGAGCGGAGGGCGTCAGAACCGCCGTGGACCGGCTGGTGGAGCAGTGGCGGCAAGAACAGATTGATGCGGCGATCGTTGCTGGCTACACTCGCCATCCGCAGACCAACGACGAAGTGGCTGCCGCCGAGATAACTGCCATCAGATCCATCGCTGAGGAACCCTGGTAGGGACGCTTGGTTCGAGGTGAGATCTGGTGGGGTGAATCGCCCGATCAGAAGGGCCGACCGTATGTGATCCTCACCCGGAGTGCAGCGATTCCGGTACTTCGGACGTTGTTGGTGGCGCCGGTGACGCGGACAGTACGTGGCATCCCAACCGAGATAAGTCTCGGCCGGGACCACGGCCTTGAGTTCGAATCGGCAGCCACGATGGACAACCTGCTCACCTTCCCCAAATCGATGCTGACGCGTCGCATAGGCGAACTGTCGGAGCTCGATTTGGTGCGGATGTGCGATGCCATTCGGGCCGCCACCGGCTGTTGATGGAAATCGGTTGGGACCAATCTCTACTTCGCCGTGAAGGGCGCCGCCGGCCCTGCAGACCTGCCGCATGAGCGGCAAGTGGCCTACACCAAGTGGCCTACGCCAAGTGGCCTACACGGAGTGGGGAGCGAAGGCCGCAGGAGTGCATTGCTGCCGCCGGAGCCCATCGGGCTGCGTTTGGCGCCCAACTACGCGGTTGGATTATTCGCTGGAATGTTCCGGCGAGCATTCCAACCATGTGACCGTACAGGTACTGTCAGCCACCGGGGCTGTGCTGCTTTCAATAGCCGAACAGACCGAGGTGCAAGCGGCAGCCCTGCATGCGCGCCAGTACGATCTTCCTTTGGACTTTGGCGCACTCGGGCTACCCGCTGAGATCTGCCTGATTTACGGTACCGGAGACGAACCGCCAGCTACATCCTGCACCGATATCGACGATTCGCTCCTTTGAACTATGCGTCCCCTTTCGGGTGCTGGCGGTGAACAGTGCGCACCTCGGCCGTTTGACCTGCCAACGCAGGATTGCGAGCTCGTGCCGCAAGACCGCGGTCTCAATGTCCTGGTGGTGTCGGATCGAAGCCGACCGAACAGAAGCTGGAACGTTCGGCCGACGACCAGATATAGATAAGGTAGGGCCATCAGGCGATTATCGCCGGCCGAGTTTTTGAACCGATCGGCCTGCTTTAACCCATGGGCGTCGACTTCTTGCCGCCCGTGTCGGAGTGCCAACGGGCACGATCGCACTGTGCTCCTCGGCCGGCTTGCTCGAAGGAATGGTTATCCTGGAAGGAGCGGCTGGCCGTCTGGAAGGAGCGAGCATGGAGGCCCTAGCCTCGGGCGAGGCGGGAGTGGTCGTGTACCGAGGCGTCCCGTTGCGCTCGGCCGCCGACCAGCACGCCACCGCCTACCTGCGCATCCGCGGAGCCCCGCGGGACCTGCCCAGCCACCGCATCCATGTGTACATGGGCGACCAGCCGGTGACGCCGGCCACCGGTAAGGACCACCCGGCGTTTGCCGGGTCCTTCGCGGCCTACAACTCGCCACCCGTGCCCGGAGCTGCCCGCGCGGCGTCCCCGTCCAGCGGACTTCCGGAGCAGCAGGCCCCTTACGAGGTGCAGGTCGATATCTCCGCGGCGGCGGATGCAATGGCGCCCGGGGATGCCACGGCCGACGTAACGCTGGTTATGACCGATGGGCAGGGCCGGCCCCTTGATGCCGCCAGTTTCCTGCAGGAGAATCTTGAGATAACACTCAAGGGCTGACCGCCAGGAGGCGTCATATGGCTACCACCGTGGTTTCTCGCGAGAACATCGACAGCTGGGCCCCCGATTCCGACAAGCTGTATCTGTTCCGCAAGGCCGTAGAAGGCATGCAGGCCGTCTCCGACACCGCCCTGATGGACGAGCGCGGCTACCAGTGGGTGGGCGGAGTGCACGGAGGCTTCGGCGGGCTGCCCTACTGCCACCACGGCGATCTGAACTTCATCACCTGGCACCGCCCCTACGTGCTCGATATGGAGCTGAAGCTGCGGGCGCAAATCGCTCAGGTCGCCGATCAGGCCACCGCCGACGAGTGGCGCCTGCCGTACTGGGACTGGGGGGCGCCCGGCGCCCAGGGCCTGCCGCAGGCCTTCACCGACGACGCCTACGACGACAACGGCACCACCCGGCCCAACCCTCTGCTCAGCCAGCCGTACCAGCTGCCCTATGCGATCACGGACATCCCGGATCCGCATGACCGGACCTGGCGCCGGACCGGTGACCCGGACGAGCTCCAGGCCCTCGGCGACATGGTGCGTGACGCGCTGCAAGAACCCAATTTCAACTACTTCTCCAGCGCCATCGAGCAGCCCCACAACGGCCTACACATGTGGATGGGGGGCTTCATGTTGACGTTCCGGTCCTCGTTCGACCCCATCTTCTGGGTGCACCACTGCAACGTCGACCGGTATTTCTGGTTGTGGCAGCAGGGGGCGGGGGACACCACCAGCGTCCCACAGCGGGTACGGGACTACGAATGTCAGCCCTTCGACTTCCGGGACATCCGCGCCGAGGCCTTCTTCGACACCCGTACGCTCGGCTACACCTACGCGGGAGCCCGCAGTCTGGTGGTGCCCGCCGAGGAGGCGCAGACCGCTCCGGCCGACGAGCCGGGACCGGTACGGCTCAACTTCGGCTCGATCCCCACCGAGTTCGAGAGGGTGCGGCTGAACCTGCACGGGGTGCGGCATCCGGAGAACACGCTCGAGCTGCGCGTCTTCGCCAACCGGGCCGACACGCCCGACGCCGGGACCCCCAAGACCGTCGACGGCAACCTGGTCACCACCTACGTACTGCTGGGCCACGGCAACTGCCCCGGGGCGCCGGGCCACTGCGACCCGGAATGGGCCACGGGCACCGATCTGCGCCAGCCGCACCATCTGGCGCCGTTCGACGTCATGCTCGATGTCACCGCCAGCATGCGGCGCCTGGCGGCGGACGGTCGGGGCCGGTTCGAGGTCCAGTCCCGTATCGTGGTTACCGATGCGATGGGCCGGCAATTGCCCTCGTCCACCCTGATGTTTGAGAACTCGACCCTGACCATCGCCTAGTCTAGGAGTACTGCGACCTCGGACTCCCACAGATCAGCGGGTATCTGGACGTGTCGGCGATGGATTCCAGGCCCAGGAAGTCGACCAGCACCGATTCGGCGGTGCAGAAGGCACCCTCGACCCAGGCCTGGTCGTTCGAGAAAGCCGATCCGGTTAAAAAGACATTGGCGTCCGTGCCCGCCATGTGCGCCGGTGCCCTCACCTGCTGCATGACGTCGCCGATGTCGTAGTGCGACGCCCAGGCGTGATAGCCGGCGCCGAACGGGTTGAGCCCCCAGTTCATGAATACGGTCTCGAGCGGACGCGGGATCCGATGAGCGGCGTCGGGATCGCCGTAATGCACCTTGGCCAGTTCCAGCAGCAGCATGTTGACCATGCTCTCCGGCGCCTCTCGGGGGCCCTGCAGCGGCTGGTAGTCCTCCGACAGCGCGACGGTCCGGCGTTGGCTGGTCGATAGCTGCATCTCCTGCCAGAACTGCGTGTACTGCATGTCGTCGTAGGACGCGAGCAGTCCGTAGACCGTCTTGTCCGGTTTGCCCGGAGCGTTGTTGCCGAAGTAGTAGACCTGGCGCAGCGGCAGGTCGGTGATCGTGGGCCCGAACACATTCTGGCTGTGCTTGCTGTGCTTGCCGTTGATCAGCCGGGGCGCCCACGTGGCGTCCATCCACCACTCGCTCTCGAAGAACATGGCCACCTTGTAGGAGGGCTGCGGCAGCACCGACTCTAGGTAGTTCTGCACATTGGGTGCGTTCAGGAAGTCGACCTTGCCGGTCATGTCCTGATGGCGGGTGGCCCGGGCTACCAACTCCACCGAGTGCGGGGGCATGGCCAGGAAGGCGTAGTCGCACTCCGCCGGCTCACCCCCGGGCGGATAGGGGTCGGAGGCGGGGGCGGTTTGGTACTTGATGGCGTTGTTTTCCACCCAGATCGACTGCAGGCGCGTGCGGGGCGTCACCGAGTACCCGATGCCGGCTGCCTCAGCGGCTGCGCGAGTCTTGGCATGCAAGGTCGAAAAGAGGCTGGAGTACCCGTGCGATAGCGTTTTGAACGCTCCGCCGGGCGCGAACTCGCCGTTATAGATCGCGGCGTCCGCCGCGTTCCAGGAGATGACGTTGGATGTGTAACCGCCGGCATCGTTGGCGTAATCGTAGGACTCATTGGCGGCCTGGTCGTAAAAGACGTTCCAGTAGCCGATGTTGCCGACGGTCTCGCCCGGCTTGTACACAAACGAGTTGAATGAATCCGGCAGGACGCCGGTTCCGTAGAAACTGCACTGGGCCGCTCGAGTCGAAAGATCGTTGCTGCCGGTGATCAGGTCAGAAATGTTGCCGAATAAGGTGTCCGCGGGGGCGGCATTGTTTCCGGGTGTGAAGTAGCGCACCGGGTTGTCGGCTGAAATATGTCTCTGGTATTGATGTTTGCCCCGCAGATACAGCAGAGGATCGTCGGTGGTATTGAACGGAACCACCTCGCCGTCCAGGCCAACGAGCCTGATGGTCTTGGTGACCAGCTGATGCCCCTGCGCCGTGGCCGGCTTCCACTCGACGAATCGCATGCCACCGACCTCGACATAGGACTGGTTCGGGTCGTTGTGGTGGTGGTAGGAGCAGATACGTCCGGCGGGCGGCCGGGTGCCGCTGCCCGGTCCCTCGAAGTCAAAGTCGCCCCACTCGAAAACCTCGATGGAGTCGCCTGCCTCGAGGGTGCCGCCGGTGGCAAGCCGCCACGCCGTGAACAGGCCGCCCGGACCCCCGCCGAAGATCTTGTACGTGGTCATGGCTACTTCCTCACTCGCCGCACCGGCACGGCGGACAGATCGGGTTTGTCGGAGCTTTCGCGCCACCCGATCGAGAAGTTGGACTGCGGGACAGAGAAATTGTTGTACGTGAAATCGGTGACGTCGCTGGTCAACATCTCACAGATCATATCGCCCAGGATAGGTATGAGCTTGGCTGCCCACCCGGCCGTGTAGACGACGATCCGCTTGTTGTTCGGGATCGAGGAGGGGACGTAGTCCAGCAGCAGCTCCTTGGTGCTGTCCGACGACAAGGCGATCAAGCAGGTGGCCGGGAACTGAGGAGTGGGGTCGAGCCCGGTCATGTTCCGGGCGACGAACTCGGAGGTTAGCGCCAGGTTGTGCGGATCCGGTCCGGCCGGCCGGTCCGCAGGGTCGCTGATGACCTTGTCGGCAAAGTCGGGGGCGCAGCGGATATATCCGGGATAGGACCAGGGCACCTCGGGAAATCCGTAGTAGTCCTTCTCCTTGCCGAAGTAGAACCAGGTGGGGCACTGAGTACCCGGGTCGGTCTTGCGGAAGTAGGCCGACGACATAGCCCAGATGAAGTACGGCACCTGCAGGCCGAGGTGGGCGACCACTTGATTGGTATAGGCGCCGGACGTGATCGCGAGACGGTCCGCAGTGAGCGTGCCGGACGCTGTAGAAACGGAGATACCGGCCGAGTCGGAGGAGAGGCCTGTAACCGGCTCGTAGGCCCGGAACTCGGCCAGTCCGCTGGCCGCGGCCGCGCTGTACGCAGCCTGCTCGGCTACCTTCAGGTTGATGATGCCTCCGTTTGCCTGGAAGAAGCCGCGGTCGTGAGTGGGCAGGTTCTGAAAGTTGTAGGTTTGCTCGATCTGCTCTGCGTCCAGCTTGGTGTACGGGATGCTCAGGGCGCTCATCACCCTTTCGGACTCGGCGATGCCGCCTTCCTGCGAACTAACGTCGGGATCGCCGAACCAGACGCTTCCGCTCAGCCCGATCAAGGTTGACTGCGTGTGGCTCTGCAGGTCCGCCCACCAGGACTGCGCCGCCAGGCATAGCTCGGCCATGTATCTTTGCGCGTACTGCAAGCGGAATTGCCGGGAGGCACCGGCGGATGAGCCGTCGTCGTTGAAGAAGCCGTACCGTTCGAGAACCAGGGTCTTCATTCCGCGCTTGGTGGCGTGGTAGGCGGTCGACAGACCGATGGATCCGCCGCCGATGACTATTAGGTCGTAGTGCGAGTCGCTCGGCAGTATGGACACCTCCCCCTGGCTTTGCCGGTCGGATCATTCTAAGGGCCTTGCCGTTTAGTCTGCCTGGACTTGGTGGAGTCGTAGAGCCAGACTTCGCGCATATCTGGTATGGGACCTGGTCAGGCGATTCCAGCGACGCTTAACCCCAGATCGCGCGCGATGCGGGACTGGCGCCGGTCGAAGGTTAGAAAACGCAGGGATGCGCTCCCGCCCAGGCGTTGCGCAGCTGCCAGGTGAAGCGCATCGAGCGATCGGGCCAGGGTGATCTCCGCGAGTGCGGCAGCCGACCGGATCAGGCTTCGGTCGATCTCCACTACGTTGCAGCGCACGAGGTCATCGAGAAATCGCCTTCTTAACTGTTCGGCATGTTCCGGAACTATCCGTTCCAGATTGCGCCGAACCTCCGCCTCGGCCACTGCGCAGGTGATTACCACCGGCTCCTCCTCGAGAATCCCGGCCACCAGCTCGGACCCTTCCTCCTCGATATAGCGCTTCAGCCAGGCACTGCTGTCCAGGTAGGTCGTCAACGTCCCCGGTCCTCGTCGAGGGCGGCCTCGCTTGAGAGTGCCTGGGATGCCGGCTTGACCCGGGCCACAGCCGGCAGCGGTTCGCCGGAGCCCGGGGTTACCCACCCCTGCGCTATGCCCTCCTCGAGCCGAAGTTTGCCCGGCAGCGGACCCAGAACGGCCTTCGGACGCCCGCGGTCGGTGACCCGCACCAACTCCCCGCGCTCGGCCCGATCCAGCATTTCAGAGAGTTTGGCCTTGAGTTCTCGAACACTGACGTCCATGGTGACTACATTATCAGGCGGTTGTGACTACAAGAGCGTTCGTGTCGGTATCTGTCGCGCATTCCACCCCGGGCCGGTGGGTGCCAAAACCCAGATTTCCCGATGTTGCATGCTGGCAGTCAGCACGGCAGAATCAAGTTCCATGGCTGTAGTTTTCTCTGAATGCGAACCGGAATCTGCCGGAGAGGCTGTGCCTGATCTTCCCCCCGGGTATGCGTCTCTTGTACAACGCCTACAGGCGGGGCATCCTGTCTCCCAGACGCAGGCCGCTTTGGTAGAGGCGGCTCTGGGCGTTTGGGCTCGCCCCGGGTTCGAAACCCTGATGTGCCTGGCCCGCCTGCGCTTCGAGCCCTTTGATTACCAGCTTGCTGCAGCCAGGACGGTACTCAGCCGCATGCGGGGCAGAGCGATCTTGGCCGACGAGGTGGGCTTGGGCAAGACGGTGGAAGCTTCGCTGGTTATCTCGGAGCTGATGTTGCGCCGTCAGGCCGACAAGATCCTGATACTGGCGCCGGTTGGCCTCCTGGGACAGTGGCGTGAGGAGCTGGATCGAAAGTTTGCCCTGCCCTCGCAGGTTGCCGAGCGTGCTTGGCGTCCTGAGCAAACTGCTGGCCGCACGGTGGTCATGGCCTCTGTTGCCACCGCCCGCCGCAAGCCGCTGGCGGACGCGTTGCGCAGTGTGTCATGGGATCTGGTGGTGGTGGATGAGGCTCATCGGGTCAAAAATCCCCGCAGCGCCTCCGGAAGACTGGTTAGAACGCTCACCACCCGCCATCTGCTCTTGCTGACTGCGACTCCGGTCGAGAACCGGCTGACCGATCTGTTCGAGCTGGTGAATTTGGTCTCGCCCGGTCTGCTGGGCACTGCGGCCGAGTTCAAAGCTAGCTACGGCGACGCGGATGAGTTGCGCAATCTGGAGAAGCTGCGGGAGGCGATGCGCAAGGTCATGGTCCGCCACCGCCGTAGCGAGGTGGCCCTGATGCTGCCTCGCCGACTGGCGCAGACGCGCCGGATCACCCCCGCCCCCGACGAGGCGGAGCTTTATCGTCTGGTGGCGGAGCGGGTCAGGGCCGAGGCAAGGACGGCGACGTCCGCCCGCTCCATGGCCCTGCGCTCGGTGCAGCGGCTGGCCGGGTCCCACCCCGCGGTTCTGGGACGCCAACTCGCCAAGGCCGGGTGGGATGACCTGGCCGCTCTGGCCGGTGCACTGGGGCCGACGGCCAAGTCGCAGATGTTCATCGATCTTCTGCGGGACCACCTGGAAAAGGGCGAAAAGGTGCTGGCGTTCACCGCGTTCGTACCCACGCTCAATGAGCTGGCGCAGCTTGCGGGTGAAGCGGGGATGCCGGCGGCCGTCTATCACGGCGGGCTCACTCGGCGGGACAAGGACCGGGTAATGGAGGAATTCCGCGGCGAGACCCCAGTCCTGCTGGCTACGGAGTCTGCGGGCGAGGGCCGCAATCTGCAGTTTTGCAGCACGATGATCAACTTCGACCTTCCGTGGAACCCAATGCAGATTGAACAGCGGTTGGGGCGGATACACCGCATCGGACAAACTCACGAAGTGCTGCTCACCAATCTGGTGTCCAAAGGCACTCTGGAAGACCGCATCCTGCGGGTCCTGGAATCGAAGATCAACCTCTTCGAGCTAGTGGTGGGGGAGCTGGACATGATTTTGGGCCGCGTAGAGGAGGACTTCGACTTCGAATCCTCGGTCTTTAGGGCTCATGTCGAGGCCGGTGACGATGCCGATCTGGATTCCCGCCTGGAGGCGATGGGCAATCAGCTTGTCGAGGCCAAACTCTCCTACAGGCTCAGCCGGGAAAGGGTGGACGAGCTTACCGGGGGCATGGATTCCGATATCGGAGATGGCGAGTGAGGATCGCCGAGCCGGGCCTGGACTTTTGGCTCACCTACCTGGAGACGAAAGGCGGCGTGTGGGAAGCAGAGTCGGAAGCATCGGCGCTCGCCTTACTTCCCCAAGCGCTGCAAGAGATCTTCGAATTGAGCGAAGAGGTCCTGCTGAGCACGGACCCCGAGGTTGCCCGCGAAGAGGGCGGGCTGCTGCTGATTCCAGGTCACCCAGCGCTGGACCAGGCGGCGTCAGAGGTCCTGGATCGGGGCGATGTCGGCACGTGCTTCGTGCCGTGGCCGGACCGGCCGGCCCCGGCCCTGGTTTCACTGGTGCAAAGTGCTCGAGAGCAGATGGATATCGAGCATGGCCGGATCGACCCCGGGGCCGTGCAGCCCGCTCCCGTTCATTGTCCGGTCCTGCGGGTGGCTGCGATGGTGAGCTATACGCTGTCTTTGGAGGACAGCTTCCAGGAGCGCGAGGAGGTCTGGGTAGATGCCCGGACCGGTTTGATCCTAGACGACCCGGTGGTGAGGAACCTGAGGGAGGCTTCGCCGGCCAGCTGGCCCCAACCTTCCGGCCGAGTCCTGGGTGCGCGCCTCCCCGAGGCTGTCGCGTACGGACACGCTGCGCTTCGGCAGCGGGCAACGGATCGCAGCAAACAGCTGGCCAGGTATGCCGAGAGAGGTCGAGCCGGTCAGTTGGCACGAGTGTCCGCCTACTACCAAGGGGTCCTGGAATCCATTTCTCACCGGCGGAAGTCCGCTACGGCTGAGCGCGCCCAATTGCTGGATGCCCAGGCGGAAGCAACCCGGGTTGAGCGGGGACGGCGTATGGCAGAGGTGGAGGAGAGCCACCGGCCCAGCTTTCAGATCCGCCCTTTCCGGCTTCATCTGGTCGGCGTGCCGGCCCTGGAGGTCGCCGTCGATGTCAGGCGGGGTGATCGGCGGTACCCGATGCAACTGGTCTGGCTGTTGGCTGCGGGACGGTTCGCCATTCCCACATGTCCCAAGTGTGGCGGTTCGGATCCGCTGGTCGCCGGGAGGCAGCGTCTGGGCTGCCGCGCCTGCCTACCGCGGGCAAAGCCCTCGGTGGTTTCCCCCATCCGATCGTATGGGGCGCCGGCTGGCCCGGGTCGCATGGACGGCCCTTCGGTGGCAGATGCAGTCCAAGCCTCCGATGCTGGCAAGGGGCGTGAGCCGGACCAGACCAAACGTCCCTCCATACCGCGAGCAACCGGGCCGGAGCGTCCCCGCGACGCCTCCCGCAGGCGCCCGGTTCCGTCGCCGGTAAGAACCCAGCCGAGGGGAGATCGCATTGCAAAGCTGAGCAAGAAGCTGGCCGCGAACTTCTGGATGGCGGCGTCGGGCGACCAGCGCTGGCGCAGCAAGCAGACCGTGCCGCGCTCGCCGCTGGCCATCCTGCACCGTCTGTACGGAACTGGGGGAGCGGTTTGCGCGATTGGCATGGCGCCGGGAGAGCTGCCCGACGTCGTGACTTCCGCCACGCTGAAACCGGTTCCGGGAGAACCGGAGTTTACAGGTGGTTGGGTTCGGACCTCCACCAACTCCTATTCGTTCTCCCTGCGGTGGAGATCGATTCAGGGAGTCGCCGTGGTGGCTGAGGTGATGCCCTTCCCGCCTACGGGGGACTTGTCCCTTCCCACGTTCAACCACCTGCCGGCGGCGGTGACGGAGCGTCTGTTGTATCCGCCGGAGCCCAGGGTGGAGTTAGGCCCCGTGGAGCTGTCGCTGTGGCAGGTGGGGTTGCCGGTCTACGGGTTGCCCGGGATCCTTCGGGCCATGGCTCTGGGGGATAGCGAAGATATCCATGAACTCGATGTTTCCCCGGAGTGCCTTGCGGCCGGACTGCTCCGCGAGGCGCTGCGCCGCAGTGGCAAGCGGGAAACTCTGGCCGAGGTGGGGGCCGAGTTCGGAGTGGATGTCGATCCCCTGCGGGAGCTGACCCGAGCGCTGCAACAGCTGATACGCCGTCATGGAATCACTTTTTGACCGGAGAGGCCGAGCTCCTCGATCCTGATGTCCAACCTGTCCACAACTGCGTCGAACTTGTGCTGGAGGTCTTGTTCCGTCTCGCCCGCTACGTAGACCCAAGCCAGTTCGTAGCTGTAACTTTCCTGATGCCCCTTGGCGGAGAGGCGGTCCCCGGGCTCCACTTGCAACTCTACGCGCGTGCCTGGAACCTCCAGCGGGATCCGTTCGATCCGCTCCGGGTCGGCGACGTGTTCCACGACACCATCGCTGAAGGCCCGCAAATAGAACTTCGCGGCGCAGGGGTACTCGCCCTGTCGCGATTCGAAGTGCGGCCTTTTTCCCATCGCTAGAGCTACCGGGATGGCGTGGTTCGCCTGACCGTCCACGCTGGCAAACAGCTCCGAGTGGGATTGGGAGACGCGCGTGTTGATCTCCAGAAGCCACAGGCGGTCGGTGTCTTCGTCCCAGAAGAACTCGATATTGAACGCCCCGCCCGTGTAGCCGATTTGCGTCATGACCGCAGTACTGATCTGGGTCATCTGTTGTTGGACCCGCTCCGGAAGCGTCGACGGGTACTGATAATGCGAGAAGGTGGATTTTCCCGGGTGTCTGTGCGAGTCAATCACTCCGTAGATGTGTATCTCCCCCGCGAATTCGTAACCTTCGAGCGTGCACTGCCGCCCACCCGAGACGATCTCCTCCGCGATGCAGTGCCATCCGTCCACTGCAGCTATCTCAGGCGGCATCTCAACGTGCGCGAGCACGTCGTTGAACGCCTCCGCCAAGTGGCGAATCTCGGCACGGATGCGACCGATGGCATGCTCCAGGTCCTCGGGTCCCCCAATGTAAAACCCAAGATAGGAATTGAACGACTTCACGGGTTTTAGCCAAAACGGAAAGTCGAGATCGATCTGTTCGGCAACCGACTCGTCGAACGGATCTACCGCAACAAAGCGCGGCACCTGGTTAGGTATCACCTTCTGCTGTTCGACCCGGCTCCAGTACTTGTGCTCGCAGCGCAATATTGCCTCGAGCGGCACTTGGGGAAGCCCCCGCTCCTCAGCCAGGATCGAGACGATGCAGCTCGCCGGAAAATCCCAATATGTGCAAACACCGTCTACCGAGCCGTCGAACTCATCCAACCGACGATGAGCCTCGCGGACCAATTGCCCTATTGGAATACGTTCCGAGCTAAGTAGCTCCTCCTGTTTGAGAAGCGGGTGAAAATTGCACCCCTGCGTCTCGGTTACCGACTCCAAGAGCGGGCGATGGAATTCGTTGAACCCGACCACGAACAGGTTTTGGCTCGGCGTGGGCGCCGGACCGGCCGGATCTGTCGTTTCGGGAATATCCAGTTTCGTCCCGGCCGACAGGGTATCCACGTTACGCGAGCCCATGAGCAGCCTCCTTGCTTGCTTCCGAAAAAAAGTATGAGTCTAGGATCCGGGTTCTCGTTCCGTTTCGGGTTGTGACCATTTTCGTGCCTCTTTGGTTGACGGTAGGTACCTGCCTTTGCCTTACCCAAAAAATGCGGGCCGACTCAGGGGCAAAAGCCACAAGACGTTGGGATGATCCGGCTTGGCGGCCGGTCCGCAAAGTACCGGCCGCCAAGCCGAACGGCGATCAGGCTACGTCGAAGCGATCGAGGTTCATGACTTTGTCCCACGCCGCCACGAAGTCATGCACGAACTTTTCCTTCGAGTCGTCGCATGCGTAGACCTCGGAGATGGCTCGCAGCTGCGAGTTGGAACCGAAGACGAGGTCGGCGGCGGTGGCGGTCCACCTGACGTCGCCGGTTGAGCGGTTGCGACCTTCGTACACGTTCTCGGCCGAGGCGGATACCTTCCACTCCGTGCTGTCGTCGAGCAGGTTGACGAAGAAGTCGTTGGTCAGCGTCTCGGGCCGTTCGGTGAAGACACCGAGGTCGGATTGCCCGGAGTTGGCGTGCAGAGCCCGCATGCCGCCGACGAGAACCGTCGCCTCGGGAGCGGTCAGCGTCAACAGGTTGGCCCGGTCCAGCAGCAGCTGCTCCGGCGGCATCTTCATGCCGGCCTGCACGTAGTTGCGGAACCCGTCCGCGGCCGGCTCCAGCACGGCGAACGACTCTACGTCGGTCTGCTCCTCGGAGGCGTCCGTGCGCCCGGGGGCGAACGGAACCGTTACGTCGTGCCCGGCTTTCCTCGCCGCCTCCTCAACGGCCGCGCAACCGCCCAGAACGATCAGGTCGGCCAGCGAGACCTTCTTTCCTCCGGACTGCGAGCTGTTGAAGTCCTGCTGGATCCCATCCAGCTTCTGCAGGACATTGGCCAGTTCGGCCGGGTCATTGACCTCCCAGTCCTTTTGCGGTGCCAGGCGAATCCGTGCCCCGTTTGCCCCGCCACGCTTGTCGGTGCCCCGGAAGCTTGCGGCCGACGCCCATGCGGTCGAGGCCAGCTGAGAGATGGACAGCCCCGATCCGAGGAACTTGGCCTTGAGGCCGGCGATATCCTGCTCACCGATCAGTTCGTGATCCACCTCGGGCACGGGGTCCTGCCATAGCTGCGGCTCGGGAATCCACGGGCCCAGGTAGCGGGTTATGGGTCCCATGTCGCGGTGCAACAGCTTGTACCACGCCTTGGCGAAAGCGTCGGCGAGCTCGTCCGGGTTCTCGTGGAAGCGTTTGGAGATCGGCCCGTAGATCGGATCCAGCTTGAGGGCGAGGTCGGTCGTCAGCATCATTGGAGCGTGCCGCTTGGACGGATCATGAGCATCCGGCACGGTGCCCTGGGCCTCGGGGTTCTTGGGAGTCCACTGGTTTGCGCCGGCGGGGCTCGTCGTTAGCTCCCAGTCGTAGTTGTACAGGTTGTTTAGGAACCCGTTGTCCCACTTCACCGGCTCGTTCGTCCACGCTCCCTCCAGCCCGCTGGTCATCGTGTCGGACCCCTTGCCGCTGCCGCACATGTTCTTCCAGCCTAAGCCTTGCGCCTCTACGGGGCACGCCTCAGGCTCGGGACCTACACAGTCGGGATCGACTGCGCCGTGGCACTTGCCGAAGGTGTGGCCGCCGGCTATGAGCGCAACGGTCTCCTCGTCATTCATCGCCATCCGACCGAAGGTGTCTCGAATATCCTTGGCAGCCGCGTACGGATCCGGGTTGCCGTTGGGGCCTTCCGGATTCACGTAGATCAGGCCCATCTGCACCGCCCCGAAAGGATTCGCGAGCTCTCGGTCGCCGCTGTAGCGTTCATCTCCGAGCCATGTGTCCTCGGGGCCCCAGAAGATCTCCTCCGGCTCCCAGATGTCCTCCCGCCCGAACCCGAAGCCGAACGTTTTGAACCCCATCGACTCCAGGGCGCAGTCGCCGGCGAAGACCAGCAAATCGGCCCAGGAGACCTTCTGGCCGTACTTCTGCTTGACCGGCCACAGCAGCCGGCGCGCCTTGTCGAGGCTGGCGTTGTCGGGCCAACTGTTGAGAGGAGCGAAACGCTGAGAGCCGTCGCCGCCTCCGCCCCGGCCGTCCGCGATGCGGTACGTACCCGCGGCATGCCAGCTCAGACGGATGAACAGGGGCCCGTAATGGCCGTAGTCGGCCGGCCACCAGTCCTGCGATGTGGTCATCGCCTCGAAGACATCCCGCTTCAGGGCGTTGACATCGAGATTCTCAAACTCTTTTGCATAGTCGAAGTCCTCGCCCAACGGATTGGACCGGGGCGAGTGCTGGTGCAGAACCTGCAGATCCAGCTGATCCGGCCACCAGTCCTTATTGGTCCTGGGCCGAGCCCTCTCCGGGGTCGGGGAGGGGATTGCTGGGTTCTCGCTTTCGCTGACGCTCTCAGTCACGTCGGTCCTTCTCCTCTCTTGCTGTTTCCTTACGATGGCTTCGTGCTCTAAACCTTGGTCGCTGCGAGACACTCGGGGCACCGGCCCCAGTAAATGATCTCCGCTTCATCGATCTCATAACCCGCATCGTCGGCTGCCGTCAAGCAGGGTCGGTAGCCGACCGCACAGTCGACATCGACTGTGCGGTTGCAGACGCGACAGATGAGATGGTGGTGGTTGTCGCCGACCCGGTCTTCGTAGCGGCCCGGTGATCCGGCGGGCTGGATTCGCCGCAGCACGCCTTTGTCGGTGAGGGTCCCGAGCACGTCGTACACCGCCTGACGTGAGATGGCACCGATTTCGGCCCGCACGACCTTGTCGATATCGTCCGCGGTGCTGTGCGGTCGATCGGACAACGCTCGCAGGACAGCCAGGCGCTGGGCCGTTACTTGCAAGCCGTGCTGGCGAAGAAGCGCAGCTTTGTCGACGGAGGTCTTCACGAAGTCCCCAGTCTAGTGCCAGTACCCGACTGCGTCCAGAAGTGGACTAATTCCAGTATCTGGATTCGATCGTAATTAGCCGGAAGCCGGGCTCCAGCCGACTCTCGGCCGGGCCCAATGCCTCATCCCGCGCGGGACTAAGGACCCTCGTGGAGCCGGAGAAGATGCCTCAGGCTGTGCCGCGAGAACCTGTGTATTGTCGTTGGGTGCCCGGTGTGGATACGACGAGGCTCAGAGGAGGAAAGATGAAGGTTATGTATGCAGTCGACGGCTCGGCAGCCTCTGAAGCAGCCGCGTCGCTCCTGGAGGCGCTGTTTGACCGCTCGGAGTTGGAGGTTTCAGTCGTTTCCGTGGCGGAGGCCGAACCCATCCTTGCCGAGCGCGACCAGTCCGGGCCCGTGCGAATTCGGGTGGCCACGGATCACGCCCGGCAGGCGGTGGAGCGTATAGTGGACCGTCTTCGGAGCGCAGGATTCACGGTGGAAGGCGAAGTGTTGAAGGGCAGGCCGGGCCCCGCCGTACTTGATGCTGCGCAGGACGGCGCGGTTGACCTGATCGTCGTGGGTGCCGGACGGCACAGCTGGTTCGGCAACACGCTGCTGGGCAGTACCAGTACCCATGTACTGCACCTTAGCCAGACCTCGGTCTTGGTGGTTCACGGACCTGTGACGCCGTCCCGCCCCGTGAGGCTGCTTGTGGGAACGGACGGTTCCGCTAGCGCTAATCACGTGGTCGGCTTGCTGGGCCAACTCGCGGACCCGGAGCGCTGTGAGGTGGCGGTGCTGTCGATCGTACAGGTGCCGCAGACGGCCGCGCTGGCGTACGCCGGAGGGTCGGCGGGTGACCCGGTCGACTCGGCGCATGTCCAGGGGCTGGTAGACCAGGCCAACAGCCGGGCTGATGAGGCCGCAACGATGCTGCGCAATGTTGGCTTTCGAGTTGAGACGATGGTGAGAAACGGCTCTGCTCATCACCTGATCCTGGAGGAGGCCGACCAAGGCAACTTCGACTTGGTAGTCGTCGGATCCCGCAAACACGGGGAAGTGCAGCGGTCTCCCCTAGGATCGGTAAGCGAGTCGGTTGTGCGGCACTCCAACGCCGCGCTGATCGGCCGCCGCCGGTGAAATCGGCGCCTTTATCCCCGAGGTGAGTACATAATCACAGCCACCCCTACTAGGCATATCGCCGCCCCGATCAGGTCGAACTTGTCCGGCCGGAACCCGTCGACCGCCATTCCCCAGCCAAGTGAGCCGGCGACGAATATACCTCCGTAGGCCGCTAAGATTCGGCCGAAGTGCGGATCTGCCTGAAGTGTTGCGACGAAACCATAAAGACCAAGACTAATAACCCCCGCGCCGATCCAGGTAAGTCCCCGGTGTTCCCGGACTCCTTGCCAGACCAGCCACGCTCCGCCGATCTCGGCCAGAGCGGCTACCGCGAACAGCAGTAGGGAGCGCAGCACGGTCATGGCATGAGTCTAGTCCAGTGGAGGGGTGATACTTTACTAGCGGCTTGCTAGTATTCTTTATCGTTAGGCAAGACCGGCACTTTACGAAGAGGGCAAATTGATCCAATCGCACCTCCGGGCACCTCTGACTTGCTGCTTATTGTTGATTATGGTCGCCTGCGTAGCGCCGTCCCCGGACGCCGGCTCAGATGCTACGGCGGCGGACCGGCAATCCGGCTCGGGAATCCGGGTGGCTGCGGCATCGGACCTTCAGTTCGCGATGCCGGCGCTGATCGAGCGGTTCCAAAAGGACCATCCCGATATCCGCGTGGATCCGACGTTTGGCTCCTCGGGCAATTTCTTCGCTCAGTTGCGCAACGAGGCTCCCTTCGACATGTACTTTTCCGCCGACGTGCGCTACCCGCAACGCTTGGGAGAACAGGGCCTGCTGGCCGACGACAGTCTGTTCGAATACGCCGTCGGACGAGTGGTGGTCGCGGTCCGTGCCGGCTCCTCGCTTGATGTAGACACCCTGGGTCTCGAAGCACTGACTGAGCCTTCGGTGCGCAAGATTGCGATCGCCAACCCCCAGCACGCCCCCTACGGCGTGGCGGCGGAGGAGGCCATCAGGTCCTACGGACTCTACGACCAGGTGGCCGACAGGCTGGTGTTGGGAGAGAACGTGACGCAGACGGCCCAGTTCATCGATTCCGGGGCGGCAGACGTGGGCATCATTGCCCTCTCGCTGGCCCTGGCCCCAGCCTGGGGGGGCAGCTATGTCGAGATTCCGGCCGACAAGCACAACGAGATTCTTCAGGGTGGCGCCATCATGGCTGAAGCGCAGGACCCGGAGGCAGCCCGACTGTTCCGGGAGTTCCTCCTATCGGAGCCCGGAAAGAAGATCCTGGTGGACTTCGGCTTCGCCCTGCCCTCAGGGCGGACCGGCGAGTAGCGCCGTGGACTGGCAGGCAATCGCGCTTACCCTGCGGCTGGCGGCGATGACCACTGTCATCCTGCTGCTGGTCGGCACTCCACTCGCGTACTGGCTGGCTTTCTCGCGCCGGCGTTGGAAAGTCGCGGTGGAGGCGATCGTTGCCCTGCCCCTGGTTCTGCCGCCTACCGTGCTCGGGTTCTACACTCTGCTCGCGATCGGCCCCCGCAGTCCGGTCGGACGAGGATACGAGGCCCTGACCGGTGGGATTCTGCCCTTCTCGTTCGAGGGACTGCTCATCGGCTCGGTGCTGTTCAGTCTGCCGTTTGCGGTACAGCCGATGATGGTGGCGTTCGGCGCGGTCGATCGTCGCCTGATAGAAGCCTCGTGGATGCTGGGCGAAGGGCGGCTGTCCACCTTTTTCAGAACAGTCGCCCCGATGTCCCGCTCGGGTGTGTTCATCGCCGCGGTTCTTGCCTTCGCCCACACCCTGGGGGAGTTCGGAGTCGTGCTGATGCTGGGGGGCAACATCGCCGGCGAGACCCGCACGGTGTCGGTCTCCATCTACGACAGCGTGCAGGCGCTGGACTACCAGACGGCGGGCCGCACCTCGCTGCTGCTGCTGGCCGTCTCCTTCACCGTGCTGGTGCTTACCTACACCTTCAAACAGCGAAGCGGGGCCCCATGGTTGATGCAGTAGCCGTCCAGCTGGACGTGGCGGTCCGCCGTCAGTTTCGCGGCGGGCCGTTGATCACCGGGTCTTTTGAGATGCCGGTGGAGCGCCCGCAGGTAACCGTCCTGTTCGGTCCGTCGGGTTCGGGCAAAACGACATTGCTGCGCTGCGTTGCCGGGCTGGAGCGCCCCGACGATGGCCGGGTCGCCTACGGGGACGACGTCTGGTCGGATACTGCGACGGGACAGTGGGTGCCTCCCCAGCGGCGCCGGATCGGCTTCTTGGATCAGGACTACGCCCTGTTCCCCCGGCGAACGGTAACGGGAAACGTGGCCTTCGGTCTGCGCCGGCTGAGTGCGCAGCAGCAGCGAAGCCGGGTCGCCGAGCTGCTGGAGCGGTTCGGTCTGACCGACCTGGCCGCTCGCCGCCCAGGCCAGTTATCGGGCGGCCAGAGGCAGCGTGTGGCCCTGGCGCGGGCACTGGCGCCCAACCCCCGGTTGCTGATGCTGGACGAGCCTCTCTCGGCACTGGATGCTCCAACTCGCCGGTCGCTGCGCACCGAACTGCGGAGCCTGCTTATGCGCACAGGTGTGCCCAGCCTTCTGGTTACCCACGACCGGGCGGAGGCGCTGGCGCTGGGCGACCGCATGATGGTGGTGATCGACGGCAGGATCGTCCAGACCGGCTCGGTGGAGCAGGTGTTCGGCCGGCCTGCCAACCAAAAAGTAGCCGCCGCTGTAGGGGTAGAGAACGTACTCAGCGGACGGATAACCGAGCGTCGGGACGGTCTGGCGGCGATCGATGTCGGCGGGTGCCGGTTGGTCGCGGTCGACTCGGGGACCGAGGATAGCGACGTCCTGGCCTGCTTTAGGGCAGAAGAGGTGCTGTTGCGTCTGGCCGATTCGCAGGTTGGCGAGAGCGCCCGCAATCACCTGCCCGCCACGGTTATCGACCTGGCGCGCGACGGTCCGCTGTTTAGGGTCAGCCTGGACTGCGGATTTCAAATGAGTGCTCTGGTTACCGTCCCCGCCCGGGACGAGATGAGCTTACGGCCCGGGTCCCAGGTGGTTGCTGTACTCAAAGCCCCCTCGATCCATCTGGTCCCCCGGCCCACCGAAGGTCGCCGAGACCCAGCCGCCCTGGCGCCGGGCTCGCCGGATTAGCCGTGGAAAACAGGGTAGCCGAGCACCGCAGGCGCCTGGGGATGAGCCAACTCGAGCTCGCTCGGGCTTCCAAGCTCTCCCGTCCGTTGGTCAGCGCCTTGGAAACCGGAAGGCACGTCCCCAGTGTGAAGGCGGCACTGGCCGTCGCCGAGGTCCTGGGGACTACCGTGGAGGAGGTCTTCGGCACCGACGCCCTGAACCGGTTCGTCCCCGCACTCGGCGATAAGCCCCCGGCTGCAGTTGCGGTTACGGCGGTCCGGGTGGGAGGAGCGCTCACTTACCATCCCCTTGCCGAGTCCGGACAATCCTGGGGCCGGGCGGACGGGTTTTTCCGGGACGGCCGGGTCACCCTATTCGATGACTGTGACCCGGCCGGCGTGGCGCTTGCAGGCTGCGATCCGGCGTTGGGCCTGGTCTCCCTGCTATTGCCCCACCAGGGACCGCTGCGGTTGGTGTCCATTCCCGCCCCCTCAGGGGCATCGCTGAGAGCTCTGGACGAGGGGAGGATCCACGGCGCGCTGGTCCACGGACGCCCGGGACACCTCAAGGAGGGCGCCCGACCGGTCCGCAGGTTCAACGTCGCCCGCTGGAGCGTGGGGCTCGCCTGTCTGCCCGGAACGCAGATAGACCTGGAGCAGTTGGCCCGGGGCGGCCTGTCGGCCACCCGCCGGGACCCCGAGTCCGAGATTTTCCAGGCGCTGGAGCGGGCGATGGGCGCGCTCGGGGGGACCGCCGGGATCCGGGGGCCGGCGGTGGCAACCCACTTGGATGCGGCCCGGCGGGTCAGCTACGGTGCGGTGGAGGTAGCTTTGACCATGGAGGCGGCGGCCCGGGCCTTCAACCTGGAATTCGTGGAGCTCGAGGAGCACGTTTCGCAGCTGCGCATCGATGAAGAGTGGGCCGGGCTGCCGGGCATCCAAGCCGTCTTGGACGTACTCAGTTCAGGGTCGTTTCACGCCCGCTTGAAAGCTGTAGGCGGCTACGACCTTTCTGAGACCGGACAGGTTTCATAGCGGCGAAAGCCATGTCGCCCCCGGAAACCGGGCAGCTTGACCCAGCTCAGCACAGGTTCAGCAGGCTCCCCAGTCCCAGCAATCCCAAGATCGACCCGAGTCCAGTGCATTCGGTATCGGACGGCGCAGGAGACTCTTGCTCAGGCGCGGCCGGGTCCGTCTGGGGTGCCGGTGCCTCCGGTGTGGACTGTTGCTCAGGCGCGGCCGGGTCCGTCTGGGGTGCCGGTGCCTCGGGTGCAGGCTCGTGCGGCGTAACCTCGGGGGCATCGGTCGGCGCGGGCTGGCTTCCATCCGATCCCGGAGAGCCGGGAGAGCCGGGAGAGCCGGGAGAGCCGGGAGAGCCGGGAGAGCCTGCAGCGCCCGGGCTGCCGGTCGAAGACGTGCCAGGGCTCGAGCTGCCGTCCATGCCGGCGTTGCCTGCCCCCGAACTGCCGCTGCAGTCGCCGGTGCAGGTGCCGGAGGCGCCGTCGGCGCCGGGAGCCCCGTCGGGGCCGGGAGCCGCGTCGGCGCGGCTGTCGAACCGGGGCGAATTACAAGAGGCGCCGCAGTCGTTGTCCGGAGCAGCCTGGCCGGATAGCACTGCCGTCGAGGCGGCCACAGCTGCCAACAGCAGGATCAGGACCGCAGAGGGCAATGTGAACCTGGCGTAGTTATGCGTCACTTTTGGTCGCACATGGCTCAAATCTTCTAGAGGACGGGGGGCCATTGTAGGTGGAAGGGATACCAATTGATAGAGGCCGGGTCGGGAAAAGTTGGCGATAGAGCCCCTGCTACCGGAATCCCGATGCTTTCCCGGTTGCGCGGCGGCCTTCGCGCAGCCCTACCTCATAGGCAGTGAAGGTAACCAACGTTACGGCGACCAGAGGCAGTACAAACCAGCCCATAATCGTCGTGAAGCCGTCCAGTGCATCGTGCTCAGCAGCATCTAGGATGACAAAGCCCGTGTAGGAGGCGTACAGGGCAAGAAACAGCCCGCCCTCCCAGCGAGCGATGGTAAACCCGGTGAACGCGACGGGAAGCAAAGCTACGCCAGCTGCCAGCATGAGCGGAATGTCGAAAGCCACGGTTGGCCCGGGCACCCCAATGCCACCAGCGGTAATCACTGCCGGTACGCCGAGAACCACCCCGATGTTGAAGATGTTGCTGCCCACCACGTTGCCTACGGCCAGGTCCCGCTCTCCACGACGCACGGCGATCACCGCAACCGCCAGCTCGGGAAGGGAGGTGCCGATAGCCACAACGGTGAGGCCGACGACCAAGTTGCTGACCCCTAACGCCTCGGCTAGGTTCACGGCACCTTCGACGAGCACCGTTGCGCCGAGTACCAGCAGGCCGACGCCGCCCGCCACGAACAGAAGCGACTTAGTCACAGCGCCGGGGACTTTGTCGATTCCGCCGACTTCGCCCGGATCGCCCACAGAAGCCGTAGGTTCTGTACCGGCGGCGTTGGCTGCCTTGCGCCGGCTCACCAAGACGCTCACTAAGCCGTGCGCCGCTAGTGTGGCGAGCAGGATAAAGCCGTCGAGTGTGCTGATTTGGCGGTCGAGCGACAGCAGGAACACCATGATCGACAGGGTCACCATGAAAGGCAGGTCGAGTCGTACCAGGCGTTGCTTGACCGCCAGCGGAAGCACCAGCGCCGATACGCCGAGGATGAGCAGGACGTTGGCGATGTTGCTGCCGACCACGTTGCCGATAGCCAGCTCCGATTCGCCGCGCACCACGGCCCCGAGGGCGACGGCCAGCTCGGGCGCCGATGTGGCGGTGGATACCACCGTGAGCCCGACGACAAGTGCCGAGATGCCCATCCTGGTGGCGAGAGCGGACGCTCCCCGCACCAGGAACTCGCCGCCGGTGACGAGCAACACCAGTCCTAGAACGATGCGGGCGGCATCCAAAAGGTCCATGGGTTGAGTCTATGCACGCAGGCGTCCGGTAGCCTCTTACTACCGTGTCGATCGACAATGTTCCTGTTACGAGTCACGCCGAGGACGAGTCCGAAGCCCGGACCGACGACGGCGACCACAGGGCTGCCCGCGCGGAGCAGCGCCTGGCGGTCCCGGTGCTGGTCGCGGCGATCGCGTCGATTCCGGCGACTTTTCTCACCACGCTGGAGGGGCGCCCCCAGCAGGCAGGCCACATCATCAATTATCTGTCGGTAGCGGTGCTCGCCGGCGAATCGATAGTGCCCTTTGTGCTGGCGAGCCACCGTTGGACGTGGCTGCGCGAGCGATGGTATGTGGTAGCGGTTGCGGCCGTATCCATCCCGGCGGTCATTTTTGCCGTTGGGCCGGCGCAGCTGTTCCGGCTCGTGCGCTTCGTGGGCGCCCTGCGGGTTCTGCGGGTGCGGCGAATTCTCAAGGCGGGAAAGATCTTGCGACAGCGAAGCGGCCACACCGGCTGGCAGTGGAAGCTGTTGTCGTTGTCCCTGTCGCTGCTCGCCGCAGGTTTCGTGGCCATCGTGCTTTCCGACCCCTCGTCGCAGACGAGGCAGCTTGCGGAGGGGGCGCTCGGAAGATTCGGCCTACCCGCAGTTATTCTGGCCGGGGCGATCGTTGCGGCAGCGACCTTCCTGGTTCTAAGGTACGGCCGTAAATCGCAAGACTAGACCCGGCCTCGCAGGTCTCGTTTTGGATGCCGGCCTGCGGGAAAGGACCTTCTTGACCGGCAGCGGAGGGGCTTGCAGCTAAAGGCCGGCGGAAAGGGTGAATGATGTCGAGTAACGGACTCAGCAGACCGAGGCACGGCCGGGTGATTGCGGGAGTCTGCGCCGGCCTCGCCGACCACTACGGCTGGAGTCGCGGGTTAGTGCGGTTCTTGTTCGTGCTGTTCGGCTTGTTCGGCGCCGGGGAGATCGCCTACATCGTCTTGTGGATCCTCATGCCCAAGGAGTGACCGTGTCGCCGATAGATCGCTAGTGCCCTTTCCGCGAGCTTTCTTGCGAAATCGTCAACGAAGTCTATTATTCGTCGCGGCAGAATACCTAGAGAGAGGCTTTCGGCATGGCGGGCTCAGACGTAGCCAAATGGACCCGGTTGGCGGCGCTTGGTTTGCTGCTGGCCGGGATGGCCCCCGCTTTGCTGCTCGCAGCCATATTTATCTGGGGGCTCGATGCCGGCGATGAGCTGGTCTTTTTTGTCTCGGCCATGGTGATTCCACTCGCTGGGGCGTTCTTGGTGTGGCGCTTTGGGACGTGGGCGAAGCTCGTGGCCATCCTGGCGGCAGTCGTGACTGCAATGGCGCTGTTTTGGACCGCGTTCGGGCTGACGGAGCCTGCGTCCTTCTTTGATTTCGTTCCCGGACTGTTGTTGATCCCCGGCTGCCTGCTGGCGATCGGGGCCAGCATTGCCGCCCTTGTAGCCAACAAGCGTGGGTGCGTGAGTTCGGCTCCCAAAGGCGGCGAAAAAGTGGGTATCGCAATCGCGGTCGTTACCGTCGTCCTGGCTGCGGTGATATCCGGGGCTCTTAATCTCACCTTGCGCTCGTCGGCAGATGCCGCCGGGGCCCAGGCCGCGGTTACGTTCAAGAACTTCGAGTTCAGCGAGGCGGGGTACGCTCTCGAGGGTGGAACCCAGGTATTCGTGCGCAATGACGATCCGTTTGTACACACCTTTACCATCGACGAGTTGGGAATCGACGAGCGTTTGCTCGGTGGCGGCTCTACAATCATCGACATCCCCGCCGAGCCGGGAACCTACGTGGTGTACTGCAGGCCCCACACCGTGGATCCGCAAGACCCCTCGCAAGTTGACATGGCCGCCGCCTTTACCGTCTTGTAGCGTCGTGCGCCGACAAGTCTCACACCCGGTTTTTTCACGAGCCTATCTGCGGGCGAGCCGGTTCATGGAGCGCACCGGGGGCGCCGAGCACCGGGAGCGTTTGTTGGCGGATCTGTCCGGCCGGGTCGTTGAGGTCGGCGCCGGAAACGGGCTCAATTTTGCCCATTACCCGTCGCAGGTGACGGAGGTTGTCGCCGTGGAGCCCGAGCCCAGGTTACGGGCGGCTGCACAGCAGGCGGCGCTAGAGACTCCCGTGCCGGTGCGGGTCGTCGGCGGGGTGGCCGGCGCTCTTCCGGTCGCCGCAGACGCTTTCGACGCCGGTGTGGCTTCCCTGGTGTTGTGCTCGGTGGCGGATCAGCCGGCGGCGCTGGCGGAGCTGTACAGGGTGATTGGGCCCGGCGGGCAGCTGCGGTTTTACGAGCATGTAGCCGCCGAACCTCCCGGAGTGCTGGGCCGTGTACAAAAAGTTGCCGACGCAACGCTTTGGCCCCGCTTGTTCGGGGGGTGTCACACTGGCCGGGACACTGTGGCGGCCATTACCGAAGCGGGCTTCGTTATTGAGGAACTGGACCGGTTCCGGTTTCCCGCCGGGGGGCCGCCACAGCCGGCTTCCCCCCACGTTCTTGGTCGTGCGACCAAGCCGTGATCCCGAAGCGTCCCAGTGCACAAAGCAACGAAACCAAGCGGGTTCGGCGGTTAGTAAAGCGAAGTTAAGGGAAACGATTAGGCGCAATGCTCGAGTTCCCCCGGGCCCGAGGGCCCGTTTCCAGTTTTCTTCTCGGAAGTCTCCCGAAGGCGCCGCCGCTGAGCGGCTTGCCCGCTCTACCGGAGTTTGAGTTTGAAGACGCCCATCTGTCTCTGTACCTCTGCTACGAACTGCACTATCGCGGACTGCCCGGGGTTGACGACACCTGGGAGTGGGAGCCGTCTCTGCTCGAACTTCGTCGCAGCCTGGAAGCGTGGTTTCTGAGCGGACTTCTCGCCGATCTCGGCGGCCCGGTTCTTCACGGCGCGCCCTCCAAACGCGCGGTCGAGGAGCAGTTGCTGTCCATGGCGACAGAGAATGCGGATCCCGGGCGGAACTTAGCCCGATTCTTGGAATACGAGGCGACCGCGGCGCAGTTCCGAGAGTTCGTGATCCACCGCTCCCTGTACCACTTGAAGGAGGCGGACCCCCATTCCTGGGCCATACCGAGGCTTACCGGCTCAGCGAAGGCTGCGTTAATGGAAATTCAAACCGACGAGTACGGCTCTGGGTCGGCCGAGCGGATGCACTCCGCCCTGTTCGCCAAATCAATGCGGGCGTTGGGGCTGGACGACACGTACGGGCGCTACCTGGATCTGGTGCCGGGAAGCACTCTGGCTACGGTCAACCTAATGTCGATGCTGGGGCTCCAGCGGCGGTGGAGTGCCGCTATAGCCGGTCACTTGGCGTTGTTTGAGATGAGTTCCTCCGTACCGAACCGGCGCTACGCGGCCGGGCTCCGCCGGCTCGGCTACGGTCCGGACGCCACCGACTTTTTCGATGAACACGTGATAGCGGATTCGGCACACGAACTCATCGCGATGACAGATCTGATGGGCCCTTTGGTGGCACAGGGTTTAGGCGACAAAGTTCTGTTCGGAGCCAGATCCCTTGACTGGGTGGAGACAAAGGCGTCGGAACATATATTGAAGCGGTGGCGAAGTGGACAGAGCGCGCTGACGGCGCGTCCGGGCTTGGTTGCGGCTGGTTAAGGGCGCTTCGGAGCGCGTGCCAGTTTGTGTGATCCATCGCAAAGGGGCACCGCTTTTGACCTGCCGCATCCGCAAAGCGCGATAACCGGCCGTCTGGTTATCGGCTCCCCTTCGATGGTGACCAGGTCGAACGACCCTCTAACTAAGTACGGCCCCTGTCCGTAAGCGACTATTTGCGCGCCGCTGCGTCGCTGAGTCGACCGCTCGAGGGCTTGCCGCGTGGACTCGCCGGTTGGCTTAGATACGCTTGAGCACAATTTGCTGTGGCCTTCCACTGTGGTGGTCGCAATGAGCTACCCGCTTTACCGGCCGCCAAACACTGCGGACTGGATCAGTTTGGCGTCAATGTCTTGGGGTTACGCTTGACTCGAGCGTCGATAGACGCAGTCCCTGGAATTCGGAGGTCGGGGTCCGTTTTGGCTGGGTACGGGGCTTATCCTTGAGTGGTAGCGATTGCATTCATTGGACAACGAACGCGCTAAGGTCGCCGTGAACGCCGAAACCCAGGGCCGTAAAGCCCATCAGGAAGCTCTCGAGGCCTCAGAAGCCCTGTTCAAGGCGCTTTTGAACTCTGCGCCCGACGCCGCGATCATCGTGGACGGCGAGGGCAGGATGGTCCTGGTGAACGAGCAGGCCGAGCGGGTCTTCGGCTACCCGCGCGCGCAGTTGGTCGGGCAGCCCGTCGAAATCCTGCTTCCGGATCGATTCCGCAACGCGCACATGGGGCACCGCAAGGGCTATATCGCCGATCCCAAGACGCGGCCGATGGGTGCGGGGTTGGAGTTGGCGGGTTTGCGCAAGAATGGTGAGGAGTTTCCGGTCGACATCTCGCTCAGCGCCATCACCACCGAGGACGAGACGCTGGCCATGGCATTCATTCGCGACATCACCGACCGCAAGAGGGCCGAGCGCGAGTTGGAGGCAGCCAGAGACCAGGCACTGGAGGCGTCACGTCTGAAGTCGCAGTTTCTGGCCAACATGAGCCACGAAATCCGCACCCCGATGAACGGCATTTTGGGCATGGCGCAGCTCCTGCTCGGCAGTCCACTCGACGCCACGCAGAGCCGTCAGCTCATGACTTTGCGCGAGTCGAGTTTGAGCTTGCTGGCCCTGCTAAATGACATCCTGGACTTTTCCAAGGTGGAGGCGGGCAGGCTGGAGCTGGAGAGCCATGATTTTGACCTGCTCGCCAGCGTCGACGGGGTGGCCGGGCTGCTAGCTGCCTCTGCCGCAGACAAGGGTCTGGAGCTGATCGTAGATATCGGTCCCGACGTGTCCGGGTGGGTCACAGGCGATCCACTACGGCTACGTCAGGTGCTGATAAATGTCGTCGGCAACGCCATCAAGTTCACCGAAGGGGGTTCAGTCCGGCTGGCGGTCCGCAAAGTAGAGGGGGACCGGCTTCGGTTCGAGATCCAAGACACCGGCATCGGTATACATCCTTCCGACCGCGCCCGGCTTATGCTGCCCTTCTCGCAGGCCGACGCTTCGACGACCCGTCGTTTCGGCGGAACCGGGCTGGGGTTGGCCATCAGCACCGAGTTGATTCGCAAGATGGGGGGCAGTTTGGACTTCACCAGCGAGCCGGGGGTCGGCACAACGTTTTGGTTTGAGGTGGACCTGCCGGCCGCTGACAAGGTGCCTACGGATTCGGTTGGAATCGACGCCGGTATTCGGTCCGGAGGGCCGGCGTGGCCGGAGATAATGCCCGAGGTTCTGCGCGCGGGCGCGCGGGTTCTGCTGGTGGACGATGCACGATTGAACTTGGAGGTGGGGACCGGACTGTTGAGTGCGGCCGGATACCAGGTGGACGGGGCCAGCAACGGCATGGAGGCCCTGGAGGCCGTCCAGCGTACCTCGTACGACGCGGTGCTCATGGACTGTCTGATGCCCGAGATGGATGGTTACGAGGCGACTCGCCGGATCAGGCAGTTGAAAGGCCCCGTTGCCAAGACGCCGATCATCGCGGTCACCGCGGCCGCCATGAACGAGGACCGGGGCCGGTGTCTTGCCGCCGGCATGGACGATTATGTAGCCAAACCCCTTGAGGCGGAGGTGCTGCTGACGACGCTGGCTCGCTGGGTGCCGGAGGCTGTCTCCGGCAGCGCCGATCGGTCGGAGATAAGGGCACCGGATCGAGACGGCAAGCAGATCCTGGGCGAGCAGTACGATCAGTTGGTCAGGTCGCTGCCCGCAGAGGTGATACGCCGTGTGTCTGAGGAATTCGTGTCCGAGACGCCCGGCCTTGTGGCCGATCTGTCCGCTGCTGTGCGGGCGGGAGAGCGGACCGACGCGAAGAAGCTGGCCCACAAGCTCAAGGGCAGCGCCGCGACCATGGGTGCGGTCGGACTGAGCAGCTTGGCCGAAAAGATCGAGGCCGGGCAGGATCGGTCCGCAGACGACCCCGGGCCCCTGCTAGATGAGTTGGAGCGCGAGTATGAGCGGGTGGCCGATGCGCTGGGTTTGCCGATCTCGTAGGTGCGGCCCCGACCGCACTGGGTAGGAGCACTGGGTAGGATGGCCGGCATGTGCGCCCGCTTATCGATCTCCCCAGGGCAGTTCAAGCAGTGAACCCCCCGGCAACCGCGGTTGATAGAGCGCTGTCGCTGGTCCGCTCGCGGCAGATAAGGGCGGGACAGGCGCCCGCAATTGACTTCTACCCAACCGGCCGGTCATCGCCGGCGCGCCTGCAGCCGGCTCGGGAGCCTGCCCAGGGGTGGATAGGCCGTGCCGGCGACCTGTTGCGGTCCGGAAAGATTTCCTGCGTGGAGTTGTTGGAGGACTGCCTTAAAAGGATCGAGGTTTCCGATTCCAACTACCGAGCCTTTGTCTGCCTAAACGAGCGGGCGCGTAGTCAAGCTCTGGCGCTGGACAACGAGCTGGCGCAGGAGCAGCCGCGCGGGCCGCTGCACGGCATACCTATCTCCATCAAGGACATAGTCGATGTGGCCGGTATGCCTACGCGGGCAGGTTCGGATGCCTATCTGACGAGGCCCTTGGCCCACGCCGAGGCGGTGCGCATGCTTGTCGATGCGGGTTGTGTGGTAATCGGCAAAACATCTGCCCATGAGTTTGCGTTGGGGATGATCACCCCGCAAAGCCGCAATCCGCACGATCCGCGCCGCAGCCCGGGAGGCTCCAGCGGCGGATCGGCAATAGCCGTTGCTCAAAAGATGGGTTTGGGGTCGGTGGGCAGCGACACCAGGGGGTCGATCCGAATCCCCGCCTCGCTGACGGGAGTGGTCGGCTTCAAGCCGACCTTTGGCCGGGTCTCGGTGGAGGGGGTCTTGCCGCTTAGCTGGTCGATGGACCACGTTGGCCCCCTTACCAGAAGCGTCGCCGACGCTTCGGTGATGCTGGACACTATGGCGGGCCCCGGCTTCTGCGAGTTCAGCGGGTCGGACGTCTCGCAGCTCCGGGTCGGCGCGCCTGAGGCCGGGTGTGAGGGAGCCGACCCGGAGGTGGAGTCGCGGTTCGCGGAGGCCGTCGCCACGGTGGCTCGATTGACCGGCAGGGTGGGGGAGGCAAAACGCCCGTCGGTGCTGGACTTCAGCAACGCGTTTGCCGCGTCGTTGATAGTGAGCCGCTGCGAAGCAGCCGCCTATCACCGGCGGCTGGGGCTGGACCGATCTAAGTACTGGAAGCAGACGCTGGAGCAGCTGGAAGCCGCCGACGGGATCTCGGCGGTGGACTACCTGGATGCGCAGCGGCTCCGGGCGGTGCTCGGTGCGGCCATGCTGCAGGCGTTTGAGGACTTCGACGTGTTGGTCATGCCCACCACCTTGACTACCGCACCGATCATCGAGGAAGCGGCAGGTCTGACGTGGGAGGTGTCGCGCAACGTCATCCCATGGAGCTTTATCGGGTTTCCCGCGGTGTCGGTGCCTTGCGGCAAGACTGCCTCGGGCCTTCCGGTGGGAATTCAATTGGTTGCGCCGCCGCTTGAAGAGGGATCTTTGGTCGCCCTAGGCGCGGCTTTCGAAGCAGCGCTTTAAGCCGGAGCGTTGCGGGCACCGGATCTCGCTGCTATGCGGCCCACCGCCCATCCCGGCGCGGCCGCACCAAGCCCGACCGCTACCGCGGGCCAAACGGGCGGTGTGTGCGAGCCTGCCCCCGAGTACTTGATACCCACCGCGCTGGTGCAGGTGGTGGGCAACTCGGAAGGCGCCATACCCGGGGGAATTCCGGCGGCCTCAGAGGTTCGGCAGGATAGGGGAGCAACCAGCGCAAAGCCCAGTAAGAATCCGGCAACGGCAGTTAGTGCAGGCCAAAAGAGCTTCGGCCGAGCCCGGGACGGGCTCAGTAGGCCAAGGGTTGCGCCCAGTATCAAAAACGGCAGGCCGATGCTGGCTATGGCCAGCAGCCCAAAGGCCAACAGGAAAACCACCAGATACCAGTAGAGGACTCCGGCCGGACCCGTCGTGCTCATAGCTGCGGCTTTGACTACCGTCCCTTCTCAGCTGCCGATCCCGCGAAGCTGTTCGCTGGGGCGCATAGAACAGCTCTTCTTCTTTGTGAACTCACGCATTTCGGACCCGCACATCGGACAGTCATGATCCTCTTCGTCGCCGTCCATGGTTAGGTGGCAGTTGTCGCACTTGTATTCAGCCATCGCTACCTCCTTCTGGTTTTCTCTATATGATCTCATCCCCCCTCCAGGTTAGCCGCTGGCGGATTTTCGGCTGGCGGAGTTACGGGTGGACCGGGTGATGCAACGCCCGCCTCCTGCGGGGTGGGCGCCGTCTTGCGAGCCCCGGCAAATTCCTCGTGCACCAGAGTTCTTCTGAGAGTGAAGTCCTGCTGAGGCCCCTGTACCTCGATCCGGTCATACGCCAGCAGCTGCCGGGTCTCACGGTCGAAATACAGAACCTGAGCTCCGATGAGGTTCCGTGAATTGGGCGCCAGGGACTTCAGCCCGGCCCCTCCGGTACTGGCGACGCCGAGGAACCAGGTTCCGTCGCGCTCGAAGGCCTCAAAGCGGTGGCTGTGTCCAAATAGAATCAGCGGAACCTGCCCAATGAGCTCCGAGCCGACGATACGGTCGTGGAGCACGGCGACGTGAGGCTCGCTCCGCAGAGCGTCCAGCTGCTCGCGCACCTCGGAGGCGAATGCCCGCTTGACCTCGGCCTGCTCTTCATTGGTCGGTTGAGCGACGGTTTTATCAGGAGTGAACAGTGGGTCGCCCACGCCGAAGATGTCAAGCCCCTCGAGCGTTACGGAGTCTCCATCGAGTACCCGGGCGTTGGGTTGGGCGGCAACCGAGGCGGCAGTGACCTCGGAGTCGTGGTTGCCTCGTACGAACACGTACGGCACCGAGAATTCTGATATGCGCTGGGCAAAGCCCGCCTCCAGCTCCGTTCCCTCGGCGGTCAGGTCTCCGGAGTCGATCACCATATCCACGTCGAAGCCGTCGGCTATGCGCAGGGCGACGTCAATGCCGACCGGGTTGAGATGCAGATCCGAGATGTGCAGGACACTTATGGCGTCGGGAGGCAGGGGGGACTGGTCGGTTAGGAACTGGTATAGCGAGAAGGTCACCGAGCCGATCTCGTCGAGCTCGGTGCGCAACTCCTGGAAGCGCTGCCCGAACTGGTGGACGGGACCGAGGAGCTCCGGCGAGCGGCTGAGTGCTCCGGTGAGGGTGGGTTGACGAAACGCCTCGGGGTGGTACTGAACAAAGGTGGCGCCGTACAGGGCCACCGGTACCGCCGTCCCAATGAGAGCCGCGGACAGGATGCGGGAGGCGGAGCGGGTCCGAAACAGCAATGCAGCAAACAGGCCTCCGAAAAGCCCGGCGAGGGCTACCCGCCACGTCAGTCTCATGAGCGCGTTGGTCAGGTCGGCCTGCAGAGCCTCGATGAGATCCTGCTGGGTCGGTTGCGACTCGACCAGGGTCTGGGCGCTGTCGGGGTTTATCGACTGCGGCGCCAGCTGCAGCCGTACCGGAGGGAGGTGGGTGTCGGCCCGGACCGATCCAAAGGGAGGGATGGATACCACCGTGGAGCCGGACAGATCCGGTTGGGCTTGTATGAGGACGGTGCCGGGTCCCAGGTGGTACTCTCCGCGCGCGGCGACCGACATGGACACCAGGGACAGCGCGATTGCGGTCAGCACCAGCAGCAGTGTGCGGAATCTGCTTCGGAACTTGCTTTTTTGCTTGGGGGGGTAGGCGGTGTCCTCGGACCGTTTTGTACTAGAGCTGTCTTGGAGATGCTGAGGCATAGGGCCCGCTTTCCCGCTGGGTTGTCTTGAAAACCAATTCTCAGGGGAAAAGCGAAGTATTTTTGGGGTCAGCGCCCCTCGATGCAGCCCCGGCTCGAAGGATTCGGTGGGTGGTCATCCGGCCGAACGCCCAGCGGTGGACGGGCTCCAGTAGCTGCCAGTAGGCGAATCCGGGAACCCCCTTGGGGCGAAACGCGGCGTGCAGTATCAGGCAGGGGTGGGGATCGCTAAGCACCTGGAACGCCAGCCAGGCTTCACCCGCTTGCCAGCCGTCGGCCCGCAGCACCAGCACCGCGCCGTCCCAGCGCACCACCCGCCACCAGTCGAGCATCTGCCCGGCGCGCAATTTGTCCGGGCGTTGCAGTGCGAAGCGCTCGCCTGCCAGGCGTCCAATCCACAGCCGTAGCCGCCAGGCGCGTACGGTCCCGTACCATCCGAGGTCGCCGCCGCCTCGCGCCAGATCGCGGGCGACGGCCTCGACCTGATGATCAGCTATCGCCCGGCGCTGTCTCACCACGTGGACGCCGTCGGCAAGTCCGGCGGGACGGCGGAGTAGGTCGTCGTCGATGTCTTGCCTCTGGCGTCCGAGCGCCGCGGCTAAGGCGTCTTCGGTGGAGCGAGGGCGGGTAACGAACGCGGCGTCGGTGTGCTCCCGGTCCGGTACCACCACCGGGATGGATAGGCTCTCGATCAAGGCATGGCTGACCCGTCGGTCCACCGGGGTCACCAGGTCCACCCAGTATGAGGACAGGTGCAGGGTGAGCAGGGGTACGTCGACGATCGCTCTGGGCCTTAACCCCCGGACTCGGGCATAGGTCTGCATGAGGTCTCGGTAAGTGGTGGTGGGGCCGCCGATTCCGTAGATGCCGGGTGCTACGGTTAGCGCCTCCCGCAGGTAGTCGAGGACGTCGTCGCGGGCGATGGGCTCAATGGGCGTCTTTACCCACCGGGGGCAGACCATGGCCGGAAGGCGCTCGACCAGGTAGCGCATCATCTCGAACGAGGTGCTGCCGGCGCCCACGATGACCGCGGCTCTCAGTTCCACGACGTCCACTCCGGTCGATGCGAGCATTATTCCGACCTCCTGGCGGGAGCGCAGGTGCTCCGAGAGTTCGCCGGACCCCAGTCCGCCCAGGTAGATGATTCGACGGACTGCACATGCTGCAGCTGCGCGGGCGAAGCGCTGAGCCAACAGCTTGTCGCGCTCGGCAAAACTCTCGCCCGCATCCAAGGAGTGCACAAGGTAGTAGGCGGCGTCGACCCCCTCCAGAGCGCGGGCGGTTGCCTGCTCGTCGGCGACGTCGAGAGCCAAGGCGGTGACGCCCTCGATCGGGGCCGGCCCCCGGCGGGACGCCGCGATCACCTCGTGGCCGCCCTCGGACAGCCGACGGGCCAGATCCTGTCCGATGAAGCCGCTCGCGCCGGCTATGAGAACTCGCATAGGATCCAATGTAACCAGATTATGGTGTTGACTGTGGAAGTAAGGCACCGGAGGGACTGCCGGGGAGTCTAGAAGTCCTCGTCCGGGTCGTCGTCGGCCTGTTTGCCCCACCGCCATCTAGGTTTGGGGCCCTTGGCGTAGGAAATCCGGAACAACGCAATGGTTGCGATGACCATGAAGGTCAGGAAAAAGGCGGATTCCTGGCTTTGGTCGGCTTCCGGGACGTCGGTAATGGCCGTGGTGCCACCGATCACGATCAAAACCCAAACGACTATGACGGTCCATCCCTGCCAGGTGACCGGCATCCACCCCCACCCATAACGTCGCCGCTTGAACCAGTAACGATCTTGCATTGCGCAAAGGATACTCGCCGCTGCCTGCCGGTGAGACGACAAAAGGGCCACGGGGTGGCCCTTTTGTCCGGGTGCGTCGTGTCTTGGGTTACATCTCATCATCGAGGGCTTGGCGGCGCCTGACGAACAGTCCGGCTGCCCCCGCCGCAACGGTTCCGGCCAGAGCCAGTACGATCCACACGAGGGTCGAGGTGTCGCTGCGCTCATCGGCGGCGGAGACCTGCTCGATCGAGTCGGTCTCGTCGACGTCTTCTTCGTCGGACTCATCGGCTTCGCCGTCCGGCGTCGTACCGCCGGAGCTGGTGCCGCCGCCCTGCTGGGAAGAGGTCCCAGAGTTGCTCGGCCGGTCTTGCCGACCGTTCTCTTGCTGGCCGTTTTCTTGCGGATCTTCCTGCTCGGGATCTTCCTGCTCGGGATCTTCCTGCT
>JBBDRQ010000026.1:0-1484 GCA_040905365.1 Actinomycetota bacterium
ATTCATGCTACCCCCTAACCAGAAAGAATCCGATGCAGCTCCCAGGGCAATGGACGCACGACTACCCCGGAAAGTCCGTCGAGGGCCACCAGTCATCTAGGCGGCTCGCGCAACGGAGGGGGTGGGATTCGAACCTACGTGGACTTGCGCCGGCCGGTTTTCGAGACCGGTGCATTGAACCGCTCTGCCACCCCTCTAGGGGAGTGACCAACCTATGTACAAGTGTAGTGTAGCAGAAGTCTGTAGCCTATGAAGACCCGGTAGTAGATTAGCTGCATGGGACTTCCTATTCGGCAGGTTCGGTTGCGTCGTGGGGATCGCCGACGCTTGGAGCGGTTGGTGAAGAAGCGGACCACACCGCAGCATGTGGCCGAGCGGGCCAAGATCGTGTTGGGCTCGGCGGACGGGCGATCGAGCTCGGCGATCTGCGCACAGGTCGGGGTGACGAAGTCAACCGTCCGGAAGTGGCTCGATCGCTATGAGACCGGCGGGATAGACGCGTTGTTGGAGGATCGACCTCGCTCGGGGCGTCCCCGCACGATCACGGTGAAGGACGAGGCCGAGATCGTGCGCATGACCCTGGAAGAGAAGCCAGAGAACGCGACCCACTGGAGCTGCCGCCTTATGGCCGAGGCGGCCGGGGTGCACCCCACGACGATCTCGCGGATCTGGCGGGCTCACGGCCTCCAGCCCCACCGCACCGAGTACTTCAAGCTCTCGACCGACCCCCAGTTCGTGGAGAAGCTGCGCGACGTGGTCGGGCTCTACGTCGATCCGCCGGAACGGGCCGTGGTATTGGCATTTGATGAGAAAAGTCAGATCCAAGCGCTCGACCGCACGCAGCCGGGCCTTCCGCTGAAGAAGGGCCGTGCTGGGACCGGCCCAACCCGCGCCCCCACCTCCGGAACGGGTGCTCACCCCCACCGATCCGGCGATCCGGCCCACCGAGCAGTACTCGATGGCCGACTTCCTCATGGCAGCACCGCGGTGTTCGCGGCCGGCTCTGCCCTATGAAGTCCCTCACCCCCAACCCAGAGGTCCCTGATGAACCCGCAGATCGAGAGCAAGCTCAAACAGCTCCGCCTCTCCGACATAGCCCGGGTCCTGCCCGCGCGCCTCGCCCAGGCCCACGGCGGCAACCTCACGCACCTGGACTTCCTCGAGCTCATCGTCGCCGACGAGCTCGTCGTGCGTTCCGACCGCCTTTTTGCCCGACGCCTCAAGCAGGCCGAATCACCGAGGTCAAGGAGTTCGCCGACTTCGATTGGAACTTCAACCCCAAGCTCCCACGCCATCACCTCTACGACCTGGCCACGGCCCGCTTCGTGCGAGAGCGTACCAACATCTTACTCGTTGGACCGCCCGGCGTCGGCAAGAGCCATAGTCTCACCGTCATCGGTATCGGTATCATCCGCGCCGGCTACCGCGTGGAGATATTGTCAAAAGTTGTGGATTGGACGTGATCAGGCGGCGACCTTCCGCTC
>JBBDRQ010000027.1:0-46880 GCA_040905365.1 Actinomycetota bacterium
AGGAAGCGCCTCACGCGCCCCAAACCTCGCAAAAGTTAGTGGCCAGGGTACTAGTTTTAACCACGGGTAAGGCCGGTTTCCCGGTTTCCTATTCCTGGTCGGTGACCGTCAGTACCACCCGCCGGCTGGTTGTGACCGATTCGGAGACCCCGGTCACATCAAAGGAGTATTCGGCTCCATCTTCGAGGTCGCCGAGCTCGACCGTCAGGTCCACGAAGTGTGATCCGCCTACAGTGGGCCCCTCCAGATTGGACGAGGTGGCCGTGGGCCGGATGGCCGGCGGGTCGAATCTGTAGGAGGTCAGGTCTCCGGACACGTTCGTCAGCTCCAAGGTGACCTCCTCGTCGAATCCGTTGATCGGCTTTACTATGCACTTGATCTTGCTCTGGGAACCACCGGACGCTGCCCAAAGAAGCTTGTCTATTACCGTGTCCGGACCGGACTGCAACGAGCACGCGATAGTAAAGGTCGGTTCTGCCGGAGTTGACGCCCCGCCGGCCGTCGCCGGAGGCGGTGACACCTCCTGTCCGGGAGGAAGGTCCAGCGGCGGCGCCGGCAACGTAAACGGATAACGGTAAGAGCGGGTTAGGTCGCCGCTGCGCCCGACCACGTCGAAGACGTGCCCGCCCGGTCCGACGTCGTCGGCTACCCGGATCTGCAGGACAAACGTTGCTCTTTCGTTGGCCGGGGCGGTCACCGAGGAAGGGCTAAAAGCGCAACTGATGCCCGGAGGCGTATTTTCGCAGGAGAGCCTGACCGGCGCGGAGAAATCGTTGTGGGAGCGGACGCGGCATGTGTTGCTGTTTGCCGTACCGTCGCCGGTTGGGCAGAAGACCGTGAAGGTCGCGCCGGAGTCTGGAACGGGCAGCGGAACCTCGGTGACGGCGCTGGAGCCCTGAGACAGAGCCGGTGGCGGCTCCGGGTCGTCCGGACCGGTATCGAAGTCCTGGATTTCGTCGTCGGCCTGGTCGCCGGCGGTTTCGTTGGCGTCGTTCTGGCCGGTTAGCGAGGCCTGGACGTAGGCACCGCCGATAACCAGCGAGAGCACGGTTACGACGCTGCCTACTACGAGCATAAGCCTGAAGTTAGACCAAGCTTTTATGTTCGGTAGCAGATCGTTCGCTCTCACCTTAATAGGGTACCTTGCGGAAGGGGTATCGGTCCGTTGTAAGCGTTGACGACGTAGTATTGAGTGACCGGAGTTTTACCTCGAATCAAGGGGGTCGTCCCAATTAAGCCACGCCTGTACATCATCTCCGGGCCCTCGGGCGCCGGAAAGGGGACAATTGTCCAGCAGTTGCTCCAGGAGCGGCCGAATCTCAAGCTGGCCGTGTCCTGTACTACGCGCCCGGCACGGCCTATGGAGAAGGAGGGTGAACACTACTTCTTCATCTCCGAGCGTGAGTTTTTCCAGCGGCGGGACCGTGGAGAGTTCCTGGAGTGGGCAAACGTTCACGGCAATTACTACGGGACCCCTCGTAGGTTGGTGGAGCAGCAATTGGCCGAAGGTTTTGACGTTCTTTTGGAGATAGATGTGCAGGGAGCTGCCGAAGTCAAAAGCGCGGTGTCCGACGCCTCGCTTATCTTCATAGAGCCTCCCTCCATGCAGGTCCTGGAGCAGAGGCTGCGGCGCCGCAGCACCGAACTGCAGGATGCGCAGGACCGCCGGTTGTCCGATGCGTACGACGAACTGCGTAAGAAGGAGTCTTTTGACGGTGTGGTCGTTAACGTCGACGTAGAACAAGCCGTCAAGGAAGTGTTAGCTTTGATGGACGCTAGATAAAGGATTTGTTTTGATATACCCCCGAATCGAGGAGCTGTCGGAAAAGACGGACAGCCGTTACACGCTGGTCATCCTGGCCGCAAAGCGGGCTCGCCAGATCAACGCCTACTACTACCAATTGGGTGAAGGTATTCGTGATTTCGTTCCTCCTCAGGTATCCGGCGTAGGTGAGAACGCCAAGGCTTTGTCGGTAGCGCTCGAGGAGGTGGCCCAGGGTAAGTTTGGCTGGGAGCGCCCGCCCGAGGTCGAGGCGCGTATCAAGTAGCGAGCAGGTGAGCGCGCACCGGACCGACGCGGTCTCCCCGGTTCCGCCTCCGCAAAGTAAGTGACCCCCGCCAACCTGCGAGGCAGCAGGATTGCCCTAGGAGTTTGCGGCGGGATCGCCGCCTACAAGGCGGCGGGGCTGGCGCGGAAGTTAACCCAGGCCGGCGCCGAAGTCCATGTGGTAATGACGCCCTCCGCATGCGAGTTCGTGGGCCCCATCACCTTCTCAACCCTTACCGGTAACCCGGTGCGGACCGAGTTGTTCCCCGAGGCGGCGCCCACGGAGATTACGCACACGGATCTGGGCCGTACCAGCGATCTAGTGATTGTCGCTCCGGCTACCGCCAAGACCCTCGCCAAGAGCGCACAGGGCGTGTCGGACGACCTGATGTCGGCCCTGCTTCTATCCGCCCGCTGTCCGGTGATCATGGCTCCGGCCATGCATACCGAGATGTGGCTGCACGGCGCTACCCAGGCCAACGTCTCGGCCGTAGTTGGGCGGGGAGTGAGGCTGGTTGGACCCTCCGTGGGACCGCTGGCCGGGCCGGATGCCGGGGTCGGCAGGATGGCCGACGTGGATGAGATCATCCAAGCTGCCGAGGAGGAGCTTGTGCGCCGGTCGGAGCTGACCAGGGTAAAGTTTCTGGTTACGGCAGGGGGTACTCGGGAACCCATCGACGCAATGCGCTTTGTCGGCAACGCCTCGTCGGGGGCTATGGGGTACGCGCTGGCCTTCGAGGCCCTCCGCCGTGGGGCCGAGGTGCAGCTCGTGTCCGGTCCTACACACCTGGTCCCGCCCGATCGAGCTGCAACTGTACGCGTGACGACCGCCGAGCAGATGCGCGAGGCCGTGATCGAGCGTGTCGATGACGTGGACGTGTTGATCATGGCCGCGGCGGTGGCCGATTGGCGCCCGGAGACGAGTGCCGCGGATAAGCTGAGTAAGGCGCAGGGACCTCCGGATCTGAAGTTGGTGCCAACTGCGGACATACTAGCTGAGGTAGGCATCCGGCGTAAGGACGGTGAGCTGCCCAACCTGTCCGCGCTCGTGGGTTTTTGTGCAGAGACCAAGGACCTGGCGGCAGCGGCAGCCTCCAAGTTGGAGGCCAAGCACCTAGATTTGGCGGTGGCCAACGAGGTCGGGACCGCCGAGTCGGGTCCGGAGGCGCCGACACTAAATGCCGTGCTGGTCGATCGAGAAGGCGGAGCTGAGCAGCTCGGTCTGGTAACCAAGACCGAGCTGGCCAGGGTGCTGATGGATCGGGTGGCCGGCCGCCTATCAACAGCCGCCCGGCGCGGCCTGCAGCCGTAGTCGCAAGGGCGGCCGTTGCGCGCTGCGGCCGATGCGCGGTAGCGTGAAAGAGCTTCGTCCGACCGAACTGGTCCGCGTTCCGCGTCTTAGACCAATTCTTGTCGGCTGATTTTTGTTCCCGCAACCTGCCCAGGAGGATTCAATGGCACGCAGCTACCTGTTCACCTCAGAGTCGGTGACCGAAGGACACCCGGACAAACTCGCCGATCGTATCTCCGACGGAATCTTGGACGCGATCCTGGCTGAGGATCCGAACGGCAGGGTGGCGGTCGAGACTTTGGTGACGACCGGACAGGCCATCGTTGCCGGCGAGGTGACAACCGACACCTACATCGAGGTTCGAGACCTGGTCAGGCAGACTATTTGCGAGGTCGGCTACACGGACGCCAAATTCGGCTTGGACGGATCTACCTGCGGCGTACTGCTGGCGATCCAGGGGCAGTCGGCCGACATCGCGCAGGGCGTAGATCAGGCGTACGAGCAGCGTATGGGTGGCAGTGACGAGCTGGATCTGTTGGGAGCCGGAGACCAGGGCATGATGTTCGGCTACGCGTCCAACGAGCGCGAGGACATCGATACCGAGTTGATGCCGACACCGATTTGGCTTGCACACCGGCTGGCTCACCGGCTGTCCGAGGAGCGAAAGAGTGGTCGAATGCCGTACCTGCGGCCCGACGGAAAAACGCAGGTGAGCGTTCGTTACGAGGACGGCCGGCCGGTAGGGATAGACAACATTTTGATCTCGGCGCAGCACGAGCCTGAGATCGACATCGAAACCCTGCTCAAGCCGGACCTGATGGATTATGTGGTCAAGCCGATCGTGCCGGAGCCGCTCTGGTCGGACGCGATTGAATTTTTGGTTAACCCCACCGGGCGTTTTGAGATCGGCGGTCCCATGGGCGACACCGGGCTCACGGGCCGCAAGGTCATCGTCGACACTTACGGCGGGATGTGCAGCCACGGCGGCGGCGCGTTCAGCGGCAAGGACCCCACAAAGGTCGACCGTACCGCTACTTACATGGCGCGCTACGTGGCCAAGAACCTGGTGGCGGCTGAGATCATGAAACAGTGCGAGATCAGGATCGCCTACGCGATCGGCGTTGCGCACCCGGTTTCGATCAGTCTCGACGACCGGGGCACCAGCCAGGTCGATCCTCAAAAGCTCGAGGACCTGGTATCGGAGTTCTTTGATTTCAGGCCCGCGGCCATTATTAGGGACCTGGATCTCAGGCGCCCGATCTACAAGGCGGCCAGCTCCTACGGCCACTTCGGCCGAACCGACAAGGAGACCTTCACCTGGGAGAAGACCGACCGTGCGCAGGAGCTGGCGAAGGCTGCAGCAGATCTCTAGTACCCTGGCCACCAACCTCACGCGCCCCAAACCTCGTAAAAGTTAGTGGCCGGGGTGCTGGCTGCTAGCGCGCACGCGGCCCGCGCCCGTGCAGTCGCACTGACGTTGCACGAATAAGGCGCGGTCTTGCTCGCCGGCGTGGTGGTAGACCTCGCGGTGTGGGGTCTAAATAAGGAGCTGACCTACCGAGTCCCCGGCCGGCTCGCCGAACATGTGCGCGTCGGGACGTTGGTCCGGGTGCCGCTGAAAAACCGCCGGGTGCGGGGCTGGGTAGTCGGCGTGTACGCCGACGAGGCCAACGGGCCGGAGCTCGCCGATGTGGCTGCGCTTAGCGGCCGGGCGGCGGTGTTCGACGAGGCCTTGCTGCGGATGGCGCAGGAATTGGCCCGCCACTATGTGCAGCCTCTGAGCTCCTTTCTGTCGTTGTTCACGCCCGTGAGGCTTGGCCGCCGGATTGCGGCCAAGGAGCCGGCCGTCTACCCGCATCAGTCCAAACCGCCGGAGCTGTGGAGGCTGGGGCCGGGGGAAGATCCGGTCGAGCGGTACACGCGGATCGTGGAGGCGGACCTGAGCCGGCGGTTGGGCACCATCATTGCCGTACCCGAGGTTCGGCAGGGCTCCAGGGTCCTGCAGGAACTGGCCGAGCGCTTCGGGGACCAGGCGGCGGTGGTGCACACGGGCGTGGACGCCAAGCCCCGATCCGAGGCGTTGTGGGACGTGGCCACCGGGGAGCGGTCGGTGGTGCTAGGCGGCAGGAGCGCTATATTCGTCCCGCCGCTTCCGACCGGACATATCGTGCTTCACCAGGAGGACGACCCCTCCTACAAGCACCAGCAGGCTCCGTACTTCGACGCCCGGCTGGCCGCGTTGAAGCGGGCGGCCGCTACGGGTGCTTCCGTCTTGTTGGCCAGCGCCACTCCCAGCCTGGAGACGGAGTACACGGCCGGGGATTCCTGGCGCCGAACCGAGCCGGACCGGTTGACCGAGCGCCGCATGTGGCCGGTGGTGGAGCTGGTCGACCCTCAGTACCGGGGCTTGCCGCAAAGGGCTATAGCGTGTGTGCTTGCGGCATTTAGAAACGGACAAAGGTCGGTCATCCTGGTGCCAAGGATTCAAGCCACCGCGGCAGGGCCGGGTCCGCAAGAGTTGACCGAGCTTGTTGCCAAGGTGCTTCCCAAGGCAACGGTGAGCCGGGTGGATCGGGCCTCCCTCGCTCAGGACCCAAGAGGATTGCGCTCGGCACTGCAGGCCGACGTGGTCATCGCCACCGAGGCCGGCCTGGCCGATGTGGCCCGGCCCGCGTTTGATACAGCGGTCGCGCTCGGCGTGGATGCTTACCTACAACGGCCCAAGGGTCGAGCGGCGCAGGAGACGGTCCAGATGCTGTGGGCCTTGGCCGGCATGGTCTCGGGCCGCCGACCCAGAGGCCGGTTGGTCGTCGAGGTAACCGATTCGGGTCACCACGTGGTAGAGGCGTTGGTGCGGGGGGACTACCGATACTTTGTTCGTAGTGAGCTGCGGCGGCGTCGTGAGGAACTGGCGCCGCCGTTCAAGACTCTGGTGAGGCTGCAGACCGGAGCCGATCCCCCGGCCGAGCTGCTCGACGAGCTCAGGCGTCTGTCGGGCACCCGGGTGCTGGGGCCGGTGCAGGGCGGAAGTCTAGGCGCGGAGATCCTGCTGAAGGTCGACGACTACCGGACTATCGTCGAGGACTTGGGTAGCATTGTTTCAGGAGCAGGGCGAAGGGTCCTGGTCGAAGTCGACCCGAGGGATTGGTGAGTCATGGCGGTTTTGCCGGTACGGCAGTTTGGTGATCCGGTCCTTAGGACTCGCGCATCAGAGGTCGCCGAAGTAGATCGAGCGGCCAAGCGTTTGATGAAGTCGATGATTCAGACCATGGAGCAAGCTCCCGGCATCGGCCTGGCCGCCACCCAGGTAGGCGTGCTCAAGCGCATCATTGTTTGGGAGTGGGAACAAGAGCAGGGCCAGCTGGCCAACCCGGCGATAGTCGAGCGCGGAGGCGAGGTCGAAGACGAGGAAGGCTGCTTGTCCCTGCCTGGGTTGCTGTACCCGGTCGTGCGGTCCCAGTGGGTGGTTGTCGAGGGGTTGAGTGCCGGCGGGGAGTACGTGCGCGTTGAGGCCGAAGACATGCCGGCCCGGATCCTGCAGCACGAAATCGATCATCTCGACGGGGTGCTGTTTATCGACCACCTCTCCGAGGAGCTTCGTCGTGAGGCGCTGAGCAGGTTGCGAAACATGGAGCCGGCAGGCGAGGTTGCTGCAGGCCTTTGACTCCCGCGGCGGACCCGGTGGAGGGCAAAAAGGTCTTGTTTTTCGGCAGCCCCCAGATAGCCGTGGATGCCCTCAGGGCGCTGGTAGATTCCCGCCACGAGGTGGTAGGTGTGGTTACCGGCCCCGACCGGCCGGCCGGTCGGGGCATGCAGATTCAGCCCTCGAGCGTAAAAGCGGCGGCCGTGGAGTCCGGCATCGAGGTATTGCAGCCGGACACGTTACGGTCCGCCGAAGCCCAGGCAGCCCTGGCCGGGATGGGGGCGGACCTTTTCGCCGTCGTGGCTTACGGCCTGATACTGCCGGTCGAGGTGCTCGACACCCCGCCTTTGGGGTGTATAAACGTTCACTTTTCTCTGCTGCCCAGGCATCGTGGGGCTGCGCCGGTGCAGTGGGCGATTATAGAGGGGGACGCCGAGACCGGGGTGAGCATCATGCAAATGGATCCGGGTTTGGATACCGGCCCGGTGCTCAAGACGGTTATCGAGCCGATTGGGGACGAGGAAACGGCCGGCGAGCTTGCTGATCGCCTCGCTAAGATCGGTGCAAAGGCTTTGGTAGAGGTGGTCGACGATTTAGAGAATCTCGAGGCGGTGCCCCAGGCGGACCGGGGCGCGACCTACGCGGCCAAGCTTACCGGCCGGGACGCCGAGATCGATTGGTCGCAGCCTGCGGTGCGCATCAAGGATCTGGTCAGAGCGCTCAACCCGCGGCCGGGCGCTTGGACGAGGTTCAACGGCCGCCGCCTGAAGGTGCTGCGGACCCGGGTTGTCGACCGGCCCTCGCAGGAGCCGCCCGGTACCTTGACGGTTGGCAAGGTCTCGGTGGAGGTCGATACGCAAAGCCACCTTCTGGAGCTCCTCGAGGTTCAGCCCGAGGGCAAGGCCCGCATGGCGGCCGTCGATTTCTTCCGCGGGCAGCACCTGACCCGCGGGCGCTTCGACTAGGTACTCTAGTGCCGTGACCACCAACCTTCGGGGCGCTTGGCGGCGTGAGCTGCCCCCTGGCTGCGTTCTCCCTCGCACCGTTAGGGCACTAGGCGCTCGCTGCGGCCTTGCCAGGAAGCGTCTCACGCGCCCCAAACCTCGCAAACGTTAGTGGTCACGGCACTAGCCGGAAAATCGGCCGAGAATTGGCTTGGGCGGGGTTCGGTTGAGCTTTTCGCGGGTAAACGTGTCGTACGCAGCAGCTGTGCGTACGCAAGTGTCTACCCTAAGGAGGGCGATATGAGCCAAACCGCCCGCGAGACTCATTTTCAACGTAGGAACCTGGTTGCAACCTTCCAGGGCCTGTCCAGGGCCCGCGAGGCGGCTCATAAGCTAACCAGCAATCTGCCGCATGCGTGCGTTGAAGTCAGACCCAAGTCAGAACACACCGGCGTTCAGTACGCGCAGATGCGTGACGAGGTCGAAGGCGTGGTGGCGTCTCCGGTGCTGGGTTCGGCGATGAACCGGTCGCAGTTTCAAGGTGCATTTGCGGGCGTTGCCCTGGTGGGTGGTGGCGCCGTGGCGCTAGGCCTGCTGGCCGGACTAATTTTTTCGGGAACTCCCGGATCCGAGGTTCCGGTGAGCCGGTGGCTGCTCACCTGGGTTTTGATTCCGGCTTTCGCGGGAGGAACGCTCGGCCTGCTGGCCGGAGGAATGCTCAAGCCGAGGCGGCGGCCGGCTCGTGATTACGAGACTGCCCCCGAGAGCCCCGAAGCCGGCGAAGGGTCGGGAGCCGAAAAAGAAGAGGTGTCTGTCCAGGTGAGCACCGACAGCGAACAGGACTTTCGGCAAGCCCTGGCGCTGCTGCAGCAGATGAATCCGGGCCGGCTGGACCGCCTCAACGAAAAGGGCGAGGTCCAGGCGACCAAGGAGACTCCGCAGGGACGTTCCGACCACTAGTGGCCCGTCTACGACAGACCACTAGTACGCCCATGGCGCGAACCGACGTCGACATCTGATTCCGGCGGCTGCCGGGTGATTGGGGCCGGGCGGTCGCCCGATCCCGGCAAGTGGGTCATACTTTCCCCGGCCCTCGAGTTGGGTGGTCCGGGCGTCTTAGCGAGGTTTTGGAGGGTCGACGCCCGAGGTCCCCTGAGACGCAGAGAAGGGGCGCCGGCTCTCAACGTGTCCAAACCAGATCAGGGCAGGATTAGCAGCGCGGTTGGTTGACGCCCCGGCGTATATTGGAAATGGGCATGCCTGCAGAAGACGAAGAGATCTGGATGAAATGGGCGTTGCGGCTTGCAGCCAGGGGCCGCGGGCGCACCAGCCCAAACCCAATGGTCGGCGCGGTGATCGTTAGGCACGACGACGTAGTGGGGACGGGCTGGCACCGCAAAGCCGGGGCGGGACATGCGGAGGCGGTGGCGCTGGCGCAGGCCGGCAGCCGGGCCAAGGGATCTACCATGTACGTGACTTTGGAGCCTTGTGCCCACCACGGCCGCACCCCGCCGTGCGTCGACGCCATCATCGACGCCGGCGTATCCCGGGTAGTAGCGGCTATCGAGGATCCGGACCCCTTGGTTTCGGGCGCGGGGGCCGCTGCGCTGCGCGAGGCGGGTGTTGAGGTCGAGTTCGGGCTATTGAGCAAAGCCGCCACGACGCTCAACGAGGAGTATCTGGTGCACCGGCGCGAGGGGCGGCCGTTTGTGACGCTGAAGATGGCAACATCCTTCGACGGCCGGGTTGCCGCAGCGGATGGTTCATCTCAGTGGATAACCTGTGAAGAGTCCCGCCGGGACGCCCACCGCCTCAGAGCCCAGTCCGACGCGATCTGTGCAGGTATCGGTACCGTTTTGGCCGACGATCCCCGTCTTACGGTGCGGGAAGTCCAGGTGGCGGCGCCACGGCTGCGGGTGGTGGTCGACTCAACAGCCCGTACGCCCATAGATTCGAGGATTCTGTCCGAGGACGCACCTACGCTGATCGCAACCGCCCTGCCGCCCGACGACGAGCGAGTCTCCGTGCTGAAGAAGGCGGGGGCGGAGGTGTTGAGCATGGCCGGGCCGGACAGGAGGGTGTCGATTCTCCACCTTCTGCACGCGCTCGCCGGTCGCAGCGTGATCTCTTTGCTTTTGGAGGGGGGTCCGCGGCTGGCGGGTTGCTTTGCCGCGCAGGGCATGATCGATCGGTACGTCTTTTACATGGCGCCCAAATTGTTGGGTGAAAGAGCGCGGGGAAGCGTGGAAGGTTGGACCGCGGAGTCGATCGACGAGTCCAGAGACTTGAGAATCACGGAGTTTAAGCGCTTGGGTTCGGACCTCAAGGTGATCGCGTATCCGGTGCCGCCGGAGCCGGCCGGCTGATGTTTACCGGAATAGTGCAGACGCTGGGCGAGGTGAAGGACCTCTTAGGTAATCGTCTGGTGATCGGGTGCGATCTGGATGACCTGGAGTTGGGTGAGTCGATCGCGGTCAATGGAGTCTGCCTGACGGTGAGCAGCTTCGAACCCGGGACGTTCGGCGCCGATCTTTCGGAAGAGACCAACCGGTTGACCGGCCTGGGTACGCTGGCGCCCGCAGACACGGTTAACTTGGAGAGGGCGATGAGCGCCTCGGACCGGTTCGGCGGGCACGTGGTACAAGGACACGTCGATGGCACCGGGGAGGTTGTCGACCGTCGTGAGCTGGCCGGATCCACCGAGATGACTTTCACGCTGCCCGCCGGGCTGGAGCGCTATCTGGTCCGCAAGGGGTCTGTAACGGTTGACGGCGTCAGCTTGACGGTTAACGACCTGCGCCCCGGCTTTTTCGACGTCAGTTTGGTGCCGCACACTATGCGGAGCACGGCATTCGGACATCGCCGTCCCGGTGATGTCGTCAACATCGAGGTCGATGTCCTGGCAAAGTACGTAGAGCGTTTGCTCGCAACCGTCCCAACCGATCAGCTACGGAGGTAAAAGTGGAGTTCGCAACTGTCGAGGAAACCATCGACGAGCTTAAGCAGGGCCGGATGGTGATCGTGGTGGACGATGAGGAGCGGGAAAACGAAGGCGACTTCGTTATGCCCGGCGAGGCGATCGCGACTCAGGATATGAACTTTATGGCTACCCACGGCCGCGGTCTGATTTGCACCTCACTGACCCAGCAGAGGCTCGAAGAGTTGTCTATCCCCATGATGGTTGCCGAGAACACCGCTCCGCACGGGACCGCCTTTACCGTGTCGGTAGATTTGAAGATCCCCGGCCACACCGGATCGAGCGCGGAGGATCGAGCCGCCACCATTCGGGCGCTGGCCAGCGAGTCCACGGTCCCGACCGACCTGGCCCGGCCCGGCCACGTATTCCCGCTGCGGGCTTCCGCCGGCGGGGTGCTGCGCAGGGCGGGTCACACCGAGGCAGCTTGCGATCTGGCCCGGCTGGGGGGATTTGCTCCGGTGGGGGTGCTGGCCGAGATCATGGATCCGGGCGGCACGATGGCCAGGCTGCCGCACCTTTTGGAGTTGGCCGAGAAATTCAACATGAAGATTCTCACCATCAAGGACCTGATCGCATACCGGCGGGTTCAGGAGAAGCTCGTGGAGCGCATGGGAACCGCCAAGATGCCTACGGCCTTCGGCGACTTTGTCTGCCATGCCTACCAGTCCACGCTCGACGGCCAGGAGTATGTGGCCTTCGTCAAGGGCGGGGTCGACGGGGTTCCCGACGTCCTGGTGCGGGTGCATTCGCAGTGTCTGACCGGCGACGTCTTTCAGTCTGCCCGCTGTGACTGCGGACTGCAGCTTAGGCAGGCTATGGAGAAGATCCAAGTCGATGGGACGGGTGTGGTTTTGTACATCATGGCCCACGAGGGGCGGGGGATTGGGCTCACCCACAAGATTCGCGCGTACAAGTTGCAGGACCAGGGCGCCGACACCGTGGAGGCCAACGAAAAGCTGGGCTTCCCTCCGGACCTGCGAGACTACGGCATCGGCGCGCAGGTGCTGGTGGATTTGGGGATCACCAGCATGAGGTTGATGACCAACAGCCCGCAAAAGTACGCGGGGATCGAGGGGTACGGCCTGTCCATCTCCGAGCGGGTACCGCTGGAGACCAGCCCGACCGAGCAGAACATTGCATATCTGCGCGCCAAACGCGACCGCTTCGGTCACCTGCTGGACGGACTGGAGGGTGGCGACCGCGGCCGCCCTGAAGGCGGATCGGTGTGAGAACCATTCGGGCCGAGCCCGACGGAGCCGGCCTGAGGGTCGGCGTTGTGATCAGCCGCTTCAACCAGAAGATCACCGACCGGCTGCTGGAGGGGGCGCTACGGGCGCTCGCGGACGCCGGCGTTGCTTCCGATGACGTAACGGTGGTCTCGGTGCCCGGTGCCTTCGAGATTCCCGGAATAGCCAAGCTGCTCGCTCCCAAGGTCGACGCCATCGTGAGTCTGGGTGCAGTGGTAAGGGGCGAGACGGAGCACTTTACATACGTATGCAAGGCCGCCCAAGAGGGTCTGCTGGCGGTGGCGTTGGAAACCGGGGTACCGATGACCTTCGGAGTGCTGACGACCGACAGCTCGGAGCAGGCGCTGGCCCGCACCGGCGGGGGAAAGGGCGACAAGGGCTACGAGGTGGCCACCGACACCGTGGAGTTGGCCAACACCTACCGGGCTATGATCAACTCGTAGCATTAGGGGATCCACAGGTAGGAGGCGCCGGGGTTGCGTAGCAGGCCCAGTTCCTCAACCACCTCGTCGGCCGGAGAGCTTATCGCAAACGGATTGAGAGCCTCCAGCAAGCCGATGATTGGACGGTAGACGACCAGGGAGGCCTCGGGCGAGTCCGCCAGGGACTTGGCCCGTTCAAACGCCGTGTCGCGGTCGCCCAGATGGTCTATCAACCCCAGCTCTTTGGCCTGCAGGCCGGAGTAGATGCGGCCGTCGGCCAGTTCGCGGGTGCGCTCCAGCGACAGGCCGCGGCCCTCCGCGACGATCTCGACGAATCCTGCGTACGCCTCGTCGATCAGGCCTTGAAATATCTGGCTCTCCTGGTCGGTGAGCGGCCTGAAGGGGGATCCGAGATCCTTGAGCTCACCGCTTTTGATTACGTTCATCGTGACGCCCAGCTTGCCGGCGGCTTCCTCGACGTTAGGTATGGTGGCGATCACCCCTATGCTGCCGGTCCAGGTGTAGGGGTGGGCTACTATCTCGGTCGCACCGGCCGCGATGTAGTATCCGCCGGAAGCTGCCACGTTCCCCATAAGGGCGACGACGGGCATCTCCTCGCGGATTTCTCTGACCGCCTGGTAGATGGAGTCGCTCGCTAGGACTCCACCGCCCGGGGTCTCGAGGTTGAGGATTATTCCGGTTACGGCGGGGTCGTCGGCCGCGTGGCGAAGCCGGGTGATTATGTTGGTGTCGGAAGCTCCCCGAGCCGTGTTCTGCGGGTCGGAGAAGATCTCTCCAACCAAGTTGATCATGGCTATCTTGTCGCCGGAGGAGCCCGTTTCCAGGTACTCTTCCTCAAAGTCGGCGGCGGAGGTGCCTCGCGTAGAGAAGCCCCCGGAGAATTCGCTGACGACTACGGCGGTGAGCCATAGAGCGCCCAGTAAACCCGCCACGCCGAGGGCGATTAGAATGCGCTTCGTCGTCTTGCGGGCCACGCAACCACTATAACGTTAGGATCTGTTCGCTATGTTGCGCCTTGTCATCCCCAAGGGGAGTCTCGAAAAACAAACCATGGCCCTGTTCGAGGCCGCGGACATCCGGCTCATGCGGGGCGGCGACCGTGACTATCACGGGACCGTGGACGATCCGCGCCTGGACCGGTTCTCCCTGCTTCGACCGCAGGAGATTCCCAGGTACGTGGAGGAGGGTTTTTTCGACGTAGGGTTAACCGGTCTGGACTGGGTCCGCGAGACCGGGGTGGATGTCCACACCGTCGCCGAGTTGGCGTACAGCAAGGGCAATGTCGGGGATCGGGGCATCGTGAAGATCGTTTTGGCTGTGTCGGACCGCACCGACATCACCAGAGTCGAAGACATGCCTGCAAACAGCCGCATCTCTACCGAGTACCCCAACCTTACCCAGCAGCTGTTCGACGGTCTGGGCATCCCGGTCAAGGTGCTCACCTCCTACGGAGCGACCGAAGCGAAGGTTCCGGAGATAGTAGACGCCATCGTCGATGTCACCGAGACGGGCAGCACGTTGCGGAAGAACCGCCTGCGGATCATCCACACCCTGCTGAAGTCCCCGACGCTGCTCATAGCCAACCACGACTCCTGGGCCGATCCGGACAAGCGCAGGGCGCTCGAGGAGTTGAAGATCTTGATATTCGGTGCGGTGGATGCTCGGGGCAAGGTGCTGGTAAAAGTCAACGTCGACGAGAAAGATCTGGAATCGGTGCTGGAGGTGATTCCGGCCCTGGGGGCTCCGACCGTGTCGCAGCTTGCTCACAAGGGTGGGTACGCCATTGAAAGCGTGGTGGAGAAGAAGGTGATCAACCTTTTGATCCCGACCCTCAAATCCAAGGGCGCGAGGGATATCCTTGAGCTGCCGATCTCGAAAATCGTTGATTGAGGCCGGGGGCCGGGGGACCTTAAGCCCCGGACCGTGCGTGGTAAGGTTAAAATCGTCTGTGGGGTGCGCGCGCGTTTCGCGCCCCCATACCCGTAGTCAGTCGATCCCGTAGAAGCCGGGCAAATAGGAGGTCAATGCTGCACAACAAGTCAAGGAGGGGTCGCCGATAGCTCCGGAGCCGCGGTTAAACGACCGCATTCGCGTGCCGGAGGTGCGTGTGGTAGGCCCGGGAGGTGAACAGTTGGGCATCATGGCGATAGCTGAGGCCCAGGCCCAGGCGCAAACAATGGACCTCGACTTGGTGGAGGTTGCGCCGCAAGCCGATCCCCCGGTCTGCAAGATCATGGACTACGGGAAGTACCGGTACGAGCAGGACGTAAAGGCCAAGGAGGCACGTAAGCGCCAGCAGCAGGTCACGGTCAAAGAGATGAAGTTCAAGCCAAAGATCTCATCTCACGACTACGAGACTAAAAAGCACCATATCGAGCGCTTCATCATGCATGGATCCAAGGTGAAGATCACCGTGTGGTTCCGTGGGCGGGAGATGCAGCACACCGAGATAGGCGCACGGCTGCTTACCAACCTGGCTAAGGAACTCGAGGATGTTGCGACCGTGGAGACCATGCCCAAGCTCGACGGCAAGAACATGGTGATGATTCTGGCGCCGGTTCGTAAGACAGCCGCCAAGGGCGCCGGGGCCGGCAAAGGCGGCGGCGCGGGCGACAGTTAGCATCAACGCAAACGAGAAGGATTTTTTAGATGCCAAAGCAAAAGACCCACCGGGGGGCCGCCAAGCGGTTCAAAACCACCGGTAGTGGAAAGATAGTCCGTGTTCAGGCGCATGTGCGGCACTATCTGGAGCACAAGCCGGCAACGGTGAGGCGCCGCCTGCAGCGTCCGGAGCTCGTTTCAAAGGCGGACTCACCCAAGGTCAAGAAGATGTTGGGGCTTTAGATGGCACGGGTAAAACGAGCGGTGCACAGCCGCAAGCATCGCAGGGAGGTCATGTCGGCCGCGTCCGGGTACCGCGGGGCGCGCAGCCGGCGTTTTCGGGTAGCCAACGAACAGCTGCTGCACTCGATGACCTACGCCTACCGGGACCGCAAGGACCGTAAGGGCCAGTTCCGCCGTTTGTGGATTGCACGGATCAACGCTGCGGCCCGCATGAACGGAATTTCCTACAGCCGGTTCATGGAGGGTCTGACCAAGGCCGGCGTGGAGGTCGATCGCAAGATGCTTGCGGACCTGGCGGTAAACGACCAGGCGGCGTTCGCTTCGCTGGCCGCAACGGCCAGAGGCGCGCTGGAACAGTAGTAGCCCCAGCCCGGTGAACGGTGGTTCACCGACCCGAGAAATCGTGATCACCAGCACACGCAACGTGCGAGTCCAATCGGTCCGGCGCCTAACCAAGCGCGGGGTGCGCGATGAGCGGCGGGAGTTTCTCATCGAAGGCGCCCTGGGCGTGGAGCAGGCTCTGCGCACAACGGCCTCGGTGAAATCGTTGATGGTCTGCTCGCAAGAGGACTGCACCGAGCTGGTCCGGCTGGCCAGATCCAAAGGAATCCCCGTGGCCGAGGTTTCCGATGCGGTGATGCGCAGCATCTCCTCGGCGACGACGCCCCCCGGTGTTTTGGCCATCAGCAAATTCGTGGATCGGGATCCGGTGGCGCTGCTGCGCGGGCAGCTGGATCTGGTGGTGGTGCTGGCGGGCGTGAGGGACCCCGGCAATGCCGGCACCATCATCCGCAGCGCGGCCGCGGTGGGTGCCGACGCCGTGTTCAGCGGCGGTACGACCGTCGATCTGTACAATCCCAAGGTAGTCAGGGCGACGGCCGGCGCGCTGTTCAGCGTACCGGTTAGCCGGGATGTTGATGTACCCTGGCTCCTGTCGGAGTTGGGTGCCCGGAACGTAAGCACTGTTGCCGCCGATCCGGAAGGCCCGACCATTTACTATGACGCGGACCTTAAACAACCGACCGCGCTGGTGTTGGGAAATGAAGCCTGGGGAGTTGCCCGGGAAGTGGTTGAGAGCGTGGACTCCACGGTGTGTATACCAATGAAGCATGGCGTCGAGTCACTGAACGTCGGGATGGCCGCTTCGGTGGTGCTGTTCGAAGTCGCCCGGCAACGCCGGACCGACGGTGCGTAGGCGGCCGTTGTGAGCGAACTTGATGATGTGCTTGCCTCGATGCAGGAGGGCGTTGTCGTAATCGACGCGCAGGGCCGTGTGACCCACTGGCTCGGGGCATCCGGTCGTCTGCTCGGGTGGTCTGCCGACCAGGCCCGGGGCCGACATTTCGACGACCTGCTGGATCCGAACGACGCCAACGGCAACCGCACATGTGTGTGGCCGGGGGCCTCCGAGTACCGGATGCGCACCATCAAAGGGTCCCCGGAGCGGGAGATGTCGGTGACCACTAAATCCGGCAAGCGCGTGTGGGTGGGGGTAACTACGGGGGTCAGAAGGCAGCCTTCGGGGTCGGTGGTGGCCGCGACGGCGGTGCTTCGGGACATCAGGCGCCGCAAGCAAATAGATACGACCAAATCGGAGGTTATCCTGGCGGTGGCGCATGAGTTGCGCTCGCCGCTGACCTCGGTCAAGGGATTCACCTCTACGCTGCTGCACCGGTGGGACAGGTTCGACGATGCGGACAAAAAGCGTCTTTTGCAAACGATCAACACCGACGTGGACCGGGTCACGCGGCTTATCGGCGAGTTGCTCGACGTCAGCCGTCTGGAGGCCGGGCGGCTCACCCTCAACCGGCGGATGGTTAGAATCAACGATATAGCCGCGGGAGTCGTGGACAGACTGCGGCCCCGTGCGCGGGCTCATCGGATCGACTGCGTGTTTCCGGAGCAGTTTCCGCAGGTGTCGGCGGATTCGGACAAGATCGAGCAGGTACTTACGAACCTGGTGGAGAACGCGGTCAAGTACACCCCCGGCGGTGCGATTCAAGTTGTCGGCAGCGTGCATGACTCCTCGGTCTGGATCGAGGTGAGCGACGAGGGTGCCGGCGTCTCGGCGGAACATAAGAAGACGGTGTTCGCCAAGTTCTTCAGGGTGGGCGCCAATGCGAGTCCCGGAAGTGGCCTGGGTTTGTACATTTCCAAGGGGCTAGTTGAGGCTCACGGTGGCAGGATATGGGTGGAGAATAACCAAGGCGGGGGAGCGGTATTCACCTTCACGCTTCCATTGATCGAAGAGTCGGTCGAAAAGGTATCCGGACAATCATGAGCAAGACTGCCGTAGGGGAACTAGAGGCTATAGCCGAAGAAGCGACGGCTGCGCTGCGCGACGCGCAGTCCAGCGACGCGGTGCGCGAGGTGCAGATCGCATATCTGGGCCGCAAGGGCCCGCTGGCCCAGATCTCCAAGAGTCTGGGTAAGCTCCCCGCCGAGGAGCGCAAGACGGTGGGCCAGGCGGCCAACCGGGTTCGCTCCGAGGTAGAGTCGGCGATTGCCGAACGGTTGGAGTCGCTCCAGGAACAAGAGCGCGCGGTGCGGCTCGAAGCCGAGCGAGTTGACGTCACCCTGCCCGGCCGCACTCCTCCCACGGGACGGCTGCACCCGCTCACCGAGACGCTGGAGGAGATCGTCGACATCTTTGTCGGTCTGGGCTTCACGGTGGCCGAGGGGCCTTTGGTGGAATCCGACTACTACAGTTTTCAAGCCTTGAACATCCCGCCCGACCACGCCGCCCGGTCGATGCAGGACACCTTCTACGTCGACACCGGGGCCGACGAGATGCTGGTTCTCCGCCCGCACACGTCCCCTACCCAAATCCGGGTAATGGAGGCCTCGGACCCGCCGCACTACGTGGTCATGCCCGGCACGGTGTGCCGCCGGGACGAGGTGGACGCCAACCACCTGGCGGTGTTCAGTCAGATCGAAGGCTTGGCGGTCGACGACGGGATAACGTTTGCCGATCTGAAGGGGGTCCTGGAGGTGTTCGCCAAGCAGATGTTCGGCAAGAACCTTCGGGTCCGCATGCACCCGAGCTACTTCCCCTTCACCGAGCCGTCCGCCGAGGTTTACGTTTCTTGTTTTGCCTGCGACGGGAGCGGATGCGCGATCTGTCGCGGCGAAGGCTGGATAGAGATTATCGGGGCGGGGATGGTTCACCCGAACGTGTTCCGCTCCGTCGGCTACAGCCCGGAAACCACCGGCTTCGCCTTCGGGATGGGTATCGAGCGAATAGCCAAGCTTCGCTACGGGATCTCGGATCTACGCTCCTTCTACGAAAACGACACGCGCCTTTTGGGGTCGTTATGAAGGTGCCGATCTCCTGGCTCAGGGAGTTCGTCGACGTTCCAGGCGATCCGGAGTCCTTAGCGGAGATGCTGACCGCGTCCGGGATGAAGGTAGAGAAGATCCAACGGTACGGCGACGGGATAGAAGACATCGTCGTCGGCGAGGTGAGCAGCGTCAAACCCCACCCCGACGCCGACAAGCTTTGTGTGGTTCAGGTGCGCACCGGCTGTATGGATCTGGGCGTGGTGTGCGGGGCGAGCAACTTCGGTGTAGGCGACAAGGTGCCGGTGGCCCAGCCGGGCTCGCACGTGCCGGGTCTTGGCGAGATAACCCGGCGCAAGTTTCGCGGGGTGGTCTCCGAGGGGATGCTGTGCAGCGCGGCCGAGTTGGGTTTGGGCGACGACCACACCGGGATCATGATCCTGGGCGAGGACTCGGTGGTGGGTACCGACGTCGGCGACGCCCTGGGCTTGCCCGAGGCCGTGTTGGAACTGGAGATAAACCCCAACCGCCCCGACGCCATGGGGATGATCGGCATCGCTCGTGAAGTGGCTGCGTGTACCGGATCGCGGCTAAAGGATCTTTCGGCGCTGTTCCAGTACCAAGCCGCGGGACCACCTGTATCCGAGCGCGTGCAGGTGGAGGTCGCCGACCCGCAGGGCTGTCCCCGTTACGCGGCCCGGGTGATAGAGGGGATAGGGCACGCGCAGTCGCCTACCTGGGCACAGCGCCGGCTCACTATGTGCGGGGTGCGGCCTATCTCGGCGGTGGTAGACGCCACCAACTACGTGCTGCTGGCAACCGGTCACCCCATGCATGCTTTCGACATGGCCAAGGTGGCAGGCCGGCGCATCGTGGTGCGCCGGGCCACACAGGGGGAGCGGATCACTACCATCGACGGTGTCGAGCGGGAGCTGGACCTCACTGACGTGGTGATCGCCGACGAGTCGCAGCCGATTGCTCTGGCCGGGATTATGGGCGGCCAGGGCAGCGAGGTCACCGAGGACAGCGACGCGGTGATCCTGGAGACCGCGACCTTCGATCCGCGTTCGATATTTAGGACGTCGCGCCGGCACGGGCTTCGCTCCGAGGCCTCGGCCCGCTTTGAGCGCGGGGTCGACGTCGGTGGAGTAGATGCCGCCTCAAAGCTGGCTGCAAGGCTGATCCTGGAGTGGGCCGGCGGTTCGGCCGCCCAGGGCTCGGTTGATGTGTACCCCCAGCCGGTGGAGCCGCAGCTGCTGCACCTGCGTCCGGAGCGGGCCCGCCAGGTGCTCGGGGCGCCACTGTCCGACGAGCAGATGGTGGAGGCGCTGGATCGGCTGGGTCTGGATCCCCGCGCGGAAGGCGAGCGTATCGCGGTGACCGTACCCACCTACAGGGTGGATCTGGCCGGCGAGGAGGACCTGGTCGAGGAAGTGGCCCGGGTGACCGGCTACGACCGGATTCCGGCCACCCTGCCGCCGGGCCGCAGCCGGGCAGGATCTTTATCGCCCGAGGAACGCCGGACTCGTCGCCTAAAGCGCGCTCTGATCGGATCAGGGTTGTTCGAGGCGCGGACCTCGAGCCTGGTCAGCGCCCAAGACCTGGAGTTGATCGGTCACCACCCGGATGCGGCCACGAAAGTGGCCAACCCTTTGACGCAGGACGAGGCGCTGCTGCGTACGTCGCTTCTGCCGGGTTTGGTTCGCTCAGCGGTGATCAACCTTTCCCGTCGGCACGGCGATGTCCGGCTGTTCGAGGCAGGCCTGAGCTTTCACCCCAACGGCGTGGAAGCTCCCACGGAGCGCCTGCGACTGGGCCTGGCGATAGGCGGCGCAATACCTCAGCAGTGGCACTCCCCGGCTCGGCCTACCGATTTTTTTGATATGAAAGGCGCCGTGGAGGTGGCCCTGCAATCGCTCCGGGTCACCGGTGTGCGCTTCGTCCCGCACTCGGGCTACCCCTTTCACCCGGCTCGGGCCGCCAAGCTGCTGTCGTCCGACGGCAAGGAGCTGGGCGTCTTCGGCGAGGTGGACGACTCGTTTGCCCGCAAGGCCGACGTCGCCTTTGTGCTGAGTCTGGGCGAGTTGGACCTGGATGCCCTGATCGACATGGGCGGCAAGCCGGGCACTGCTGCGCAGATTGGCAAGTACCCGCCGACCCTGCTGGATCTGGCCGTGGCGTTGCCCGAGGGCGTGGCCTCCGCCGACGTTATCGCCACCGCGCGCGCGGCCGGCGGACCGCTGCTCGAGAGCGTCCGCATCATCGACGTATACCGGGGCGAGCAGGTCGGTCCGGGGCGCAAGAGCCTGGCCTTCTCGCTCACCTTCCGCAGCCTGGAGCGGACTTTGAACGAAAACGAGGCGATCGAGGCCAGGGATGCGATAGCCGCCGCCATAGGCAAAGAGCACCAAGGAGTGGTCCGCGCCTAGCCCGCCCGCCGAATGCGGCCCGGGCTCACCCGCCGGTGGATTCGGTGGGGTAGCGGCTGGCGTTCCACGCCATCATCCCTCCGAAGACCTGTATCGGGCTGCCGCCTTTGGACTTGATGAGGCTGGCGGCTACCGACGACCGGTATCCGCTTCCACAGATAACTGCGGTAGGGGCGCCGCTGGGAACGTCGTCGAGCCGGGACGGCAGTTCGGCGCCGGTGATGAAGTGGGCGCCGGGGACGTGGCCCTCCGCCCACTCGGCGGGCTGGCGAACGTCGAGCACGTTGACCTGGCGATCGCCGACCAACTCCCTCAAGCGGTGGACGTTCACGGTATCGAGCGATTCCAATTGCTCGCCTGAGGTGCGCCAGGCGTACATGCCATCCGCCAGCCATCCGGCTGGAAGCTGGTAGCCGATCCGCAGTAGCTGCCAGATGGCCTCCCACAAGTCGTCTTGCCTGTCCAGCACCAGCAGTACCGGCACGTCCGGTGGCAGTACGGTTCCCGCCCACGTAGAGAAGGAAGGTCCCAGCCCGACGTTCAAGGCGCCGGGAATGTGAGCTGATGCGAACGCCTCGGGGGAGCGGGTGTCGAGCACGATGGAGCCGGCAGCCGCGCTCTCGCGAAACTCGTCGACGCCCAGAGCCGGAGGCTCGCCGAGAGGTCCGAGCAGCTTGGGTCCGGCCATGTTCTGGCCGCGCATCCGGCGCCAGTAGGGAGGAACTGCGGGGAGGTTGTCCAGCCGGATGCACTCCTGCACAAACTCTGAGGCGGTGGACACCTTGGCCAGGATGGCGTTGGTCCTGCGCTCGTAGCCCACGGTCGTGGAGAGCCGGCTGCCGATGTTGCCCCCGCACAGCGAGCCTTTGACGTGGGTGGGAAAAACCGCCAGGTAGTCGGGAAGTTGCAGCAGTTTGTTCTGGATGGTGTGACAGAAGGTCCGCGCGGCTTCCCGGGCATCGTCGGGTCCTCCCAACAGGTCCGGCCGGGCCAGGTCGCCCACCAGAAGCGCTCCGCCGGAGAGCAGCAGCGCCGGCTCGGCGCCCACCGCGCGGTCGTGGACCAGCAGGCTGACGTGTTCGGGGGTGTGTCCGGGAGTGTGCATGAACTCCACGCCGAGATCCCCGAACTCCAGGATCTCGCCGTCTTTCATCGCCCGGTGCTCGTAGCCCAGGTTGGCTTGCGCGTAGCCGAGCGCCTGCACCTTCTGGCGAGACTGGACCTCCCGGATACCGCTGAGATAATCGTTATGGCCGTGGCTGTCTACCACGTAGGAAATCCGAAATCCTTTCCTGCGAGCCAGCTCGAAGTATGCGTCCACGTCCCGGCGGGGATCGAACACCAGGGCCTTGCCGGTCCGCTCGTCGGCCAGCAGGTAGGAGGCGTGGCCCAGGCTCTCTAGGTAGAACTGCTCAAACAGCATCGGTCACCATCCTTACAGTTGTAGTGGTTCCCCGGTGAGCGTCGCGGGCTCGGGGTCAAAGGCCTCTGCCATGGTTCCCAGCGCCACCAGTATCAGCACCACCGCGAAAGCCTTGCGCAGGCGGTCGGGGTCCGTTACCCGAGAGGCTGCGGACCCGGCCAGCACGGCCACCAGCGCCGCTCCGGCAAACAGGATCAAGTTGAGGTCCAGGTACAGATCGCCCGCTCGCGCCAGCAGGGCCGAACTTGCCGTCGCCGCTATCACTACCAGCGAAGTGCCGACGGCCTTGGTCATCGACAGGTGCAAAACCAGCAGCAGCGCGGGGACGACTATGAAGCCGCCGCCCACGCCGAAAAGCCCGGTGACCGATCCGACCGCAGCTCCGGCGATCAGCGACTTGACCGTGTCGGGGGGTTCGTCGACCGTGGCCTGAGGGGGCTTGGTCAGCATCCTAATCGCAGCGGCCAGGGCAAGGATGCCGAAGCCGGCCAGCAAGGGGCGGTCGGGGATGTTGCGCCCCAGCAGCCCCGCCAGGTAGGACGCTGCGATCGCCGGGGCGCCGAAGAGCCATGCGGTCCTCAGCGCCACGTTGCCGGCGCGGGCGTGGGAGACGGCTCCCAGCGCGGCTGCTGGTCCGACGACGGCCAGGGAGACCGCTACCGAGACTTGGGGGGACATCCCCATCCCCCACACCAAGGCCGGCACGGCCAAAATAGAGCCGCCGCCGCCGAAGAAGCCGAGAAAAAACCCGACGATCGTACCCAACAGCAGCACCAACAGCAATACTCGGCTCCTTGTGCTCAAATGGTCGCTGAATACATCGTGGACGGCCGTTGCCCGCAAGTCCAAGACATAGTTTGGATACAGAACATAGGAAACGCCTATGCACAGCCGCGGCCGGATGGCGCAAATAGAGTTTCGCTACGCTCCGCCGCTGAAACCGCGTTTCCTTAGTCCTTAGTTGTGATGTGCCTAATTGAGGAATCAGCGACCGTATCTGGAAGGTCCGAATGATGCTTAATACCTTGCTGCTTCTTGTGGGCGTAGCCCTGCTTACCTGTGGCGGGGAGGCATTGATTCGGGGCTCGCTGGCTGCGGCAAGGCGCGGTTTACGTCGCGCTCAGCTTTACTGTATTTGGTACATGACGGCACAGGCCGTGTTCTTGTACTCAACGAGCCGCAGTGGCCGCTGATACGTTGGGAACTAACTCCGGGCTCCTGCCCGGTCGTGCTGTTGGAGGATCTGCTCATGCGTGTCTTTGCTAACCCGGTCGGCGCCGGCTCACTTTGGTTCGACAACCTCGCCACTGCCGAGGGCACCCCTGTTGCCTACGATCCGCAGGCGCGGGCGTTCCTGCCCGTGCCGCCCTTCTGCGTTAACCGGGAGGTCATCGGTTGTAACTGGATCGCGCCGGAAAAGGGTGCGTTCTGCCGGTCCTGTGCCATGACCGGACTGGCCCCGGACCCCTCTATCGCCGGCGCCATCGCCAATTGGGCGCAGACCGAGGCCGCCAAGCGCTGGGTGCTCGACAATCTAGGCCGCTGGCACTGGTTTCGGCCGGAGGATCCGGGTACGCGGCCCGTTTTCCACCTCCTCGCCGAAGGCCCGACGCCTGTATCCATGGGCCACGCCGAGGGCGTGGTGACCATTAGTGTGGCCGAGGCGGATCCGGTCGTGAACACGACCCGCCGCCAGGCCCTGGAGGAGCCCTACCGCAGCATGATCGGCCATATGCGCCACGAGATCGCGCACATGCTCTGGTGGCGTCTCAGTCTCCGCGACGATTTTCTCGACACCTTTCGCGCCATGTTCGGCGATGAGCGTACGGATTACCCCGCCGCACTCCAGCGCCACTACAACGACGGCCCGCCGGCCGACTGGAAGCAGCGCTTCCTGACCACCTACGCCTCGTCGCATCCGCATGAGGATTGGGCGGAGACTGCGGCGCACCTGCTGCACCTGACCGACATTACCGACAGCTTCGTCGAGGCGGGCTTGTCGTCGCCGGAGCTGCCGAGCCCGAGATGGGACCCGTATTCGGAACCGGATACGGGGCGCTTGATCCAGGTAGCGGCCTCCCTGACTGTGGGGGTCAACCACGTTAACCGCTCAATGGGTTTGTCGGACCTTTATCCTTTCGTGCTGTCGGATACCGCGCGCAGCAAGCTGGCCTTCGTACATAACTGGCTGCGCAGGGGTGCCCAGGGGCGTTGAGGCGGAGTTATACTCGCCTTCGTCCAACCGTCGACGACCGGCTCGCCGGTATATATCAGCGTAGGAGGAAGTCACTGAATATAGAGGTGTATCGACCGTTTGCGAGGGAGCAGGGCAAGTCCCGCTTCCGGGCGACGTACCAGGTGACCGACGTTCCCACGCCGGGCTGCGTTCAGGTGACGGTCACCTTGGCCACCCGGATCCAGCTTTCTCAGGAGATCGCCCGACGCGGCGTGAAATACACGGAGTCTTTGCTGGCGGAGTGCTCGAAGGAGCTTGTGAAGGCTTACCTAGAGCGGGGTGGGCGTCCGGACCCGGAATGTGCCGACGGGCTCTCGGACGCCGTGATTGCGCTCAGTTACAACGACTTCGACATGCTGGCCGAGGCGGCAGTTAGCCTTTCGCAGTAGCAACGCAGATGCTTCGCCCCTCCCGCACGCGGGAGCATCGAGCTTTTTGAGCGCTGCAGTGTTTGCTTAGCGGTGTCGGCGCGATCGTGGATGACCCTCCGTGTACCGATCGCCGCTTTCGCTCAGTTTGTAATGCATATTTAGCGATGTTCGTCAGCGTGGCCGCTGCATCACTATTCATGGTACCGTATAGAGTCACCTGAATGTATGCAGGAGTAACCGCATGAGTTTGTCTGTTGCGGTGCTGGGAGCTTCGGGCTTTGCCGGCGCCGAGTTGCTGAGAATTGTCGAGGGCCATCCGAACCTGTACGTGGTGGCTGCATCCGCGTCCGCTCAGGTGGGCCGGCCGGTGGCCGACGCGTACCCTGCACTGGAGTCGGTGGCCGGTCTGCATTTTTGTACGGTGGACGAAGCACTGGACGCCGGTGCCGAGGTGATTTTCTCCTCCCTGCCGCACACCGCCAGTATGAGTCTGTTTGCGAACAAGGACGACGCCAAGATCGTCGATCTGGCGGGGGACTTCCGGCTGGATGAGGCGGACCGGTACGTGCAGTGGTACGGCGAAGCGCACTCCAACCCCGATTCGCTGCTCGATTGGGAGTACGGTCTCACCGAGTTCAGAAGGCAGGCGGTAACCGGCGCCGACAAAGTCGCGAACCCAGGGTGTTACCCGACGGCTGCTTTGCTGGCCCTGCTTCCTTTGGTCCAGGCCGGCGCCATCGACGCCGGCTCCATTCATATCGATGCCAAGTCGGGTATCTCCGGTGCCGGCCGGGCGGGGGGCGAGGGCTTTGACTACTCTTCGGTGAACGAGAGCCTGGCACCGTACTCGGTTACCGGGCATAAGCACATAGCCGAGATGGAAGAGCAAATCTCGTTTGCGGCGGGCAAGCCGGTGCACATAACGTTCATCCCCCACCTGGTGCCCATGACCCGGGGGATCCTCGCCACCTGCATAGCCGACGGGGCGGGCGACTTGGACGACGGCGCCCTGCACGAGGTGCTGGTCCGCGCCTACAAGGACGAGCCTTTTATCCGGGTGCTGGGGACCGGCCAGCTGCCCAAGACCAAGAGGCTGTCCGGCACCAATGACGCCGAGGTCTGCGTGCGGGCGGATGCGCGCACCGGCAAGGTCATCGCTTTTGCAGCGATCGACAACCTGGTAAAGGGAGCGGCTGGCCAGGCGGTCCAAAATGCCAACCTGATGTGCGGACTGTCCGAGACGGCCGGGCTGGACCTTAACCCCTGCCTGCCGTGAGTCTTTCGGAGATTCCCGGTGGAGTCTGCGTGCCGCAGCGGTTTGTCGCGGCGGGTACCCGCGCGGGTTTGAAGAGCTCAGGCGGGCTGGACCTGGGCCTGATCGTCTCGGAGCTGCCGGCCAACGCCGCCGGCGTATTCACCAAGAACAAGGTGGTGGCGGCCCCGGTCATCGTCTCCAGGGCCGTCCTGCGCACCGGGACTGCGCAAGCTGTGGTGGTAAACGCGGGCTGCGCCAACGCCTGTACCGGCGATGTGGGCTTGACTCACGCCGGACAGATGGCCTCGGCTGCCGCCAAGGCGGTGGGGATAGACCCGGATCAGATGCTGGTGTGCTCCACGGGCAAGATCGGCTCGCTTTTGCCGATGGACAAAGTTCTGGCCGGGATTAGGTCCGCCGCCTCCGGGTTGGGAACCAACGACGCCGATGTCGCGCGGGCGATCATGACCACTGATACGGTACCCAAGCTAAGCGCGGTGCAGCACAGCGACGGCTGGAGTGTAGGAGGAATCGCCAAGGGTGCCGGGATGATCTGCCCCGACATGGCCACGACCTTGGGGTTTTTGACCACCGACGTGGAGATCGGAGCCCGCGAGCTCAAGGTGCTGCTGAAGGCTGCCGCGGACGCGAGCTTCAACGCGATTACCGTCGACGGGGACACCAGCACCAACGACACCTTGGTGGTGCTGGCTAACGGAGCCTCGGGCATCAAGCCGGACCTCGACGCTTTCGCCGAGGCGCTGGACTCGGTGTGCCGGTCGCTCAGCCGCCAGGTGGTGGCCGATGGAGAGGGCGCCACCAAACTGGTCAGGGTGCTCGTCACGGGCGCGGCCGACAAGTTCGAGGCGCAGGACGCAGCCCGGGCCGTAGCCCACTCCCTGCTGGTCAAGACGGCTCTGTACGGCCAGGACGCCAACTGGGGCCGGGTGGCCTCCGCCGTAGGAAACTCAAGGGCGCGGGCGCGCTTCGACGCGCTGACGATAAGGATTGCGGGCGTGACGGTGCTCGATGCAGGAAGGCCCGCGGCGCAGGAGGCCGTCGAGCAGGCCCGCAAGGCCTTGCGGGCGCACGACATCAGCATCGAGTGCTCGCTGGGGGCGGGGGACAGCTCGGCCGAGATCCTCACGACCGATCTCACGCCCGAGTACGTCAGGATTAACGCGGAGTACGAGTTTTGACCATCGAGGCCCAGATCAAGTCCAAGATTCTCGTGGAGGCTCTGCCCTACATACAGCGGTGGTGGGGCAAGACGGTCGTGGTCAAGGTAGGCGGCGAGATCGCCGACACGGAGAGCTCGTTGACCAGTTTTGCCACCGATCTGACGCTGTTGAACTTCGTCGGGATGCGCCCTGTGGTGGTGCACGGGGGGGGCAACCAGATCTCCAAGGCCATGGTGCAGCGGGGCCTGGAGCCGACGTTCGTGGCCGGTTACCGGGTTACCGATGAACCGACGATTGCGGTGGTCAAGGAGGTCATGACGCAGGTGAACCGGCAGATCGTGGGAGCCATCGGCGCCCAGGGAGGCACTGCGGTCGCGCTGGCCGGCGACGACGACCTGCTGCTGACCGCGCGGTTGTCCGGGCCCGACGGGGAGGACCTGGGCTTGGTCGGCGAGGTCAAGGACGTGTCGATGGGCGAGCTCAGCAAAGCCCTTGCCGGGGAGGCCATACCGGTCATAGCCCCACTCGGGTCAGGACCGGGCGGAGGCAGCTACAACATCAACGCGGACCTGGCCGCGGCGGCGGTCGCGGCGGCGGCCAAGGCGGAGAAACTCGTTTTGCTGACCAATACCGAGGGCTTGTACCGGGACCTGGGCGACGAGACGAGCCTGATCTCGCAGACCTCGGTACCGCAACTGCGCGCGATGCTCGACGGAGGGCACCTGTCGAGGGGAATGATCCCCAAGATCTCCGCGGTCGTGCGGGCGCTGGAGGCGGGGGTGCCCAGGGCCCACATCCTGGACGGGCGCATGCTGCACTGCCTGTTGCTGGAGATCTTCACCGACGAGGGGATCGGCACCATGGTGACGCCCTCGTGAGCGCCGTGATCGAGCGGGCGGACAAATGGGTGATGCCCACCTACCGGCGGCTGCCGGTCACGTTCGTGCGCGGTGAGGGCGTCGAGCTGTTTGACGACCAGGGCGGGCGGTATCTGGACTTCGTTGCCGGGATCGCGGTTACCGCGCTCGGGCACGCGCATCCTGCGGTCACCGAGGCGGTCGCCAAGCAGGCAGCTCAGCTGGTGCACACATCTAACCTGTACTACACCGAGCCCTTCGGCCGGCTTGCCGAGACATTGTGCGGCAAGCTCGGCTGGCCCGATGGCAAGGTGTTCTTCGCCAACTCCGGTGCCGAAGCCAATGAATGCGCCATCAAGCTGGTGCGGCGGTGGGCCCTGGACCGCTACGGTCCCCAGCGTTTCGGGATCGTCGCGGCCGAGGGCTCCTTTCACGGGCGCACCCTGGCGGCGCTGGCCGCGACAGGGCAGCCGGCCAAGTGGGAGCCTTTCGAGCCGATGCCCCAAGGCTTTACCCACGTTGCCTACAACGACGCGCAGGCGCTCGAGGAGGCGCTGGACGGCAGCCACTCCGCCGTACTGCTGGAGCCGATCCAGGGCGAAGGGGGAGTGGTGGTGCCCACCGGCGGGTACTTGGGTTCGGTCCGCCGGACCTGCGATGCCCAGGGCATGGCCTTGATGGCCGACGAGGTGCAGACGGGGCTGGGCCGAACCGGACGCTGGTTCGGCTTCGAGCACTCTGCGGTGGTGCCCGACGTGGTGACGCTGGCCAAAGCGCTGGGCAACGGCTTTCCCATCGGCGCCTGCGTTGCGCGCGGCGAGCTGGCCGAGGCCTTCCGGCCGGGCGACCACGCCACGACGGCCGGGGGCGGACCGGTGGTCTGTGCGGCGGCGCTGGCGGTTTTGCAGACCATCGAGGATCAGGACTTGGTGTCGCACGCGGCGACGGCTGGCGCCGGGCTCAAGTTGAACCTGCAGGAGCTGGTCTCCAGGCACGACCTGGCGGTTTCCGTGCGCGGCGAGGGCTTGCTCCTGGGGGTGCAGCTACGGGAAGAGGTCGCCTCAGATGTGGTCACCGCAGCCCTGGAGAAGGGTCTTTTGGTCAACAATGTGGCCCCTTCGGTCGTGCGCCTTTGTCCACCTTTGATCGTGGACCGGCAGCAGTGCGAAACCGCAGTGGATATCCTCGATGCAGTATTGAGCCAAGTAGGCGGGGGACCGAGACCGTGAGAGATTTTCTGTCGTCCGACGACGTCAACCCCGAAGAGCAAAGTGCGCTCATCCGGCGTGCCCTGGATATGAAGTCGGGCAAGAAGGCCAAGTCCAAGCCCCTGGGCGGGTGCTCGGTCGGTTTGATCTTTGAGAAGCCCTCCACCCGCACCCGCATCGCCTTCGAAGCCGCGGTGTTCGAGCTGGGCGGTCACTCGATCACGCTTCGGGCCGACGAACTGCAGCTGGAGCGAGGGGAGACCCTGGAGGACACGGGAAAGGTTCTATCGGGCTACCTGGCGGCCATTGTGGTGCGAACCTTCGGGCAGGACCGTCTGGAGTCCATGGCCGATGCGTCCTCCATCCCGGTGGTCAACGCCCTGAGCGACCTGGAGCACCCGTGTCAGGCGCTAGCCGACGTCATGACCGTTCAAGAGCATTTCGACGACCTGTCAAAGGTCGACCTGGTGTACCTGGGGGACGGCAACAACGTCTGCCACTCCCTGTTGCTGGCCGGCGCAAAGGCGGGTCTCGGCCGGATTCGCGTGGCATGTCCCAAAGGCTTCGAACCCATCGAGCCGGTCCTGGATCGAGCGGTGGCTATCGGCGCGGAGACCGGCTGTGAGATCACCGTGAGCGACGACCCGGCCGAGGCCGTCAAGGGCGCGGACGTGCTCTACACCGACGTGTGGACCAGCATGGGCCGGGAGTCCGAGCAAGTGGAGCGAGTGGGAGTCTTTGAGAAATACCGTGTAGACCAGCTGCTGCTGGGGGCGGCGGCACCGGGCGCCATCGTCATGCACTGCTTGCCGGCGCACCGTGGGCAGGAGATTTCATCGGAGGTAATGGACGGTCCCGCCTCGGTGGTATGGCAGCAGGCGGCCAACCGCCTGCCCGCGCAAAAGGCCTTGCTCGAGTGGCTGGTCGGCCCGGGCCGCCGTGCCAGATGAAGGCCGGCCGGCAGCGCAGGATCATAGGCATGCTCAAGGAGATGCCCGTCACTAGCCAGAGCGAGTTGGTCGGCCTGCTGCGCGGCTCGGGGTACGCGGTTACGCAGGCAACGGTGTCCCGGGATCTTGACGAGCTGGGAGCGGTTAAGGTTCGCCGGGACGGCCAGGTGGTCTACTCGCTGCCGACCGAGTCGCCCACCGTGCCCGCCGGCGACGCGCTGGGCCGGATCTTCGGCGATTCGGTGCTGGATCTGGAGTCTACGGGCAACCTGGTGGTGATCAAGACTCCGCCCGGGCACGCGGGGATGGTCGGCGGCGCGCTGGACCGGATGGAGATCGAAGGGGTCGCTGGTACGGTTGCCGGCGATGACACCATCCTGGTGGTCTGCAAAGCCGGCGTGCAGCCCCGCAGAGTCGAAAGACGGATCCGAGCGGTAGTCGAGGCTTTGCCGGGCGTGGATTTAGGCGAGCGGTAGTCGCAACAAAGACGTCACAAGCAATTCAAGGAGGAAAACTTAAATGGCCGAAAGAGTCGTACTCGCCTACTCGGGAGGGCTGGACACCACCGTGGCGGTTAGGTGGCTCCAGGAGAAAGACAACCTCGATGTCTACGCCGTGCTGGTAGATGTAGGTCAAGGCGGTGACACCGACAAGCTCAGCAAGCGGGCCTTGGAGGCCGGTGCCGTCGAGGCGCGGGTGGTGGACGCGCGCGAGGAGTTTGCCGACGACTACGTAGCCAGAGCGCTGGCCGCCAACGCCATGTACCAGGACCGTTACCCGCTGGTCTCGGCCCTGTCCCGCCCGCTCATCTGCCGGCACCTGGCTCAGGCGGCACACGATTTCGACGCCAAGTTTGTGGCCCATGGCTGTACCGGCAAGGGCAACGACCAGGTCCGCTTCGAGGTTTCGCTGGTGGCCCTGGCGCCGGATCTTCAGGTGCTGGCTCCCGTGCGCAACTGGGGCATGAACCGGGAACAGACCATCGAGTACGGCGTGGAGCACAACCTGCCTATCTCAGTGGGACCCAGCGCGCCGTATTCGATCGACGAAAACCTGTGGGGGCGGGCCATCGAATGCGGTGTTCTGGAGGATCCTTTTACCGAGCCCCCCGACGACATATGGGAGCGCACCGCCCGTCCGGAGGGAGCGTCGGACGAGCCCACTTACGTGGAGCTGGAGTTTCGTGCGGGGCTCCCGGTCGCGGTTGACGGCCGGCAGATGGGCTTCCGGGAGTTGGTCCAGTACATCGACGTGCTGGCCGGCAGCTACGGCTACGGGCGGATAGACATGATCGAAGACCGGGTTGTGGGGATCAAGTCCCGGGAGATCTACGAGGCGCCCGGCGCGCTGGCGCTGATCGAGGCGCACCGGGACCTGGAGGAGCTGACGCTGGATCGGGACGTGCTACGCACCAAGCGGGAGCTGGAGCGCCGTTACGCGGGCATCGCCTACGACGGGCTGTGGCACTCGCCGCTGCGCGAGGCGCTGGACGCCTTCATGCACAGCACGGCCGCCTACGTGAACGGCAAGGTCCGGCTGAAGCTGCAGCCCGGGAGCGTGCGGGTGGTGGGCCGGAGCTCCCCGGCGCCGATGTACGACCTGGGCCTGGCCACCTACGACCACCTGGACGCCTTCGACCACAAGCAGGCCGAGGGCTTTGTCCGGCTGTGGGGTCTGCCGCTTAAGACCTGGGCCAAAGCCCGGCAGGTGGACCGGGGCAACCTGTGGGAGTCCGGGCCGGACAAATGACCGGTCCGCTGTGGAAGGGCAGATTCTCCAAGCCTCCTTCCGAGGCGCTGGCCGAGCTGTCCCGCTCGGTCCATTTTGACGCGCGGCTGTGGCCCCAGGACATCGCCTGCGGGCGGGCGCACGCGGCCAACCTGAGGCGCGCCGGGCTGATAAGCCGGCGTGACGAGAAGGACCTGAATGCGGGCTTGGACGCTGCGGCGCGGGCGTTTGAGGACGGGACCTTCCAGTTCAGCGCGGCCGACGAGGACGTCCACAGCGCGCTCGAGCGGTTCTTGACCGAGCAACTGGGTGAGACCGGCGCCCGGATTCACGCCGGAAGATCGCGCAACGACCTGGTCGCAACCGATCTGCGGCTGTGGCTCAAGCAACGCATACCGGAGCTGGCCCAGGGAGTGCAGGATCTGCAGTGGGCAATTTTGGGCAAGTGCAGGCAGTACCCGGACTGCGTGGCGCCCGGCTACACGCACCTGCAAAGGGCGCAGCCGGTACTGCTGGCGCACCACCTGCTGGCCCACGCCTTTGCGTTAAGCCGCGATTTCGACCGGCTGGCGGGCGCGTACCGCCGGGCGGATGTTTCGGGTCTGGGGGCCGCGGCCTTTGCGGGAACCACGCTGCCGCTGGATCCGGTCAAGGTGGCCGAGGATTTAGGTTTCTCGGAGGTATTCGACAACTCGGCCGACGCGGTCAGCTCACGGGACTTCGCGCTGGAGTTCCTCTCGGCGGCGGCGATCGCCGCGGTGCAGCTGTCCCGAATTGGTGAGGAAGTGGTGCTGTGGACCAGCGCCGAATTCGGCTTTGCCACCCTCGACGACGAGTTCGCTACCGGCTCGAGCATCATGCCGCAAAAGAAGAACGCGGACGTGGCGGAGCTGGTGAGGGCCAAGTCGGCCCGGGTAACCTCCGACCTGGTGCACCTGCTCGGGGTGCTCAAGGGTCTGCCGCTGGCCTACAACCGGGATCTGCAGGAGGACAAAGAGCCGGTCTTCGACGCGGCGGACTCCCTGGGTCTGAGCTTGAGCGCCCTGGCCGGAGCCTTGGGCTCGATCACCTTTCACCCCGACCGCATGGAAGCCGCGGCGGCCGGCGGCGCCGCCGCGGCAACCGACCTGGCGGAGGCGCTGGTGGTGAAGGGGGTGCCGTTTCGGCAAGCCCATGAAGCTGTGGGACGGCTGGTAGCGCTGGCCGTCGCGTCCGGCAAGGACATCTCGCAGTGTTCGGCCGAGGAGCTGGCCTCGGTTCATCCCGAGTTGGAGCCGCCGATGCTGGCGCGGCTGGACCCGCGCTCGAGCGTACAGGCGCGCTCCTCCCACGGAGGCACCGCGCCGGAGCGGGTGGCCGAACAGATCGACCGGCTGGAGCAGATGATGACGGAGCAAACCAAGTGGCTGAAGGAACGCCGGACGGCTTAGTGGTCGGCTCCAGCCGGGAGTATCTGGCTCTTTACGGCTCGCTTATGTCCTGCGTCGGGGGGCTGCGGCGGCTCGGCGACACCCGCGGCCTGAGGTATGTGGGGCCTTGCACCATGCAGGGCCGGCTCGTCGACCTGGGCAGATACCCGGGCCTGGTTTTGCAAGAGGGTTTGGTGGAGGCCGAGCTGTACGAGATAACCGATCGCGCGATCTTGGATGGGCTGGACCGCTTCGAGGGCTACCACCGGCACAACGCCGGGCTGTCGGTTTATGTGCGCAGGCGGGTCAGGCTCCGCGAGCCCGACTGCCACGCCTGGGTGTACATCTACAACAAGCCCTACGCCGGGCGGCCGGTGATCGCCGGCGGCAGCTGGTTCGAGCACGTGTCGCAACCGCAAGGTTGACCCGGTTACAGCAGGTGACGGCGAGAGGCCGAGTGCTTGGGTTGCCAGCGGCTGCGTCGGCCGATACCGATGGCCACGCCGCAGGAAAAGAGTCCGGCGACGATCCACAAGGGTCCGTTGGCCTGCTCGACGGCCCCGAGTTGCTCGCCCTGCAGCTGCGCAGCCGTCGCCTGCGGCGGGCCGGCTTCCGCGGCGGGCGCCGCATCCGGTGAAGACGATGTTTGCGGACTAGGCGACGCCGAAGCCTTTGGTTTGGCGACGGGCGGAGCCGACCGGGATGGATCGGCGGCGCCGGTCGCAGGTGAGTCCGGCGGAGTTGGTTCGGGGTTTGCCTCCATCTGGTCGATCAGTTCACCGGCGGAGTTATCGGTCGTTTTGCCGGGCTGGGAAGGGCCGGGCTCGGCCGCGGGCTCAGGCGGGGGAGGCGGATCGGGCTCGGAGCTTGAGCCGCCTGCGCAGGTCATTCCCGGAGTCGAACCCTGCCCCGATGCCTGGCCCGGGTCGCTGTTTTCGATCGGACCCGACGGCCCTCCGAAGTGTGCCACCGCAAACACCCAGGGCACGCCGTCGTGGATCTCGCACGCCATCCCGAAGCCCACGTGGGTAAACCCCGGGTGGACGATGTTGTTGCGGTGGACCTTGCTGTTCATCCACCAGTTGTGAATCTTCTCGGCTGCGAACGGCTCGTGGCCCTCCCAGTAGGCGAGGTTCTCCGCCCTCCAGTTGAAGGGCGCTCCCTTGGCCGGGTCGCTGGAGTGGTACATGCGGGCCTCCGAAGCCAGGTGCTGGGCCCACTTCTGCGCGGTTGCATCCAGACTTGCCGACCGGCTCATTCCGTCCAGATCCCGCGCCGAGTGCTCGGCGTTCATGTACTGCAGCAGCTTTTGGCTGTTCGTGCCGGCGTTGGCGGGGACGGCGGCCCAAGCCGCCGGCGGGTTGAGCATCCACAGCAGCAGGCACAGCGCGCCCAGCGCGGCTGTGCAATGTCTGATGTGCCGCACCGGCGGCGGATCGAATACGCCCCTCACCCGGTCGATTATCCCAGGCTCGGGCGACCGGTGGTCGATTCCGATCAGCCGGTCGGGTTCGATCGGATTCCAGGTTCAGGAGCCCGGTTAGGATCGAGTAATGCCCCCGAACAACGACCGGATCGCCGACGCCTTCGAAGAGCTTGCGGACCTCCTCCAGATTGCCGGAAGCGACCGGTTCCGAATTTTGGCCTACCGGCGGGTTGCCGAGGAGGTGCGCGCACTGGCCAAGGACGCAGGCTCGCTGAGCGACGCCGAGCTTGCCGGGTTAAGGGGCGTCGGAAAGGCGACCGCGGCCAAGATTCGAGAGTTCCTGGCAACGGGCACTATGGCCAAGCTCGAACAGGCGCGCTCGGAGGTGCCGGCCGGTATCAGGCAGTTGACCGCGTTGCAGGGCGTCGGTCCTCGCACCGCCATGCGTTTGCACGAGGAGCTAGGTGTAGGCAGCGTCAAGGACTTGGAAAAAGCGGTGGAGCAGGGTCGGGTCCGCACGGTGAGGGGAATGGGACCTAAGACCGAACAGAACGTCGCGAGGGCTCTGAAGGCGTTCGCCGGAGGTGAGTCCAGGGTGCTGCTGGATGTGGCGACGTCGATCGCCGACGCTATCCTGGCCGCGCTGCGGGAGTTGCCTGAGGTGGAGCGGGCCGAGCGGTGCGGGAGCTTGCGCCGAATGAAAGAGACCATCGGCGACATCGACCTGCTGGCCACCGGAGGGGACCCGCAGGCCATTATGGACCTGTTCGTGAAGCTGCCGCAGGTGCAGGAGGTTGCAGCCAAGGGCACAACGAAGTCGACGGTGCTCACCGCACGGGGCGTCCGGGTCGACCTGCGGGCGGTGGCCGCGGATGAGTTCGGCGCCGCGCTGCAGTACTTCACCGGATCGCAGGAGCATAACGTCCGGGTCCGGGAGATCGCCGTCAAGCAGGGTTACAAACTCTCCGAGTACGGCCTGTTCACGGTTGAGGGCAACCGCAAGGTGGCCGGGGCGGATGAGCAGGAGATCTACCGTCTGCTGGGGATGCAGATGCCGCCGCCGCCCATGCGGGAGAACCGGGGCGAAATCGAAGCCGCTCAGCAGGGACGGCTGCAGGCGTTGGTGCAGGAGGGCGACCTGTTGGGGGATCTGCACTCCCACACCATCTACTCCGACGGATCGGCCACCGTGCGCGAGGTGGCCCTGGAGGCATTGCGGCTCGGGCGCCGGTACCTGGCGATCACCGACCACCTGGACGCGTGGGTCAAGTCCCACACCATCGACTCGATTCGCCGCCAGGCCGAGGAGATCGCTCAGGTAAACGATGAGCTGGATGGCCGCTTGACGGTCCTGCAGGGGGTGGAGGTCGATATCCGGCGGGACGGGACACTGGCGCTCACCGACGAGATGGTCGATGCCGTCGACCTGGTTATCGTCAGCATTCACCAGCAGCATGGGCTGGGCCCAGAGGCCATGACCAAAAGAGTGGTGCGAGCGCTGGAGCGCCCGGGGGTCAACATCTTCGGGCACCCGACCGGCCGCCGCATCGGGGGCCGCCCGGCGGCGGAGTTCGACCTGGAGACGGTGTTTGGCGTGGCCGAGCAGAACAACGTGATTTTGGAGGTCAACTCCAGCGCGTCGCGGCTGGACCTAAAGGACGACCATCTACGGCTGGCGCGCCGGATGGGCTGCCGGTTCTCGATCGCCACCGACTCGCACCACCCCAGGCACCTTGCCCGCATCGGCCTGGGGGTCGGGATGGCGCAGCGGGGCTGGCTGACGCCCGACGAGGTGGTAAACACCCGGGAGCTGGACGACTTGAAGAACCTGCTGGCGGAGTAGCCGGTGCAGCGGCTTGACCCGGAGTTTTACGTACGGCACCCGCTGGAGCTGGCTGAGCTGCTGCTGGGACTCACCTTGTACAGGCAGCGGCCGGAAGGCCTGGTAGCGGGGCGGATCGTCGAGGTCGAGGCTTACTGCGGCAAAGACGACCCGGCCAGCCACGCCTACCGCCGCAGGACCGAGCGCAACGCGGTGATGTTCGGACCCCCGGGTCGTCTGTACGTTTACTTCACCTACGGGATGCACCACTGCGCCAACATTGTCGCCGACGAGGATGGCTTGGCCGGGGCGGTGCTGCTGCGGGCGGTGGAGCCCCTGCAGGGGCTGGAGCTGATGGCCAAGCGCAGGAACGTGGACAAGCCGGGGCTGCTGGCCAAAGGGCCCGGGCGGCTGGCCCAGGCGTTTGACCTGACCCGGGCCGACAACGGCGCCGACCTGTCCGATGGGGACGTGTGGGTAGGGCGACAACGCCGGGTCGAAGGGCCCATCGAACGCTCGGTGCGTATTGGCATCAAGCCCGAGATGCGGCAGCCGTGGCGCTTCTATGAGCCCGGTCCGTGGGTGAGCGGCCCCCGGCGGGCTATCGGTTAATCTTGCACCCGTGCCTTCGGACATTTACTCAGAGCTCTCCCGGCGCGGGCTGATTCACCAGACCACGGACCCGGAGCTCGGCAAACTACTGGCCGGCGAACAGTTCGTTGTTTACTGCGGGTTCGACCCCACGGCCGACAGCCTGCACGTCGGCGGGCTCGTTCAGCTGCTCGGACTCAGGCGTATGCAGCTGGCGGGCCACAAGCCGATAGCGCTGATGGGCGGCGCAACCGGGCTGATCGGCGATCCCAGCGGGAAAGAGCGGGAACGCACCCTGTTGCCGGCCGACGTGCTGGAGGCCAACATCGAGAAGATCTCCGCGCAGGTGGCCTCCCTGGTGGACATCGGGCCCGGTGCGAAGCAGGGGCAGCTGGTCAACAACGCCGAGTGGCTCGGCCCTCTTTTGCTTACCGACTTTCTGCGGGACATCGGCAAGCATTTCAGCGTGAACGCCATGGTCGCGCGCGACTCGGTCCGTAACCGGCTTCAGAGCCGGGAACAGGGCATCTCCTTTACCGAGTTCACCTACATGCTGCTGCAGTCCTACGACTTCTTGCACCTGTACGACCACTATGGCTGCCGGCTGCAGATCGGCGGCCGCGACCAGTGGGGCAACATCACCTACGGCATCGAGCTCATCCGCAAGGTTCGCGGCGCCCAGGCGTACGGTTTGACCTCGCCCCTGGTAGAGGGGCTCTCGGGAGCGAAGATGGGCAAGAGCGTAGGGGGCAACGTGTGGCTGGACCCGGCGAAGACATCTGCGTACCGCTTCTACCAGTACTGGATAAACGCGGCGGATGAGCACGTCGTGCAGATGCTCAACTTCTTCACTTTCTTGGATCAGGAGAGCATCGGGGAACTGGAGAAGGCTGTGGCCGAGCGGCCGGCGGCTCGCGAGGCCCAGCGCGTGCTGGCGCATCAGGTTACGTCGCTGGTACACGGCGAGCAGGAAGCGCGCAAGGCGCAGCGGGCGTCGCAGGCCCTTTTCGGGCAGCAGATCGCCGAGCTCGACGAGCCGACGCTGCTCGAAGTGCTGGCGGATGCGCCCTCCAGCAGGGAGCCCAAGAGTTCCTTCGAGCAGGGCAAGCCCTTGGTCGACCTGCTGCTGGAGACGGACCTGGCAAGCTCCAAGCGAAGCGCCCGGGAGTTCGTATCCGGCGGTGGCGTGTATGTGAACAACGTCAAGGAGCAGGACCTGCAGCGCACCGTCGGCACATCGGACCTGCTGCTGGGCCGCTACTTGGTATTGAGGCGCGGCAAGAAGAACTACCACTTGATCGAGTGTGTGTGAGGACCGGCAAGTCGCAGGAGGGGGCGGCCACGAGCATCTTTGACGACGTGAGTCTCGATCAACTGCACCGCCGCCGCAGCGCGAAGTGGTCCAAGTACCCGCAGGACGTCATACCGGCGTGGGTGGCCGAGATGGACTTCGCGCTGGCCGAGCCGGTGCGTCTGGCGTTAGTGGAGGCCGTCGACCGCTACGACCTGGGCTACCCGCCGGCTTCCTCGGACATCGGCTTCGGCGAGACTGTGGCGGGATGGGCCGACCGCTCTTACGGATGGAGCGTGGAGCCTGACTCGGTGGTGATTCTTCCCGATGTCGTGCGGGGTCTGGAGGTGGGGTTGAAGGTGCTCACCGAACCCGGCGACGGTGTGGTGATCCAGCCTCCGGTCTACCCGCCGTTTTTCATGGTGATCAATCACACCGGCCGGCGGGTGGTGGAGAATCCGCTGGTTTTGCGCAACGGCCGCTTCGAGGTCGATCTGGAAGGACTCGACGAGGCTTTGAGCCGGGCCAAGACCTTCATCCTGTGCAACCCCCACAACCCGACCGGCCGGTCTTTTAGCCGGCAGGAACTCGAGGCGATGGCGGAGCTGGCCGTACGCCACGACGTAACCGTCATCTCGGATGAGGTGCACTCGCCGCTTACGATGCCCGGGGCCGTTCACAACGTGTTCGTCAACCTGGGCGATGAGGTGGCGCAGCGCACGATCACCGTGACCGCGGCCTCCAAGGCCTGGAACTTCGGAGGGCTAAAGTGCGGCCTGGCCGTCGGCGGTTCACCCGAGCTTAGCCGGCGGTTGAGGGGTCTGGGCCACCTGGACACGGGGGGCGCCAGCATCTTGGGTATCGCGGCCACCGAGGCCGCATTTACCAAGGGGGCCGCGTGGATGGACGAGGCCGTCGCGTACCTGGATGGCAACCGTCAACTGCTGGCCGAGCGGCTGGCCGAGCATCTTCCCGACGCCGGGTACGTGATTCCGGAGGCGACCTATCTGGGGTGGCTGGACTGCCGGGCGCTGGATCTCAAGCCCGACCCTCAAGCCTTCTTCCTGGAGCGCGCGCGGGTCGCATTCAGTCCCGGCCCGAGCTTCGGCAGCCAGGGCGAGGGATTCGTGCGCTTCAACTTCGGCACCTCCCGGGCGATCGTCACCGAGATCGTGGATCGGATGGCCGGGGCGCTGAGTTAGGCCGAGCCAGCAGGATGGCTGGTGCGGCTACAGCCCCAGCATCCTCAACTGGGCGACGATCGAATCGACCGTGTTCAGCAGAGGCGCCAGCAGCGAGAAGGGGGTCTCCAGAGGGCTGTGCTGTCCGGTGAAGGGCTCGGTGCCCTCGGCGAGAACCACGTCCGTCAAACCCGTCTTTTCTCTCATGTAGTCAAGAGCCTTGGTCAGGTCTACGACGCCGTTGCTCAGCGGTTCGGGCAGGATGATCAGCGTGCTCAGCACCCCAAACGCCCGGCCTTGGCCGTCTATCAGGGCGCTGCCCGAGTCTCCTGGGATCCCTGGAGTAAGTGTGAACACTGTGTGTCCCCATCCCTGCGGCGAGCGTGACTTGTATACGCCCTCTTTGGGTTTGAGTTCGCGGATCCCCAGCGCCAGCTCTGAGCTTCCGTACCCCAGCACCTTGTTGCCGGGGTTCAACGACCCGGTCTGTCCGGTGGGGCCGCCCCAGTGCGGCATGCTCGGGTTCACGCGTTCGTGATCGGCCGGGTCGATCTTGACCAGTGCGAAGTCGTTGAAAAAGCAGGTTTCGGGGTCGTCCTCACCAACTTGCTGCATGAGGTGCCACGAGCTGTAGGCGAGGGTGCCGGGCCGGCTGGCTCCCTCGATCGTTACCGGTGTACCGGGGGGGAGGGTCGGGTTCAAGCAGCCGTTGGGCTGGCCTCCGCCGCCGTCGGCTCCGGAGCAGTGGGCGGCCTGACCCAGGTAGATGTCGTTGGAATCGTGAAAGACGAAGTTGGCCGTGCACTGCGAGCCTTGGGTGATCATGACCGCCCCCGGCTGTATTGATGCCTCGGCGGCTTGCGCCCAGTCGAGCTGCGCGGCCGCGGGGGAGGCAACCAGGGTTAGTGCAAGTGTTGTTACCAAAAATGCAGAAGCGGTCCGCAGTGCGGGCAGGTTGAGCTTCATAGGTCGACCGGCAATCCGTTGTATCGAGTAAGGCAGAAGGCTGACATGATGAGACCATTCCTATGGACGCGATTGACCATTAGCGTAACTCAAACTGGTTGGACTGGTTGGAAAAACCGTCCAACGTCCGCTACCGGCACCCGGATTCGATAGATAGAAGGATTCCGCAACTTGTACGACGACCCTTACCAGTACGACGACCCTTACGGGGACCGGTATTACCCCGCACCGCAACGCTTCGGCGCCCCGCAACCACGGCGCAAATGGCCGATCGCACTGGTCGTGGTGCTGGTGGCCGCCAGTGCCTCGTTCGTTGTGTTTTGGGGAGCGGACGAGGAGCAGGACTTCGATGAGTTCTGCCGGGTGGCGAGGCGAGCGGCCGACGTCAACCGGGTCGAGGTGGAGTCGTTGCCACAGGAAGAGGTCCAAGCTGCCGTTCGTACCGCGGCTGCGCGGCTGATCCTGCTGCATGAACGCCTGGAGCAGGCGGCGCCGCCGCATCTGCAAGGTGACGTTGCCGAGATGATTGCCGGCTACCGCGAGGCTGTGCGTTCCCCTTCGGTGGCCCTGCTCAGCGCCGTCGACCAGTCGGACGCCGGCCAGCGGGTCGGCGCCGCCGTTGTCTCCGAGTGCCAGCAAGCGAGCGGTTAGGTTATCCGGCTATCAAATCTCTGATACGAATTGGCTGGTAATCGCCGATCCGCGTTGCTAGTGTGTGCACGGACAGAAGACAAAGGGGGAGGAGACAGGGGGGGCATACCTCACCCATACCTCACTGTATTGCCTAAACCGATCGCGTAGTCATCGGCGGTTGGCCCTAAACGTATAGGTGGAGTTCATGAGAGATTTCCAAGGACGGCAAATTGGCTTGGGCGCGCCGAGTCGCGGGTTAAGGAATTCCAAGCGGCCATCGCGGCACGGTCGGACCTTGTTTGCTGCTACCGCCTTGCTTGCTAGCATGTTGTTGAATGTGCCCCACGCCTGGGCCGAGCTGGATCTGTCGCCGACGTCGAACTTTCCGTCCAACACGACGCTGGGGGACACCAACCTAACCTTTCAGATCAACGTCACCAACACCAGCAATGAGACCGGCAACGCCAGCGATCCCACGATCCCGGTGGAGTTGACTGAGGTGGGGCTAACGCCGTCCTGTGCGACGTTCAGCGGACTGGGCGTGTGTATCGAACCGGAGCTTGACGTGTTCGATATAGATACAGGGGCAACCGCCGCTACCGGCATCGATGGGGCCTGTGTCGGCACGACCTTCGACGTCTCTGCCCGGGATGCAGACGGCCGTCACACCCTTACCCCGAATACGCCGGTGCTTCTGGGTCCGGCCGACGGCAGCGGCGGGCCAACCAACTGCACCCTGGAGGTGACCATCCTCGAGGTGATTCGCGTCCCGGACGTCGACGTAAGTGGTGACGCCGGCATCCAGACCCGGCGTCAAATAGACGCCCAAATTGAAGATTCTGCAACCGGCAGAACCGGCCAGCAGTCGCAGAATGCAATCGTCACAGTGAACCCGAGCCAGGTGACTCTGTTTACGGAGTCGGATCCCAGCATCTTTGCGGGTACCAGCCCGGTTCCTCCAGGCAGCACCGCGACCGATACCGCCACGATTACCCGCATCAACCCGGAAACCGACCCCGATCCCACCGGCGACGTGACGTTCCAGCTCATTGGGCCCAATCCGAACGCCGACTGTACGGCACCCGCGCCAGTGTTTGAGTCAACGGCGCCCGTGGACCCGGCAACCGGCCAGGCAGAGTCGGGCCCCTCCGGGCCCCTGAACGATCCAGGGGGCTACAACTGGATAGCCACCTACGCGTCAGGTGACAACAACTACGAATCCATACCGGATCCGGTTGGGTGCAACGAGGATCAGGAGCGCTTTGTTGTGGCGCAGGCTCCCACCGTTGCGGTGGACAAGACCGCCGACCCGACGTCGCAGCCCGAACCGGGCGGCACCTTTACCTTCAACGTGGAGGTCACCAACACGGGGGTCAACGACGTCACGATTACCTCGCTGACCGATGACGTCTACGGAGATCTGCTAGATCCGGCCAACCCGGATGTCGAGAACAACACCTGCCCGGCGCTGGACGGAACGACGCTGGCACCCGACGAGTCCACGACGTGCTCCTTCGACGGCGAGTTCACCGGAAGCTCAGGTGACGCCGAAACCGATACCGTAACCGTGACGGTGGAGGACGAGTTCGGGCAGGAGGCCACCGATGACGACGACGCGACCGTAACCCTGACCGGGGTTCCGCCGATGGTGGACCTGGTCAAGACCGCCGACCCGACGTCGCAGCCCGAACCGGGCGGCACCTTTACCTTCGATGTGGAGATCACCAACACCTCCGATCAGGAGGTTATTACGCTCGACGCGCTGACCGACGACATCTACGGTGACCTGTTCGATCCGGCCAACCCGAACGTCGAGAACAACACCTGCGCTGCCTTGGAGGGAACGACTCTGGACCCGGGTGAGGCCACGACGTGCTCCTTCGACGGCGAGTTTACCGGCAACGCAGATGACTCCCAGACCGACACCGTCACCGTCGAAGTTTCCGACGACGACGGGGAGACGGCCACGGCTTCCGACGACGCAACGGTTACCCTGACGCCGGGGCCCACGATTCAGGTGGTCAAGACCGCCGACCCGACGGCGCGGCAGGAGCCGGGGGGTACCTTCACGTTCAGCGTCGAGGTAACCAACACGCACGATCAGTCGCTGGTCATTACCTCGCTTACCGACGACGTATACGGCGACATCGGCGATCCGGCCAACCCGAACGTCACGAACAACGACTGTCCGGACTTGATAGGGCAAACACTGGCGCCCGACGAGTCCACGACGTGCTCCTTCGACGGCGAGTTCACCGGCAACGCAGGCGACTCGGAGACCGACACCGTCACAGTTGTGGGCACCGATGAGTTCGGCAACGAAGCTACCGATGACGACGACGCCACCGTGACCCTCACCGCGGGCGAGCCGCCGACGGTTAGCGTGGACAAGACCGCCGACCCGACGTCGCAGCCCGAACCGGGCGGCACCTTTACCTTCAACGTGGAGGTCACCAACACGGGGGTCAACGACGTCACGATTACCTCGCTGACCGATGACGTCTACGGAGATCTGCTAGATCCGGCCAACCCGGATGTCGAGAACAACACCTGCCCGGCGCTGGACGGAACGACGCTGGCACCCGACGAGTCCACGACGTGCTCCTTCGATGGTGAGTTCACCGGCAGCGCGGGCGACGAGGAAACCGACACCGTCACGGTCGTGGTCGAGGACGAAGACGGCAACCCGGCCCAGGACGAGGACGACGCCACCGTGACCCTCACCGCGGGCGAGCCGCCGACGGTCCGCGTGGATAAATCGGCGGATCCGGTTTCGCAGCCCGAGCCTGGAGGTAGCTTTACCTTTACGGTGGAGATCACCAACACTTCGGACGAAACCGTCACGATTACCTCGCTGACCGATGACGTCTACGGAGATCTGCTGGATCCGGCCAACCCGGATGTCGAGAACAACACCTGCCCGGCGCTGGACGGAACGACGCTGGCACCCGACGAGTCCACGACGTGCTCCTTCGATGGTGAGTTCACCGGCAGCGCGGGCGACGAGGAAACCGACACCGTCACGGTCGTGGTCGAGGACGAAGACGGCAACCCGGCCCAGGACGAGGACGACGCCACCGTGGTAATCATCACGCCGGGTCCGGAGGCTGCCCCCCAAATTCAGGTGGACAAGGACGCAAATCCGCAGAGCCGGCCCGAGCCCGGAGGTAGCTTCACCTTCACGGTTGAGGTCAGCAACGTGGGTAACGTCCCGGTGACCATCACCGAGATCACCGACGACGTCTACGGGAACCTGGCGAACCGTGCCGGCTCAGACTGTGACGAGCTGATCGGTGAGCGGCTCGCCGTGGGCGAGCGGCTGGAGTGCTCCTTCACGGTCCAGTTCCTCGGCAACGCCGGTGACGGGGAGACGGATGTCGTCACCGTCAAAGCTGAGGACGACGAGGGCAGGCCGGTGGAGGATTCGGACGACGAGACCATCTTCCTTACCGGCGGACCGCCACCTCCGCCCGATGGGCCGACGACCATCGTGCTCAACAGCAGTTCCAGCTCCTCCTCCTCATCCAGTGCTGCCGCAGCGGGTGGCGGTGGGCCGAGGGATGAGAAGAAGGTGGTGGAACGGCAGCAGGCGCAGCAGAAGCTGACTCGCACCGGCGCGGACTCGTTGCCGGTGATGGCACTGGGGCTGGCATTGATGGTTCTCGGATGGTTGGCGCTGGCCGGGCACCGCCAAGCCGGACGTCAACGTGGTTAGCCGCAAGCAGCAGTCGGCGGCCTAAGGCGGGTACTAATTCGCTTGTTCACCACAGGTGAAGCGACGCTCGTCTCCGGGGCCTGTAGTTCATGATGGTAGGCGGGCCGGGTGCTTGAGGGGGATTTGGGTGCGTAAGCGCGAAGACGTACTAAGACGACGCCGTGGCGGAGTCCGACGGGCCGCGGGCGGCTGGTCAAAGGGCCTGCTGACCGCACTGTTGTTGCTGGTGTCGATGCTGGCGAGCACGCCACAGGCGCTGGCGACGTTGATACCCGCACCCACAACGACTTTTCCGGGCTTCGCGACGGTTGGCGAAGTGAGGCGCAACTTCCAAGTCACCGTTACCAACACCAGCGACGCAGTGGGCAGCGTGACGGACCTCACCAACCCGGTGCAACTTACGGAGGTCGGCCTGACGCCCTCGTGTGCGGGATTCGATGAGGCCGATGAGTGCGCTACGCCCGAGCTCGACGTGTTTTTGATCGACACCGGCGCGGCTGCCGCGCAGGGAATCAACGGCGCGTGCGACGGCACGACCTTTACGGTGGCGGCCCGAGACTCAACGGGCCGGCACTCGATAACCCCGGACCAGCCGGTGGAGCTGGGTTCGGCTGATGGCTTGGGTGGCGACAGGTCTTGCACGATCGAGTTGACTATCGACGAGGTTGATCATGTTCCTACGGTGGACGTAGATCCGGGCGAGGCCGGGGTACAGACGGCCCGGCAGGTTGACGCCACGATAACCAACTCTGCGGGCACCGATTCGGGCACCAACGCCGACCGGGACAACGTGACCGTGTTGCGTGCGCAGGTGCGTCTCGACACAGTTTCCACTCCGAACCTGGGACCGGGCGGCGGCAGCCCAATACCGCAGGGCGATACCGCCTTCGACACCGCTACCGTCACCCGGCAAAATTCGAACTCCAACCCGGATCCGACAGGCACAGTCTCGTTCCAGTTGATAGGGCCCGAGCCCAACTTGGCCTGTTCGGAACCGGTGGTCTTTGCCCCGGACCCGGTGCAGATAGATCCACAAAGCGGAGAGGCTCAATCGCCGTCGAGCCCGCCGCTCGATGAGGGCGCTTACAACTGGGTGGCAACCTACTCCGGCGACGACAACTATCAGCCGATCGCTTCCCAGGTAGGCTGCGGGGAGGATTCGGAGAGGTTTGTGGTAGGAGAAGCCGCGCCCGGTGAGCTGAGTGTGTCGGTAGATAAAGCCGCCGACCCGACGTCACTCCCCGAGCCCGGCGGGACCTTCACATTTGACGTGGAGGTGACCAACACCGCCGACGAGCAGGTGAGTGTTACCTCGCTGACCGACGATGTCTACGGGGATCTCGACGATGCCGGCAACGCCGACGTCGCCAACAACTCGTGTGCCGGTGCGGTGGGAACGCAAGTCGGGGCCGGCGAATTCCTGAGCTGCTCGTTTGATGGGGAGTTCACAGGAGCGGCCGGGGACTCGGAGACCGATACGGTTACCGTCGGCG
>JBBDRQ010000028.1:0-8802 GCA_040905365.1 Actinomycetota bacterium
CTGAGCGCCGCTAGCTTCGCCCTAACGGTGCGAGGGAGAACGCAGCCAGGGGGCAAGCTCACGCCGCCAAACGCCCCGAAGGTTGGTGGTCACGGCACTAGCCCGCCCGCCCCTGCTGAATCGTTAACGCTTTGAATTGCGTCTACGGCTACGCCAAACCAAGATAAGTCCCACCAGCAAGAGCAAGACGGCCGCCCCTGCTAACACCAGACGCGGGTCGGTAGTATCGGCGGAGGTTACCTCTACGGGCGAATTGGCCTCGCCGGAATCGGGAAAGGTGATCTCCGCCGACACCGAGCGCTGCAAGAGGCCGGACTCGAGGGTAAGGACGGCTTGCCAGGGACCGTCAGGCAGTTGCTCGTCCAGGACAATTCGTACGGATTCGGCGGCGCCGACGGCCAAGGTGGTGCCCAAAGTGGCGGGAAACGGCCCCCCGCTCAACCCTCCGGGTCCATCGGTCAACGAAAGCTCGCCGGTAAGATCCAAAGCCCGGCCCCCGGTGTTTTCTACCTCGGCCGTAACTACGGGAATGCCGTCCGAATTGCGGCTGGCGGTAAGGCTGGTGATCTCAAAGTCGCTCGCCGGTTCCCCGCCCGAACCCACGGACAGGTAAATCCTTATCCCCACCCGGTTGACCTGGGTCACCCCGCCGGCGTCGGGGTCGGAGGAAACCTGCGCCCACACGGCGCCGTAGCGCTCCCCGGGGGAAGCGTCGTCGGGAACCGCGATGGTCACGGTCGCGGGCGCGCTCTGCCCGGGCGGCAGCCCCAGTCTGGACGGCTCCACCTCGGTCCAGGTAACCAAATCGTTAGTTTCGGACTGGGGCAGGGGCTGAAACTGCCCGTCCTCGAGCTCGGCGGCGCCCGCATAGACCTCGACGCCGGCCGCCTCGGCCGTGCCGTTGGAAACCTCGATCCTGCGCTCGATGGTGGATCCGGGAGCCAGGTGATCGATTATGTAGCTGCGCGCCCGGGGATCGTCTCTGCGGTCGGTGGGGGCTTCGAGCAGCCGGATGCCGATCCCCGTTTCGGCGGCGGCCACCGCGGCAGCCGGCACGCCGACCGCGGCGGCGATCAGCGCGGCAGCTACAAGTAAACGCATGGTTTCAACCTACTCGCTATGAGACCGAATGGGTGATCGTGCCACTGTAGCTCCCGGCCAGAGCGCCTTCGGGAAGCGCCACCCGGATGGTCGGATTCCAAGTGACGGAGTTGCCGCCCACCACCAACACGGTTCCCGAAAAGGCCGTTTTTGGTCCCTCCAGGGTGACCCCCAGCGCAGGACCGGGAACCGGGGTGACCAGACCGGACGACTCGGTTGCCGCACCGGATATGTAGGTGACCGAGCCGCCGGGAATCGCGGTGGGGCCGGGCCCGGTAAAGCTCGTCGAGCTCACGGTGGCGCTCCAGCTTAGCGCCACACTACGAGTGTCGGTAACCTGCACGGGTCCCAGGGAACCGGAAAGGGTAGGTGAGCCGGTCGGCGCGCTGCCCAGCTCCGCGCTGGGCGGTGCATTTATGCTGAGGCTGCCGAGCAGCTGTGCGTGCGCGGCGGTAGCCGGGGTTATAACCCCGGCTACCGCCAGCAGTACTACCAGAGGATACCGACGCATTCGGCGTCAAACTTAACCTCTACAGCACCGAATGGGTAATGGTGCCCGAGTAGTCGTCGGCCAGGGCGTCGGAGGGCAGGTTCACCTTGATGCCCGGGTTCCACGTCGCCGTGTTGTTGCCCACGACCAGGGTCCCGGACATGGCGCTTACGGTAGCGTCCATAGGCGCGTCCACCGCGGTGGAGGTGGCCGTTACCACGCCCGTGACGGTAGCGACACCGCCCGTGTAAAGAACGGCCGAGTTCGCTATGACCGTCGGTTCCGTAAGAGCGCCGCTAAAGGCCGTCGAGGTGGCGCTTACCTCCCATCCGGTGGTGCCGCCGCGCTCGTCGTTGACGGTGATGTTACCCAAGGAACCGCTGAGCTGCGTAGCTCCGGTTGGCGCATCGCTAAGCGCCGCGCCCGTGGGGGCGGTTACGCTCAGCAATCCGGAGGTAAGGCTAAAGGTGGTCGTGGTGTCCGCGGCATGCGCGGCCGGGGCCAGCGCCACCATGCTCAGCATGGCGCCCGTGAGGAGCGTGGCGGCGGCGCCCCGCCGGGTTCGGCCGGTCTGCCTGCCGGTTGACTTGCTGGTTCTGAGCCTGCCCATGTTGCACTCCTTGTCCGTCGGGCATTCCCGCCCGTCTATGTCTATGAATCCGATAGCTATCTATCGGCAAGGCCGCGACGGATTTAAGTGAGGAGCGTGGAATCTAAGGGAATTCTCATCATCAGATACTGGCACAGTTTGTAGTGCAACCCTGAGTCCCGAAGGTTGCTAGTGCCGTGACCACTAACGTTTGCGAGGTTTGGAGCGCGTGGGGTGTTTCCTGGCCAGGGTACTAGAAAAGGGTTTCGCCGCACTCCACGTCGTACTCGGCTTCGGAAATCAAGGTCCGGTCCGCACGAACCACGAGCTCCATTAATCCCGCGGCGCTCTGGTCAACGGTTAGGGTCCCGGTCAACTCCTCCACCCCGTGCTCCACTTCGATCCGGCCATCGCCGTAGCGTTCGCCGTCCAGTCGAAACTCGTACTCGATCTGCCCGGGGCCTGCCACCTCGATCAAGCCGGTGAAGGTGAGCTCGGTCGGGCAATCCCCCGAGTACTGCTGCGGATCGACCGACAAACTTATCTCGCTCACCTGCGCCTCGGCTGGTGACTCGTCGTCCACCTCCCGCCACTGCGTCCGGCCGGCCTCCCCCGGCGACGGGTACACGAGGGATCGAACGGCCTCGTAAGTAGGAACCACGTCGAAAGCGTCGAAATAGGCGTCTCCGTACTCACCGTTGTTCAGCGAAACCTTGAGCACCTCAGCCAGCGCGGCTTGAAAGTCTGCGTCGCTTCGCACCAACAGCACCCAGTCTTGTTCCCTGTCGCCGTCGAACAAAGACAGGCCGGATGTGCCCGGTAGCGCCTCCGGCGATACGAAGGCCTGTAAGTCCGCTCCGGCCAGCGCCTCCTGAGCCTCGTCGGGGTCCATGCGGACAATGTTCACGCCCACGTCCCACCGGCTCGCCACTGCGTCGAACAAGTTCTCGGCAAAGGTGCTCGTGCTGCCGGGAGCCCGCTCGTCCAGCCCGACGTTGAGCCGGCCGGACTCCTGAATCTGCGCAAGGGTGCCGGAGCCGGCGTTGCTCGGAAATCCTCGGGGTTCGGGCGGCAGCCGGCCGCGCATCCTTTCGACTACCTGCCGCTCGAAGCTGTCCAGTGACCCGGTCGTGAAACGCTGCGGGCGCTCCGGCATGGACCCGGGCCCGATGAAGATCTGGCCGCCGGGACCCACCAGGCGGGAATCGGAGTTTCGCCGGCTGCCCACGTCGACAAACCCGTAGTCCACCTGCACCCGGGTAGTCGAGCCTTCGACGTCCACCACGAAGACCGGATCCAAAAAAGCCACGTCTGCTTCTCCGGCCTCAATCTGTACTTCCTCGGTCTCGCCGGGTTTCGACACACAGAGAAGCTCCCCCCGCCGCAGTGCCAACGGGGTATCCGGCGAGGGCGCCACAACCACCAGAGCCTGCTCGGTTATGGTGCACTCCTCGAGAATCTGCACACTGAACCTGGCGCGGCCGCTCCCGTCGGTTTGCATCGCAACACCCGAAAACAGCGGATCGCCGGCGGCTGCGGTGTCCCCGTCGACACTCACGACTGCGTCGAAGACCCGCTCGACCGACCCCACCTGCGTAGCGCCTCCGGTGGTCGTCGGGGCGGCCGTTGGGGATGTGCCCCCGTTTTGCCCATCCCCGTTGCCGTTACCTCCACCACAGGCAGCCAGCAGCAATAGCAGAGGCGGCCAGAGCCAGCGCAACGCCGGATGCGAACCGTACGCGGGGGTTCGCATCAGCCGGTCACCGCGTCGAGCAGCTGCCGTACAGCGGAGTTCGAGTTGCCCAGGGCCAGCACGATGGTCGCAAACACCAGTTTGTAGACGAGAAACTCGCACCACAGCACTCCGACCATCAGATATTCGCGGGTACGCTCCGGATCGCCGAGCTCGATGTGGTCGGCCTTGCGCTTGACGGCCACCCTCATCGCCGCTGCGATCCCCGCCAGTATCCTGGCCGTCGCCTTTTCCAGCGTCAACAGTACGCGCCGCAGCACTTGCCTGGCGTTTAAAGAATCGCCACCCGAAGCACTGGCAGGCCACCAGTTTCGCAAGGTATCTCCCAAAGGGCGAGCGGAGCGGATCAGCCCGCCGGCCATTATCAACGACAGCAAGGCGATGATGGGATTGAGCGGCCGCACCAGATAGCCGCCCACGTCCCGGAAAATCAAGCGGTCAACTACCCGGTCGAGGCCCTCCTTGCGCGCTCCTTGCATGTCCAGCAGCCGGAAGCGGGCCCGGTTGGCCAGCGCCAGATCACCGGATTCCCTGCCGGTGCGCTCCACCAGTTCAAGCACCCTCGTCTTAACGGCTGGCCCCTGCACGAAATCGACCTGCCGCTCAACGTCCAGGATGAGCCGATCAACCGCCAGGCCGTCCATGAACAGCTCGGCCTCGGGATGCAGCGACATCCCGTCTAACACCAAAGACCCGGTGCTGGACAGGTTGACGAAGAACCCTTCCTGGAAAAGCACGGCCCCGGGAAACTCGATCAAGCCCCCGGCCGTGACCCCCACTAGCATGAGGCCTTGCCTGAACACGTTGGCGCCGAGGTTAGCGCCGTCCGCCATCGTAGCCCCGCCAAAATCCGCGACCCGTCCAAACTCCGCCCGGACAAAAGATGCGCGTTCGGCAAAGCCGGTGGCCGAGAAGTCGGCGGCCGCGGCAAAGCTTGCTCCGGCGAAGTCCGCCCTCTCGTCAAACTGAGCCGCCTCGAATCTGGCCTCGGAAGCAAAGGCCGCTTCCTCGAACCCGGCGTCCCCGCCGAACCGAGCCCGCTCGAAGGCGGCCGATTCGCCAAACTCGACTCCGGCGAGCGACGCGCCGGACAAAAAGCGGGTGAGGCCGAAGGTGACCGACTCGGCGAACCTGGCGCCCTCCAGTCCTGCCCGGTCCTCGAAGATCGCCGCCGAGAAGTCGGCGGGGGCCTCAAAAACGGAACCACTCAGATCGACGATTCTCTCGAAGATCAGGTCGGTTGCGATGAAGGCGCCGGTGAAGCGGCAACTGCGGCACCTAAAGGGCCGCGCGATGCTCTCTAGGTCCCTTAGATCGAGATCCCCTTCCACGGTCACCCCGGCAAGGTCCGCTCCCCGGGCGCCGGTTACTATCCCGGCGAACTCCTCGGCCGAAAGCACCTTCGACTGTTGGTCATCGGCCGCGACCGCCCCGACCGAAGTAGCGAGCCCGACCGGCAGCCCCGCCGACATGGCAACGCAAACCAGGGCCGTAGAGATCCGCGACCTGGCGGGTCGAAAGCGGCGCAAGCTCCCCCCTCTTTACCGTGGCTGAGGTTCTGCGGCCTCCCCGGCCGCACCTTTTCGTACCAGCGCTACCGGGTCTGTTGGAAACGCACCCGAACTGACCCGTGCCGCTAAGATCCGGGCTTGCTGAACAGGAACACGCCCCAGGCCAGGTAGCCGTTGCGGCCGCCTTCGATCCAGTGACGCAGCCCCTTTTTCATCCGCTCGACATACTGCGCACTAACCCGTCCCTGCAGCTCGTCTTCGCGGCTTTCGAGCTCGCGCAGCACCCGGCTGTAGTGGTTGGTGAGCTGGTGCGCGTGGTCCTCGTAGCCCTCGTCGATCAGTCCGAGCTCCTGAAGCGTGTCGATATACCAGCCGGGCGACCCCAGGGAGTCAAGGTGGATGCGCTCGAGAATCGGGCTCAGCACGCCCGGCGGGCAGTCGTCGGCCGCCATGGGATCGGTGAACACGAACCGGCCGCCGGAACGCATCAGCCGCAGCACCTCCTGCAGGACCTTCGGCCGGTCGCCGCTGTGGAGAATGGCGTCCTGCGACCAAACAACGTCGAAGCTGGCGTCGGGATACGGAACCTCCTCGAAGCTGGCGTCGACAACCTCGATGAGGTGATCCACGCCCTGCTCCGCGTTCATTTTCCGGTCTCGCTCGTTTTCAACCTCGGAAAGGTTCAGCGCGGCCACCCGGCATCCGTAGGTCTTGGCCAGGTAGCGCGCCGCGCCTCCGTAACCCGCCCCGATGTCGAGCACCCGAGCGTCGGGGCCCAGATAGCTCTTCACCCGGCCGGCCATGTGGGCAACCGTTCTCCGGCTGGCGTCGAAGATGGGCTCCTCGTCGGAGCGGTACATGCCGACATGAATATCCTCGCCGCCCCAGATGATGCTGTAAAAGTTGTCGGCGTCGTCGCTGTTGTAGTACTCCCGGGCGACTTCCACGGCCTGCGAGTAGTCCTGGTCTGTGCTCACTCTTACCAGCCCTCCTCCTCGTCCTCCACGTAGGACTTCTCGGCCACGTGCACGAAAAAGTCTGGGTCCGAGTCCCGGTACGTCTCCTGGAAGTCGCCGTAAGTGAAGACCCTCTGGAAGCCCACCTCGCTCATCAGCCGGCGGGTGTAGTCCTTGCGCAGGGGGAACATGTTCAGGTGGTACTCGGACTCGTCGGGGAAGCTGTACTTGAAACGGGCGAGGCCCTCGTCGACATACTCGGGCTCGGCCGCCACATCCTCGCCGCAGTAGTAGTACTTGTGTTTCGACGTGAAGCCGTCGTCCAGGATGGAGTCGTAGTTGCGCTGGTCCATGACCAGGATGCCGTCGTGGTTGAGCGTGGCGTAAAACTCGGCCAGCGCCTTGCGCCGGTCGCGCTCCGCAAATAAATGGGTGAACGAGTTGCCGAGGCAGATAACCGCATCGAACTGCTCCTGGATCGTCTTGTTCAGCCACCGCCAATCGGCTTCCACCGTACGCAGGATGTGTCCCCGCCGCTTGGCGTTCTCGAAGGCCCTGACGAGCATCTCCGGAGCTCCGTCGGCACTGGTAACGTCGAATCCCGCCTCCATCAAGCGGACCGAGTGGAACCCGGTGCCCGTCGCCACATCGAGGATCCGCTGGGCCCCGTGCTCCTTGAGCACATGTATAAAGAAGTCACCTTCGCCGGCCCACCGGCGCTCCCAGTCAATGAGCTCGTCCCACTTGTCGACGAAGCCTTTGACGTACTCGTGCTTGTACTGATCCGTTTCTCTAGCCTCTAGCGGGTCGTCACCAAAATACTGTTTGGTTACTGCCGACACATTGACCTCCTAGTTAGTGCTTGCACTCGATGGAGGCGAAAAGGCGCGTATCGCCCGGTCATTGAACCTAATAGGCTTGCCCTCCATTCATACGATCGGTCGTCTCCCCCGGCCCGCGGCGTCTTGCGCCCGCCCGGCCTTCAGGTAACTATCCTCCGCGGCCTTGACCGGCCAGTCAAGGTGGCTAGTGCCGTGACCACTAACGTTTGCGAGGTTTGGGGCGCGCGAGGTGTTTCCTGGCAAGGCCGCACTGAGCGCCGCTAGCTTCGCCCTAACGGTACGGGGGAGAACGCAGCCAGGGGACAGCTCACGCCGCCAAACGCCCCGAAGGTTGGTGGTCACGGCACTAGCCCGCGCCCCCGGCAGCACCGCCGGACCGGCACTCCAAGCGATTCAAATCAGTACGACTCCCAACCCCGCCATTTCCCCGAGAGCAAGGGGTCCCACTGGAGTCGACCAGCATCAGATGCGATCGTCCTTATCCCTTAGCCCTGCTTGCGCAGTATCCTTGGCCAGGCCTCGATACGAGCGCATCGGGGACACCGGCACCAAATGGATAACTCCGTGTTTGCAGGACGGTGAACTTAGTGCCCGGCTGCAACCCGAGCGCTTCGCGTGTGGCTCTTGGGATGACCAGCTTGGAGGCGGCTGCCCTGGAGTCGGTCCTGCTGGTGCCGATCGGCGGGTCAGGCTGGCTGCTGCGCTGACGAGAAGAATTCGGTGAGTGCCGCAGCGAGCGCCTCGGGATGGGTCAGCGGGGCGGCGTGCCCGGCGCCGGGAATCTCTTGTATCCGTGCGTTGGGGACGTGGTCGGCCACGTGCCGCACGCTGGTGGTGAAGAATGGCTTGGTTTCCGATCCGTGCAGCACCAGCACCGGAGCGGAGATCACACCGAGCACAGCCGGATCTTCAGGCATGGGACCTTGGTACGCCCTCAACTGCTGGAAGAAGCCGAGAAGGTTGGGAGCGTAGCGCCCTGCGGCCTCGAAGTAGCCGACATCCTCGGCCACGGCGATGTCCTCGTCGTTGAACGGCCAGCCAGCGAACGCCCGAACTGCATCCGTCAACCTGCCCTCGGCGGCCAGCTCGGCCGTGCGGGCGACGGCGCCGCCGAGAGCTGCTTGTTCCTGCTCGTCCATCAGGCTGGCCGCCACAGGCTCAAGGGCGGCCATCGCGTCCACCGCGTCGGATTGCGCCGCCACGGCGAGTGCCTGGTTGGCGCCGCCGGACCAGCCCACCAGTCCGGGCGGTGCCTCGATGCTGTCGATGTAGGCGAGGACGTCTTCGGTCTGCCGACTGAGGCTGACGTCGGGGTGATCGCCGCTGAGGCCACGTCCACGCATGCTCGGCAGATGGCAGGTGAACCGGTCGGCCAGGTGCCCCACGACAGCCTGCCAGTCGAGATCGCCATCGCCGATTACCCCTTGCAGAAGCACGAGTGTCGGTCCCTGGCCGTGCACGGTCCCACCGATGGTGACGCCGTCGGTGGTGGTCACGTAGTGGGTGCGTTGGTTGCTCATGAGCTGCCTCCTTGTGTCTCGTTCGGTCATGCCTGCAACG
>JBBDRQ010000029.1:0-8633 GCA_040905365.1 Actinomycetota bacterium
GGGGGTGAGGGGCCGCCGCGTCTAGCGCGGTGCTCAAGCGATCTACCTGCGGCAACGATCTGAGCTGATCGGTGCGGGAGGGTTTCGGGTGCTCGGACATCGATAGCAATTGTAGTCATGCGGAGAACCTAATCGGGGCGTCAAGTCCCCGGATGGACATACAAAGGCCCTCCGGCGGGGGGTACGGAGGGCCTTTGTGATCTGGGCCGCCGGGACTCGGTCCGGCGGCCGTCAAGCGTGTGCGGTTTTAGAACGCGCCTCCCGTGAACGCTTGGATGATGGAGACGATGGCCGGGCCGATGACCACGATCATCAGGGCCGGGAAGATGAACAGCAGCATCGGGAACAGCAGCTTCACGGGAAGCTTGGCCGCAATCTCCCTTGCGCGCTGCCTCCGGACGATGCGCATCTCCCTCGCATGGGTCTGCAGGACGTCGGCTATCGGGCTCCCGATGGCGTCGGCCTGAATCAGGGCCATTGCAAAGGTGGACAGCTCGGCCACCTCGGTGCGGTCCCGCAGTTTCTGCAGCGCCTGCCGGCGGCTGGCGCCCAGCTGGATCTCCTGCAACAAACGGTGGAGCTCCTCGCCCAGCGGTCCGGGCAGCTTGCGGGCAACCAGCTCGATGGCGCCCTCCAGGCCCATGCCGGCCTGGACGGCGATGGCCATCAGGTCGATCGTCTCCGGCAGGTTGCGCCGGATGTCCTCCTGGCGCTTCTCGCCCTTGCGGGCAATCCACACGTCGGGGAGGAAGAAGCCGGCGGCGCCCCCGAGGACGGCCCACAGCACCACGCTACCGAACTCGGCGCCCAGGGCGGCGAAGGCCAAAGGCACCAAGGTGGCCCCTGCGGCAACCGCGGCCGCCTTGATGGCCAGGATCCCTTCGATGCCGGTGGGACCCATGCCGGCAAGCAGGGCGTGCCGTCGCATGCGGTGCATCTGCCAGCCGGGAGTAACGGTGCGTCCCATCTGACGGAAGTTGTCCCAGGTCGGGCCCAACAAACGGACCGAGAGAGGCCTTTGCAGCTCCTCCTCGTACCCCGGACCGTCGCTCATAATTACGTCGCCGGCGCTGGCGGGGGCCGCGACCCGGCGGCCGGTGACCGCCTGGCCCACTCCCATTGCGGCAAAGCCAAGGCCCCCCGCCACGGCAGCGACGCTCAACAGCAGCAAAAGCGTCTCCATGTCACACCTCCACTTGCACTTGTTTGCGCATCCACAGTGTTCCGATGACGATTCCGGCCGCGGCCATGGCCAGCATCACCTGGCCCATTCCGGTCTCCAACAGCGGCTCCAGGTAGCCCGGCCGGGTGAAGAACAGAAACAGACCGATCGCTATCGGCATTCCGGTCAGCACCTTGGCGGAGATCCGTGCCTCTGCGGACAGGGTCCGTACCTCGCCCCTGACCTCCAGCCGGGCCCGCATGAATTCGGCCAGCACCCTCAGGGTGTCGGCCAAGCGGCCGCCGGTTTGGTGCTGGATGCGGATGGCTTCCACCGTCCAGGCCACGTCCTTGGAGCCGATCCGCTCGGCCATCGCCTCCAGGGACTCCAGAAGCGGACGGCCCACCCGGGTTTCGGCCACTACACGGCTGAGCTCCACGGCCAGCGGCGGGTCGCCCTCGTCGGCGGCCAGCTCCAAAGCCAGCCCCAAAGAAGCCCCGGAATCGAGGGACCCCGCAAGCAGCTGCAGAACGGCCGGCAGTTGCGACTCGAGTTGCATAAGCCTCTTGCGGGCCCGGCCCTTTAGCCACAGGATCCCGACGGGCGCGGCAGCCAGCGTGGCCAGCAAGCCTACGAGCGCGCTGGAGGTGAGAACCCACCCAACCGAGCCTGCGATTGCGGCGGCGAACGCGACGATCGTCACGAACTCTCCGGACTTGAGCTGGGACCCGGCCTGCATGAGCATCGATTTGATGGCTCCTGCGGACGCGGTCTTGTCGATCATCCGCTCGGCGTAGGCGCCGGCCCGGACCATGAGCTCGGAGAGTGCTTCGGGAGACTTGGTCGGTTCCTGAAGCTCCATCTCCAACAGCTCTCGCAGCCGATTCTGCCTGCCCTTGCTGCGCAGAAAGATCCCGTAGGCGACTATGAAGATGCCCAGACCCACAAACGTTGCAGCTAACGCAATCATCCCTGCACCCTCCTTCCTGCGCTGGTCACCGAACGCAGCGATGCGGAAGTGTCGTCCGCAGCCGGCCTAAAGAGCTTGGGGGGAACGCTGATGCCGTTCTCCTGCAGCTTTTCGATCACCTTGGGACGAAGCCCGGTCGGGCGCAGCTTGCCGGCCGAGCGGCTGGACTCCCGGCCGCCCTCGGCGAAGTTGTACTTGTAGATGTCCTGCAGCGTGATCACCTCACCTTCCATGCCTTGGACCTCGGAGATGTGGGTGACCCGCCGGCTGCCGTCGCCGAAGCGGTCGATGTGGATGATGACGTCCATGGCCGAGGCGACCTGGCCGCGAATCGCCCGAAGCGGTAGGTCGTAGCCGGCCATCAGCACCATCGTCTCCAGCCTGGCCAGCGCGTCACGCGGCGAGTTGGAGTGCACCGTGGTCAACGACCCTTCGTGACCGGTGTTCATGGCCTGGAGCATGTCCAGCGTCTCGGCGCCGCGGACCTCACCGACGATGATGCGGTCCGGCCGCATACGCAGCGCGTTGCGGACCAGCTCGCGGATGCCGATGTGGCCGGCGCCCTCGATGTTGGCCGGCCGGGACTCCAGGGTGATCACGTGGGGCTGCTTCAACCGGATTTCCGCCGCGTCCTCGATGGTGACGATCCGCTCGTCTTCGGGGACGAAGTCGGTCAGCACGTTGAGCATCGTGGTCTTACCGGTACCGGTACCGCCGGAGACTAAGACGTTGAGCTTGCCTCGGACGCATGCCTCCAGAAACATCGCCGCGTCCAGCGTGATGGACCCGAAGTTGATCAGGTCCTTCATGCCGTACGGCTCGGCAGGGAACCGCCGGATAGTCAGCACCGGAGAGTGCACCGCCACCGGAGGCAGGATTGCGTTCACGCGTGAGCCGTCCGGAAGGCGGGCATCGACCATAGGTGAGGACTCGTCTATGCGCCGTCCTACCGACGCCACGATCTTCTCGATGATCTGGCGCAGGTGTGCCTCATCGGTGAAGGTGACGTCGGTTCGCTGCAGCTTTCCGCTGCGCTCCACGTAGATATCGTCGTAGGCGTTGCACATGATTTCGGTGAGGCTGGGGTCGTCCAGCAGCGTCTCCAGCGGGCCGTAGCCCAGCAGGTCGGCGGCCACCTCGGCGGCGAACTTGGAGCGTTGCGTCAGCGAGACCGTTACGTTCGCGGACTCGAGCGCCTTGTCCAGGTTCTCCATGACGACGGCCTTGAGTTCCTCGGGTTCGGTCTTGGTGTACAGCTTGGGCCCCAGCTCCTCCAGCAGGGCGTCACGGACCCGGCGCTTCATCACGCCCCAGTCGGTGGGCGCCGCCGGACGGCGTTTGCCTGACTTGGTGCCGCGCGACGCCTGTACCTCGACTAGTTCAACTCGGTCGGACAGTTTCATTACGCCTTTCCTTTCAATCGTCTAGAAAACCACCCGCGGCGCTCAGAGCCCGCACTCGTTGACCAGGGAAGGACCACGCCCGGATTGGGCTTGGCCAGCTTCACGGCCCCCGCAACGAACTTCCTGCTGATGTCGGAATCCGGGTCGGCCATCAGCACGGGCACGCCCATGTTGATCGACCACGAGACCTGCTTTGCGTACGGAAGTACCGCCGAGAACCCCTGCGGGTACAACGGCTCTATCTCCTTCAGGTCGATACCGGTCCCCGACTCCGCCTTGTTGACGATCACCGAGATCTGGTCGGCCGGAAGGTTCAGCTTCTTCAGCGTTTCCAGGAAGACCCTCAGGTTCTTCAGCGAAGGAAGGTCCATCGTTGCCAGCAGCACCAGGGATTGGGACAGGTCGAAGGCGGCCAGCACCGTCTCGTTGATCGACGGGGGCGTGTCCACCACGACGTAGTCGTAAGCCGCTATGGCGGCTTCGAGCACTGCGGTCACCTCTCTGGGGCCGACCTTCTCTCCGGCTATGGGATCCCTGGGGGCGCACAGCACCTGGAAGTCTCCGGAGTGCCCGACCACGTAGTCGCTTAGGGCTGCGGAGATGTCATCCTCCTCGACAAGCTCGGCGATGGTCCTTTTCGGGCGAAGGTGCAGTGAGATGGCCACCTCGCCGAACTGCAGGTCCAGGTCGACCAGCAGGACCTTTCCTCCGGTGGCTTTGGACAGATAAGCCGCCAAGTTCGTGGAGTAGAAGGTCTTGCCGCACCCGCCCGAGGCGGAGGCTACGGTGAAGACCCGGGCCAGCTTTGTGGGGTCGAGCGCGGCGCGTCGAGGCGTCTGCATGAAGCTGGGCATCTGGACCGGCTCCTCGTAGACCAGCGGCGCCGGCTCCTCGTAGACCTCCACCGGCGCGGCGTGTCTTTGTCTTTTCGTGCCGACTGCGGTTGCGATCCGCTCCCTGAGCTGATCCTGGCTCGGATTCGCGGGAATGGGATCCTCGGTACCGGCCGCGGCAATCTGGCCGGCCGAGAGGTCCTTGTCGCTCTGCGACAGCACGATTACGACCTCCGGGTGGGCCCGGTGCACCGAGGCGACTCGTTTCAGGCCGGCTCCGGTCATTTCCTCCGGTGCAAGCACCAGAATGTCCGGCTCCTCCTGATCCACGACCTCGATCACCTGAGTCGACCGGCTGAGCCGCAGGATCTCGGGCATGGGCTCCAAATCCACCGTGGCCTCGGCCAGCTCCTGTGCAAAATCGCCGGAGCGGTCGATCACCAGAATCCGGGGACCGGGCTGCTCTTCGTCCTCTTCGTAGTCGGCTTCGGCTGCGACCGTGCTCCACGAGGTGTCGGCCTGCGCCTGCTGTTGCGCCTGATGGTCCGGCGCGTACGACGGATGGGTAGCCTCGTCCACAGCCCGGCGTAGTGTGCGGTAGTCGGTAAAGGACTCCGCGGACTCCGTATGGGCCAGCAGCTCCTCGTTGAACCGGCGGCTCTCGGCTTCGTTGACCCGCGCCGGCGCCGGTTCGGGCCGCACGTAGTTGGTGGGCGCCGGCGGCTGCGGCAAGGCCGCGGGCGGTTCGACGGGCGGCCGGTAGGCGGCCGGTCGAGCCGGCGCGTGCCGTTGCCCGTTGTCACCGAAGCGCTGCACCTGCGCGTACGACTGGTGAGGATGGGCCGCCTGCGCCCGTGCGCGGTAGGCGCTGCCGGCTAGAGGATTGGCCATCCGGCCAAAGTCCCGCTCAGCGCCCGGCTCGACGGCTTTGGGCGGCGTCTGGACGCCGTTTCCGTTGGTCACCGGGGGGACCGCCTAGGCGGAAGCTACCCACGCGAAACCCCGGGTGGCTTTGCCCACGGACACCGACGTCGTTGCGGCGGTTTTTCATATCAAGGCCGTCGAGAAGGTCCGGCCGCCGGAAGCGACGGGTGCATCGCCGGGGTTCACGAGCCCGAGCCAGACGGAACCGTTCTCCTTGGCGAAGATGAGCTTCTCGGCCTGCTCCGGTGTGACCGCTACGGTAAGCAAGATCTCCGCGGTCTGGCCGGCCTCTTGTGCCTGCTCCTGCGAGGGGTTCAGAACCGCCGCGCGGTTGGCCAGCACTTTGACGTTGCTGAGCACCAGCTGCGTGATGGTGGCCTCTGAGGCGTCGTTTACGTCCGGCCGGTCCTTGTAGGTCACGTAGACGTTGGCGTCGGCGCCCGGCTGGACATAGCGGGCGACACCCTGGGGAACTCCCAGGTTGATGGTCACCGCGTTGGTGCCGGGCGGGATGTCGAGGCCGCCGGAGCTGGATGTGTTGAACTGGGTGGAGGTGATGATCTCGCCCTTGGCAATCGCCTGAACAGCGCTGCGGCCGGCGAGCTGATCCTCGGCGGTAATCGCCGTTGCCGGCATTACGTCGGAGGGCACATCCCTCTTTTTCAGTGATGCGGCCACATCCTCAAAGCGGGATCCGACCGGGATGTCGGTCGTGGCCACAAAAGCCGAGCCGGCGCCTGCGGAGACTCCTGCCCCGCTACGCACCTGACCGGCGTAGACAAATACCAAAAGCATTCCAAGCAACGCGACGACCACGCCACCCGCAACGACAGTTCCTGACCGTCTGTTCATCTGATTACTCCTTACTCTTCACGTCCCCAAGCGGAGACTGTTATCTCTGTCGGCGGTAGGAACGCCCCCCCACCGAAAAACACGCTCTTTACTGTGTTGGCAATATCTGCTAGTGGTCCGTAGGACACCGTGTATCCGATGTCTACGGCGATGCGTTCGCCGGGCAACGTGAGTCTTGGATCCGGCGTGACCGTTACCGTTTCAGGGCCGACCTTGTTGCCGGAGGCGTCGCTTACAAAGCTCGCCACCTCCGCCGGGGAGGGCCGGCGTGTATACGACGAGCACAGCTCGTCGGCGCACCGAACGTTGACGTCGGCCCGGCTGGCGAACCGGACGCCGTGGGCGGCGGATCGCTGCAGGACCATGTAGTCGTATCCGTAGACGACCAGTGGAGCGACCAGGGCCAAGAACAGAAGGAGAATCGGCAGCATCAGCTGGAACTCCACGATCGAGGCGCCTCGCTCATCCCGGCGTAGGTTGCGCATGGTCACTCCTTCCTCGATTGGGCGGAAGCCGACAGCTCGACGCTGGACGGGATCTCATCGCCGCCGAACAAAAGTTGACGGAAAGCGTTGGCGGCGCCGCCGGCCGGGTTCGGGAGGCTGCACTCCAGCGTCAGGGCGACCGGTTGGTTGACGGCGCCCGAGCTGAGGTTCGGCGTGCACGTATCACCGGAGAAGAAGGGAGTGGTCTCAAGCGCCTTGGCCAGGGCCTGATCGCCGGTCGGGTAGGTACCGAACGAGTCCTGGGGTATGGCCGCGTACCTGACCGCCACGTTAGTCGCGTAACCCAACGAGAGCTGGGCGGCGAACAGTATCAACAGGTAGATAAGGCCGAACAAGACGAGGAACAGCAGAGGGCCGATGATGGCAAACTCCACCGCCTCCGCGCCCTCTTCACGCCGGCGCAGTTGTCGCATGCGGGATACGAGCTTCATCTTCTCCCCCATTTCAGTTCTTCAAGGTGGCCGTAAACAGACCACGGGCTTCTGCGGACTCGGTGATCAAATCGGGGTTGCTGATGTTGCCGTCCTCGAGGTTGTGGGCGGCTACGATGACTACGTCCATGGCCGGTATCTGCAGGCTCTTGGTGAGGCTGGAGAGACCGAGCAGGTCCACCAGGGGTCCGAGCAGCTGCGATATGGTCTTGGGGCCGACCTCTCTTTCGTTTATGACCACGAAGGCCTCGCCCGCCAACGCGTCCACGCTGTTTCCAGAGTCGCCGGCGGCCCTTTGAGCGGCGGCGGTGGCTCCGGAGAGCAGGTCTCGCCCGGAAGGTGCGGCGCCGCTGGTCGGGGGGTTGTAGATGTCGCTGATGTCCCGGTAGAGCTTCTCGTTGGGGTCCAGCAGGTCCTCGCACTCGCCCAGGCCCAGCTGGCCCACAAGCGTGTTGAGCTGGGCGTTCACCTCGCTCATGGCGTTCTCGATCTCGGGCTTGGTCTCGGCCAGCGCGGCGTTTAGATCGACGTCGAGCAGCCCGGGTGACTTGGGCAGGACCACGGCGTTCTTGAGCCGCCGCTCGGCGGTTGCCGATACGGTCATCTCGACCCCGTCGCCGCCGGTCGCGATCTGCATGTACGGCGGCGATACCCGGTCGGTAACGGTGGCCGTGACCTCCGGGGTGAGCAGGGCCGGAGAAAGCGCCTCGAGGTTCTGCACCGAGGCCAGCAAGGCCTCCAGCTGCAAGACGACCTCCTCCACGTCCTCCTCGGCTTCCTCTTGGGTTAGCCCGAGCAGGCTGAGCGTTAGCGAAACAAGCCCGTTCAGCCCGCTCTCCAGCTCACTGATCACGCTGTTGATGTCCGTTGTCAGGCTGCTGAGGCACTGCGAGAGCGGAGTGCCCAGCGAGTTGAGGGTTACGCCGACCCGTCCGTCGCTCCACGGCTCATTGGCGCAGTAGCCGCTGCCCACAAAGCTGTTGCCAAACTTCGAAACCAGGTTGGCCGAATCGCTTTGCAGAGCGCGTGTGCCGTAGGCGCACGCCACCGCGCGGGGATCGGGGACGTTTTCCAGGCCTCTTACGGGTACGTCAAGACCGGCGTCGTCGCTCAGCTCGTAGTAGGTGACCAGCGGAAGGGCGTCCATTGTCTGACCCGGGTTGAGCAGCGGGAGAGCGGCGGCGGCGGCCAGGGCGGCCTGGTCGGCGGACTTTTGCATCTCCCGCTGGCTGCCGTAAAGGGTGAGCAGCATGACGCCACCCGCGGAGAGGATCAACAGGACTACGGTGACCAGGGCGACGACGATGAGGACCGCCCCGTCCTCGTCGTGAGATCGCAGTTTCAGACTCTTCAATCCCCCCTCCTTCGCTTCAGGGTTTGCCTGCGTGACGAAGCCGTGACGCAGTGATCAAAAAAAATTGGTGTGGCGACTTGCCTCAACCGAACCCTCGGGCCGAAAGCTGACGCCTTCGGCCCGAGGTGATCGTGGTGCGGTACTACGAGGAGGGGGTTAGGGCGGTGGTCACGGTGGTGAACATTGTGTTCAGCTGCT
>JBBDRQ010000030.1:0-45741 GCA_040905365.1 Actinomycetota bacterium
GCCAGGAAGCGCCTCACGCGCCCCAAACCTCGCAAAAGTTAGTGGCCAGGGTACTGGAAACGCTGCTTACGGGTTCGTCCGATAGCGAGTAGCCTTTTGGCCATGTCAGAAGCTGTCGACCTATCGACTCAACCCGCGCATCCGCTGCGGCGGCTATGGCGCTATGCGGTCGGCCATCGCCGCCGCATGGTCCTGGCTGCCACCTGGACCACCGTCAACAAGATCGCCGATGTTGGACCGGAGATCCTGATCGGCGCCGCCGTGGACGTGATCGTTCGGGGTGAGGCCTCCTTCGTAGCCGGCCTGCTTGGAATCGAGGACCGGTTCAGTCAACTGGTTGTTCTGGCCGTTCTCAACGTCGTTGTCTGGGCGTTGGAGTCTCTGTCCGAATACTTGGCGGATCTGAGCTGGCGTAATCTGGCGCAATCGATCGAGCACAGCGCCCGTCTAGACGCCTACCGGCATATTCAGGATTTGGATCTGGCGTGGTTCGAAGACAGCTCCAGCGGGGATCTGCTGGCGATCCTCAATGACGACGTCAACCAGCTAGAGCGGTTCCTCGATTCGGGGGCGGCCGTCATCATCGCCACCTTTTGGAACGTGGTGCTGGTCGGAGTCGTCTTCTTCGTCACGTCCTGGCAACTTGCGCTGCTGGCGTTTTTGCCCATTCCGGTCATAGTGATCGGGTCGTTGCGTTACCAGCGCCGCCTCGAGCCGCTGTATGCGAGGGTGCGGGAAAGGGTTTCGGATCTATCCAGCACCCTGGTCAACAACCTCGGCGGCATCGCCACCATAAAGGCTTTCACCGCAGAGCTCACCGAAGGGCGACGAGTGGAGGGGGTTTCCGACGCCTATCGCCTGGCCAATCGTGATGCCATCAAGGTCTCCTCGGCGTTCATCCCGATGATCCGTATGGCGATCCTCGCCGGCTTTACCTTCACCTTGCTGATCGGCGGACGCATGGCGCTGGAGGGAACCATTGAGGTGGGGATCTACTCGGTGCTCGTTTTTATGACCCAGCGCCTGCTGTGGCCGCTTACCTGGCTGGGCGAGACGCTGGATCTATACCAAAGGGGCATGGCGTCGACCCGCCGGATCCTGGACCTTTTGGATCTAAGGCCCTGTATGACCCCGGGTACCGCCGAGCTTCCATCACCGGCTCGGGGCGAGGTCAGAATCGATGGTGTGGAGTTCGGTTACGGCGATGGTTCCAGCGTCCTGCAGGACATCGACATGCACATATTGCCCGGGCAGACGCACGGGATAGTAGGCGCCACCGGAGCGGGGAAATCCACTCTGGTGAGGCTGTTGCTGCGCTTCTACGATCCGCGTGAGGGGGTGGTCCGTATAGACGGGGTGGACGTGCGGGAGCTGTCTTACCGTTCGCTGCGCCGGACGATCGGTTACGTGAGCCAGGACGTGTTCTTGTTCCAGGGGACGGTCCGGGAAAACATTGCCTACGGCCGGCCGGAGGCGACCGACCACGAGATTGTCGGCGCGGCCCGGCTCGCCGAGGTTCACGACTTTGTAGCCGCGATGCCCATGGGTTACGACACGATCGTGGGAGAGCGGGGTCAGAAGCTCTCGGGCGGCCAGCGGCAGCGCATATCCCTCGCGCGGGCAATTCTTCGCGACCCACCCATTTTGGTGTTGGACGAGGCGACGTCGGCGGTGGACAACGAGACCGAGGCAGCAATCCAGCGCTCGCTGGCGCATGTGGCGCAAGGGCGCACCGTCGTCGCCATAGCCCACCGCCTGTCCACCGTGCGGCATGCCGATAAGATTTGGGTAATGGAGCAGGGGAGGATCGCCGAAGCCGGTACCCACGACCAACTGCTTGATGTAGGAGGCTTGTACGCGGCCTTGTGGAGGGTACAAACCGGCGAAGCCGTGCAGTCTCCTATCGTGTGAGCCCTCAGGCGCCGGAAGCCGGCCGTCCCCATCTGCGCACCAGCGATCTCACGCTGTACCGGGGCGATCGGCTCGTGTTGAAGCAGGTAAACGTGTGCTTCGGAGCCCGGGAGGTTACCGGGGTGGTCGGGCCGTCCGGGTCGGGCAAGTCCAGCTTGCTCAGGTGCTTCAACCGGTTGAGCGAACCCACCCGCGGCGAGGTCACCTTCAGGGGTAGGGACATCCGTGAGATGCCGCCGGTGCAGCTGCGCCGGCGAATAGGGCTGGTAGGGCAAACTCCGATCCTCTTCCCCGGCGACGTACGGTCCAATCTGGCGTACGGCCTGGATGACCCCGGGCGGGATAGCCTCTTGGAAGTGCTCGACCGCGCGGCTCTGCCGGCCGGGTTTTTGACCCGCAGCTCGCACGAGCTGTCGGTGGGAGAGGCCCAACGTGTGTGCATAGCTCGGGCGCTGGTACGTGATCCGGAGATCCTTCTGCTCGATGAGCCGACCTCGGCACTGGACCGCTACTCGCTTCAAGCTGTCGAAAGTCTGATCACGGCGCTGGCCGCGGAGGCCCTCACCGTGGTTGTAGTAACCCACGATCTTGCCCTGGCCGGGCGTATATGCTCCACCGCCAAGCTGTTGGTCGACGGTGAGCTGCGGTCGGAGGGTTCCATCGAACAGATTTTTAAGGTGTGGTCCGGGGAGGTCTAATGGAAGCGGTAGGTCTGGGGTTGTTGCTGGCGCTGATCGGCCTGGCGGTTGCTGGTCACCAGAGGTTGCGGATCCGGTCCGAGCTGGTGATTACGTTGGTTCGGGCCGCCGTGCAGCTCACGGTTGTCGCGCTGATAATTGAGGCGGCTTTTAGCCGCCTGGGTTACTCGGCCCTGTTCGTCGCCGTGATGTTCACGGCTGCATCGTGGACCGCCGCCCACCGAATGAGCGGGATCAACCAGAGGCTGTGGATTGCGGCCGGGTCGGTAGCCGCAGGGGCAGGCACCGCGCTGTTGGCGCTGTTCGGGTTGGGCGGATACCCGCTTACGCCGCGCTACCTGATTCCGATCGCGGGTATCTTGATCGGGGGAACCATGACTGCAGCCGGACTGGCCGGCCGGCGCATCACCGACGAGCTTTCCTCAAAAGTTTCTGAGATCGAAGCCCGCTTGAGTCTGGGGGTTACGGCCAGGTATGCGCTGCGCTCCTATGTTCCCGGAAGCATTCGGACGGCCTTGATACCGGTGCTGGATCAAACCAAGAACGTGGGTCTGGTCACCTTGCCCGGCGCCTTTGTTGGGATGATCCTAGGCGGTGCTTCGCCGGTACAGGCCGCTCAGGTGCAGCTCACCGTTTTGTTCAGCTTGCTCGGCGCGCAAACGATCGCCGCGACGGTTTCGGCTACCGGTGTTGCCCGCAGCTTTGTGGGCCCGGGCGAGGGTCTGGCGAGCCCGCAGTCGACAGCTTCCTAGGCGATGCTTCCGGGTGCGTTACTGCAGTGCGGCAACCGCCTCCTCAATGGGCGTCGAGCCCGCGGTCAGCTCCAGCCTTTGGTTTTGGGGCTTACCCGTCTCGACGAGCGCGGCCACCGTGGCCGCCACGTCGGCGCGGCTGATGTTTCCGCCCTCCGCCGTTTCGCCGAGGGTGACGGTGCCGGATGGCTCGTCGTTGGTCAAAGTGGTGGGTGCTACGACCGTGAAGGGCAAGCCGCTGGCCTTGAGCGTCAGATCCGCCTTGCCTTTGGCGCGCAGGTAGATGTCGAACACCTCGTCGCCGGTGTGCTCGGCGTCGGCTTTTTTGGCGCTGATCATCATGTAGTGCTGGACCCCCGTCTGCAGTGCCGCGGATATGAGCTTGATCGCGCCCTGGTAATCGACGGCCTTCTTGCGCCGCGAGTCGCTGCCGGGGCCGGCGCCGGCAGCGAAAACCGCCACGTCGGCTTCGCCGATCAATTTGATGAGGTCTAAGGAAGTAATGGCCTCTAGGTCGGCCACGGCCGGGCGGCCCCCGACCCCCTCCACGTCCGCGGCGTGATCCGGGTTGCGGATAAGCGAGCGGACCTCGTGGCCGGCGCCGGCCAGCAGGCGCGTGAGGAGTAAACCGATTTTCCCGTGTCCACCGACGATAACGATCTTCACAGAAGCGATGCTATCGCCGACTTGATTGCTAAGCCAATGTCTTGTGCGACCGGGTTGGCTTCGCCGCGAAGCCATAGCCGTCCTTATGGGCGGTATCAGGGCATTTTGGGGACTTGTGAACCGTGGTGGGTGGGCGCAGGATTGAGTCCATGAACAGCAAGCTGACCGGCTCCGAATCCGAATTGCGCGCGCACTGGGACGCGGCTTACGCAGACCTTTCCCCGACCGGAGTAAGTTGGTTCGAGCCGGGGGCGTCGTTGTCGCTGGCCCTGGTTGACCAGCTTCAGCTGCCCCTGGATACACCCATATTGGACGTCGGCGGAGGGGCCTCGACGTTCGTCGATGGGCTGCTGGATCGCGGCTTTTCGCACGTAACGGTAGTCGACCTGTCGGAGGTTGCGCTGGCGGCGGCTCGCACGCGGCTCGGGCCGCGAGCCGGTGGGGTGGAGTGGGTCAACCGGGATTTGCTGCAGTGGGATCCGGGCCGTCGCTTCGGCCTTGGCACGACCGGGCCGCATACCATTTTCTTGTGGAAGAGCGGGACCGGCGCAGGTACGAAGAGCTGATGATCGATGCGGTTGCGGCTCCCGGTTACGTCATTCTGGCCACCTTCGCCCCCGACGGACCCCGGTATTGCTCGGGCCTACCGGTTGCCCGCTATGGGCTGGATGAACTGGCTGGAAGGCTGGAAGACAGCTTCGAGGTAATCGGCGGCTGCAGGGACCCGCACACTACTCCGTCGGGACAGGTGCAGCCCTTTACGTGGATCGTGGCCTCAGCTCGCCAACCGGGCGCCACTGCGTAGATATAATTGCCGGATGTTGGATTTGGGGTTGGTGAGCCTGACTGTAGGTTTCTTCGCGCTGATGTTCGGTTTCGTAGCGTGGCTGGATCGGTTTTGACGCCTCAAGACGTAATCGATTTGCTCATAGGCTTGGCGCTGCTTGCCTACCTTGTCTACGCTCTGTTTTACCCAGAGCGGTTTTAGAAACTTTTGTTCCAAGGTCAACTACCGGGTTCCGGCGCGGGCAGGGGTCTTGGGCTGTAAGGCGGGGGTGCGCATACGACGTCGATGGCTGGGGGAGGGCTCCTATCTGCGCAAGAGTGAGGAGTTGCTGAGTCCGTGGCGACGGTAACTCTTTATTTCGTCCTGCTCCTGGCCCTGACGCCGCCTCTGGGCACTTGGATGTACCGGGTGTACAGCTCCGAGCGGATTGGGCGTATCGAGGGTCTGATTTACCGGCTGTGCGCCATCCGGCCGACCGTGGAGCAGAGCTGGAGGCGGTATGCGTCCTCGGTGCTTTGGTTCAGTGGATTGTGCTTCGCGCTCACATACGGGGTCATGCGCCTGCAGGGGGTGTTACCGCTTAACCCCAGCGAACTTCCGGGCGTGGACCCGGCGGTGGCGTTCAACACCGCCGTCAGCTTCATAACCAACACCAACTGGCAGGCCTACGGCGGCGAAACCACCATGAGCTACCTCACGGATATGGTCGCTCTTACGTCCCAAAGCTTCATATCCGCTGCGGTCGGCATGGCGGTGCTGGTCGCATTTGCCCGGGGGTTCACCCAGGTGGACGCCACCAGGTTGGGCAACTTCTGGAAGGACCTGGTGCGGGGTGTCGTCTACATACTGCTGCCGATCTCCACCTTGCTCGCGCTGTTGCTGATATCCCAGGGCGTGGTGCAGACGCTGGGCGGGCCCGTTGAAGCGCAGATAGAGCGGGGGCAAACGCAGACAATCGCGCGCGGGCCGGCCGCGTCGCAGATCGCCATCAAGCAGCTGGGTACCAACGGGGGAGGATTCTTCAATGCGAACTCGGCTCACCCGTTGGAGAACCCGAATGCGTTTTCCAACTTTCTGCAGGCGCTGGCGATCCTGCTCATACCGGCGTCGCTGACCTACACGTTCGGTTTGATGGTGAGCAGCAAACGGCATGGATGGGCGATTCTCGCCGCAATGCTTTTGATCCTCGCATCAGGTGTGGCTGCCACGCTGCCCTCCGAGCGGGGGGCCACGGCCGCGATGCGGGCCGCGGGTATCGACGCCTCGGCTGCCAACATGGAAGGCAAGGAGGCGCGCATTGGCGTCGACTCGTCCTCCCTGTGGGCAACCGCCGCTACCGCATCCTCCCACGGAGGGCCGAACTCTTCACACGCTTCGTTTGCTCCTGCCGGCGGTGCAGTTCAAATCGCCAACATGAACATGGGTGTGTTCGGCGCGGTGGGGAGCGGAATCTACTCGATGGTGTTCTACGTGATTATCGCGGTGCTGTTGGGTGGGCTGATGGTCGGACGCCTGCCGGAGTATCTAGGTAAGCGGATCGGCGCTCGCGAGATCAAGCTGGCCATCATCGGCGTGGTGGTGTCATTTGTATTTACCGTGGGTCTTACCGGCCTTGGGGCCGTGACCGCGCCGGGTCTGGAAGCCAGGCTCAATTCCGGGGCACACGGCTTTACCGAGATCCTCTACGCTTTTAGCTCGCAGGCGAACAACAACGGCGCCTCCTTTGCGGGGCTGGACGCCAGCGGGCCCTTCTACGCTGTGCTCGGGGCAATAGCGATGCTGTTCGGTCGATATGTGCCCATGGTGGCGGCCCTGGCGATGGCCGGCGGTCTGGCGCAGGCCAAGGACGCGCCCGCGGAGACGGTCGGCACTCTGCGAACCGATACGCCTCTTTTCGTGGGTCTTTTGGTCGGCGTGGTGTTGATTCTCAGCGTCCCCTTCCCGGCGCTGAGCCTGGGCCCGCTGCTGGTGGGGCTGGAAGGGATCGTGCCCTGAGCTCCCATGAGCTGTATATGAAGGACGACGGTTCGGTACCCGGCTCGGCTGTGGCTACGCCGCGCCGCGCGGTGGTGCGAGAAGCGTTGTGGGGCAGCGCAGTCAAGCTCGATCCCCGTTTGCAGGTTCGCAACCCGATCATCTTCAGCATTTTCGTCGCCTCGGCGATGGTAACCATCCGCCTGTTGTTCGAGCTGGCGGGCGGACGGGCTGTGTCGTTCACGGTCGCCGTTGCTGTCGCCCTGTGGCTGACCGTGCTATCTGCCAATTTTGCAGAGGCTGTGGCCGAGGGACGCGGCAAGGCCCAGGCGGACTCCCTGCGCCGAACCCGCCAGGACTTGCTTGCATACTTGGTCGCCGAGGATGGCACCACCCTGGAAGTTCCAGCCGCGCATCTTGCTCTCGGGGACGTCGTACTGGTCGAAGCCGGTCAGCTGATCCCGGCGGACGGCGAGGTTATCGAGGGTATCGCCACCGTGGACGAGTCGGCGATCACCGGTGAGTCGGCTCCCGTTATCCGCGAGCCGGGCGGAGACCGAGCGCACGTCACCGGAGGTACGAAGGTGCTCTCGGACTGGATCAAGGTTCGCGTCACGTCCGGGCCGGGCCAGTCTTTCTTGGACCGAATGATCTCTTTGGTAGAGGGATCCAAGCGTCAAAAGACACCCAGCGAGATTTACCTGACCATCTTGCTGGTGGCCTTCACCATTACCGCGCTGGCCGTGGTGATGACGTTGCAGCCTTTCGCCATCTACTCGGGATCCAGGATTCAGCCGGCGGCTTTGATCGCCCTTTTTGCGGCCCTGGTGCCCAGTACCGTCGGTGGTCTGGTCTTGGCGATCGGTATAGCGGGAATGAACCGGCTGGCCGAGCGTAAGGTCTTGGCCCTGAGCGGGCAGGTGGTGGAGGCCGCAGGGGACGTCACCACCTTGCTGCTCGACAAGACCGGGACGATCACATTGGGCAACCGCGAAGCCGTAGCTTTGCACCCCGCGGCCGGGGTAGACGCACAGTTGCTGGCCGACGTTGCGCAACTGGCCTCCCTGGCCGACGGGACCCCCGAAGGACGCTCGATCGTCGTGCTGACCAAGCGCCTGCACGGACTGCGGGGTCGCGAACTGGGGCAGGTGCGGCCGGTTCCATTCAGCGCCGATTCCCGTATGAGCGGGGTGGATGTCGACGGCGTCAGGATTCGCAAAGGAGCGGTGGACGCCGTTGCGAAGTGGACCGGGCAACAGCCCGATCCCGGTTGTACGGCGGAGATTAACCGCATAGCCGGCGGGGGAGGCACGCCGATTCTGGTCGCACGTGACGACGTTATCTTGGGGGTCGTCGAGCTACGGGACGTGATCAAGGAGGACCTTCCGGCCCGGTTTGATGATCTTCGCCGTATGGGAGTTCGCACCGTCATGATCACCGGGGATAACCCTCGAACCGCGGCGACCGTGGCGAAGGAGGCGGGAGTGGATGATTACCTGGCTCAGGCCACTCCCGAGGACAAGCTCGCCTTAATACGATCCGAACAGTCCAAGGGTCGGGCGGTGGCGATGACCGGGGACGGTACCAACGATGCTCCCGCGCTTGCCGCGGCAGATGTGGGTGTGGCTATGCACGCGGGGTCCGCGGCGGCGATCGAGGCGGGCAACATGGTCGATTTGGACTCCAACCCGACCAAGCTCATCGACATAGTGCGGGCGGGAAAACAGTTTCTTATAACCCGCGGCGCTCTTACGACCTTCTCAACGGCCACCGACGTGGTTAAGTACGCAGTCATTCTCCCGGTCATGTTCTCGGGAGCCCACCCGGTGCTCGGCCAGCTCAACATCATGGGTCTGCGCAGCCCGGGCTCGGCCATTCTCTCCGCGGTAGTCTTCAACGCGCTGGTCATAGTTGCCCTGTTGCCGCTTGCGTTGCACGGAGTTCCATACCGGGCGGTAGGCGCCCAATCGCTGCTGCGGCGCAATTTGCTGCTGTACGGCGTGGGGGGGTTGGTTGCGCCGTTTTTTGGGATCAAGCTGGTCGATATGATCCTCGGATTCTTTCAGTTCCCATGATGCGGGTGATCAGAAGGGCGCTGCTGGTTACCCTGGTTCTCACGCTCATTACCGGGGTCGTTTACCCGCTGACGGTCACGGTCGTGGGTCAGCTGGCTTTCCCCGACCAGGCGGAGGGGTCGCTTATTCGGGAGAACGGCACCGTGGTCGGCAGCCGTCTGATAGGGCAGGCCTGGCAGGGCGAGCGGTGGCTGTACGGGCGGCCTTCGGCGGTTGACTACGATGCAAGCACCTCGGGAGGATCCAATTTGGGCCCCGCCTCCAGGGAGCTGGCCGATGCTATTGGTAGCCGAGCGGAGGAGGTCTTGGCGCTGGAGAACCCCTACCACCCGGGCATTTCCATCGACGACATACCGTCCGACCTGTTGCTGGCCTCCGGCAGTGGACTGGACCCGGAGATTTCCCCGGGGGCTGCACGGTTCCAGGCCCCCAGAGTGGCGGCGGTGCGGGGGGTGCCGTTGGCGAAGGTGTTTGACTTGATAGACGCGTATGCGCGGCGACCGCCGCTGGACCTTTTCGGCTCGGAGCGGGTCAACGTCTTGGAGATCAACCGTGCTTTGGAAGCGATGGAGCACTAGTGCTCCCGACTTTTTTATCCCGACGGCTTTGACGAACTGGGCTTAGCGATGGAAAAGGAGACCAGCAGCAGCGAGGCCGCGGGTTCTGAATCCGTAGAGGCCCTCGTAGGCCAGGTCGTCGCCGAGCCGGTCCGGGAAACGTATTGGACCAGGCAGGAAGCCGAGAGCCGGAAGCTGGGACGCCTCACCGTCTACCTGGGGTCGGCCCCGGGCGTTGGCAAGACCTACGCGATGCTTTCCGAAGGCCAGCGTCGCAAGGCCAGAGGGGCGGACGTGGTGGTCGGCTTCGTCCAGACCTATGGGCGGCCCAAGACCATTGAGATGACCAAGGGCCTGGAAAAGGCGCGCGGGCGCATTCTGCCCTACAGGGGCGGCCAGTTCGACGAGATGAATGTCGAGGCCATCATAGAGCGACGTCCGCAGGTGGTGTTGATCGATGAGCTCGCTCACACCAACATTCCCGGCAGCCGTCGGGCCAAGCGCTGGGAAGACGTCCTCGATGTGCTGGCCGAGGGTATCAACGTCATAACCACCGTCAACATTCAGCACGTTGCAAGCCTCAACGATGTGGTTGCGCAAACCACCGGCATTCGCCAGCAGGAAACCGTGCCCGACTGGGTGCTGGATCTGGCGGATCAAATCGAGCTGGTGGACATGTCGCCGTACGCGCTTAGGCGGCGTATGGTGCACGGGAACGTATACCCGGATCCCAACAAGGCCGAACTGGCTCTTCGCCGGTTTTTCACCGAGGAAAACCTCACCGCCTTGAGGGAGCTGGCGCTGATGCGCGTGGCCAACGTGGTCGATCGGGACTTGCTGGAGAAATGGTCCAAGAACAAGGCCCCCGAAACCAGAGAACGGGTGATGGTGTGTGTGGACGATGGTCCGAGATCCGAAGATCTGATTCGCCGGGGAGCCCGCATGGCGGGTCGTCTCGGCGGAGATTTGCTGGTCTTGCATGTCCAGACCGGCCACAAGGATCTCAGTACGGAATGGGCTAAACGGACTCAGTTTCTGGTGCGCGAGCTGGGGGGTGAGTTCCACGTCCAAAAGGCCGAAGATCCGGTGGAGGAGGCGCTGGCGTTCGCGTCGCGGCAAAAGATTACCCAGATCGTCGTGGGGGAGTCGCCACGGTCCAGGTGGAAGGAATTGATTGGAGGGTCGTTTGTGGCCAACCTGATTCGCAGAGCCTCCGAGGTGGATATCCACGTGATATCGCAGCAGGAGCGATGAGGGGGCCGGCGCTTTGAACGACAAGTTGCACAAGCCCGGCCCGGCTGGTTCTCGGGCGTCACGCCTGAACCCTGGGTATATGGCGGCCGCCGGAGTCGTTGGAGCCCTGTCCGCGCCTTTAGTGGCGCTGCGAGATCATCTCGCGCCGCTGGCGAAGGGTCTTGGGTTCTTGCTGGTTGTGGTGCTGGCGGCGGCGGTGGGGAGCCTGCTGAATCGCTCTCGCGAACGAGACGCGGTTGCCGAGGCGCGCCGCCGGGAGCTCGAGACGCTGCAGTCGCTGTCCGGTTGTCTGTTCGAAAGTTACTCGCGCCGGCAGAGCTACCAGGACGCGGTTCACAAGATTGTCGAGGAGTTCGGCTTCGAGCAGGGATCGCTGTTCGTGTACAGACAGGGAGGTCTAACGGAGCAGGTGGCGGTGGGCGCCGAGCCCGGGACGCTGACTCCCTGGTGGGAGCCGGCGACGATCGGCCGGTCGGAAAGGCTGCCGTTGCTTATCGGTGAACAAGCCATTGGCGTCCTCGTTTTGTGGGTAGAGGATCGGTCTCCTTTAAGCCGGACGCAGAGCCGTATCCTCCGCGGCGTTTGCGATCAACTGGCTCTGGTCTTGGAGGGGGAGCGCCTCAGGGAGATTGAGTCGGACATAGCGGACCTTCGCCGGGTCGACTCACAGCGCAAGGCTCTTCTGGTCGCGGTCTCCCATGAGCTCCAAAGTCCGCTTGCGTCCATCCAGGCCACGGTGACTGATTTGCTGACCGACGGTGTCCACAGCGACCGGGAGGGGATCGGCGAGGCCTTGCACGGCATTTACGTGGAGGCGGAGAGGCTAACCGGCCTGGTCGCGAACCTGCTGGACATATCGCGTATAGAGGGCGGTCTGTTGGAGCCCCGGCTCCAGGACGTTTCTTTGGATGAGGTCGTCGGCAAAGCTGTCGAGCGGGTTCGAATCCATCGTCCAGGGCTCAAGATCTATGTGTCGGCCTACGAGAGTGACGTGGTACGGGCCGATCCGCAGTTCTTGGATCGGGTGCTGGCCAACCTGTTCGACAACGCTGTCCGGGCTTCGGGAACCGGGGCCGATCGGATCGAGGTGCTGGTGACCGAAGAGGGTGGGTACGCGAAGGTGGCCGTCGTCGATCACGGGGAGGGCTTACCGCACGAGGGTCGGGAGCGGTTGTTCTATCCGTTTTACGAACTCGACGAGCGCCACCAGCGCCTGGGCGCCGGAGTTGGCTTGGCGATCGTAAAGGGCTTCGTTTCGCTCATGGGCGGCGAAGTGTGGGTAGAGGACACACCGGGCGGGGGAGCGACCGTTGCTTTCTCGCTGCCGTCTGCAGGACGTGAGGCTTAGGCGGATCCGTGCCGGTAAAACGGCTGCCGCCGGAGGAAGAGCGACAACTCAACCTCCAGCGGCACCCGTAACGAGCTTCAGGTCAGCTCATCCAGCCGTCGGCGAGTGCCCGGTTGTCCGGATCGCTCAGCCATTCCTCAACGGCTTGCTGCTCTTCGCCCTGGGAGTACTCGTTGATTACCAGCTGCTCCAGAGAAGCCAGAGCGTCGTCGGGCAACTCGAAGTTCGCCAGCCATCCCGCGAGCTCGGGGAAGTCGTCCGAGAAGCCGGGCCGGCCGAGCACGTGCAGATTCTCCGCATCGCCCATCGCGCCTTCCGGGTCCTCGAGGTCCTTGATGTCGTATGAGGCGTACGCCCAGTGCGGGTGCCACAGGGTCACCACGATGGGCTCGTCCCTGTCGAGGGCTCGCTCCAACTCGGCGAGCATTGCGGGCGTGCTGCCCTCCAGTACCTCATAGTCCTCCAAGCCGTAGGTGGGCACGGCCTCCTCGCGGGTGACGCGCATCAAACCGGCGCCCGGCTCGATGCCTACGATACGGCCCTCGAACATGTCGGCCTTGCCCTGCAGGTCGCCGATGGTCTGTATGTCATCTAGGTTGGCCGGTACCGCCAGGTTAAGTGTCCCGCTGTCGTACCAGACGCCCACGTCCTCGAGCTCGTCCCCGAAGCGCTCCCAGTAGTCGGCGTGAGTCGCGGGCAGCCAGCCGTCCAGGAAGACGTCGACGTCACCGTCGGCAAGGCCCTGGTACACGGGCGCTACATCGAGCTGGGTCAGGCTCACTTGATAACCCTCTTCTTCGAGCAGGTACTTCCAAAGGTGGGTGACGGCGACGTCTTCGTCCCAGGGGATCCACCCTATGTTGACGCTCGGACCGTCGCCGTCCGCTGCGCCGGTGGTGCCGGTGTCACCATTGCCGCAGGCTGCGGTGAGCAGCGCGAGTGCGGCCAGGATGGCAACGACCATTATTGCGCGCGGGGTTCGTCTCCGGTTGGTAGCTCTATAGGTCATGAGCCCCTCCTTTCCTTTCGGTTGACGCATTGATGGTTATTTCGTCGCGGCCGCGGCTACGCGCGCGGACGATTTGTCGCCGATCGCTCCGGTTAGCCTATCGAGGAAGATGGCCAGGATGACCACGGCCAGCCCGCCCTCGAAGCCGAGGCCGATGTTCAAACGCGTGATCCCCCGGAATACGACGGCCCCCAGACCGCCGGCGCCCACGATTCCGGCGATTACTACCATCGACAGTGCCAGCATGATCACCTGGTTTATGCCGGCCATGATGGTGGGCATGGCCAGAGGCACCTGAATGCGGGTCAGTATCTGCATGGGCGCCGAGCCGAAAGCGTGCCCGGCCTCGACCACCTCGCGGTCGACCTGCCGGATGCCGAGCTCGGTGAGTCTCACCGCGGGCGGCATGGCGAAAACTATGGTGGCCACCGCACCGGGTACTTTGCCGATACCGAAGAAGATGATGGCGGGAATCAGGTAAACGAAGGCGGGCATCGTCTGCATGAAGTCCAGGCCCGGCCGCAGGATCGATCCCACCGTGGTGGAGCGGCCGGCCGCAATACCGGCAGGGATGCCGATCGCCACTGCGATGAGGCTGGACACCAGGACCAGTGACAGCGTCAACAGGGCGTCGTCCCACAACCGCATGCCTTCGATCACGCTAAATGCCGCCAGCGTGAACACGCCGAAGCCGAGGCTGCGGATCCGCCACGCGAGTACGGCAAAGATTATTGCCAGCAGGAAGGGGGGAGGCCAGGCCAGCAGATCCTCCAACCCCTCGATCAGAGCCCCGATGACGTTGTCTATAAGGTCGAACAGAGGTCCGAAGTTGTCGGTGAGCCATTCGACCGCGCGTTCGACGCGATCGCCGAGCGGGATGCGGGGAACCTCAAGCATCGCTCATCGAACCTTCTTGTGTCTCACCCTCAAAAGAATGATCTTCTCCCAGCGCGTTGAGCAGGGTGACGCGGGGGATTACACCGACCAGCCGCCCCTCGTCATCGACCACCGCTAAGGGCAGAGGGCTGGATGCAGCCGGGGCGAACAGCTCGACCAGGGGTGTGTCGGGTTTGACCCGTTCGAAGTCCTGAGTGAGCAGTGCTTCGACGCTGCGGTCGCCTCGCTTCGATGCCTCGACCGCGTCGGTGTCGCGCAGCACGCCTCGCATGCGCCTGTGGGGACCGATCACGAACACCGCCGACACCTGGCTCTTGCGCATCGCTTCAATTGCAAGGCGGGGACCTTCGTTCGGACCCACGATCGCCAGCGGATCCTCCATGACCGAGCTTGCCGTCAGGACCCGGGACCGATCCACGTCCTGAACAAAGCTTGCGACGTAGTCGTTGGCCGGCTCCTGCAGGATCTCCTCGGCGGTGCCGATCTGCACGATGCTTCCATCCTTCATCATGGCGATGCGGTCGCCGATCCTCATGGCCTCGTTGAGGTCGTGGGTTATGAACACGACCGTGTTACCCAGCTCGGATTGAAGCTCCAAGAGCTGATCCTGCATCTCGCGGCGGATCAACGGGTCCAGGGCGCTGAAGGCTTCGTCCATCAGCAGGATGTCGGCGTCGGTGGCCAGGGCTCGAGCCAGGCCGACTCGCTGCTGCATCCCGCCCGAGAGTTGCTGGGGGTATTTGTCCTCCCAGCCGTCCAATCCGACAACGGCGAGCGCCCGGCGGGCTCTTTCGGAGCGTTTGGCCCGTTCCATCCCGCTTGCCTCAAGGCCCCAGGCCGCGTTCTCCAGGACCGTTCGGTGGGGGAACAGCGCGAAGTGCTGGAACACCATGCTGACCTTCTCTGCCCGAAGGCGACGTAGCTCCTTGGTGTCGAGCGCCGTCACGTCTTCGCCGTCGATCAGTACCTGACCCGAGCTCGGTTCGTGGAGCCGGTTGATCGTGCGCACCAAGGTCGACTTGCCCGAACCCGACAAGCCCATGACGACGAAGACCTCCCCGGGCTCAACGGTGAAGGTGGCGTCGATGACCGCCGCGAGGGTCCCGGTCTTTTCCTGAACCTCGTTGCGCGGGGCGCCCGAACGCAGAGCTTCGATGGCCCCCTTGGGGTCGGGGCCGAACATCTTGTAGATGTTGCGCAGTTCGATACGGGCCATATAAATCTCTCAAGCAATTTTAGCTTACGCGCTTTGTGGTACTGAGGTGAACATACACCCCCGGTCCCGAGTCTCTAAATGTCGAGAGGGTCCCGAAAATCTTCAATCGGCAGGTTTTGTGCCTACAATCTGCGGTAGTGGGTGCATCGCTGGACTAAAGTTTGTCCCTCATGACTTGCGACGAAGTCCGGCGGGCTCGATTCCCGGAAGATGGGGCGAACGCCCGATGCGCCCGGGCGCGTGCCGGGACGACCTCGGTGATAATGGCGGTGCCGCTGGCTACCTTGTCGGCGGGTCGGGATGCCTCTGGAGACCATCATGGTCATGGCGGTCGCAACGGCCACTCGAGCCATGGGGATCATGCCGGTCATGCGGAGAGGTTTCGCCGTAAGTTCTGGCTGAGTCTGGCTCTGACGGTACCGGTGGTGCTGTACAGCCACATGTTGATGGAGCTAACCGGATGGAGCCCTCCGAGCTTTGTTGGGTCCCGGTGGGTCCCGCCGGTGCTTGGAACCATAGTGTTCTTGTACGGTGGGCCGGTCTTTCTGAGCGGCGGCCTGAGCGAGATACGGTCTAAACAGCCCGGCATGATGCTGTTGATCTCGCTCGGCCTGCTGGTTGCGCTCGGGGCTTCGGCAGCAACGACGTTGGGTGTGCTCGACGCGGATCTGTGGCCGGAGCTGGCGACGCTGGTCACCGTCATGCTGCTCGGCCATTGGATTGAGATGCGTTCGCTGGGCAACGCCCAAGGTGCGCTGCAGGCTTTGGCCGCGCTGCTGCCGGACGAGGCGGAGTTGGTGACCGAAGAAGGGGTAAGCACCGTAGCGGTGAGCCGGATCCGGCCGCAGGACGAGGTCCTGGTAAGGCCCGGAGCGCGGGTCCCGGCCGACGGCGTCATAGTCGAGGGCGCAGCGGAGCTGGACGAGTCGATGGTCACCGGAGAATCCCGGCCGGTAGCGCGCAAGACGGGTGATCGGGTCGTGGCGGGTACCGTGGCTACCGACTCGTCGATTCGGGTGCGCGTAGATGCGGTGGGTGAAGATACGGCTTTGTCCGGCATCCAGCGCTTGGTGGCCGAGGCGCAGGAATCTCGGTCCAAAGCCCAGGTTCTGGCCGACCGGGCGGCTGCGCTGCTGTTTTACGTCGCGGTGGCCGCCGGCGTGATCACTTTCGGGACCTGGTCTGCGCTGGGGGAGGGCCAGGCCGCCTACATCCGTACGGTTACGGTTTTGGTGATTGCCTGCCCTCACGCGTTGGGGCTGGCTATCCCTCTGGTGGTAAGCATCTCAACCTCTATCGCGGCCAAGGCCGGCATTCTTGTAAAGGACCGATTGGCCCTGGAGAGAATGCGCAGCGTCGATGTGGTGATGTTCGATAAAACCGGAACCCTGACCCGTGGCGCGCATGTTCTAAGCGATGTTGCGGGCCTCGGTGTTTCCGATGACCAAGTGCTGCAGTGGGCGGCGGCGGTGGAAGCCGAATCCGAGCACCCGGCCGGCCGGGCAATTGTGGCGGCGGCGCGGCGAAGAGGGCGGGTTCCTTCGGCAACGCAGTTCCGGGCCCTTACCGGGCGGGGCGTGTCCGCAACGGTAGATGGTGCCGAGGTGATGGTCGGCGGGCCGGCTTTGCTGCGTGAGCTGGACCTGGACGAGCCGGACGAGCTCGGAGCTGTTACCGAGGAGTGGAAGAGCCGGGGCGCCGCGGTCTTGTACGTGCTGAAGGACCGGTCGGTGGTCGGCGGGGTGAGCGTCGAGGACGAGGTGCGTCCGGAGTCCTTTGAGGCGGTCAAGCAACTGCACGACCTGGGTATTCGGGTGGCGATGATCACCGGGGACGCCCGGCAGGTGGCCGAATCGGTTGCAGCGCAGCTTGGCATCGACGAGGTGTTTGCAGAGGTACTTCCCCAGGACAAGCAGGAGACCGTTTCGAAGCTGCAGGCGCGGGGCTTGCAGGTGGCTATGGTGGGTGATGGAGTCAACGATGCGCCGGCGCTGGCGAGGGCCGACGTCGGTATAGCCATAGGGGCCGGGACCGATGTTGCGATTGAGTCGGCGGGAGTGGTTTTGATGTCCTCCGACCCCAGGGCCGCGACGGGTCTGATCAGGCTGTCTAGGGCCGCCTACGGCAAGATGGTCCAGAACCTCGTCTGGGGCGCCGGCTACAACGTTTTCGCCATACCGCTTGCCGCCGGAGTGTTTGCCTGGGCCGGCCTAACCCTTTCCCCGGCCGCTGGAGCCGTCTTGATGAGCGCGTCTACGGTGATCGTGGCGGTCAACGCCCAACTGATGCGGCGGCTTGATCTGAGCCGGCCGGAGGTGGGCCGAAATTAGTGACTCGGCTAGCTCGAATGCTTTCGGAACCACTCGACGGCCAACCGCGCTACCTGCTCCAGGGCTCCCGTCTCCTCGAACAGGTGCGTAGCCGCAGGTACTATCGCCAGCTCGGTTAGGCATCTGCTCATCAGGCCCTGAGCTTCTCGGTTTAGCTCGATCACCTCGTGGTCGCGCTCTCCGACGATCAGCAAAGTGGGGGCGGTGACCTCGGTTAGGCGCTCGCGTGCCAGATCGGGCCGTCCCCCACGGGAGACGACGGCGCTCACCCGTTGTTGCAGGTCCGCGGCGGCAACCAGGGCCGCGGCTGCTCCCGTGCTCGCCCCGAAGTATGCAACTGGCAGATCGGCCAGTTGCGGGTACCGGCTCACCCACTTGGTGACCGCCGCCAGGCGGCTGCCCAGCAGCTGTATATCGAACACGTTCGCCCGGTCGGCCTCCTCCCCTGGGTGCAGCAGATCGAATAGCAGGGTCGCCACGCCGGCCGCGTTGAGTTGGGCGGCGACCGATCGGTTGCGGGGGCTGTAGCGACTGCTGCCGCTGCCGTGAGCGAAAATCACCAGAACCGTTGCATGCGCCGGGAACGCGATGTCGCCGTCCAGCGTCACATCGGGCAGTTCGATCTCGCAGGAGAACCTGAGGTCGGTCGGGGAGTCAGGTTTGGCCGGAGTCTCATTGGTGTCGGGCGTCATGCGCGTCTCCTCCTCGGACGATCGTTGTCTCGCTCTATCTCAACCCCTCCGCCGCCGTGGCGACAGGGCCAAAGGTCCCGGCAATTAGGGATCCCGAAACCCTTTGCCTGCTCGGTTGAGCCTTGGCTTTACTGCTGCGTGTCGGGAGTCAGTTCAGGCGACGGCGACGGTGACGGGGGCGGCGACGGTGACGGACTGGGGCCGGTGGTTGGCGAAGGTGAGGGTTGAGGTGGGGGAAGCGGCGACATCGGTGGGGGAGAGCCCGCAGGTGGTCCAAGCGTGGTTGGCTGGACTATTTGAAGAAGGGGACTATCGGCCCGCACCGAGGGGGCAAGGATTCCCTATTGCCGCCTTGCTCGCTTGGGTAGGGTGTCACGTGACGGTTTGTGTAGAGGTGCCGGAAGCCGGAGGTGAGATGGACGAAGTCCAGCCGGACGGGGGGTCTTCAGAAGCTACAAAGGTGCTGATCGACCGGACCGGTCTTGATCAGTTGATTGCTGCTTTGGGTGCAAACGGGTATTTGGTGGTGGGGCCTACGGTGAGAGATTCGGCGATCGTTTACGACGAGATCGGCTCCGTCGCCGACCTGCCCGAGGGATGGACCGACGAGCAGGACGGCGGACATTACCGGCTGCAGCGCCGGTTGGACGACGCCCTGTTCGGGTACGCGGTCGGACCGCAGTCGTGGAAGCAGTTTCTGTTTCCGCCCCGAAACCTGCTGTTTAGCGCCAGCCGCACCGCCGAAGGAGTGCGTCTGAATGAACCCGATGTGGAGTTTCCCTATGCGTTTGTCGGGGTGCGAGGGTGCGAGTTGGCGGCTATCGATATACAGGATCGGGTCTTTCTGGGCGGCGCCTACCGGGACCGAAGCTATGCGGCGCGCCGGGAGCCGGCTTTTATCGTTGCGGTCAACTGCGGAACTCCGGCCCACACGTGCTTTTGTGTGTCGATGGGCACCGGACCGCGGGTAGGACCTGGCTTTGACCTGGCTTTGACCGAGCTGGTCGAGGCTCACCGGCACGTTTTTCTGGTGGAGGTCGGCACCGATCGGGGAGCGCAGATCCTGTCTTCGGTGTCCACCTCCCAACCGGCGCCCGGAGACCCCCAAGCAGCCGACGCGGTCGTGGAGGGCGCCGCTGCTCAGATGGGCCGGCAGATGGACACCACCGGTATCAAGCAACTGTTGGAGCGCAATATGGAGCACCCCCGGTGGGACGATGTCGCCGAGCGCTGCCTGGCGTGCGGTAACTGCACCATGGTTTGCCCAACTTGCTTTTGCTCCAGCGTCGAGGATGTGACGGACTTAGCCGGCGACAACGCGCAGCGATGGCGCCGGTGGGATTCGTGTTTCACTCTGGATTTTTCGCATGTGGGGGAGTCGAGCACCCGGTCGTCTACCAAATCCCGCTACCGGCAGTGGATGACCCACAAGCTCGGCACTTGGATCGATCAGTTCGATACCTCCGGTTGCGTCGGGTGCGGGCGCTGTATCACCTGGTGCCCCGTCGGCATCGATATAACCGAGGAGCTGGCCGCCATTCGCTCGACCGAAGAGCAAGAGTGATGGCCCGGCGTGATCTCGAGCGGCTCTTGGCCGAGTTGACGCCGTTTTCCGGTCTGCGCGACGCCGACCTGACGACGGTGGCGGCGTGCGGGCAGAACGTCTCGTTCGCCGCGGGCACCTACCTGTTCAGAGAAGGGGAACCGGCCGATCGATTTTTTCTGCTCCGTCAAGGACGGTTGGCTCTCGAGGCGGCCGAGCCGGGGCGCGGAGCTTTGGTGATCGATACCATCGGTCCCGGCGAGGTCGCGGGGTTTTCGTGGCTGTTCCCGCCGTACCGGTGGCAGTTCGATGGTCATGCCCTGGATCGGATCGCAGCGGTGGCGTTTGATGGCTCCTGCCTGCGGGGCAAGTGCGACGGTGACCCGAGGTTGGGCTATGAGCTCATGAAGCATTTTTCGTCGGTGATGACCGACCGAATGCAATCTGCCCGGATCCGGCTGCTCGATCTCTACGGGCAAACGGCGGGCTGACATGTACTCGGTTGGCAGGCCCGATGCAGCTACGGAGCCCATGCTGCCGCGGCTGCACCGGGTTCGCTCGACACAGAGCGATGGTCCGGATGTGGTGACTTTGGGATTGGAGCCCGAGGACTCGCAGCCGATGAGCTTCGGGCCGGGGCAATTCAACATGCTCTGGGCGTTTGGTGTCGGGGAGGCGGCAATTTCGGTGCGAGCCGGCTCCGACGGTCTGTTGCTGCACAGCATCAGGGAGGTTGGAGCAATCACCCGGGCGTTGTGCGCCATGAAGCTCGGCGATGTGGTGGGTGTGCGAGGGCCTTTTGGTTCGGGTTGGGATGTGGAGGACGGCCGGGATCGCGACGTCGTCCTGGTAGCCGGTGGGCTTGGGCTGGCGCCCATTTTGCCGGCTGCGTGGGAGATCGCCGGTCGCCGCGCCGACTACCGGCGCGCCCTGCTGCTGGTGGGGGCTCGCTCACCCGGTCAGATGTTGTTTCGCCGGGATCTGGAGCAGCTTCAATCCCGGGGACTCGAGGTGCAGATGATTGTCGACCACGCCTCGGCCGGGTGGTCGGGGCAGGTCGGTCTGGTCACGGAGCTTGTCGAACGGTCGGACTTCGATGCCAGCAGCGCCCTGGCCCTGGTGTGTGGCCCGGAGGTGATGATGCGGTTTACGGCCCGGGCGCTGACGGACCGGGGAGTGCCGGCCGGCGCGGTTCGGATCTCGATGGAGCGCAACATGAAGTGCGCCATCGGTCTTTGCGGGCACTGTCAGCTCGGCCCCGAGTTTGTCTGCCGGGACGGCCCGGTGTTCGACTATGAACGGATGCAGCCGCTCATGAAGGTTCGCGAACTGTGAGCCTCGAACTGTGAGTACAGACGGCCGGCCGGTTCGGCCCAAGCTCGCGGTGTGGAAGTTTGCATCCTGCGACGGCTGCCAGCTCACGCTACTCGATTGCGAGCAGGAGTTGCTCAACCTCGCCGGTGAGGTCGAGATTGCCTACTTCCTCGAGGCCAGTAGCCGAACCGTCGACGGCCCTTACGATCTGTCTTTGGTCGAGGGGTCGATCACGACCCCCGCCGACGTTGAGCGGATCCACGAAGTCCGTAGGCTTTCCAAGCATCTTGTGACGATAGGCGCGTGCGCCACCTCCGGGGGGATCCAGGCGCTCCGTAACTTCGCCGACGTCAAGGACTTCATGTCGGTTGTGTACGCCAGGCCCGACTACATCGAAACTCTTGCTACCTCCACGGGCATCGCGGATCACGTGGCCGTGGACTTCGAGTTGCGCGGCTGCCCCATCGATCGTTCGCAGTTACTGGAAGTCATCGCGGCGTTCCTCATCGGCAGGAAGCCCACGGTGGCCGGCCACAGCGTATGCGTGGAGTGCAAGCTGTCGGGTGCGGTGTGTGTGATGGTGGCCCAGGGCACGCCGTGCCTGGGGCCGGTTACTCAAGCCGGTTGCGGCGCTCTTTGTCCCTCCTGCAACCGGGGGTGTTACGGGTGCTTCGGCCCGGCCGAGTCGCCCAATGCGCCGGCGCTCGGTCGCCAGCTCAAGGTCTTGGGGATGCCCTCGTCCGCGGCGCGGCGGGCCTTTATGACCTTCAATGCCAACGCTGGGGCTTTCCGGGAGCACAGCCGTCGGGAGCCTAGTTGATGGACGGCAGCGGCACCCGGCGACGTTTGAGCGTGGCCGCCCTCACCAGAGTGGAGGGCGAGGGCGGCATGAAAGTGCAGATTCGGGACGGGCGGGTGGAACAGGTCAACCTGAACATCTACGAGCCACCGCGGTTCTTCGAAGCTCTGCTGGTCGGCCGCGATTACAGGGAGCCGCCGGATCTCACCGCGCGTATCTGCGGGATCTGCCCGGTTGCGTACCAGATGAGTGCGTGCCTGGCGATTGAAGACGCGTGCGGTGTAGTCGTGGACGGTTCGCTGGCGCAGCTACGCAGGCTGCTGTACTGCGGTGAATGGATCAGCAGTCACGCCTTGCACCTGCACATGCTCCACGCACCGGATTTCCTGGGCTACTCAGGGATCGTTGATATGGCTTCCGACCACCCGGAGGCGGCAGACCGGGGCTTTCAGCTAAAGCGCGTGGGAAACGAGATTATGAAGCTGCTCGGCGGACGCGCTATCCACCCGGTAAACGTTCGCCTGGGGGGCTTTTACCGTCTGCCCAGCCGGGCGAGTCTGGAGGTGCTGGCGCAGAAGCTTCGGCGGGCAAGAGATGGGGCCGAAGCGACGGTCCGGTGGGTAGCGGGGTTCGACTTTCCGGAATTCGAGCCGCCGCAGGAGCAGGTGTCGATGAGCACCGGGGACGAGTACCCCATCCTGCGAGGTACGGTGATCTCGACGGGCGGGATAGACGTGCCGGCCTCGCAGTTCGAGCAGTGGTTCACAGAAGAGCAGGTGCCTCACTCCACTGCGCTACACAGCCGCTTGCGCGGCGGGGGCCACTACTTGATGGGTCCGGTGCCCCGTTACAACCTCAATCGACACCTGCTGTCACCTGTGGCCCGGCAGGCGGCCCAAGAGGCCGGTTTGGGCGAGGGGTGCCGAAACCCGTTTCAAAGTATCGTGGTTAGAGCGGTCGAGATTCTCTACGCGTGCGATGAGGCCCTGCGGCTGATAGAAGCGTACGAGGCACCCGATCGGCCCTACGTCGACGTCGAACCGGTCGAGGCAACCGGCTACGCATTCACCGAAGCCCCCCGGGGAACTTTGTATCATCGGTACCGAATCGGTGCCGACGGCCTGATCACCCAAGCCTGCATAGTGCCTCCAACCTCACAGAACCAGGGACAGATAGAGGACGACCTACGTCTGCTGGTGCAGCAGAGATTGGCGATGCCGGCGGTCGAGTTGACTCAGATGTGCGAGCGGGCGATACGAAACTACGACCCGTGCATATCATGCGCATCTCACTTTCTCAGGCTTCGCCTGGTGCACCGGTGAATCGTTCGACCTGGTGTCGTTGGGCCTTCCGGAAGCGGGCCGGACGGCACTGTGCTGGCGTAGTTGGAGACCCCAGACTCGGAAGCCGGAGGTGGTTCTCATGAAAATTCTGTACGCAACCGACGGTTCGCCGGCTTCGGATGCAGCCGCGGCTTTGTTGGAATCCGTGGGCAACAAGGCCGGAGTAGAGCTCTCGGTTGTTGCGGTGGTGGAGCCGGAGCCGCAGCTGCCTGAAGCCTACGCGGTGGAGGCGCAGGTGCTGGAAGAGGCCGGCGCTCGCGCCCGGGAGGCGGTTCACCAAACCACAGACAGGCTCACAGCCGCGGGGTTTTCCGCGCAGGGCGAGGTGTTGAGCGGTTGGCCGGGATCGGCTATATTGCACGCCGCCAAGGACGACGAGCAGGATCTGGTCGTGGTGGGGGCCGGGCGGCACAGCTGGCTGGGCAGCCTGCTGTTGGGAAGCACCAGCATGCACATTCTGCACTCCAGTCCGGTCTCGGTAGTGTTGGTACACGAGTCGCCGGCCGAGTCCAGGCCGGTACGGATCCTGCTCGCTACCGACGGCTCGCCAAGCGCCCGGCGAGCAGTTGCGTTGCTGAGTGGGTTCGCAGACCCGCAGCAGTGCGCGGTTACCGTGCTGTCGGTAGCGCGGATTCCGTACGCCGCAGCCGCAGGGCCACCGTACGCTCCGATGGCCGGCGTTGGCTCCGCGCTAATCGACGAGTTACGCGAAAAGGCCCGGCTCCGGGTCAACGAGGCTGCGGACGAGTTGGAGCGCATGGGGTTTCAAACCGAGACCGTGGCCACCGAAGGATCTCCGCATCACCTGATCGTCGAGGAGGCCGACAAGGGCGGCTACGACTTGGTGGTAGTTGGCTCCCGTGGGCACGGAGCGCTCAGCAGATCGCTGGTCGGGTCGGTGAGCGACGCCGTGGCTCGCAACGCCCGTGCAGTCTTGATAGCTCGTCCCTGAGGAGCGTTGTCGACAGCCTCGTTTCGATCCGGGCCGGGTCAGACTGACCGGCGTAGGGACGTTATACGTCGCGACGGTGGGTGGCGCGCTCGTCTAGATCCTCGGACGAAACGACGCGCTCCATTAGGGGAAACAGTTCGTTCTCTTCGAATCGCACATGTGCTCGCAGAGTGTCGGCGATCTCCTGCAGCAGCACGGGCTCTACATCGCCGCCGGCGAGCTGCTGTTTCAGGTCGGCAACCAGCCCGTGGATCTGAAGGTGCTCCATAACCGCTCTGGTCACCAGATCTCTCGTCTCGGGGCGTGCGGCGGCCGGAGGAAAAAAGAGCTCTTCCTCCTCCCTGAAGTGGTGGATGGCTCTGCCCAGGTAAAAGTTGAGGAAACCGTCCGCCTTTTCGGTCCTGACGGACCGCTCGGAGTCGACTGCCTTGCTCAGGCGCCGGCACTGAGCGAGGGCGTGGTGGTGATCGTGGGTGAGAGGCATGAGGGCTGCATGTCGCTTAGCCATGCGTCCACTTTATCCCTGCGCTGGCGCTGCGGCTACCAGCCTCCGCGGACCCAAACGTGCCATCCCCACCAGAACCAGCCCAGAAGCAGAGCCCAGCGGGTGACCCACCAGCGGCACAAGAGGTCAAAAAGGGTCTTTAACGGCGGAAGACGGGAGTGCAGCAAGCACACGATCTGCCACAGAGCTATCGTCCCGAACAGCAGCGCCCAGATGAGCAGATTCGCTGAACGGGAATCGGGCGGCAGGATCATCGGCGCAGCAGGTACCAGCCCATGGCCAGCCAGCCCATGAAGCCCGCCGCTCTCAGGGCGTAGTTGTCGAAGACCCCGTTCAATATGGAGGAAATAGTCGGATAGGTAGATCTGGGGTGACTGAAAAAGGTGGCCAGCACCCACAGCGTGAGCAGCACGACGAGCAGAGTCCAGATCATCAGCCCCAGCGCGCCTACCTGGTCAATTTGAAGCGGCGGGTCGTCCCGGCCAATTCGATGCCATCCGCGCCGAACCGCGTACGAGGCGGCGGCAATGCCCGGAATGGCTGTGAGGATGCTGGCGTGCAGCGTCCAAGGATCGGTTGCCACCGCCACCGCGCTGTAGGCGCCTACTGCGCCAACTAAGGCGAAACGCCTGCCGGACCTCGCCATGGGTCGGCCGGCAGACTAGCTGTCGGCCGAGGCTTCTACCCCAAGACTGCGCATCGGTTTGCCGCAACATGTGTCCGAGTGGTGTTGATCCGGGCAGGGACAGGGCTTTACAAACAGGATCTCCGCGCCGCATTCATCGCAGCGAAATCGTTCTCCTACGGGGTGAGGCATAAGTGGACCTCCGATCTGGTTGGGTCGGGTCAATGCTAGCAAGGCTATTGTTAGTTCACTCCTCGAATTCAGGATTACCCGGTCCGAGGCCCGATAATCGGGTTGTCGGTGCTCTAAGCAGCATTGGTGTATACACAGAAGGGAGCGGGGAGGTGGAGCCGCAGTTATTGCGTCGATAGCGATCCTGGGCGATTACCGGGCCGGTTTCGAGCCGCATCTAAGGACCGACGCTGCGCTGGTTCATTCGGCGAACGCCCTCGGGCTGTTCATCGAGTCGGAATGGATTGCCACTGACGAAATCGAGCCGACGATCTTTGATACCTACAACGGAATCCTGGTCGCCCCGGGCAGTCCGTACCGGGATATGGACAAGACCCTGCAGGCAATCAGGCAGGCCCGGGAGGACGGGGTGCCTTGTCTGGGTACCTGTGGCGGCTTCCAGCACATGGTGATCGAGGTGGCCCGCAACGTTTTGGGCTTCACCGATGCCCAACACGCCGAGTACGATCCCGACGCCTCCGACCTGTTTATCTCGGCGCTGGAGTGCTCTCCGGCAGGCCGCGAGATGAGCGTGAGCCTCGTGCCGGGTTCCAAGGCAGCCGGGGCGTATAAGGCCACCGAGGTCCGGGAGAGCTACTACTGCAATTTCGGCGTAAATCCGGAGCGGGCGCAGGTGCTGAGAGGCGGTGTGCTGCAGGTGGTCGGCTCAGATGAGGACGGTGAGATCCGGGTTGTCGAGCTTGCCGACCATCCATTTTTCGTGGCCACTTTGTTCGTACCGCAGGTGCGGTCGAGCCCCGGGATGCCTCACCCGCTGGTCAGTGCATTCCTGCAGGCGGTCATGGAGCGAGGCGGGCCGGCTTAGCCTATCTTGCGGTACCGCCACACGCACAGCGGGATGAACACCGCCAGCAGGCCGGCCACCCAGGTCATGGCCGCGGGAAACGATCCGAGGTCACCTCCGATCGACAGCGCTCTGGCGGTGTCCGCGCTCAACGACACCGGGCTGGCGGCCGCAATCCGCTCGAGCCAGCCGGGCATGGTCTCCAACGGCACAAAGATCGAGCTGGCGAAAACGAACGGAAAGATCGCCAGAAAGCCGGCCGACTGCACCGCCTCCACGCCCTTTACCCACAGCGCCAGCGAGGCAAAGATCCAGCTAAGCGCAAAGGCGAACGCAAGTACCACGGCGATGGCGGCCATCGCGCTCAGTACTCCGCGCTGAAAGCGGAACCCGATCGCGTACCCGACGACGATCATGATCGCCAGAATGACCAGGTTGCGTACCAGATCGGCGATTGTGCGCCCCGCGAGGACGGCAGAGCGCGCCATGGGCATGGAGCGAAAGCGGTCGATTACCCCGCGCTCGAGATCTTCGGCCAAACCGATCGCAGTCTGAGTGGCTCGAAATGATACCGATTGAATGAAGATGCCGGGCAACAGGAAGTCGATGTAGTCGATGCCCTCCGGAAGCGCCTGGCCGATCGCTCCGCTGAACACGAAGGCAAATAAGAGCACGAACATAATCGGCTGTACCGTCGAGAACAGTAGCAGTCCCGGCTGGCGGAGGAAGTGGCGGATGTTGCGTACGGTTACCACTCCGGCGTCGGAAACCGTCCGGCGCACACGCAGCGGATCCAGGCGTGGCCGGGCAGGCTCTTGCGGTGCGTCGGAGGTTTCGGCAGTCGCGGATTCGGGTTGGGCTCGGCGCAGATCGGCTCCTTTGGTGAAGGGCCGTCCGTTCCCCGGCGGAGCGCCGGTTAGATCCATAAAGACGTCGTCAAGGGTGGGGCGCCGCAGCGCCATATCGCTTACGTCAATCCCGGCGGCCTCGAGCGCAGCGGCGGCTCTGGATACCGTAGTCAACCCGTCGTCGCCTATCGACAGGGTCAGCCGGTCGGGCCGCTCCGAGGGCTGCGGAGCCGAGCAACCGACCTCGGACAACGCTTTGACCGCCTCTTCCCGGTCGGCGGCGCGTATGAGCGAAACCTGCAGGAAGCGGCCCCCCACCAGGTCCTTCAGCTGGTCGCCGGTACCTTCGGCGATCGCCCGGCCGTGGTCTATGACGGTTATGCGGTCGGCCAGCTGCTCGGCTTCCTCTAGGTACTGGGTGGTCAGCAGTAAGGTGGTACCGGCGGCGACCAACTCGCGAAGCTCGGCCCAGATTTGGTTTCGGCTGCGCGGATCCAACCCGGTGGTCGGCTCGTCCAAGAACAACATCTTTGGGCGTGTAAGCAGGCTGGAGGCCAGATCCAGGCGCCGGCGCATTCCCCCGGAGTAGGTTCGGGCCGGGCGGTCTGCGGCATCGCCCAGGTCGAACTGCTCGAGAAGCTCGCCGGCGCGCCTGCGCGCGGCGCCGGGGCTCAGGTGGAACAACCGTCCGAACATCTCCAGGTTCTCTTGGCCGGTAAGCAGTTCGTCGATTGCCGCAAACTGGCCGGTCAATCCAATCAGCTCGCGCACGCGCTCGGGGTGTTTAGCTACGTCGTGTCCGAAGACCCGGGCGGTTCCCGTATCGGGGCGCAGCAGCGTGGCGAGCACCCGCACGATAGTGGTCTTGCCGGCCCCGTTGGGTCCCAGCAGCGCCACCACGGAGCCCTCCGGCACCTCCAGGTCGATGCCGTCGAGGGCTACCGTGCCGTTGAATTGTTTGGTGACACCTGCAATCGAGACGGCGTTGGCGGACATATGACGATGATAGTTGGCGCGCCCGTTTAGCACTCCGCTGCGGATGGCTGCGCAAAATTGACAGTCGATAGAGCCCCGCCTAGCGTCAGATCTCCGTTTTCGTATGCGAACTAGGGAGGAAACATGCGTTTACTGGAGGGATCACCTGAAATACTGGCCACAGTGGTTCGAATTGCCGGGGTGCTGCTGGTTGCGCTGATTGCCAGGAAGCTAGTCCAGCGCCTAATAGACCGGGTGGTTGAGCGCGTGATTGCCCGGGGCGAAAAGTCCTCCGGCGACGACAGAAAGGCCGCGTCCGCGCGTGCACCGGAGCGGGCCAAAACGCTGGCCGGCGTACTGACCGCGTTGGCGGCGGTCACCGTCTGGGTCCTCACCGTACTGCTGGTTCTGGGCGAGGTGGGCATCAACCTGGCCCCGCTGATCGCCGGGCTGGGGATCGTGGGGGTCGCCCTGGGGTTCGGCGCCCAAAACCTGGTGTCCGATTTGGTGTCGGGGTTGTTCATGCTGGCCGAGGATCAGTACGGCGTCGGTGACTTCCTGGATGTCGACGGCACGATGGGAACCGTCGAGCACGTAGGTCTGCGGACCACGCAGATCAGGGCTCTGGATGGAGCCCTTTGGACCGTGCGAAACGGTGAGATCTCCAAGACCGGCAACTCCAGCCGAGGCTGGGGCCGTGTCGTGCTGGACGTCGGTGTCGCTTACGGCTGCGACTTGCGGCGGGCCAAGGAGGTAATCAAGGCTGCCGCCGATGAGCTGTACGAGGAAGACGCGTTCAAAGAGGCCTTCAAGGCCGAGCCCGAGGTCTGGGGTGTGACGGACTTGGGCGACGATGCGGTTGCTATTCGGTTAGTGTGCACGACCGAAGCCGGGGCTCAGTGGGGATTGGGGCGCGAGCTTAGGCTGCGGATCAAGGAAGCTTTGGACCGCGAGAGTATCGAGATACCGTTCCCGCAGCGCACCGTGTGGCTGCGTACGGAGCCGGCGACCCTTACCGAACCGATTCCGATCGTCCAGACGGCGCCGGCCGGCGGGTAGCTGCTACGCCTTTAGGCCGAGCTGAGCGTGAGCCACTGCGATGCAGCGATCCATAACGACGGTCAATCCTGCCTCTTGGGCAATCTGCGCAGCTTGTTCGTTGCGTACGCCCTGCTGCAGCCACAGCGTCCCGGCCCCGACGGCGACCGCGCTCTTGGCGACTGCGGGGGTTTGGTCGGACCGGCGGAAGACATCCACCAGGTCGATAGGTTCGGGAACCGACTCGAGCGTAGGGTAGGCCACGCGGCCATGGACCGTCTTCTCGTTGGGGTTGACGGGGAAGACGCGGTAGCCGGCATCCAGGAGGTAACCGAAGATGCCGTAGGAGGGCCTGTGTGGTTTGGAGGAGGCCCCGACGACTGCGATGTTGCGAGCGCGGCGCAGCACTTGTTCGATGCTCCCCATCGCGGGGTTCGGGTCGGTCACTGCGCGTTCTCCTCGGTGGTGGTGGTGAGACTGCACCTTTACGGTATCTCACGCGAGGATAGGACTCGCGCTGTTGGCAAAAAGCTTGGGGGCGTATGAGGCTTGTAGAGACCGACTTGCGGGGCCGGCGACTGTTGGCGGAGGCCTCGTTAAACAAGGGCACCGCCTTCACCGGAGTGGAAAGGCAGGCGCTGGGCCTCGACGGTCTACTGCCCGGCCGCGTGGAGACCATAGAAGATCAGCTCGAGCGTATCCGCGTCATCTATGACGGCTACCACAACGATCTGCAACGCCACGTATTCTTGCGGTCCCTGCAGGATGCCAACGAGGTGCTCTTTCACCGTTTCCTTCGGGATCATCTAACCGAGATGATGCCCATTGTGTACACGCCCACGGTCGGCGAGGCGTGCCGGCATTTCAGCAGGATCTATCGCCGGCCCTACGGACTGTTCTTGAGCTATGAGCTGAGGAATCGGGTGTCGTCGCTTTTGGATTCAGCTCCCAACGATGTGGACGTGATAGTCGTCACCGACGGCGAGCGGACGTTGGGGCTTGGCGATCAGGGGTTGGGTGGCATGGGCATCGCCATCGGCAAGCTTTCCTTGTATACGGCCATTGCCGGCATCGATCCAAGGCGGACCCTGCCGATACTGCTCGATGTGGGGACCAACAACGCGGCCTTGCGGGAGGATCCTCTTTACCTAGGTTGGCGTCACGAACGCGTGGAGGGTGAGCGGTACCACGATTTCGTCTCTAGCTTTGTCGGTGCGGTTAGGTCCCGCTGGCCGCGCGCCCTGCTGCAGTGGGAGGACTTTGCGAACCATAACGCTACCGAACTGCTGCAGCGTCATCGCAACGCCCTCCCCAGCTTCAATGACGATATTCAGGGAACCGCGGCGGTCGCGCTGGCCACCGTACAGGCTGCCCTGGGCCGCTTGGAGGCGCGGGTCGACGACGCCCGCGTCGTGATCTGTGGCGGGGGGTCGGCCGGCACCGGCATTGCCGCCGCTTTGGTGGGCGCCGGCGTCGCTAAAGAGAATCTCTACCTGCTCGACTCCGGTGGGCTGCTGCACGACCGGCGCGGGGACTTGGCCGACTTCAAGGCGCCGTTCGCCCAGCGCTGGGTAAGCGTGGATTCGTGGGCAAATTCTTCGGGACCCACCGATATCGACAGGGTAGTCGACCAGGTCGCGCCGACCGTCCTGATCGGCGTCTCGGGCCAGCCGGGCCTTTTCGGCGAGTCGTTGATTCGCCGTCTTGCCGATCTGGTGGACCGTCCGATAGTGCTGCCCTTGTCTAACCCGACCAGCCGGACCGAAGCGACCCCGGCGGAGTTGCTCGCCTGGACCGCAGGGCGGGCTTTGGTGGCCACGGGCAGCCCCTTCGACGACGTAACCTACGGCTCCAAACGGTACGTGATTTCGCAGGCCAACAACGTCTACGTCTTCCCGGGGTTGGGTCTGGGCACCCTCGCGGCCGGCGCTGCTCAAGTGACCGATGGGATGTTTGAAGCGGCGGCAGAGGCCGTTGCCAAAGCCTGCGCGCGCCGCAACCTCGGGGCCAGATCCGGAATCCTCCCGCCGCTGAGCGAGGTGATAGAGCTAAGTCGGCAGATCGCATTCGCCGTCGCGGTCCAAGCGCGGGCGGATGGCGTAGCCGATCCGGTCGACGATGAGATTTACCTGCAACGTATCGAAGCTCGCCGGTGGGATCCGCAGTATCCGCAGGTGAGGCCGCTCAGCCCATAGCGGCGACGGTGGCAGACCCGGCGAGGTACAGGACCAGGATGGTGGCGCCCTCAAGGCCTATTTTTCCCACTCCCCGTCTTTCCCGCCGCACCAGACCTGCGCCCAGGACCGCTACCAGCGCCATGGTCCAGGCTATGACGAACAGGTCGGCCTGGGTGATCGCAGCGTAGAGCGAGCCCTGCCGGTAGACGACGTCGGCCGCCCCGATGAACAGGACGTCGAAGGTGTTGCCTCCCACCAAGCCGCCCACCGCCAGCGTGAGCGCTCCGGCTCTGACCGCCGCGTTCCGAGCAGGACAGCCCCGGCCATTGCCTCGCCCATTCCGGTGCGGTCGGCGAGACGATCGACCACCTTGGCCAGGCGCACTCCGAAGACGGCAATGAGCAACCCACCGCCTACAAAAGCCCCCACGGACAGTTCGACGGTCCACGGGGTTTCCAGCCACTGCATTAGGCGCGTTTACCCATGCGCCCGGACGTTATGCAACGCTCGTGACGGTAGGAGATTTGCAGCCGCGGGTGGAGGTTTCCTGCAATTAGCCGGCTCCTTACGGTATCGTAGCTTAAGGGGAGAGAACAAATTTGGAAAGGAACGCCCCCTCTTATGCCGCAAACCCTAGTTGATGACCCTCAACAACCACGCGCTAAGCAGCGGTCCAACACCATACGTCCTTCGTCTAAGCAGTTGAAGCTGGAACGCCGCATGGTGCTGCTGGTAACCATTCTGCCGTTTGCAGGGGCAGCGATAGGAATTCCGCTGCTTTGGAATCGCGGCATCCAGGCTTTGGATCTGGCGCTGTTCTTTATTTTCTACGTCTTCACCGGTATGGGGATAACGGTCGGCTATCACCGGTTGCTCACTCACCGGAGCTTCGACACCGTGCGGCGGATCAAGCTGTTGCTGTCGATTGCGGGGTCCATGGCGCTACAGGGTTCCGTTATAGCCTGGGTGGCCGATCACCGGCGGCACCACGCGTTCACCGACAAGCCCGGGGATCCGCACTCGCCGCATCTGGCCGAAGCCGAGGGGGTCCGAGGCGTGCTCGCCGGTCTTTGGCACGCACACACCGGATGGTTCTTCGACGCCGACAAGACCAACATCGAGAAGTTTGCGCCGGACCTGCTTGCCGACAAGACCATAGCGCGGGTGAACAAAACGTTTCCGCTGTGGGCGGTGGTCTCCGTGGTGCTGCCCGGACTGATCGGGCTTGCAGTAACTCGTACTTGGGTGGGAGGCCTCACCGCACTGATCTGGGGCGGTCTGGCTCGGATATTCTTCCTGCACCACGTCACCTGGAGCATCAACTCCATCTGCCACTTCTACGGCAAGCGGCCCTTCAAGAGCAAGGATCTGAGCACCGACAACTGGATCATGGCCCTGCTGTCCTTCGGTGAAGGCTGGCACAACTCTCACCACGCCTTTCCCACCTCCTACAGGCACGGCCTCGGCCGGTTTCAGTTCGATCCGAGCGCCTGGTTTATCGCCGGCCTGGGTAAGTTGGGGCTGGCAACCAACATCAAGCTGCCCACGCCCGAACAGGTGGTAACCAAGAGCGCTTAGCTCCGCCAGAACCCCCACCACACTGGTTAGTGAGCCCTTGGTCCCAGCAGAGGCGGGCCAAGTGGCACTGCAGTCCGCTCTTGCGGCGGTTCAGAATGGGGAAATGGAGGTGCAACGATGAAGATCAAGGAGCTTTACAAGCCGGGCACCCTGGCTTCGGTGGATCTCGGAGAGTCACTCTCGGAAGCCGCCGACAAGATGGCCGGCAACGAGGTAGGCGCTCTGGCCGTAATGAAGGGCGGCCGCTTTGTGGGCATCCTGAGTGAGCGTGACCTGGTTGTGTCCATGACCGACGAGGCCGACTCAAAGGATACGCAGGTCGGCGACTACATGACCCCCGAGCCGATGACCGCAGAGCCGCTCAGCGACGCCGAGGAGGTAATCGGCCTAATGCTGGAAGCGGGAGTACGGCATATGCCGGTTACCGACAACGGATCGCTGGTGGGAATGGTGTCCCTGCGGGATCTTATTGCGCTGGCGGTTTGGCCCTCAATGCAGTCTTCCTGAGAACAGCGTCCGGGAGTAAGGAGCGGGAGGTGACCATAGCTACCGTGACCCTTGATCTGAACCGCCAATCCATGGCTGCGGTCCAGGCCATGCGGGATGACATCGGCGTCGTCTCGGCTTATATAGACTTGTCGGTGCCGCCGGGAGCTGCGGGGGCCGATCAATGGCGCATAGAGCTTAGAAACCGGGTCAAGGATCTTCGAGAGCGAGTCAGGGCGTACGGCAGTCGGGACTACGCGGCCGCCGTCGATGGCGCTCTGGCCCACCTGGAGTCGGTAGCTAAATCCTCGGTAGACCCTGCATTGGAAGGCTCTCGCGGGCTTGGTGTGTTCTACGGACTCGGGTCTTCTGAGCGGATCGAGGTGGGTTCCCGAGCTCGGGTTTCTAACGCCGTCGTCATCAGGGATCGTGCCTACCTGCCTCCGCTGCTGGTCGCGGTGGGAGAGCTAGCGCCCTTTGGCCTGGTAGGGCTGCACCGAAACGAAGCTCGGGTAATTGGTTCCAGCTCGACCGGTGGTGAAGAGTTGACTAGCTTTCGCTTGAACCCGGATACGTCGGATTGGCGGCAGATGTCTTGGCCGACCGCCTCGGGCAAAGGGTCGGCTCAGCAGAGCGGTTCCCTCCGGGACAACTTCGAGGAGCGGTTGTTTGCAACGGTCCGTAAGTCACTGGGTAGGTTGGCCAAGCAGATGGGTGAGCTTGCCTTGGATGCGGGTTGGGATGTGCTCGTAGTGTTTGGAGACCCGCGACTTGTCGGTGAGTTTGAGGCTGCCTTCGCGCCCCGAGGCGTGGAAACCAGCATCGTAGCCAGCGATCTGGTCTGGGAGGACGACTTGACGGTGGAGAGGATTCTGCGCCTCGGCAAACCCATCGTGGACGAGGTCAGGAAGCAACGGGAGTCGGATCTGGCCGATGAGATGGCCGGCGTTGCTTCGGCGGGCGGCCGTGCGGTTATCGGGATCGAGGCCACCGTCAAGGCTCTTGGATCCAACCGGGTGCAGACACTGCTCTTCGACTCTTCGCAAATCGAAGAGCCGGAGCCGTTGGCCGGCGGCGACCGCTCGAAATCGGTCGAACAGGTTGTACAGATGGCGTTTGAATCCGACGTCGACGTGCTGGCCGTATCGGCGGTCCCGGCTCTTGAATCAGAAAAGATCGCTGCGACGCTGAGGTGGTAGATAGGACGACTTAAGTCCCATCCGAGACATGCCGATCAGCCCTATTGGAAGCAAACCCCAGGATAGAGAATAGTAACTATAAGGGAGGGGAACCGGACAGCCGGGATATTCGTCCAATTCTTGAACGGACGATGCCGAAGGCGAGAGGGGTGAGACGAGTGGGTTGGTTGCTGCTGGGTTCGATGGTGCTGCTCGCGGTAGTCCTGGTACAAGATTTCCGTGCGGGGTTGGACGAAGATCGCCTGTGGAGCGACCCTTCCTTGGACGACCCGGAGAGTTTCGGCAACCGCGCCGCGTAGGTTACGCCGCTGCGATAAAGGCGGCGGCGGCAGGCGACAGCACGGCCGGCCGGTGCGCTATGACGATCTCGCGGGTGATCTTGGGGTGGAGTCCCAACACGGTGGCTCCATGCTCCGGTGGGGTCGACGCTATCGATCGGGGGAGGATTGCAGCCCCGGCGCCGGCCAGGACCATAGGCAGAATCGCATCGCGCTGAGCGCTGACCACCGCCACGTGGGCGGTCAGTCCGGCCCGGGCGAAAGCCTCGTCCAGGGCACGCCGGGTCGAGGTGCCCATCGGAGTGCTGACGATGGGCAGCTTGGCCAGTTCCTCCAGCGAGAACGGGTCCGAAGTTGGCTCGGTTCCCGGAGGCAGCACGGCAACCATCTCCTGGGTAACCAGCGGTATGGAAGTCAGACTCTTCGGTACCTCGAAAGCTTCCGTTATGCCCAGCTCGCAGACGCCCTCCTGCAGCAGCCGGACCAGTTCCGCGGGATTGCGCGGCGACGAGACGATCACCGTCACCCCCGTATGTGAGCGGCGGAACGCGCCGACCATGGTCGCAAGCGGGTCTGCGGCCAGACTCGGGAGCGAGCCCAGATCCAGTCTGCCCGACTGCAGCCCCAAAACCGATTCGACAGCCATCCGGCCGGCCTCGACGTCGCGCAACGCCTGCCGGGCGGGACCCAGCAGAGCCTCTCCCGCCGAGGTCAGCGACACTCGACGGCCCAGTCGGTGAAACAGCTTTACTCCCAGCTCCGCCTCGAGTTCTTTGATTCCCTGGGAAAGGGCTGGTTGAGAGATAAACACCGCGCTGGCTGCCCGCGTAAAGCCGCCGTGCTCGGCTACCGCCAGGAACAACTGCAGGCGTCGCAGATCCATAACTGGCTATTATAGCCATGATCTAAAGTATGTCTTGGACTTGTGGCAGGAGTGGGGCCACCATTTAAATGCAGAGACCGGGAGAATTGAGAAGGCACTTCGGGTTGGCCGAGGCCGGCGAGCGCGGCGGTGAGACTGAAGGGACGGTTTGGACACGTGGAAGTCAAAGAGCTTTTGGAAATCATCGACCAAGTGCGGCTCATCGATGTCAGGCAAGACGATGAATGGTCGGCAGGGCATATCGACGGCGCTGTGCACATCCCGCTCGACAAGGTGTCCTCTGAGCGTCACGTGATGAATGCAGATCAACCGGTTGTGACGGTTTGCCGGACCGGTGTGCGCAGTGAGGCTGCGGCCGACCTACTCTGCGAGACCGGGATCGACGCTCAAAGCCTAGACGGCGGCCTGCGGGCCTGGGTAGCCGCCGGTCGGACTCTGGTCGACTCTGCGGAAGGTGAGGGCTCGGTGCTAGAGGAGGGGGGCGAGCCGGACTCGATGCCCCCGGAGTTTCTGCAGTTGCAGGGCAACCTGGTCGAGGTCGCTTACGGCCTCCAGGAGCGGTTCGGCAACCGCGCGCCCACCGACGCCGAGGCGCGTACCTTCATGCGGGAGTGGCTGCAGAAAAAAGGTACTTCAGAGCAAGACATAGAAAAGATTCTCGACGACGATGTTTAGCAAGGGTCGGTCAACGTGACCGAGACTGCGCTCTATCCCGCCGAGGAGTCGCTACTTAGACGAGCGCGGGCGGCTTCGATTACCTCCAGGGCCCTTTCTCGCCCCTCGTATCCGGCCGTGGATGAGGACTTGTCGGGCTCCAGCGTCTTGTAGACGTCGAAGAAGTGCTCGATCTCGTCCAGCAGGTGGTGAGGGAGGTCCGCGAGATCGTAGATGCCCGACCAGCCCGGGTCGCCTTCGGGCACGCAGATAATCTTAGCGTCGGGACCTTTTTCGTCCTCCATCCAAAACACCCCTACCGGGCGCGCTCGTACCAGGCACCCGGGAAAGGTTGGGTCCTCCAGCAGCACCAGGGCGTCGAGGGGGTCGTCGTCCTCGCCCAGGGTTTCGGGCACGAAGCCGTAATCTGCCGGGTAGATGGTCGCCGAGAACAGGCGTCGGTCCAGGCGGATGACGTGCCGCTCGTGGTCGTACTCGTACTTGTTTCTGCTGCCTTTAGGGATCTCGATTACGACCTCGATAGTTTCATCGCTCATCGGATTTCTCCTGGATTGCGCTCATACGGCACGTGCGCCGGTTCGCGGGATTTTCCTCAATTGTGCATCACATCGCGCCCGGCGGCGCAGAGCTGTAATCTGCGTTTAGCAGCCGGCCCTTAGTTGCGTCGGGGATGCAACTTGCAAACGGCAGGGCTGCAAGAATGTCCGTTGAAGCGCCGCGTGGCCGTGGCAAGTCGGCTGAGACTGAAAACCGCGTAAGGAAAGCCGCACTGGTCGGCAGGAGGGTTTAATGACGGCATCCCCGATGGTGGTGGTGGGCGGCGGCATCGTCGGCAGCGCAATCGCCCGGCAGTTGCAGCGCAACGGCACGAGGACGATTTTGGTGGAGCGCGACGTCGAGCCGCAGGGTGCGTCGTACTTCTCCTTCGCATCTTTGAGCGCATTTGCCGACCCCAACGCCGACCGGTACGCGCTCAAGTGCCTGGGAATGAGCGACTGGCGCCGGTGGAGTCGCGAGATCTCGGGGGATATCGGTCTTAGGTGGGACGGCGAGCTGCGGTGGGCTGAGGGCGAGGCGAGCGCGGTGTGGCTTCGCCAGATGATCGAAGTGGCCACCCATCGCGGCTATTCGGTGCAGGAGCTCTCCGAGCGGGAGATCGTTGAGCGTCTGCCGGCCAGCCGGCCCTCCAACGTGCGGGCGGCGTCGTTCGCGCCCGACGATGGACAGGTCGACGCCGCGGTTGCGGTGGCCAGACTGCGGGAGGACTTCATGGCGGCCGGGGGTTCGCTGCTGGTGGGACGGGCGACCCTGAGATTCGACGAGAGCGACTTGTATGTCCGGGTGGCCTCCGATGAGCTGCGTGCCGACAAGGTGGTGCTGGCCATGGGGGCTGAGACCCACGGCTTTTTGGACCAGCTGGGTTGGAGCGTGCCGGTGGAGGCCCGGCCCGGAATGCTGGTGGCGACCGAACCGATGGATTCGGTGCTGAGGGGCACCGTGTACGTCTATCCCACCCAGGGACCGGCCGTGCATCTGCGCCAGACGCCCGACGGACGTGTCCTGGTCGGGGAGTGGTCGCAGGAGTACAGAGCAACCGAAGTCACCGAAGCGCACAGCCGGGAACTGCTCGACCAGGCGGGGGCCGCTTTTCCTTCGCTGGGGCGGGCGCGGATTCAGCAGATCATGGGCGAGCCGCGACCTATTCCCCGCGATGGTATGCCGATAGTGGGATCACTTCCCGGCATCAAATCCCTGTACGTGGCGGCCACCCATTCCGGGGTGACCCTGGCGCCGGTAATAGCGCGTTTGGCCGCTCAGGAGCTGGTGGATGGACAGCCGGCGGTCCAACTGCAGGGGTGCCGCCCCGCCCGCTTCGACCGGCGGCGCCCAGATGTGGCTCAAGACGTTGAGAGCGCTTTTGAGGTTCCCTCCGAAATCTTCCTCGGCTAGTCCCAGGTAGCTGCAAACCGACAACCTATCGGTAAGGCCGTTGTAATGGACCGCGGTTTGCCTCTATGCGATTATTGAAACTAGTCGGGAGAGGCATGCCCATGCGCAAGTCGATGGCCAACGAGAGCGTAAGGTCGAATTCACCCCACGGGGTGGATGCGGGCCGAGTCGAAAGGATTCAGCCCGGGCGTACCAAGACATCGGTGGCGGCGGCTCTGGAGCCCATCCTAGCCTCGGTTTTCGTCCATGGTCTTCCGGTCCAGTTCGAGTTCTGGGACTCGAGTGTGGCCGGCCCACCCGGCTCCGCCGGCAAGATCGTTTTGCGCTCACCCAAAGCAGCCCGCCGTCTGTTGTTCTCCCCTCTGGATCTGGGCTGGGCGCGGGCCTACGCCGCCGGCGAGATAGATTTTCAAGGGGACATCTTCGAGCTATCGGGCCGGTTGCGCGAAAGCGTGCGGACCGACGCCAAACTGGGTCTTCGCACCGCTGTCTCCGCGATAGTGACCAGTGCACGGTTGGGAGTGCTCGGCCCGCCGTTGCCGCCGCCTCCCGAGGAGGTGCGGATTCCCGGCCGCATCCGCCGCGCGCTTACCGACGAGGAGGCGATCAGCCACCACTACGATGTCGGCAACGACTTTTACAGCCTGTTCCTGGGCCCCAGCATGACCTACTCATGCGCGCGCTTCGACAAGCCGTCGGCCAGCTTGAAGGAGGCTCAGGACTCCAAGCACGAGTTGATCTGCCGGAAGCTGGGTCTGCACGAAAGGCCCGGCCTGAGGCTGCTGGACGTGGGTTGCGGCTGGGGCTCGATGGCCCTGCACGCAGCCGCCCGGCACCAAGCACAGGTGGTAGGGGTCACGATAAGCGAAGAGCAGGCTCGGCTGGCCTCCGAGCGGGCGGCGGCGGCCGGCTTGCAGGACCGCATCGAGATCCGCCTGCAGCACTACCGCGACGTGGCCGGCGAGCAGTTCGACGCGATCAGCTCGATCGGGATGTTCGAGCACGTGGGTGCGGAGGAATTACAGGAGTACTTCGAGGTATTGGGTGGCCTGTTGGCTCCCTACGGCCGCATGCTGAACCACGCCATATCGTCCCGGGAGCGCTGCAAGTTCGGCCCCAATACCTTTATCGGCCGCTACATCTTTCCCAATGGCGAGCTGGCCGACGTCGCCGAGGTCGTCGAAGGAATGCAAAGAGCGGGCCTGGAGGTGCGTGACGTCGAGTCGCTGCGGGAGCATTACGAGCTCACTTTGCGGGGGTGGGTAGCCAACCTGGAAGAGCACTGGCAGCGGGCGGTGGAGCTGGCCGGCGAAGCGCGGGCTCGCATTTGGCGGCTGTATATGGCCGGCAGCGCCATGGGGTTTCGCGCAGGTCGTATGGGGCTGCATCAGGTGCTCGGGGTGATGCCCGACTCCGACGGCGCCAGCCGTATGCCGCCCACCCGTCGCGGGTGGGAGATCACCTAACCTCGCAAACGCTAGTGGTCACGGCACTAGCAGTATTTGCTAGTGGTACCGTCCCACAAGATAGCGTCGTGCGGAACTTACCGGGAGGTGGATCATGCCCAACTACGAGGACTTCAAAAAGTACGACGAGTTGACCAAGCAAAAAAAGGAAGAGCCGCCCCCGCCACCGCCGCCGGGGCGGGAGTCTTTGCTCTCCAAACTCCTTAAACCCCTGCGTTCGTCCAAGGACTAGGCGCCGGGTGGAACCGGGGACCCTTTGGATGCGTCTAAAGGGTGTAGATGACGTCCGAGGAGGTTTAGATGGGTTGGAAGCAAGGGTGGAGGATCATGGCCGTCTTGAGCGCGGCCGCGCTGGTGTTGACGAGCTGTTCGGACACGGCGGTCGTCCGCTCCGGCGACGACCTGCCGTCCATTACCGCTAGAGGCGTGGGTGAAGCAACCGGTGTGCCCGACACTGTTGTGATCGTGCTCGGGGTCGAAACCGAGGCCGCCCAGGCCGCCGATGCGCTGGCTCGCAACAACGAGAGCTCCGAGGCGGTTATGCAGGTACTTCGGGACGCGGGTGTAGAGGAAGAGGACATCAAGACCTCGCAGTTTTCCATCTCACCCAGGTTCGGCGAGGGATCCGGGCTACCGCCCGGCCTGATAGTGCCCCCCGGAGCAGGCCAAGGCGACATCGTCGGATATAGGGTCACGAACCTGGTAACGGCCCGTATGAGCGCCGATGCCGGCGCGGGCGAACTCATCGATGCGGCGGCGGAGGCCGCCGGCGACCAAATCAGGGTACAGTCGGTGCAATTCGAGATCGACGACACCGATTCGCTGTACGCCGAGGCCCGGGCCGACGCGGTCGAGCGGGCCACCCAACAGGCCGAACAGCTCGCCGAAGCGGCCGGGGTCGAGTTGGGAGCGGTCCGATCGGTAACCGAGTCCGGCGTCCGAGGGGATCCCTCACCGCTTCTGGCTAGAACGGGCCCCGAGGCCGGCGACGGCGGCGGAGGCTTCGGGAGCGTAGGCCTGTCGCCCGGATCCCAGGAACTCATGCTGGGGGTCGAGATGGTGTTTGAGATCTCCGGCTAAGTGCCGTGGATGAACTGCGGCCCCCCTCCGGGCGTCATGGTCGGGAGGGGGGCTGGGCGCTGATCCGGCGCTTTTTGCGTACAGCGTCTACAGCGGCCGGTAGCCGGTCCCCGGCCTGAAGCCCGGCTTGTCTTCTTCGTCTTCTTCGCGGTCCGCGTCCAAGCGGCCGTCTTCGCCTACACCTGCGTTGCGGCGCCGCACGATGGCGTTTTCCTTCGCGACCGCGCCCAGGGTGGTCCTGCGCATGTTGCGGGCATCCGTGGCGGGACCCTGGCGGAGGCCAAAGGGGTCCCAGACTTCTTCTTCTTCATCCTCGCTCATGCTGGTCTCCTTCCCAGGGTCTCCACGACCCCGTTTATGGCCATCTTATAAAGCCTTGAGATATATGCGAAGGCGGCAATGGTTGGGGCAGCCCACTTTGCCCGGCGCGGGCAGCGGGCAGAGGCTCGTGGATAGTAAGCTTCCGATGATTCAATACGGGCTGGCCCAGGCCCCGTGCCGGGCGGTCGGCGCGCTAGGCCGGGCAGAAGGGGAGGATGAATGCACAGGTTCTTGCGATTGATGCTGGCTATGGCTTTGGTAGTTTTGGTCGGCTGCAGCTCGGATACAAACGAGACGGACGGTGAATCGACCGGAGCTTCGACCGGCGTGGAGGCGAGCGAGCCGGACTTTTCTGTAGCGTTCGAAAGCCCCTCCGACGGCGATACCGTCAACAGTCCTGTCCTTCTTCAGATGTCGGCCTCCGGGGTAGAGCTGGAGCCCGCGGGCGAGGCGCGTGAGGACGCGGGCCACCTGCACGTGATAGTGGACACCGACTGCGTGGAGCCCGGCCAGGTCATCCCCTCGGACGACTCGCATGTGCACTTCGGAGCCGAGCCCCTGACCGAGCGAACCATCGAGCTAGAGCCCGGCGAACGTACGCTGTGCCTGCAGCTGGGCGACGGCGAGCACATCGCTACCGGGGCGACCGACACCATCACCGTCACGGTCCGCTAAGGGCGGCTGGTCGGATCGGGCCGTGCAAAACTTTCGACACTGTCTAGAGTTTGAATAATGGGATACATCTAGGTTTAGTGTGTCGACAACGTGGGAGGCTGGCTTTGGCGAAGCTCGATCTTGACGAACTCGTACTGGAAAGAGGAAGGCACGCAACTCCGGATTCCGGGCTGAGCGTGCTGGAAGCGATCACGGTTGTCGCTCCGCACGAGAAGTTCGGCGATGAGCCCCGCAACGTCTCGCCGGTGATCGCCGAGTTGCTGCGGAGCTGGAACGACCTGCTCGACGATGAGCCGCGTCAAAAGCTCAAGGCCTACATACCCAAGGTGATCAACTCGGTGCTGTCCGAGGACGTCGAGGATTTTAGGGCATGGGTGGCCACCGACTGGCTGGTGCGCGTCCAGTCCCCTATTTGGCTTGCCGCCGCAGGCCTTGGGGAGTTCGCCGAAGCCATCGAGGCTCAGGATCAGATTTTTGGGCCCGATCAGGCTCGGGCAGCTCAAAAGGTCCTGGACGAAGCGGCCGAGGCTGCCCACGCCGAGGCCAAAGCAGGTGCGCAGGAGTGGACCGACGCCGGTGAGGCGGCTTGGGAAAAGGTCGGCCCGAAGCAGTGGGCGTCGGCCGGCAACGGCATCAAGATGGCGGTCAGGGACGCCACGACGGAATCAACCGCTCCGGCTTTGGCCGCGGCAGGCTGGGGGGCGCGCTACGCAGCTCGTGATGCGGCAGGAGAGGTGGCCGGCGACTGCGCCTGGGACGCCGCCTACATGATTGCCTGGAAGGCGGCCCTTCCGGTTGGCGGCTACCGTGCGGGCGAAGCGAGTGCGGCGGCCCGAGAAGCCCTCGCCCCGGTCACCGAAACGATGCACCGGGTGCTGTTTCAGCTGCTCGATGCACTGATACAAACCCGCTGGGTGCCTCAGGAACTGCGGGACCAAATACAAACCAAGGACTCCGGGTACGTCCCGGCCGAAGGAGAAACGGGAGGCCTGTAGTGGGAAAGCTCGTAAAGGCCACGACTGTCGTGTGGCTTATCTGGTGTGCTTACGTGGTCATTAGGGACAACGTGTGGGCTGCATACAAGCCCGGCTAGGGCCTTGAGCAGAGCTTTGGCCTGTCCGCGGCGCACCGTTGTGGGGACGAGTGCTTTTTAGCCTGCGTATCTCGCTGCCCGACCGCCCCGGTACCTTGGGGCTGGTCGCGTCGGCGTTCGGCCGCGGGGGCGCCAACATCCTCACATTGGACGTGGTAGGCAGCGAGGGAGACCTCGCCGTCGACGACATGGTCGTGGAGGCACCCGAAGGTCTGACCCGGGCGCTGCTGCTGGCTCGGGAGGATGTTCCCGGTTTGGTGGTGGAGGAGTTGACCCCGCACGAGGCCTTTGAGGATCTGATGTCTCCGCTGGAGCTGGCCGCCGTACTGGCGGAGCCGGCTAAATCCTCGCTGCAGGTCTTGGTGGAGCGTTTGCCCGAGGCCCTTAGAGCCGACTGGTGCGCGGTGGTACGCGGCGGCAGCGAGGGGCTTGAGGTGCTGGACTCGGGCGTCGGCGCTCCTCGACTGGAGGGAATAGGTGGATCCTGGCTGCCGGTTGAGCGGGTACGGCGGCTGCCGCCGGCCGACTGGATGCCAGCATCTTGGACGATCGGACCCGGTTCTAACGGCGGTCTGGGTAAGTTTGAGCTTGCGGCGGCACCGTTGGACGAGCCCTTCACGGCGGTAATGGTGGCCCGGCGGGAGCGGCCCCAGTTTCGTAAATCCGAGCTCAGGGAGTTGGAGCTGCTCGCTAGGATCTGCGCGGCAAGATTACGCACCGGAGGTGCCGGACTCTCAAAATCTAGACTTGACGCGCGGCGCCGGGAGGGGCAAGCTACCTCTTCGAACTAAAGCCGAAGAGACGCCGGTTGGGCAGCCAGGGCATCGGAGGCGAATCTAGCGGCGAGTCTGGTCAGGAGGTGTTTTTTTGAGAAGGATCACGCTGGCTTTCTCGGTTGCGTTAGTGATGCTAACTTCAGCCTGCGCACAGAGCGAGTCCCCGGATACCGACCAGAGTCCGGAAGCAACCGAGTCGCCCAGCCCCGAGCCCCAGGGAACCTTTGAGCTCCAGGGCATAGTCCTGGAAGCGCTGGGCAGCACCCAGGGATCTGACGCCGACCCCGACCCCGCGCCAACGGATTCCCCGAACGGCGAAGATGGCTCTGAAGATGACGAAGATGGCTCTGAAGACGACGGCGAGGACGCCCCCGACGACGAGGCTGCGCAAAGCGGGGGAGCGGTCATCGAAGGCTCGGCGCCCGGCTCGCTGTCCATACGTCTAAACGCCTACAGCGGCGAGGACACCTCCTGCATCTTCGAAGAGGGCGACACCATAACGGTAGCCTTCACCCGCGCCACGGAGTTCACGCCGGAAGGGTTGAGCGAAAACGCCCGCTTCCCGAGGAACCTGCGGGAAACCAACGTGGATGTGCGGGGGATGGTTGTGGACGAGGAAACCTGCCTGTTGGCGGCAGACTCCGTGGCCGAGCTGGTCGAGGCAGAGCCCAGCCCCACGACCGAGGACGATGACGATGATGAGTCGGATTCTGCCACCGAGTCCCCGTCTCCGTCCTCGACGGAGTCCGAAGAGGACTGACGTCGCGAGTTGGCCGACCGCAGATACTCGATCTATTGGCGGAAGACAGCACCAGTCTTGCGTTTAGACTGGTTGAAGGTCGACGGTGCCCGGCACAGATGATCGTCAAGACAAGCGGCGGCGGCTAACAAAGCGCACCGGACGTGAGTCGACCAACCCCGGCGGCGTGGCCGAGTGGTTAGGCAACGGTCTGCAAAACCGTGTACCCCAGTTCAATTCTGGGCGCCGCCTCAACTACGCGAACGGGTCAAGGTACGGCGACCTTGCTCGGACCTTGACCCGCTCGTGTGCCCAGATCGAATTCCGCGGTTGATGGGATATAGGATCACCCTTGCTGAGGGCCGGCGGTCGCCGGCCGTTCATATAATTGGGCAAGGAATCGTTGCCGGTCCGATTGCCGAGCCGGTACTGGGGCGTTGCTCCAACGACGGTCCGAAAGGAGATCGAGGCCCCGATGCAGGATCCAAACAACTCAAAGACGAAAGCCAAAGGCAGTGGATCCAAGGGTGGCGCAGGCACTACTGCTTCCAGCTCACCGCGTGGAGGCACCGCCGGCATCCTGGCGGGTGTGGCGGTCATAGCCCCGGTCCTTATCCGCGAGTTGACCACGGGGACGGATCCGTTCTTGCTTTTGCCGGTGGCGTTGGTGGTGCTGACCGTTGCCCTGGCGGGTTTTCGCAAGGTACAAGGGGGCGCCGACGGTGCGGTCGGGCGCATCGGCCTGATCGCCTCGGCCGTGGGGGCGGTGCTGCTGGCGGTGGTGTTTTTGTTCATGGCTTATCTGGACATGGTCAAGAACACCCGGCTGCAGAACCTGATGCCGCTGTATTTGGGCGCCGTGCTGCTGGTGGGCGGCATACTGGTGTTTGGAGGGGCGTCCCTAAAAGCCGGAACCCTGGGCAGAGGAGCCACCTTGTTGTTGATGGTCAGCCTTCCGCTGGGGGTAATACTGGATCTGCTCGGGGCGTTTCGAGGCCGGGGCTTTCGCTGGGGGCCGGACCTGGTGCTTGGACCCGAAACGCACCTGGGTATCAAGGTGATGGGGCTGGCGCTAATCTGGCTCGGGTACTCGATCCTGACCAAAAGCAAGCAAAAGGTGGATACTGCCTAGACAGGTGCAACACCGGGGCGTATAGCTCAGGGGGAGAGCGCTTCCTTGACACGGAAGAGGTCCGAGGTTCAAATCCTCGTACGCCCACC
>JBBDRQ010000031.1:0-5070 GCA_040905365.1 Actinomycetota bacterium
CCAGGGGGCAGCTCACGCCGCCAAACGCCCCGAAGGTTGGTGGTCACGGCACTAAGGTCCGGGTTACGTGGAAAACTGTCTACATTGCGTCGGCGGAGGAATCGAAATTCAGGGGGCAGATCACGGACAGGATAGTTATTGAAGGGTTGAAGGTGTTCGGCCGCCACGGGGTGGCGCCGCACGAGCGTGATCAGGGTCAGGACTATCTGATCGACGTCGAGTGCGGTCTGGACGCCACCCGCGCGGCGGCTTCGGACCGTTTGGAGGACACGGTCGACTACTCAGCTTTGATTCGCAGTATCAGCGAGGTCGTCGGCGGTGAAAGTTTTTATCTGCTGGAGGCGCTGGGGGAGGCGGTTGCGGCACGGGCGCTGGTCTATCCGAGAGTGGAGATGGTACGGGTAGCGATCTTTAAGCCGGCCCTGTCCGGCGACGAACTCAAGGCGGTGGGCGTGGTGGTGGAGCGCAGCCGCGAGCAGGCCGGCGAGCGGAGTAGGCCGTGAAGGCGTACGTGGGGCTCGGCTCCAACCTCGGGGACCGGCTGGAGAACCTCAAGCGTGCCGTGGCAGAGATGCGTGCGTGCGGCCTGGACGTTCTGGCCGCCTCCTCGGTGTACGAAACCGACCCGGTAGGTCCGCCCCAGCCCGATTTCCTGAACGCAGCGGTCGAGATCGACTGTGACCTGCCGGCGGGCGGGATCGTGCCCCTGCTGAAGAACGTCGAAGCGAAGATCGGCCGGGGCAAGGCCGAGCGGTGGGGCCCGCGTGAAATAGATCTGGATTTGCTGTTGCTGGGCGACCAGACGGTCTCCGAGCCGGGAGTTACGGTGCCGCACCCGGAGTTGACGAACCGGCCCTTTGCCTTGGTGCCGGTGCTGGAGCTGGACCCGGACCTGGAGCTGCCGTCGGGGGAGCCGCTAGAGGCTTTTTGCGAGTCCGATCCTCCTGGAGTGAAGTTGTTCAGCGATCCGGCCGGTATCTTGTAGCGACCGGTAGGCGGGAACAGCTGTGCGGGTGATTAGCACCGGGTCCGAGCTCAGGACGGCGCTGGGCCATGCGCGCCGCTTAGGCAGGGACGTGGAGTTCGTGCCCACCATGGGGGCGTTTCACGAAGGCCACCTGGAGCTGATGCGCCGGGCGCGCCGTCATGAAGGGCTGCTGGTGGTCTCGATTTTCGTGAACCCCACCCAGTTCGGCCCCGGCGAGGATTTCGATTCTTACCCGCGCACCCTCAAATCCGATATCGCGGCTGCCCGGAACGAGGGGGTCGATTTGGTCTTTGCTCCCGACACTGCCGAGATGTACCCGGGCGGGCGGTTGGAAACCAGCGTAGACGTGGGAGCGATCGGCAGGATCCTGGAGGGGCGGTTCCGGCCGGAACACTTTGCAGGAGTGGCCACAGTGTGTGCCAAGCTGTTCAACCTCGTCGAGCCTGATCGGGTGTATTTGGGCCAAAAGGACGCTCAGCAGCTGGCCGTGCTCTCACAGATGGCGGCCGATTTGAACTTCGGTCTGCAGATAGTGGCTTGTCCTACGGTGCGGGAGGCCGATGGGCTGGCTATGTCCAGCCGCAACGGCCGGTTGAGCCCGGACGAGCGCCGGCAGGCCGTGGCGCTGAGCGATGCTCTGCACCACATGGTGCAGCAGGCGAGGCAGGGAGAGATTGACACGGCGCGCCTGCGCGAGCAGGGCCGGAAACTCATCGCCCGGCAGGCAGCGGTGGATTTGCAGTATCTTGAGATCGTGGATCGGGGCACTTTCGAGTCCCTGGACCGGCTTACGGATGATGCGCTGGCCGTGGTGGCGGCGATCGTGGGGCCGGTAAGGTTGATAGACAACGCATTCGTCGGGACCGCCTGAGGCGGCCTGAACGGGAGGTTGGCAATGAGACGCACGATGATGCACGGCAAGATCCACCGAGCGGTGGTCACCGATGCCAACGTCGAGTACGAGGGCAGCATCACCTTGGATCCCGACCTGATGGAGGGGGCCGGCATCCTTGAGAACGAGCAGGTCCACGTGGTCGACATCGACAACGGGGCTCGCTTCGTCACCTACGTGATCACCGGCCGGCGGGGAGCCCGCGAGGTGGTTATCAACGGTGCGGCGGCCCGTCTGGTCACCAGGGGCGACCGGGTGATCGTGATCGCGTACGCGGACATGGAGGACGCCGAGGCCCAGGACTTTGAGCCCCGGGTTCTCAAGCTGGACGGCCTCACGAACGACCGCCCGGCCGCGGCCGCATCCGCTTAAGCTTTCTACCAGGTGCTGCTGGCGATAGATGTAGGCAATACCCAGACGCACCTGGGCGTGTTCAGCGGCGAGGAGCTGGTAGCGCAGTGGCGCACCCGCACCGAGCCCAACCGCACCGCCGACGAGCTGGCGCTGACTCTGCATCAGCTGCTGGGCAGCGCCGGGCTGGACCCGGCGGCCGATATCGGCGGCGCGGCCGTATCCAGCGTGGTGCCGGCGATCAGCACCGCTGTGCGGGACCTGGTGGCCCGCCATTTCGACTTCTCCCCGGTCATGGTGGAGCCGGGCATCAAGACCGGAATGCCTATTCTTATCGAGAACCCCGGCGAGCTGGGCGCCGACCGCATCTGCAACTCGGTGGCCGCCTACGCTCTGGCGGGAGGGCCTTCGATAGTCGTAGACTTCGGCACGGCCACCACCCTCGATGCGGTTAGCGCCAAGGGAGAATACCTGGGTGGGGCCATCGCGCCGGGGGTGCAGATTTCGGCGGATGCTCTATCCTTCGCGGCCGCCCGAATTCCGCGGGTCGAGCTGGTCGAGCCCCGTTCGGTCGTCGGGCGCACCACCGTGGAGTCGCTGCGTTCGGGCGTGGTACTGGGGGCTGCGGCCATGGTGGAGGGTATGATCCGGCGGATGCAGCAAACCTTGAACTCCCCGGCCCGGGTAGTGGCCACCGGCGGTCTGTGCTCGCTGGTCTTGCCCCATTGTGATGTCGAAGTGCAGATCGAACCCACGCTTACCTTGACCGGGTTGCGTATCCTCTACGGGCGCAATGCCTAACGAGACCGAGCCGACGACGCCTCCGTCCGAGCGCGCCTCGGACCATCTGCAGTCGCGCATGGCCAAGCTCAACGCACTGACCGAGGCCGGCGAGGAAGCCTTCCGGATCAACTTCGACCGTTCGCACCTCGTCAGCGAGGTGCTGGCGGCCGCGGAGGATATGGAGCCGGGGCAAAACAGCGACATGGACGTCCGGGTGGCCGGCCGCCTGATGGGCTTTAGGCGGCAGGGAAAGCTGGTGTTTGCCGACCTCACCGACGCCACGGGCAAGATCCAGCTCCTTATGCAGGCCAACCGGCTGGGCGAGCGCTTCGCCCTGCTCGACCAGCTCGATCTCGGCGACTGGCTGGGGGCCGGGGGCAAGGTCATCCGCACCAAGCGGGGCGAGCCGTCGGTGGCGGTCGAAAGCTTCGAGGTGCTGACCAAGGGGCTGCGGCCCCTGCCCGAGAAGTGGCACGGTCTAAAGGACGTGGAGCGCCGCCACCGCCAGCGCTACCTGGACCTGATCGTCAACGAGGAGGCCCGGTCGGTCATGCGGGCCCGTTCGGCCGCGGTGGCCTTCATGCGCTCGTGGTTGACCGACCGCGGGTTCGTGGAGGTCGAGACGCCGATGCTGCAGCCGATCCCCGGAGGCGCTTTGGCCAAGCCTTTCGTCACCTACCACGAGGCGTTGAACATGGAGCTGTACCTGCGGGTGGCGCCCGAGCTGTACCTCAAGCGCCTGGTGGTAGGCGGCATGGAGCGGGTTTTCGAGATCAACCGCAACTTTCGCAACGAGGGGGTGAGCGTCCGGCACAACCCCGAGTTCACGATGCTCGAGGCTTACCAGGCCTTTGCCGATTACTCGGACATGGCAACCTTGCTGGAGGGGCTGGTGTCGGAGGCGGCCCAGCATGCGCGCGGTTCGACCATCGTCGAGTACCAGGGTGAGACCCTGGATCTGACCCCGCCGTACCGGCGGGCCCGGCTGATCGACCTGGTGGCCGAGGCCGGGGTGGACGTGGAGACCGACCTGGCCGACGAGTGTGCACGGCTGGAAGTGCCGCACGATCCCAACTGGTCCTGGGGCAAGCTGCTGCTGGAGTTGTACGAGAAGAAGGTGGAGCGCAACCTGGTCCAGCCCACCTTCGTCCTGGACTACCCCAAGGACGTCTCCCCCTTGGCCCGGACTCACCGCAGCGACGACCGCTTTACCGAGCACCTGGACCTGGTGATAGGCGGCATGGAGGTGGGCGTGGCTTACTCGGAGCTGACCAATCCCATCGACCAGCGGGCGCGCTTCGAAGCGCAGTTGCAGGAGCACGACGACGAAACCCACGCTCTGGACGAGGATTTCTTGCAGGCGCTGGAGTACGGGATGCCCCCGACCGGCGGCCTGGGCTTTGGCATCGACCGCTTCATGATGCTGCTGACCGACCAGTCCTCCATCCGGGAGGTGATCCTGTTCCCGGCCATGCGTCCCACCGACACCGTACCCGCCGACAAGGCCCAGCGGGACAAGCCCGGGCCAGGGCGCGAGCAGATCCCCGAGCTGCTGGTGGTGGGCACCGAGAAGGTAGCCTCCGCACTGGTGGGCCTGGCCGAGCGTGCCGGCTTTCACGTCCGGGTGGCCGCCGGCCCGCAGCCGCCGCTGGTGGGAACCTTCGAAGGCGCCGACGAGGTGATAGTCACCCGGGAGCCCCACGACGTGGAGGCGCTCAGACCCGGAAACAATACCTATGTGGTGATCTGCAGCGAGAATCAGGAGTTTGCCCAGGCGGTGCTGAACACGCTGATGAGCTCGGAGGCTCCGTATCTGGGACTGATGACCAACAAGAGGAAAACCCCGGCCCTGATGCGGGCGTTGCGCCAGGATGGCTACGGCGACGAGGACCTGGCCCGCGTGCACACCCCAGTAGGCCTGGAGATTGGGTCTAAGAGCCCGGAGGAGATAGCGTTGAGCATCCTGGCGGAGATAGTTGCGTTCAGGCGGGGCTGACGCCGGCCACGGCCCGTATCTCGTCGCGGCGAGTCATCCTCTTGTAAAACTGGCAAAAAC
>JBBDRQ010000031.1:5170-7975 GCA_040905365.1 Actinomycetota bacterium
CTTGTAAAACTGGCAAAAACGTCCGAGTTTCAGGGACAGAGCACTCTAGCAGGGGGACTTCGTGGCTAAAGACTTCAGCGACCTCAAGGCAATCTTTCTCAACAGCTCGATTAAGTACGACGCCGCCGCGTCGCACACCCGCCGGCTGCTTGCCCGCTCGGCGGGGATCATGGCCTCCCGGGGAGTGTCCGTCGATTTCGTGCATCTGCTGGAGCACGATATCGCTTTCGGTATGGTCAAGGATGCCAAAACCGAGTCCGGCCGTGCGACCGATGACTGGCCGGGCATTCAGGCGCGGATCATGGCGGCCGACATCCTGGTTTTGGGTACCCCAATATGGCTGGGTGTCAAGTCAAGCGTTGCCACGCTGTGCATAGAGCGAATGTACGCGTACGCGGGCGACCGCAACGCAAAGGGCCAGTACCTGTACTACGGCAAGACGGCCGGCTGTGTGGTCACCGGCAACGAGGACGGTGTTAAGGCGTGCTCGATGGAGATTCTCTACTCCATGTCTCATATCGGCTACACCGTTCCACCCCATGCCGACTGCGGCTGGATCGGTGATGCGGGCCCCGGCCCGAGCTACGGTGACGTCCTCGAGGACTCGACAGTGCCCGTTGGCTACGACAACGATTTCACGCACAAATACTGCACGTTCATGTCCTGGAACCTGATGCACACGGCACGACAGCTATCCGACGCCGGCGGCCTGCCTACGACCGGCAACCTGCCCGAGCAATGGCGTGACGTGACCAACGCACTGGACCAGGATCCTGAGCGCACGAACTTCTAATCGCGTTCAGCCGGTACCATGGATATTGGATATGAATCGACGAACCAATTGTTTGCGGGCGAGCAGCGTTAGCCTTTCCCGCTTCGTTGGGAACCTAGTTAGTCGGCGTTAACCCGGTAAGCGACAGCGTCGGTCGGCCGTACGGTCGGTTGACGCGTCTATTACGCTAAGGGGTCCAGGTCTATAATTGTTAGGCGGAGCCGACTATTTCTTCCAAATGGTTCCCGGGATGGAGAAGCCGCCATGTTCGAAAGATTTACAGATAGGGCCAGAAGGGTAGTCGTACTGGCTCAAGAAGAAGCCCGGCTGCTCAATCACAACTACATCGGAACCGAGCACATCCTGCTCGGCTTGATATCCGAAGGAGAAGGGGTGGCCGCCAAGGCCCTGGAGTCCCTTGGAGTATCGCTGGAATCCGTCCGCTCGCAGGTCGAGGAGATTATCGGAACCGGTTCCGCCTCTCCGCAAGGCCACATTCCCTTTACCCCGCGGGCCAAGAAGGTCCTGGAACTCTCGCTGCGCGAGGCCCTTCAACTCGGGCACAACTACATCGGCACCGAGCACATCCTGCTCGGCTTGATCCGCGAGGGCGAGGGTGTGGCGGCCCAGGTCCTACAGAAGCTGGGAGCCGACCTCGGCAGGGTGCGTCAGCAGGTCATCCAGTTGCTCAGCGGTTTCGGTCCTAGCCAGGAAAAGGCCACTACCGGCGCCGGCGAGTCGGCCGGCTCGAGCGGCTCGCCGGTCCTGGACCAGTTTGGCCGCAACCTCACCGCCTTGGCATCGGGCAACAAGCTCGACCCGACCATCGGGCGCGCCAAGGAGATCGAGCGGGTCATGCAGGTTCTTTCTCGGCGGACGAAAAACAACCCGGTCCTCATCGGTGAGCCCGGAGTCGGCAAGACTGCGATCGTAGAGGGTCTGGCCAGCCGTATCGTCGCCGGCGAAGTGCCCGAGTCGCTGCAGGGCAAGCAGATCTACACGCTCGACCTCGGGGCGCTGGTTGCCGGTTCCCGGTACCGGGGCGACTTCGAAGAGCGCTTGAAGAAGGTGCTCAAGGAGATCAAGACCCGCGGCGACATCGTCCTGTTCATCGACGAGCTGCACACGTTGGTGGGCGCGGGTGCCGCCGAGGGGGCCATCGATGCTGCTTCGATCCTCAAGCCGATGCTGGCTAGGGGCGAGTTGCAGACCATAGGTGCGACGACCCTGGACGAGTACCGCAAGCACCTGGAGAAGGATGCGGCGCTGGAGCGGCGGTTTCAGCCGATCGTGGTCAACGAGCCGTCGGTGGCCGATGCCATCGAGATCCTCAAGGGTCTGCGTGATCGCTACGAGGCGCACCACCGGATCCAGATCACCGATCAAGCCCTGGTGGCAGCGGCCAACTTGGCCGATCGCTACATCTCCGACCGCTTCTTGCCGGACAAGGCCATCGACCTGATCGACGAGGCAGGATCGCGACTGCACATCCGCCGCGAGACCGCACCGCCGGATCTGAGGGAGATGGACGAGGAGATCGCCAAGGTCAAGCGGCAGAAGGAAGAGGCCGTCGAGGCCCAGGACTACGAGAAGGCCGCCAAGATCCGTGAGGAAGAAACCCGGCTTTCCGAAGAGCGGGCCGAGAGGCAGGCCAAGTGGAAGGACACCGACCAGCAGGTCCTGGCCGAGGTGGGCGAGGAGGAGGTTGCCGAGGTGCTGTCGATGTGGACCGGAATCCCGGTTTACAAGATCACCGAGGAGGAGACCGCCAAGCTCATCCGCATGGAAGAGGAGCTGCACAAGCGGATCGTCGACCAGACCGACGCGGTCCACGCGGTGTCGCAGGCGATCAGGCGTACCCGTGCCGGGTTGAAGGATCCGAAGCGGCCGTCCGGATCGTTTATATTCCTCGGGCCGTCCGGAGTCGGCAAGACCGAGCTGTCCAAGACCCTGGCCGAGTTTTTGTTCGGAGACGAGGAGGCGCTGATCCAGCTCGACATGTCCGAGTACATGGAGAAGCACACGGTCAGCCG
>JBBDRQ010000032.1:0-1272 GCA_040905365.1 Actinomycetota bacterium
TAGCACTTGGTGCGACGAACACTTCCATGATGTGATTGTAATCCGGGGCAGTGACAGCAAGCGTCAGTCTTGATAGGTCGTGCGGCGCAGGCGCTCCCGGCAGGATAGGTGGGCCGGTGGCTAGTGGGTGCGGCGCAGCCTTTCCTTGAAGGACAAGGACGCTTCCTGGTCTTCTGACGGGTCCCCCTCGGGTGCTGCGGCGGGTGCGTTGCGGGAGACGGGGTTTGAGCCCGGTGGGGCCCCGGTAGGCGCCGAGGGCCGCTCCCGGCCGTACGAGGTGGTCGGCGACGGGGCGTTGGACACGACGAACTCGTCCAGGTCGCCGGACTTCTTAGATTGTTTGCCCTTGCCCTTGGGAGAGTATGTGTAGTTGTAGTAGTAGCTGCTGTCGGACGGGCGCTCGATAAAGTTGACCGCGATGCCGAGCACCCGCACGTCTAGGCGCTCGAAGCCGGCGAGGACCTCGCGCGCCTTAACCGAGTCGGTTTCCCCGGCCCTTACCACCAGCACCACCCCGTCGATTTGCGGGCCCAGCGCCGCGGCGTCGGTCACCGGCAGCGCCGGGGGAGTGTCCAGCACGAGGATGTCGGCGATGGCGTCGGCCTGGTCCAGCACGTCGGCCATGCGGGCGCTGCCCAGCAGCTCGGAGGGGTTGGGCGGGATCTTGCCGGCGGTCAGCACCGACAGGTTGGGGATGGCGGTGGGCCGCACGGCCTGGGCCAGCCCCACCTGGCCCGTGATCACGTCGGTCAGCCCCTGGCCCTGGAACGAGTCCAGCAGGTAGTCGCCCATGACCGGCCGTCGCAGGTCGGCTTCGATCAGCAGCACGCGCGACCCCGCGGCCGCCAGTCCAGCCGCCAGGTTGGCGGCCAGGGTGGTCTTGCCCTCGGCGGGGAAGGTGCTGGTGACCAGCACCCGGTTGACCGGCGAGTCCACCGAGTAAAACTGGATGTTGGTGCGCAGCATCCGGATGGCCTCAGCTTGCGGGGAGTTGGGGCTGTCCTCGATGAACAGCGAGCGGGTCTTGCCGAACGGACCCCAGGGTATGGCGGCCAGCACCGGGTAGGGGGCGAAGACGCGGGCCACGTCCTCCTTGGATTTGACGGTGGTGTCGAGCTGATCCAGCAAGAAGGCCAGCCCCACGCCCAGCATGAGCCCCAAGACTCCGCCGATCAGGCTGTTGACGGAGGTGCGGGGCCTCACCGGCTCGTCGGGCTCAAGTGCCGGCTCCAAGATGCTGGCCGAGACGCCGAAGTTGGTCTGCTGGTCCTC
>JBBDRQ010000033.1:0-25739 GCA_040905365.1 Actinomycetota bacterium
ATTCGTACGGTTGGAGGAGTCCGGTGGCATGCTTTCCTTACAGAAACCGCTCAATTGTTTGAGTTTGTACCGGGCGGTTTGGATGATGGGTGTCGGGACGTTGGGAACCTGCTTCAACCCGGCCGGATTGGGAAGGTTGTTTGCTGAGGAGGTGAGCTCCATCGATAAGGGTGAAGTCGACGCAGTCAACGTACATTCGGAGCGCTCGACGGCGGAGGTGGACGGCCATTACGTCGTGTGGTTTACGGAACTGTCCTCGGCAGATGTCGGGCTGGTCGGCGGCAAGAACGCTTCGCTGGGGGAGTTGATCGCCAACCTGGCGCCGGCGGGGATACGGGTTCCGGAGGGGTTCGCCACTACCGCCGAGGCGTACTGGCGCTTCTTGGACTCCGCAGGCCTGCGCAAGGTGATCGCCGCGGAGGTCGACCGGCTCAACCGGGGTGCGGCTCTGTCCGACGTAGGCAGCAAGATTCGCCGGGCTATCCTCGACGCACCGTTGCCGCAGGAGATCGCCGGCTCCATCGCCGCGGCGTACCGCAAGATGTCGGCGGCGGCAGGGGTCGAGGAGCTCGACGTGGCCGTGCGCAGCAGCGCCACGGCCGAGGACCTGCCAGAGGCCAGCTTCGCCGGTCAGCAAGAGAGTTTCTTGAACGTACGGGGGGAGCGGGCTCTGATGGACACCTGCCGGCGCTGCTTCGCATCGCTGTTCACCGACCGGGCGATCAGCTACCGGGAGCATCAGGGCTTCGATCACGACTCGATAGCCCTGTCGGTCGGGGTGCAGCGGATGGTCCGCTCCGATCTGGCCGGCGCCGGAGTGATGTTCTCGATCGACACCGAGACCGGTTTTCGCGACAGCGTCATCATCGACGCCGCCTGGGGTTTGGGCGAGGCCGTGGTGAGCGGCCAGGTGGATCCGGACGAATATGCGGTGTTCAAGCCGCTGCTTGACGAACCGGCGCTGACGCCGATCATCTCCAAGACCAAGGGGGCCAAGCGCCGCAAGATCGTCTACTCCTCGGAAGGCGACCGGACGTCCACACTCGACACCGACGCCCGAGAGCGCGCCGCCTACGTGCTATCGGACGATCAGATCGTGACCCTTGCCGGGTGGGGCCGCGATGTAGAAGCTCACTACGGCCGTCCGATGGATGTGGAATGGGCGCTCGACGGCGATACGGGGGAGCTGTACGTGGTGCAGGCACGGCCGGAGACGGTCCAGGCCCGCCGGGAGTCCACGCAGCTGCGAACCTACAAGCTGACCGGTACGGGTCCGGTGTTGGTTTCGGGTCTGGCGATAGGCGACGCCGTCGGCGCCGGCGAGGTGTGCATCCTTACCAGTCCGGCCGATATCGATCGTTTTCGTTCCGGCGCGGTGCTGGTGACTCCCATCACCGACCCGGACTGGGAACCGATCATGAAACGGGCGGCGGCGATCGTCACCGACCACGGCGGGCGCACTTCGCACGCCGCGATCGTAAGTCGCGAGCTGGGGGTTCCGGCCATCGTGGGCACCGGTGACGCTACCGAGCGGTTGATCGAAGGGCAAGCGGTCACGGTCAGCTGCAGTGAGGGTGACCAGGGCCGTGTGTACGAGGGAATCCTACCGTTCGAGCAGTCGGAGTTGGATCTGGCGTCGGTAGGCGCCACCCGTACCAAGGTAATGCTCAACCTCGGAAACCCGGCTGCGGCGTTTCGTTGGTGGCGTCTGCCGGCGGACGGGGTGGGGCTGGCCCGCACCGAATTCATCGTCGCCAACCACGTCAAGATCCATCCGATGGCGCTGGTGCACTTCGATCAGCTCGACGACGGCGCCGCCCGGCGCCGCATCGAGGAGCTCACCACGGGTTACGAGGAGCGCACCGAGTACTTCGTAGAGCGCCTCGCTTACGGCGTGGCGCGCATCGCCGCATCCCGTTACCCCGACCCCGTAGTCGTGCGGATGAGCGACTTCAAGACCAATGAGTACGCCACGCTGATCGGCGGCGCGCAGTTCGAGATCCACGAGGAGAACCCGATGATCGGCTGGCGCGGGGCCAGTCGCTACTACAGCGACGGCTACAAGCAGGGGTTTGCCCTGGAGTGCCGGGCCATGCGGCGGGTACGAGAGAAGATCGGCCTGACCAACGTCATCTTGATGATTCCGTTTTGCCGCACGCTCGAAGAGGCCGACCGGGTGCTGGGGGTAATGGCCGAGCAGGGTCTGGAGCGTGGCCGTAGCGGCCTGCAGATCTACGTGATGGCCGAAATACCGTCCAACGTGCTGTCGGCGGCCGGGTTTGCCGAACGATTCGACGGCTTTTCGATCGGCAGCAACGACCTGACGCAACTGATTCTCGGGGTGGACCGGGACTCGGAGGCCCTGGCTCACGTGTTCAACGAGCGGGACCCGGCGGTGACGGGCGCCATCGAGAGCCTTATCCGGGTAGCTCACGACCACGGTGTCCCGGTCGGCTTCTGCGGTCAGCGCCCCAGCGATGACCCGGATTTTGCCCGGCTGCTGGTTGCCAACGGCATCGACTCAATCTCGGTTACGCCGGACAGCTTCCTGAGCGTAAAACAGCACGTGGCCGAAGCAGAGGAGGCGCTGTTCGGGGGGAATCCGGAATGATTTCTTATCTAACCGTGAGGCGAACGGAAAAGCCGCTTGGCGACCGGCAGTGGACGACCTCGCTGCATATCTGATGGGTTACCCATAGACCGAGGCCGCCGCCTTCGCCTACCGGACGGGCCGGCTGTAGCCCAAGCAACGGGTCGGTGAGTCCGTTGCCGCAGTCTTCGACGGTTGCCACCGTGCGGCCGGCCGTGGACCAGGCCCGCAGCACTACCGGCGGCGCGCCGTGCTGGTGGGCGTTGGTCACTACTTCGCTTACGCCGTGCACCAGGTCGTCGACGGTACTGGCTGCGAGTTGCGACCCGGCGGTCACCTCGAAGACTGCGCGCCTGGCTTGGCCGGCCGTCGGGTTGACCAACTTGATGTGAGGGGCGGTGGATTCCAGCGGGTCCGGCGCGGGCGCGGGGCGATTGGCCAGGAACTGCCGCGGCGGCTCGAACTTAGCGCTGTACAGGTGCTCACCGTCCGAACTGTGAATGTAGGGGTGGGTGCGCTCCACCTCGTCGAGAACCTGGTCGGCGGTAATGCGAGTGTCGTACACGCACAGCCCCCACACCGGGTAGCCGGCGAAGAGCTCGTTCACTGCGGCTTCGTAACGAGCCCACGGTTCCCAAGTCGCGCGGAGCGGATCGAACGCGGCGCCGACTACGCGCAGCCGGCCCGAGTTCTGCTCTACATGCGACCGAAAGATCTCCAGAAGGGTCCTGATGGTAGCGGCCGGCCGCAGGTAATGCTGCGACCCCGCCACAAACGTGATCTGCTTGGCCTCGGGGAGTGCGGAGCGGAGCAGGTCGGCCTGCCGGTCGGGCAGCGCAACGAGCACCTTTTCGCCGGCGTTTACGCCGTTTTTGACAAAGGGCGCGGCCACGGCAAGGAACTCATCGTCGGATTCGTAAAAGCACGCTTCGTGGAGGTAACCGTCCGTACAGGGCAGTGAGATCATTTACGGCTCCTTCGCGGCGAAGCTTCCGAACTCGCGCGTGAACGACCGGGGTCGCGCAACGAGTTCCTCCGTTTGGTTTCGTTATGCCCAGAGCTCGGGCGTTGTATGCGCGCAGGAAGCGGATCCGGCGGACTTTCTCGTTTGTGGGCCCCCAGGGACTCGAACCCTGCCCGTCGGATTAAAAGTCCGAAGCTCTGCCTGATGAGCTAGGGGCCCACAGGCAGTTTAACCAGCACCGCACCTTCGGTTGCCAGTCTTGTGCCGGGCTCACCTATACGATTGCATGTGGCCAACGACTGAAAGGGCGGATAGGTACTTGGACCCCTCATCCACCAAACGTGCTATCGCCGGAAGCCTCGCCGGGGTCGGGTTGCTGGCGTTCGCGCCCGATCTGGCAGCCGGCGCCGGCTTTTCGTCGACCTTTCTGCCCGAGCTGTCGCAGGTGGTTCTTAACGGTCTGAAGCTGGGTTTCATCATCTCGATTACCTCCATAGGACTGTCCCTGGTGTACGGCACCAGTCGGTTGGTCAACTTCGCACACGGTGACATGGTGACCTTCGGCGCGGTGATGGCCTTCTTCTTCAACGGGGCGGCCGGCGGTCCCCGCCTGCACATCATCCCGGCCGGCCTGCTGGCGATAGTGGCGGGCGCCGGCCTGGGCGCCGGGCTGCAGAAGGGGTTGTGGCAGCCGTTGCAGGAGCGCAAGACCGGCAAGATTCAGCTGTTCGTTATCTCCATCGGTCTGGCGGTACTGCTGCGCCACCTAATACTGCTGCAGTTCGGCGGCCGCCCGAGAAGCTACATCCAGTACGCACTGCAGGAGCCGCTGATCCTGGGCGGGATGAGGATCACACCCCGGGATTTGGTGGTAGTGCTGATAGCGGCCGCGGTCTTGGTCGCGATCGGGCTGATGCTGACCATGAGCCCGTTGGGCAAGGCCATGCGGGCCGTGGCCGACAACCGCGACCTTGCCGAGGCTTCCGGGGTGGACGTACGCAAGATCATCTTGATGACCTGGATTATGGCCGGAGCGCTGGGAGGTTTGGGTGGGGTCCTGCTCGGTGTCGTGGAGAACGTCAATTACCTGATGGGCTTCAGGCTGCTGTTGCTTATTTTTGCGGCCACCATTCTCGGGGGCCTGGGAACCGCCTTCGGCGCTATGGCGGGAGGCATCGTGGTCGGCTTGGTGGTCGAGATGAGCACCCTGGTATCTCCGACCGAGCTCAAGCTCATGTGGGGGCTGGCGGTGCTAGTGGTTGTGCAGCTGGTGCGGCCGCAGGGCATCTTCGGCCGCAAGGAGCGGATCGGATGAAGCGCCGCGGTCTCGCTTCCCGCCTGCCGGCGATTTTGAAAGATCCACTAATGTTGATGGCCATCGCGGTGGTTGCGGTGGGTATGTTCGCCGCTTTCTCACCGCTGCCGGGTCTGCGCATCTTCACCGATGCCCTGCGATCGGCGACCGGGGGCCAGGCGGCGGTGTTCGCGCTGGCGGCTATCGGACTGAACATCCACTTCGGCTACACCGGACTGCTGAATTTCGGGCATGTGGGTTTTCTGCTGGTCGGCGCCTACGGCACGGCCGCCACGGTTTCGACCTTTGGGGGATCTTTGTGGTTGGGCATATTGATCGGCATGGGGCTGTCGGTTGTTTTGGCCCTGATCATGGGGGGTACCGCGGTGCGCCTGCGCGCCGACTATCTGGCGATCGTCACGATCGCGGTGGCCGAGATCCTGCGCTTCTTGGCCCGATCCCGGGCGGCGACCGACGTCACCGGAGGGGTGTTTGGGCTACAGGGTTTCGCAGACGCTTTCTACGATATCAACCCGATCCCGCGGGGGATATATGCGCTCGGCTGGTTGCAGTTCACCGAGCGGCGACTGTGGCCCATAGTTGCCGGGTGGGGTCTGGTCGTGCTGGTGTCGATCGTGGTGTGGTTGTTGATGCGCAGCCCGTGGGGCCGGGTGCTGCGGGCGGTGCGGGAGGACGAGGACGCCGCCCGCGCCTTGGGCAAGAACGCTTTTGGATACAAGCTGCAGTCGCTGATGCTCGGGGGTGTGATCGGCGGGTTGGCGGGGTCATTGTGGGCAATTCACCTGCAAGCGGTTACCCCGGACCAGTTTCTGCCGATCCAGACCTTCTTCGTCTACGCGGTGCTGATCCTGGGTGGTCCGGGGACGGTGGCCGGGCCCGTGGTGGGCTCGGTGATCTTTTGGTTTGTGGTCGCCGGGTTCGACAGCTTTTTGCGGGCGGCGGCCTTCGCCGGATACATACCCGACTTCCTGGGCGCCACCGAGGCGGTGGGAGCCGCTCGTTTTGTGCTGGTGGGCGCCGGCCTGATGGCGCTGATGATCTTTAGACCCCAAGGGTTGTTGGGAAACAAAAGGGAGATGCAGATAGTTGCCTCCTGACCAGAAGCACGCGGACTCGAAGGCGGCCTTACCGGCGTCGGAGCCCGGCGCGGCCAAGCCCGACCCTATCCTGGTGTGCGAGAACGTCCGCAAGAGCTTCGGGGGTCTGGTCGCGGTTGATGTGGACCATCTGGAGGTTCAGCGCGGCTGGATAACCGCCTTGATCGGCCCCAACGGCGCCGGTAAGACCACGTTGTTCAACGTGTTGAGCGGGTTTGACTCGGCCGAAACCGGCACATGGCGGTTCGACGGCCGGCCCATGCAGAAGCTGCCCCCGCACCGCAGCGCCGGCCGGGGTATGGTTCGCACCTTCCAGCTCACCAAGGTGCTGAGGGGCATGCCGATCATCGACAATATGCGTCTGGGCGCACCGGGCCAGCGGGGCGAGCGCTTCGTACCCGGGCTGCTGCAGTTGTGGCGCAACCAGGAGGAGGAGGTTACCCGGCGAGCCGAGACTCTGCTGTCGCAGTTCAACCTCACCCGTATGCGCGACGAGTACGGGGGGGCCCTGTCGGGAGGGCAGCAAAAGCTCCTGGAGATTGCGCGGGCGCTGATGGTGGAGGCCAAGATGCTGATGCTCGACGAGCCGGTAGCCGGCGTGAACCCGGCTCTTACCGATTCTATCCTCGAGCAGGTTGTCAAACTCCGGGATGACGGCATGACCATCTTGTTCGTCGAACATGAGATGGACGTGGTCATGGGGATCAGCGATTGGGTTGTGTGTATGGCCGAAGGGCGGATTATCGCCGAGGGGCCGCCGGAGGTGGTGGGCCGCCATCCGGAGGTCATCGACGCGTATCTTGGAACCGATGAGTGAGTCGCAGTCGCCCGCCGCGGCCGAGGTGCTCCTGGAGGCCCGGCAGCTGGTTGCCGGCTACGTGCCGGAGGCCGACATACTCAAGGGCTGCGATCTTCAGCTTCGCGCATCGCAGATCGTCGGTGTCATAGGCGCTAACGGCGCCGGCAAGTCCACCCTCATAAAGGCTTTGTTCGGGCTTTTGCCCGTGCGAAGCGGGTCGGTGTACCTCGACGGCGAGGACATCACGGGCTTGAGGGCTCACGAGATGGTGGCCAGGGGAGTCGGGTACGTGCCTCAGACCGACAACGTGTTCCCGCGCCTTACGGTGGGCGAAAATCTCGAGATCGGCGCCTACCGGAGCCCCGGGGAATTCGACCGGCGCTTCGAGGAGGTTGCCGAGCTGTTCCCGTTGCTCGCCAAGCGCACGAAGCAAAGGGCGGGCTCGCTGTCCGGTGGTGAGCGACAGATGCTCGCCATGGCGCGGGCGCTGATGATGAACCCGCGCATCCTGTGCCTGGACGAGCCATCCGCCGGCCTCTCGCCGGTGGCCCAGAACCAGGTGTTCGCCCGCGTGCGGCAGATCAACGAGGCGGGTGTCTCGGTGATCATGGTGGAGCAAAACGCCAGGCGCTGCCTGCAGATAAGCCACCGGGCCTACGTGTTGGACGACGGCCAAAACGCCTACACGGGGACCGGGAAAGAGCTTCTCGAGGACCCCAGAGTCGTCGAGCTCTACCTGGGATCCCTGCTCAAAGCACACTGACCGCGGCCCCCCGGGGGCGGCGGTCAGCTGTGGCTTGGTTATTGCTTGGCTATTACCCCAGGCTCGATTCCCTGGTATCCACCGTCTCCAGCGCAGCGTCGACCCACTCCCACACCGCGTAGGTGCCGCTGACGGGTTCGCCGTTGTCGGTGAATTCGTCGATACCGCTGGCGAACTGGTAGTCGATGCTTTCGCCTTCCTCCAGCAGGCCGGCGCACTCCTCGAATCCGGTGCACTCGTTTTCGCCCCGGGTGAGCCCGACAATCTCATCGACGAAGACCGATGGGTCGGTCGAGTCCGCAGCTTGAGCGGCCAGGGCCATGAGCATGGCGCAGTCGTAGGCCTGCGGTGCGAAAGCGGACTCCTCCAGGCTGGGATCGAACTCGTTCAGCCGGTCCAGGAAACCCTCCACCGCGCCCGGGTCCGGAGCGGTGCCCTTAAACCCGTCCAGGGCGTTCGGGTCCTGGGGATCGATGTCCTGGTTCAGAGTCTCGGAGCGAATGCCGTCGCCGCCGTACAGCTGATCCGGCCCGAAGCCGGCCTCGATCAGCTCCGGAATCAACTGCTTGCCCTCGTCGAAGGAGACGATGATGACCGCGTCGGCGCCGGACTCTTCGGCTTGGGTGGCCTCGGCGTCGAAGCTCGCGGTCTCCGGATCGTAGGTCTCGTTGAGAACCACGGTCGCGTCGCTGGCTTCCAGGGCCTCGGCTGCGGCGTTGGCGAGCCCGCGGCCGTAGTCGTCCGCGCGAGCCAGTATGGCGACGTTGGTGTGCTCGTCCTCAAGGACCACATCGGCCAGCACCGGACCCTGCAGGACGTCGGTGGGCGCGGTGCGGAAGTAGTAACCGCCGTCGTCGTAATCGGTAAACGTCGGGCTGGTGTTGCTCGGCGAGCACTGCACGACCTCGGCGCCGGTGATCTGATCGATCACTGCCAGCGACATCCCCGATGCGCTGGCGCCGACGATGCCCGCTACCCCTTCGCTCAACAGCCGCCCCGCCGATTCGCTGGCTACAGCCTCGTTGCCGGCTTCGTCGGCGCCGACCAGCTCCACCTCCAACCCGAGCGGGCCTCCGGCCTCGTTGATCTCATCGACGGCCATCTCCACCGCGGAGATCATCGGGGGGCCTAGGAAGGCCAGTGGTCCCGTCTCCGGCATCAGGTAGCCGATCCTCATTACGTCCTCGGTATCCTCAGGATCGCTGACCTGGCATGCTGAGGCCACCAGCAGCAGCGCACTGAGCGCAGCCAGCCGGGCTGTCAGTCTTGTGTGGCGCATGTCTCCCCCTCTCAAGTCGACGCGGCGCCGCTACGGCACCACAAACGCATCAAACTCTGCCCTTTTAAGGCTATGCGGCCCGCCGCCGGGAAACAAGATGGGGCTGGTACAGTACCCCTGGAGGGTATGTATCTTTGAGCTTGGAGGGCCAAGATGGCGGTGCGCGGATACAGCGCAAGCAAGCAGGAAGTACTGGAGCGTCTGGCTCGCATTGAGGGCCAGGTTGCCGGCATAACCCGGATGGTCGAAAGCGACCGCTATTGCATCGACGTACTTACGCAGATCAACGCGGTCCGGGGCGCGCTGGACAAGGTGGCTTTGGGTCTGTTGGACGGCCACGCACTGCACTGCCTGGCCGAAGGCCGGGGCGGCCCCACGGAGCCCAGGGAGAGGGTTGAGGAGCTCATGGCCGCCGTAGGAAGGATGCTCCAGCGGTAAGATACAGGGGTGACGCACTACGCAATGGGTCGCGAGAAGCCGCAAGACTTCGGGCTGCCGACCTTTTGGAAGGGCGGCGAGCAGCCGCGCACGCTCCATGCTTTGTCTCCCCGGGACAACAAGCCCATTTGCGGCCACGACGGGGAGGTAGAGGTTGTCGACGAGGCCTGGTACGACGCCAGCTCAAAGCAGCGCTGCAAGGTATGCATGGTACGAAGCGGCGCCGACGCCCTGGACAGCCTCCCCGACTACTGAGCGGGACCGGTCCAGCTCGAGACCCGATTAACGGGTAGGCGGCCAAGCCTGGCCGCCGGGCTCCAGGTCGACGGGTTCGCGGTCTTTGCGAAAGATGCGGGCCGGGCCCCCGAGTAGCTGCGCGGTTGAGCCGGCCAGCTTGAGCATCGCGCCTTCCCACAGGCCGATGACCGGCGTCGGGTTCACCTCGTGGTACTCGTTGATCCGCGTGTCGCGCGTCTCGCCGAAGTGCTCCTGCAGTCCGGCGGGAGTCTGGACGAACGTGGTGCCGTGATAGTAGTGAGCGTTGATCTGAAAGGGCACCAGCCCCAGCGCTTCAAAGCTGGGCGGCTGAACGATCGGCATGTCGTTGGTCGTCATCAGAGTCGGGCACGCCACGTTGCTGCCGGCGCTGATCCCCAGGTACGGCATCCCTTCGCTCACCCGCCGGTGGATGACCTCCAGCAAGTCCCGGTCGTACAGCGCGTTGAGCAGACGAAACGTGTTGCCGCCCCCGACGTATATGCCCTGCGCCCGCTCGACTGCGTCGACCGGGTTGCCGCACCGGTGGATGCTGCGCAGTCTGTAGCCTGCGTTGAGACCCAGCTCCGCCAGCCGGTTGACGTAGCGGTCGTGGTCGGCCAGCGCGTAGGGGACGAACAGCACCTCGTCGATCCCGCCGAACAGCTCTTGCATCTGCTCGGCGAGCACTCGGCGGCGGTCCTCCAGTCGGAACCCGCCGCTTCCTAAGAGCAGGCGCACGCTACCGGTTCTGGGGGTAGGGATTTAGCAGTTGATCCACGGGCGCGAAATCGTCGGTCAGGATTTGTGCGCCTGCGTAGTACTGCTCCAGGCGCGCTCCGGCGAGGGACTCGAACTCCGGGACGCGCTCGGCTAGTTCCGCCTGGATGGCCTCGACGGGCAGCGCCGCGTCCGAGCCGACGATAACCAGGTTGTGCCCGTCCCGGCCCTGCAGTACATCGGGGGCCGAGATCAGCAGCAAGTGGTCGAAAACCTCCGCGATGGTGGCTATCTCCGCCCGGGCAAACTCCAGCGGCGGGTAGTCGATGACGTTGACCGTGTAGATGCCGCCGGGCCGCAGGACGCGCTGGATGTCCTCGACCGTCTCCCGGGTGGTGAGGTGCCAGGGCACCGACAGACCGCCGAACGCGTCGCCCACCACCAGGTCCCGGCTGTCGGTGGACTCGCGCGCCAGACCTACCCGGGCATCGGTGACCGTCACCTCTAAACCGTCGCCCAAATCCAGCCCCAACTGCTCGATGTCCAGCTCCACCACGCCGGGGTCGATCTCTAGTACGTGGCTTTGGGTCCCGGGCCGGGTTGCGTCCAGGTAGCGGGGAATGGTCAGCCCCCCGCCGCCGATGTGCAGGGCGCTCAGCGGTTGGTCCGGCTGGGCCGCATCGATTACCGACGCCATGGCGCGTACATAGGAGAACCTCAGGTAGGTCGGGTCCGCCAGGTCCACATACGAGTGAAACAAGGTGTTGAGGCGCAGCGTCCGTCCCGAAGGCCGGTCGGGGTCGGTAACCACCCGAGCGCAGTGGTAGGCCGTCTCCACGTCGCACGGTGGACGTGCAAACCAGGTGGCACCCGCGCCGACCAGCGCCAGCAGCAGGGGTATGCCGAGTGCCTTGGCGCCCCGCAGCGCCAGGGTAAGTCCGACGCCGAGCGCTACCAGGAACCCGCCTAGTGTCAGCAAAATCACGCTGGTCGGAGCCTGGGCTACAAACAGGAACCCGGTGGCGAAGGTGGCCATCAGGGCACCCAGCGTCCCGATACCCGACAGCCGCCCCACCACGGTCCCGGTCTCGTCCAAGCCCGACAGGCGCAGCTTTACCACCATGGGGCTCACGGCCGACAGCAGCGCCGCGGGGACGAAGACGGCTGCCGCCGCCATGATCAAAACCGCCAGGGCTCCTCCGCCCCGTACCTGCTGGCCGGTCCAGGTCACGACCGGCCCCACGAACAGCACCAAAGCCCCGGCGATGAGCACCGCCGGGCCGATCATGGCGGCCGGCGACACCCGGTCGGCCAGCCGTCCTCCCGCCCACGCGCCCAACGATATGGCGGCCAGCGCAAAGCCGATAACGGCGGTGCTGGTCTCCAGAGTCAAGCCCAGATAGGGCGCGACCAGCCTCAGGCTCAGGATCTCGAGCATAAGCACCGCGCCGGAGGAGAGAAATACGACGCCCCCGGCCGTTCTTGGCCCCATGGTCTTGCGGGATTTGTCCACCGACGCGCTATCCTTCCTATAGGAGCTATACGCTACAACCGAGGTTCTGAAGATGTCCGAATTCGACGTCTCCGATTGCCCAGGCTACAACCGCGCGGTCGAAATCATCGGGCGCCGGTGGGCCGGGGCGGTGATCCGCGCAATGCTGGGCGGCGCGACGCGCTTTAGCGAGATTAGAGATGCGGCCGACGGCATTACCGACCGGGTGCTTTCTCAGCGGCTGAAGGACCTCGAGGCCGAGGGCGTGCTGTCGAGGACCGTGCAGCCCCAAACCCCGGTGCGTATCGAGTACCACCTAACGGAGAAGGGCAGGGACCTGGCGGATGTGGTCGGCGCCATCTCCGAGTGGGCCGACCAGTGGCAGGTGGCGCAGCGGCCGAGCCACTAACGCAGGCCGTGAGCCCGGAGGGTTGTCACCCCCCCCGGGGTGCTCGTGTATTACTCGTTTTTGGTTGCGGAGATGTCGAGCTCGATCGTCACCTTTTCGCTGACGAGCACTCCGCCGGCCTCCAGGGCTGCGTTCCAGTTGACGCCCCAGTCCTTCCGGTTGATCGTGGTGCGGCCCTCGAACCCGATCCTGAGGTTGTTCCAGGGGTCGATCGTGGCGCCCAGGTACTCGAAGTCGACGGTGACCGGGCGGGTCACGCCGCGAATCGTCAGATCCCCGGTAAGCCGGAGACTCTCGGCGTCGACCTTCTCGACCTGGGTCGAGACGAACTTGATCTCGGGATACTGATCCATGGCGAAAAAGTCGTTGGACCGCAGGTGTTCGTCGCGCTGTTCGTTGCCCGTGGTCAGGCTCTTGGCCTGGATGCTCAGGTATGCGCTGGACGCCTGCGGGTCGGCGGCGTCCAGGTGAAAGCCTCCCTCGAAGTCCAAGAACTGCCCGCGCACTTTGGTGACCATGGCGTGGCGTGCCTGGAACCCGATCCTGGTGTGGGCGGGGTCGATCGTGTAGTCGCCGGTCAGCCGGTCCAGCTCGATTTCGGTGGTAGCGGTCATTGCTGCCCCTTTCTGGGTACTCGGTCGGAACCCTTAGATACTTATTACGCGATAGTGGCTATCTAATGTATATCATGGGCTCAAGAGTAACGGGTTCGTGGGCAGGTAGTGCCGTGACCACTAGTGGTCACGGCACTAGATAAGCTGCTACCGGGTTATCGACACCGGCTCCAGATCGTCCGCCGGCTCAAAACCCAGGATCTGCCCGTAGAAGCTCAGCTCCGCCTCGGCGGTGCGTTTAATGGTCTCGGCTTTGCGGAAGCCGTGCTGTTCACCTTCGAACTCCAGGTAGGCGTGAGGGACGCCGTGCTTGCGCAGTGCCTCGGCCACCATCTGCGACTGCCGGGGCGGGACTATCTCGTCCTCGAGGCCCTGGAACAGGATCAGTGGGGTGCGCAGCCTCTCGGTATGAAAAATGGGGGAGCGCTGTTCGTACAGATCCCGGGCCTGCGGCCACGGGCCGATGAGCCCGTCGAGGTACCTGGCCTCGAACTTGTGGGTGTCTTCTGCCAGGGCGCAGGCGTCGGCAACCCCGTAGAGGCTGGCTCCGCACGCAAAGTCGTCGTAAAAGGTCAAGGCGCACAACGTCGTAAACCCCCCGGCGCTGCCGCCCCGGATCATCAGGCGGCGGCGGTCCACCTCGCCCTGCCCGGCCAGCCAGCGCGCGGCGTTTACGCAGTCGTCTACATCCGCCACGCCCCAGGCTCCTTTCAGGCGGTCCCGGTAGGCGCGTCCGTACCCGGTGCTGCCCGAGTAGTTCACGTCCACCACCGCGATGCCCCGGCTGGTCCAAAACTGGATCTTGTAGTTGAGCGTGGAGGAGGTGGCGCCGGTCGGTCCGCCGTGGCTCATCACCAGCAGCGGAGGCTTCTCGCCGGGGTCGGGTGTGAAGTCGGCGTTGCGGGGAGGGTAAAACAACGCGTGAGCCGTCAGCCCGTCTCCGCTGGGAAACTCTATCGGCCGGGGCGTCGACAAGTACCGGTCGGGAATCGAGGTTGCGCGGCCCGCTTTCACCACCTCAACCCGCCCTTCGGGAAGATCTATGTGCACCACGGCGGGGCTCTGGGTCGCCGACCCGGCTATGGCGACCACACCTGCGGGGGCCGCGCCGATCGAGCCGATGGAGCTGAAGCCGGTTTGTATCTCCTGCGGACTCTGGGCCCCCGGCGCCAGGATGCCCAGGTGGTCGAGCCCGTCCTTGGACCAGATGACTGCCAAGCAGCCGTCGGGCAGGAAGGTGTAGGTCGACTGGCCGAACCCCCAATCGGGGCCGCTGAACTCGGCGGCCATGGGAGCTGCGGGCCGCGGCCCTGCGGCGGTGTCGGAGTAGATATTCCACCAGCCGGAGCGGTCCGAGATGTAGTGAAGGACACCGTCGGGGCTGTAGCGGGGTTGGGTGACCGACTCGGATGGCCCGCCGGCTACGGTGCGCACGGCGTTGACAATACAGTCGCCGTCGACGGCGGCTTCGCTCAGCTCGGTTCCGTCCCACGGCATCTGCGGGTGGTCCCAGCTCAGCCAGGCCAGCTTTCGCCCGGCCGGATCCAGCCTCGGCGCCGCGAAGAAGTCGCGGCCTTCGGCAACGACCCGGGGCTCTTCGGAGCCGTCGGTGGGTACCGCGACGATGTCGTTGACGACCCCGTCCGGCCGGTGCTGCTCGCGCACGCAGATCAACCAACGGCCGTCGGGGGACAGGCTAAAGTCCGCGTAGCGCAGCTTCTGGCCGTCCGACTCCGGGGTGATCGGCTGGACGCCGCCGGCGTCTTCCAGCCGGTATATGCGTTGATCGGCGTAATTGGAGAAGAAGATGCGGCCGGCGTCGACCGCGTGACAAAGCCCGCCGTACTCGTGGACCAGCGTCCGGGCGGACATGCCGTCGGGCAGGACGTCGGTGGCGCTTCCATCCGGGTCACGCCTAACCAGTACCTGGCGTCCTCCCTCCGACGGACGCGACTCCAGCCACCACAGAGCCGATCCGGCCGCGCTCGGATAGCCCAGACCGACCACGTTTTCCACCAGAACCTCGGGGGTGACGGGCGACGTCCAGGTTCCGTAGGAGGCGCTCAGCTGCACCTTTCGCAGGCGCCGCCGCCGCAAACCGGCGGGCTCGGATCCACCCCGCCGCCCATCCCGCCGATAACCGACATGAGCCGCTTGGGCTCTGCGGCTCCGCAGCAGGGGCAGGTGGTCGAGTTGACGTTGGCGCTGGTTACGATGCTCTCGAACTCGGTCGTACAGTCCTTGCAGCGGTACTCGTAGATGGGCATGGCTTATTTTCGCACCGGTTGAGCGCGTTTGCTTGCCGGGTAGGAAAATGAAGGTATGGACGATCTTCGAGGCCGGTTCGAGGCCCTTCAGGCCAAGCTCGCCCCTTTCTGGAAGACCATGGCCGATGCGGGGCCCCAAACCGTCGTGGTCGTCCCGTCCATAAGCTACGACGACTCGATACTCGGCAAGCTGCAGGGGCTGCGCTATTACGAGGAGCGTTTTTTGATCCTGCTGATGCTCCTGCGGGATCCGCGGGCCCGGCTGATTTACGTTACCTCTCAGCCGATCCTGCCCAACGTGGTCGACTACTATTTGCACCTACTTCCCGGAGTGATCCCCTCCCAGGCGGCTAAGCGACTGTTTTTGATCTCGGCTTCGGACTCCACCCAGCGCCCGCTGACCCTGAAGTTGCTGGAGAGGCCGAGGCTGCTGTCGAGGATCCGTGAGCTCATCGTCGACCCGGACCGCTCGTACCTGATCCCCTTCAACACCACCGGGATGGAGCTCGAGCTAGCGGTGTCGCTGGGCACGCCCCTGTACGGCGCCGACCCGGCGCTGACCTTCCTGGGGACCAAAAGCGGCGGCCGCCGCCTGTTTGCCCAGCACGGCGTGCCGTACCCGGCCGGATTTGAGGACTTGACCAGCATGGGCGAGATCGCCAAGGCTATCTCGGCGCTGCGCAGCGGCAACCCGTCTTTGCAGCACGCCTTGGTGAAGACCAATGGGGGGGTTAGCGGATTCGGTAACGCATTGATCGATTTGGGTGCTCTGCCCGTGCCCGGCGACCCGGGCGAGTCTGCAGCGATCACCTCTGCCCTGCGGCACCGGCTGGGTGATTCTTATCAGCGGTTCACCGCCAACGTCGCCGCGGAGGGGGCGGTGGTGGAGGAGCGGGTCACCGGCCGAAAGGTACGCAGTCCGTCGGCTCAGCTGCAGATCTCGCCTTTGGGTGAGGTGCAGCTGCTCTCCACTCACGACCAGGTCCTGGGGGGCGCGGATGGCCAGGTTTACGAGGGGTGCTCATTTCCGGCCGATGAGGCCTACGCGGTGGGCATTGCTCGGGAAGCGGAGAAGGTCGGCCGGGCCCTGGCGGCCAAGGGAGTAGTCGGGCGGGCCTCGATGGACTTCATAGTGGTCCTGGGCGAGCAGGGTTGGGAGCCCTACGGGATTGAACTGAACCTGCGTCAAGGGGGGACCACGCACCCCTTCCTCACGCTGCAGTTTCTAACCGACGGCCGCTACGTTGCGGCCCAGGCGGCGTTCATTGCGCCCAACGGGCGTCGTAAGTTCTTCGTGGCCAGCGACCATGTGGAATCCGAGTCGTACCGAGGTCTAAGCTCCGAGGATCTGTTCGATCTGTCGGTCAAGCACCGGCTTCATTTCGATCATGCCCAGCAGACCGGGTCGGTGTTCCATATGGTGGGCGCCTTGCCCGAGATAGGCAGGACGGGACTCACCACGGTGGCCGACTCCCCCGAGGAGGCGCAGTGGATGTTCGACCGCGTAGTGGACGCCTTGGATGAGGAGGCCGAGGGCGCGTATCTGCCCCGTTCCCACCCCGACGTGCCGTAAAGGGCTGCTGCACCGGTGCTCAGGTGGGCTCAGATTATCGGTAGGTAGCGCTCCAGCTCGTAGGGGGTCACGTAGGACTTGTAGTCGTTCCACTCCCGCTTTTTGTTGCGGATGAACCACTCGAAGGTGTGCTCTCCCAGGGTCTCGCGCACCAGCTCCGACTGCTCGCAGATCTGGATGGCCTCGTGCAGGTCCTCGGGCAGAGCCCCGATGTTGGCGGCTTTGCGCTCGGAGGGGGTCATCTCGTAGATGTTGTCGTCGGCCTCCGGTGGGAGCTCGTAGCCCTCTTTAATGCCCTTGAGGCCTGCGGCCAGGATCACGCTGAAGGCCAAGTAGGGGTTGCAGGCCGCATCCGGGAACCGGGCTTCAAGGCGGGTGGCCTGCTCTTTGCCGGGCTTGTACATGGGCACCCTCACCAGCGCGGAGCGGTTGCGCCGGGCCCAGCAGACGTATACGGGGGCCTCGTAGCCCTGCACCAGGCGCTTGTAGGAGTTGACCCACTGGTTGGTGACCGCGCAGATCTCTTCCGCGTGCTTGAGAATGCCGGCTAGGAACTGCTTGCCCACCTTGGACAGCTGCGCCTCGTCGTCGGGGTCAAAAAAGGCGTTGCGGTCGTCCTTGAACAGCGATATGTGGGTGTGCATGCCGCTGCCGTTGACTCCGGCTATCGGCTTGGGCATGAAAGTGGCGTACACACCCAGCTGCTGAGCCGTCTCCTTTACGACCAGTCGGTGGGTTATGACGTTGTCCGCCATCGACAGGGCGTCGTCGTAGCGCAGATCTATCTCGTGCTGGGAAGGCGCCACCTCGTGGTGGACGTACTCCACCGGTATGCCCATCTCCTCCAGGTACTCGACGGTGCGCTTGCGCAGCTCGCCCGCCTCGTCCAGAGGCGTGAGGTCGAAATACCCTCCCTGGTCCAAAAAGTCGGTGCCCTTGGAGTCCCTGAAGTAAAAGAACTCCAGCTCCGGGCCGACGTAGTAGATGTAGCCCATGTCCGAGGCTTGTCGGAGGGCCTTTTTGAGAACCTGCCGTGGATCGCCGGGAAAGGGCGTGCCATCGGGCAGCCAGATGTCGCAGAACATCCGTGCCGAGTCGCTGCGCGTCGGGTGGGTGGGCATGACCTGGAAGGTGGTCGGGTCGGGCCAGGCGATCATGTCGGATTCCTCGATCCGGGCAAAGCCCTCGATGGCGGAGCCGTCGAAGCCGATACCTTCGGTCAGCGCCTCCTCCAGGTCGGTGGGGGTGATGTCAAAGGATTTCAAGAAGCCCAGAATGTCGGTGAACCACAGCCGGACGAACTTGATGTCGCGTTCTTCTACTGTTTTGAGAACGAATTCTTGGTCTGGCGTAAGCAAATGAACCCTCCCAGGCTTATCCGGCGCTCATCAGGGGCCCGGCACAACTGTTCCAAACGGCTCCGTGCGCTCGGTACCGCCGAGATTGAGACCGTCCACTTATCCGGCGAAACGGTAACCGACGTTGCGGACGGTTTCGATCATGTGGGCCTCGTGACCCAGTTTTGCCCGTAGGCGCCGTACGTGCACGTCCACGGTTCGAGTACCCCCGAAGAAGTCGTAGCCCCACACCTCGCTGAGCAGCGAGGTCCGGGAACAGACCCGCCCGGGGCGCTGCGCCAGATAGGCGATCAGCTCGAACTCTTTGAAGGTAAGATCCAGCGTCTCCCCCCGGACCTTGACCTCAAAGCGCTCACGGTTGATGGTTATCTCGCCCCTGCGGACGACGTCCGTCGACATCGGTTCTTCCGGGGGCGAGGCTACCCGGGCCAGGCGGGCTTCCAGCTCTGCCGCCGGGCACCGGTCGATGACGAAATCGGCGAGTCCACAGGACCAGTCAAAGGTTGCCAGCGCAGCCTCCGAGAGGACCGCCAAAAAAGGGGCTCCGGTTTCGTTTCTGAGCTTGCGGATCACTCCCGCCGCGTCGTCGGGCAGCGCGCGCCCGTCAACGAGTATCGCGTCGGGCAGGTAGCGGGCCAGGGTATCGGGCGTGGCATCCGAGAACCGGATGGGCTCCGGGGCCGGCCGCTTGCCCGCCAGGCAGGCGAACGATTCTTCCGGATCGACCCGCTCGGGGCTCAGCCACAGCAGCCGCATCATGGGCGTCTCGATGCGGCTCCGAGTGCTCGGGCGAAAGGTCTGTCAACGATGCTCATGTGAGGCGCTTAGGATAGCGCGTCCATGGACGCGCTATCCGGCTCTCGGTCGAGGTCGTTCAGCTGGGTTGCACCGGTGGGAGCGCTGCTGGGCGTTGCGCTCGCCGCCTGGTTCGATGCCCGGCTGCTGGCCGGGTACGTGACCGTGCTCGTCGGCGCGGCGACGGCGACGGTGGTGCGCCGGTGGCTCGGGGCAGGGCCGGCGGGACAGATCTCGGCTGCGGTGGCGGCGGGGATGTTTGCGCCCGCGGCGTTGGAGTACGGGGAGCGGGGAGTGTTGTGGGCCGCGGCTGCGTCGCTTCTATTGACTGCCGGCCGGAGGGTTTTTGCGGGCCCCGTCGGGCACCTGCTGAGCGTGCTGGCCGTCGAGCTCTTGCTGGTGACCTCGGCGGGATTCGTAGGCGCCTACCTGGTCCTGATCCGGGTCGCCGCCGGCCCTGCTGCGTTGATAGCGGGGCTGGTTATGTTGGTCGGGTACACCGCGGCGTTGCGGCTGCGGGTGGATTTCGGCAAGCTTCCCGGCGGGCCGGCGTTGCCGGCTGCGGCCGGCGCGGTGGTGAGCGGGGTTGCTTCACTCCGGCTGGGCGGGGTGCCCGTGGGTACGGTCTCGAGCCTGGTACTGGGCGCGGCTGTAGGGTTGGCGGCCGCGCTGGGGTGCGCCGTCGCGGTTGCGGTGGGCGGCCACGTCACCGGCGGCGACCGGCGGGCACGGGCGGTGATTAATGTTCTGCAGCCGGTCCTGTCCGCGGTGGTGGCGATCCCGATCTTTTTCTACGGGCTCACGCTGTACCTGAGGTGAGCCCGGACCGCACCTGCTCCAGAGCCTCCCGGAGCGCATTCAGCGCTATCTCCACGCAGCTCAGGCGGTCCTCGGCTACCTCTCCTATTACTTGAACGATGTCCGAGGCGCTAAGTACCTGAGCCGAGGTCAGGGTTGCACCCCGCAGTAGTTCGCAGGTTGCGTCGGAGGCGGCTATGGCGATCGCGCAGCCTCGGGCCAGAAACTTTGCTTCGGCCACCCGGCCCCGGTCGAGGCGGATGGCCAGGTGGACCACGTCCCCGCAGGTTAGGTTGCCCTGGATGCCGAGGCCGTCGGCCCCGGGCACCTCCCCGCTGTGGGTGGGGGAGAGAAACCGGTTCAACAACTGCTGGCTGTACACGATCCAACTCTAGTACCCCAGCGCCCCGGGCGACTTGCATTGCCACGCGGGGTTTGTCGAGACCGTGCGGTACGCTGGGGGCATGCCTACTGTCGAGCAAGTGCGAGAGGTTCTCGCCACGATCAACGACCCCGAACTGCACCGGAGCATCGTAGACCTTGGGATGGTCAAGCAAATCGATATAGCCGAGCCGAACGTTACGGTCGACCTGGCGCTGACCATACCCGGCTGCCCGCTGAAGTCGTTTTTCCAAGAGGTGCTGCCGGCCAAGATCACCGACGCTTTCCCCGAGATCTCCGACGTGACCGTGAACCTGGGATCCATGACGGAGGAGGAGCGCAAGGCGCTGGTCGGCGGGGTACGCAGCGAGTCGCCCTCCTCGTTCGCACAACCGGATTCAAGGACGACGTTGATCGCCGTGGGCAGCGGCAAGGGCGGCGTGGGCAAGTCGACCGTGACCGTGAACCTGGCGGCGTCGCTGGCTCAGCGGGGACACTCGGTCGGGCTGCTCGATGCCGATATATGGGGCTTTTCCGCGTCGCGCATGCTGGGGATGGACGCCCAGCCCACGGTCGTCGACGAGCGGCTGATCGTCCCGCTGGAGGCGTACGGCCTGAAGATGATCTCGATGGGCAACCTCGTCGAGGACGACCGCCCGATTGTCATGCGCGGCCCGATGCTCCACAAGATCCTGCAGAGCTTTTTGACCGACGTGCTGTGGGACGAGCCCGACTACCTGATCATCGACATGCCGCCGGGCACCGGCGACATCTCGCTTTCGCTCTCCCAGTTCGTCCCGGGCTGCTCCATAGTTTTGGTGACCACGCCGCAGCAGGCCGCCGAGAAGGTGGCCGAGCGAGCCGGCCACATGGCCGAGAAGGTCGGGATGAAGGTGGCCGGTGTGATCGAGAATATGGCCTACATGCTGTGCGGCAACTGCGGCGAGCGCACCTACCCGTTCGGGACCGGAGGCGGGCAGGAGCTGGCGGGGGTTTTCTCCGCCGACTTGTTCGGCCAGATCCCGCTCGACCCGCCGATGATGGAGCTTGCCGAGACCGGTAAGCCGACCGTGCTCTCGCAGCCCGATTCCGCATCGGCGCTGGCCTTCGAAGAGGCCGCCAGTGCGATGGTGCAGAAGCTGCCGCCCGGGCCGAAAAAGAAGATCCGCAAGCCGCTGCCGCTCATAACCGCACCCCCGGCCGGCTAGAAGCACACCCCAGTAGCACTATGTGCGGGTCCCTTGCGCCGCGCCGGGTGGATTGGCGCGAAAACTATGGGGAAAGTTAGCAAAAAGACTGCCCAACTTAGCTGGCCATTTGCCCTGCGGCTGTGTAGCATACGGATGGCCGAGAGGCTGAAAAGAGCTTCCCCAAAAAGCTGTGGAGATTATTGGGTTCCGTTTGCGTGAGAACCTATCAGCCGGGGTTGAATTTGATATAGAGTGACAATCGCATTTCGAATCTGCGGAATTAGATTTCACGTAGCTTTCCCAACTGAAAGTTAGAGGAGGTAGGAATGAAGAAGTTCTTGGGGTTGATGCTGGCCACTGGGCTGGCATCAATGATTATGGCCGTTTTGGCCTTCCCCGCCTTCGCGGATTCCCACGTTGACGGCAACACAGGTGGTCAGATTTACGAGTCCGGCGATGCCGATGACTGCGTAGGCGGCAGCTGTGGTGGGGTCATCGTCGAGGACCCGGCGGGTGTTGGTCCTAACTGTGACGGCGGCAACTGCGGCGGCAGCGTTTGCGAGGGCACCGACTGCGGCAGCTGCGAAGGCGGCAATTGCGGCGGCAGCATCAGCGGACCCGGCGAGCAGGTCAAGCACGAGATGCCCAAGGCGGATGCCCCGAAGGCTCTGCCCCGGACCGGTCTGACCATGCCGACGGCAGCCACCGCAGCCCTTGGTCTGGGCATGGTGCTCGTAGGTGCTTTCTTCACCTTCGTGGCTCACCCGTCCACCAAGATGGCGATGGCGGCGCTGTCCTACACGCCGAAGCGCCGGCTGTAGTAAGCAGCACTTAGTAGCAACTAAAAAAAGACCCCTGGGTTTTCCCGGGGGTCTTTTTTGTACGCCCAGCGTGGCGCTGGGTTGCCGCCGGGCCTCTACCTAGGAACATCCGTGCATACGCTACTTGCCGTAGTGACTCTCTCGAAGAGCCGTCGGCGGGGTTGTGCACGATGGTTGGCGTCTTCCGGGTGCCACCGGACCAGCTCTCAGCTTAGCCCGTGTGGTCGCTTGTAACTCCGGAGATGGGATGCAGAGGGTGGGGATGGGGCCCGGGTAGGGGCTGGAAGAAGCTTGCGGGCCAACTCAGGCCTTGTCGGCATCACGGCTAGCGCGGTTCCGGAGCCGGTTGGCGCATGACGTCCGGCGCAACTATGGCTCAGACGGGCTATTTTGCGGTCCGGGGGTTGGGCGGGGTGTTGCTCCGGGCAAGGCAACGCCTGCCCGGAGCATTTTGTTCTATTAGGGGACCTGAATGCCGCCGTCGCCGGCCGTGCCCTCTTCGCCGTCGGCGCCGCAGATCACGCAAGAGTTGCCGCCGTCGCCGGCGTCGCCGCTCTCGGCGCCCTGACCGCCCCGACCGCTCTCGCCGCCTCGGCCGCCGTCGGCCCCGTCGGCAGTAACGCTCTTGCCGCCGTCGCCGTCTCCGCCTCGGCCGCCGGTCCCGTCGCCGCCGTGGCCGCTAGCACCGCCGCCGCCGGCACCGCCTACCGCGTCGCCTCCGGAACCGCCGTCGCCGGAGCCCGCCGCGCTGTCACCGCTGGTGCCGCCGTTGCCTCCGCTGCCGGCGCGGGCGGATGAGCCTCCGCTGCCTGCGGCACCTGAATCGGCGCCGTCGCCGGGTTCGTCGGCCTCGAGATTGATCTCCAGGGTGCCGTCTTCGTTGACGCCAATGATTGCTCCGGTCGTTCCGGGAATAAGCCAGACCGCTAATGCGAGAACAAGTGCGGTCACCACTAACAGCTTCACTAGCCTCATTCGTTCCCCTTTGTACTCGATAGGCGGTGTGGTGCGTGCAACGCCGTGGGTGTCATCTAGGCACGAAAATTGGAGCGTCACGCTTCCGGACTGATGACTTTAACTTATGTTTACAAGGACTCTTCGGATCATCGTATTGAAACGCAAACCCAAAATGCAACGACCGCACTAGGCACTTGGTGAATTGCGGTTGTCCCTGATCCCCCGCTGAAGTCGTTTCCGTGGGTGAATACGATTGGCAAAAGCCGGCGCTGCCGAGGTCGTAAGGACCATCAGGCCCGGCATCAGGTGAGCGGTGAGGCGAGTCCAGGTCGGGTGTCCTCCGTCCAGGGCCGGCATCGAAAACCAGTGTGTAGAAACGAGCACGAGCCCCGCCGCCAGCACGAGCCACCGGCCGCGCCGAATTAGTTCGGCGCCGGTGGTGCCGCGTTGCGCTCCGAGCTGGTCGGCAGCGATGGCGCCGGCCAGAAGAGGTAGGCCGACGCCCAGGTGAATGGTTATCTCGATCCACTCGCCCGGTCCCGGCGGTAGACCGAATAGGGGTCCGAGGTAAGGGGTGGCCAGCGTCACGGACCAAGCTCCTGCGACCGCTAGCCACCCGGGGCTTAGGACTGGGGAAGTCATGCCCTCATCGCCGCGGGTCGCGCATGTACCTGTTGCTCTATGATTGCCCGGATCCGCTCCTCCTCCAGGACCCTTCCGAACCGTTCTCGCAGGATCTCGTCGGCCTTTTCATCCCTGCCGAGTGCCCGATGGGCCGCGGAAAGGCGGACCCAGGCCGCCGCCTGGTCCGGGTAGAGGCTAATGGAATGTTCTAGCTGGGCTACCTGGCGCTTGCGTATGTCGGTGTCCCCGGTAGTTCTGGCCCACATACGAAGGTTCTCGGATCGTCGGTAGGCTATCTCGTAGTCGATGGGGTCCAACTCGGAGGCGAGTCGAAACCAGTGCTCGGCGATTTGGAAGTAACGCGGGTTATCGTTATTGACTCCCCAATTGCTGTAGGCGAGGGTGAGGTTGACCATCTCGTGCACCATCTCCGGTTGCAACTGCAGCCCCTTTCGGTACGCCTCTGTAGCGCGTCGAAACTGTAGGTGTGCCGTGCCGGGGTCATCGTTTGCCATGGCGTTGAGGAGCAACTGCTTGCCGAGCTTGAAGCGGTAGGCGGGCTCCAGCGGATGGATCTCGATGGCCCGTTGGATGAAGGTTACCGACCGGTCGCCGTCTGGTTCTTCGTGCGCTTTGCGGACCTGGGCGTCGGCGACGACGACCGGTACGCCCAGGCCTATCAACCCCGTGGAGGCGGTGAGTGTGATCGTCGTCAAGACCTTGCGTTTATGCGTCCAGTCGCCTTGTCCGTGCCCGGATACCGCAGTACCCGAGCCGTGCGTCAACCGGGGATCGGACATGGCCGCCAACGCCGCCAGGGCCGTCCATCCCATGAGGGCTACGCCGATCACATCGATCGAGAAGAAACCCTGGGTGAGGTAGGCGGCCAGCAGCGCGGTAAAGGTGATGATCCTCATCCGCTCGCGTCGCTGCAGGTGACGCGCGCGTCTTAGTGCGAAGAATCCGGTGGACCCCACCAGCAACAGGTACGTGAGCAGCGCCGGAATGCCCGACCCCGCCGCCCGGGATAAAAAGACATTGTGGGGCTCGTCGGGGAAATTCGTCTGCAAGTTTCGGTCGCTGGGATCCTTCTGGTCCCCGTACGGCAAGACCGATGCGTAGAAGGTATTGAATCCGGTACCGAGCCACGGGTGGTCGCCGATGACCTGTATCGAGGATTCCCACCATCCGACCCTTACGGCCAGCGAACTGCTATCGAGCAGTCTGGAGGCGCGATCGGTGATCAACGCACCGCCGGCGACGGCGGCCGTTAAAAAGAGGAGCACGAATACGAGGACCGTACGCTTCGAACGAGCCTTCATCTTCAGCGGTGAGACGACCTCCTTACGCAGACCCAGGACCATCACGGTCCCGCCGGCGGCAAGGGCCAGCATCCCGCCTCGGGTCCATGTTTGCCAAAGCGCCGCACAGACAAGCACCGCTCCGGTCAGGACCAGAGCCCGTGTCAAACGCTTCTTGGAGATCAGCGCCAGATAGACGAAGAAGGGTAAGGAGATTCCGAGGTAGGCGCCGTTGTAGTTGGAGTTGCCCAGGGTACCGTGGGGATGCTGCGAGAGCGTTTCTCCCAGGACCGGCCATTGCATCCAGTCGAGGTCAGCCGCCTGGACGAGTGTGTAGCCGGCGATCAGCCCTGCGGCCAGCGCCGACACGGCGGCTATGCCATCCAGAGCCCTATGGTCGGCGCGGTATAGGCGCACTATGGCTATCAGTACTCCCAGGAAAAGCAGTTGTGTGGCCAAACCCCCGTAGCGGTTGTAGTTTCCGAGGGTCGAGATGACCGGATAAGGCGATGCGACTGAGGCGGCGACTCCCAGTATGCCCAGGCCCACAGCCAGCCTGACGGCAAGCGTTGGGGTGCGGATCCTCGTCGCAAAGTACCGGGCCTGGGAAATTCCAAAGGCGGCTATCCCGAGCACCCACAGGAGTACGAACTTGGGCAGGTCGAACATGTTGAGCGTTGACTGGGTAAAGGCCACGGGAACCAGGAACATCAGCGCCAGGACGCAGTAGCGCCCGTACATCTCCAGTCTGTCGACGGCGAGAGGCCGCCCGGTTGCGGTGTTAGACGTCACACTTCGGTTCCTTGTGCGCTTTGTGAATTTGGCCGGACGCGAAAAGAGCGGCCCGAAGGCCGCTCTTTTCTTGTTTCTTGGTGTTGCCAGGCGTTGCTACGAAGCAGCGCCGGCGTCGATCACCGTGGAGTCGCCGCCGTTACCAGC
>JBBDRQ010000033.1:25839-41358 GCA_040905365.1 Actinomycetota bacterium
CATCATGAATGCCCCAAACAGTTTCTTGAGATTCATTGTTACCTCCTGTTGTTTGCTGCCTGTTGTTTGCTGCCTCGTGCGTGGACTGTAGTTGCCACGCTCAGATATACGCCTTATTAGGTTGCTATTAGGTTGCCGAACCCGAACTGCTGAGTCCGAAGCACAACCGCCGGATTTAGTAACATCCGGTTGTTGGGATACTACTTCATTTGAAGGGCCGATCTACAACCGAATCTGCGGGAAACCCCATAAGTTTTCTGGCTTGTTCTTGCGGTGACGGCGCGCCGTGCTTACGCAGATGCCACAGGACGCGAAAAGAGCGGCCCGAAGGCCGCTCTTTTCTTGTTTCTTGGTGTTGCCAGGCGTTGCTACGAAGCAGCGCCGGCGTCGATCACCGTGGAGTCGCCGCCGTTACCAGCATCGCCGGACTCGGCGCCGTCACCAGCGTCGCCGGAGGCGCCGCCTTCGCCGCCTTCGCCAGCGTCGCCGGACTCGGCCTCGCCGCCTTCGCCGTCGCCGCCGTCGCCGCCGTCGCCGTTGCCGCCGTTGCCGCCGGAGCAGGCTGCGGTTACGCCATCTTCGCCGCCGGCGCTACCGTCACAGGCACCGTCGCCGCCAACACCGCCGTCGCCGCCGCCGCCGTCGCCGCCGCCGGTCGTGGCGCCCGCGTAGGCACCGGAACCGCCGGCTGCACCGCCGCCGCCGCCGTCGCCGCCAACACCGCCGCCTGCGCCGCCAGCACCGCCGGTGCCTGCGCCGCCTGCGCCGCCGTCACCGGAGCCGCCTTCGGCGTCGCCGGAGTCGCCGCCGTCGCCGGCCTCGCCGCCTTCGGCGCTGTCGCCGCCTGCGCCGCCTTCGCCGGACTCGCCGCCTTCGCCGCCTTCGTCGGCCTCAAGGCCGATCTCGACCTCGGATTCAAGCAGTGCGATACCGACTACGTCTTGCGCCGCAGCGGTGGGAATCATGAGGGCGGACACCATGGCCAGCATCATGAATGCCCCAAAGAGCTTCTTGAGATTCATTTACTACCTCCTGTTTGCCAAACTCGCTGCGTGGACCTTGCCGCCACGCTACGAGAATGTGCTTCCTGATATTCGAGGATTGTGCCTACAAATTGGTCAAGCTACCGCAGTTGGACGGTTGTATGCTACCTGATCGCATCGTCGGTTCCACCCCAAAAATGACTACAAAAACTATGTTGCTGGATCGAGTGGACGCTCTTGCCACCCGACGTCGGAATACTACTGTGCAGGTACTGCAGTATTCAAGGTATTGATCTGCGTAATCTTCTCGCCTCTGCAGGGTGGGAAAATAGTTGCGCCGTAGGGGCCTGCCGGGGCGAAGACCGCGCACCTAGTTACACTGGTTTGGAGGCTAAGGGAATTTTGTTGTGAGGAGCAGCTAAGTGGCGGAGAAGTACGCCAGGCGCGAGGACGTGGCCTTATCTGTTGAGTGGCTGGACGGCGTCCAGGATACTCCCGTCGCCGAGCTCAGAGCGCGCCGGGACGAGTGCCGGGAGCTCGAGACCCAGTTTTCCTACGCGCGGCGGCTGCTGCAGGGCAAGATCGACATCCTTACCAACGAGCTGGCACGCAGATCCGACGGAAGTAGCTCACCGGAGACGAGCGAGTCGGACGTGCAAGATCTCATCCGCCGGCTGCCTTCCATCTTGGCCGGAGAGTCCTCCGGCGGCGGAGCTGCCAGGAGCGGCGGCCCCAAGCGTCTGCTGCAGCAGGAGTTGCCCGCCAACGCAGGCAAGTACCGCCGCCGCCGGGAGCGCCTGGCTACCGAGCTGTCTCACGTGGCCTCGGCGCCGGTGCCGGAGCTGACCCGGATGCTGCAGGAGCTGTCCAAGGAGGAGCGCAGCCTGTCCGAGGACCGGCGCACCGCTCAGAAGATTGTCGACACCGTCAACGCCGAGCTGGTCCGCCGCTACCGCGACGGCGAAGAAGACCCCTCGGCGTTGCTGTCCCCGGACCCATGAGCAAGCCGGACTCCCAAGCCGCCGAGGCTCCCGAGATCGACTACCGGGAGGAGTTGGAGCGAACCCGCAACCAGCTGCTGCTGTTCGCCCGCGACATGAGCAACGTTTACCAGCGCAAGCGGGAGCACGAGAAGAAGCTCTCCGCCTTGCTGGAGGAGCTGCGCACCGACTACCTGTCGATCGTCGAAACCTTGGCCCTGGTGGTGGAGGCTAAGGATCAGTACACCGCCCACCACCTCCAGCGCTGCAGGGAGTACGGGATAGCGCTGGCCAACCGGGTCGACCCCGCCATGGTGACGCCGCAGCTGCAGTACGCATTCTTGCTGCACGACGTGGGCAAGATCGGGATTCCCGAATCGATTTTGACCAAGGCGGGGCCGTTGACCGAGCAGGAGATGAACATCATGCGCACCCACCCGGAGATCGGGGTGCAGCTGGTGGCGCCCATGCACCGGGTGCTCGGTGACGTGTCCGTAGACGTGATCCGCCACCACCACGAGCGCTTTGACGGCCGCGGTTACCCCGGCGGCAAAAGGGCCGAGCAGATTCCCTTGTCGGCTCGGGTCTTTAGCGTGGTGGATGCTTTCGACGCCATGACGACCGACCGTCCTTACCGGGCCTCGGTCGGAAAGGAGGCGGCGCTGCAGCAGCTGCGCGCGGGAGCGGGCGCTCAGTTCGACCCGGACGTGGTCGCCGAGTTCGTGGCGCTGGTTCAGGAGGGGGAGCTCTAAGCGCCGTAGCCATTCCCGGGGCCGCCGGTGCGTGCCGTGCTAATTCTTTAGCCGTGCACTAACGTCAAGGCAATGAAGATCGTCGAGCGACAGGTCCCCGAGGTTTTCGATGCACCCGTTTGGCGTCAGCTTCTCGACGCCGATTCCAACCGTTCTGTGTTCGCCACCCCGCAGTGGTGCCGTCTGTGGTGGGAAACTTTTGCGCAGGGCCGGCAGGACACCCTGGCCATAACCTTCGAGGACCCGGACCCGGTAGGTCTGGCCGCCTTCACCATCGATGAGACGTCGCAGGGCCGCCGGCTGAGGTTCTTGGGCGGGGACGACCTTACCGACTACCAGGGTCCGTTGGTTGCCGGGGACCGGTACCGCCCGCAGGTAGCGGAGGCCCTGCTGGAGTTTCTTGTCAAAGAATTCGATGGCTGGGACTACTTTGAGGCCAAGAACCTGCCGGTGCCGTTTCATTTCTCCGAGTGGCTCGTGGAGGCGGCCGACCGCAAGGGTATGGCGTTCGAGCTGGAGCTGCACGAGTTGACCGCGGTCATGACCCTGGACGCCTCCTGGGAGCAGTACCTGCAGGGCCTGGCGTCCAAGAAGAGGCATGAGCTGGCCCGCAAGCTGCGCCGTTTCGACCGTGAGGCCCCGGAAGCCTACCTAAGGTCCGCCGACTCGCAGTCGCTGGAGGCCGACGTCGGGGCTTTTGTAGATTTTCATCGGGCCTCCGCCGGTGAGAAGGGCGAATTTATGAGTCCGCAGCGCGCGGCGTTCTTTGCCGATGTGGCGCAGCGGATGCACGCCGGCGAGATGCTTTCCCTGGACTTTTTGGAGCAGGACGGCAAGATCATGGCTGCCACCTTCGGCTTTCGCTACGACGGGGTGCTCTACCTGTACAACTCGGCGTACGACCACAGTCTCCGCTCTATCTCGCCGGGGCTGGTGATCGTCGCAAAGTTGATCCAAAGGTCGATGGACGAAGGATTGCGCCGGTTCGACTTTTTGCGGGGGCGGGAGCGGTACAAGTACGACCTGGGCGCCGAACCGCTTCCTCTGCACTCGATACTCATTCGAAAGTAGCCGGCCCCGGGCCGGCCAGGGGGGCCGGCGCGGACTATGTGCGGCCTTCCGATACCATTTGTTTATGCCCTTCAGTTGGCCGGCCCGTCCGACCTTCCCTGCGAACCTTGGCGGTTAGAGACCTACCGAGCCCCGGCTCGGCACCGCACCACGCCGTTCGGCGGGTAGCGATGCTGGTCGTGCACTCCAACCCGCTGGCCGAGCCGGGGGAGGGCGACGCCGGCGGCATGACCGTCTACGTCCGGCAGATGGCCCGCAGCCTTGCGCAGCGGGGCATCGAGGTGGACATCTTTACCCGGCGCGACTCCAGCACCTCGCCGGAGGAGGTCGTACTGCGTCCCGGGGTGAGGGTCCTGCAGGTTGCCGCTGGTGAGCCGGGCATCAGCAAGGAGCGCTTGCCGGCCCATTTGCCCGAGTTCACGGCCAACCTGCTACAAAAGGTGCGCGGGATGGGCTTGGAGTACGACGTGGTCCACAGCCATTACTGGCTGTCGGGCAAGGTGGCCTCGATCGTCAGCAAGCAGTGGTCGGTTCCTTTCGTGCACACATTTCACACCCTGGGACGGGAGAAGAACCGCTCCCGGCGCCCGGGCGATCGGCTCGAGCCCGAGGGTCGCCTGGCTGGGGAGACGCGAGTCATAGCCGACGCCTGCGCAATAGTGGCCTCCACCCCAGAGGAGCGCCGGTCGCTCGTCGAGTTGTACTCGGCCCACCCGGAGCGTATCCACCTGATTCCGCCCGGAGTCGACCACGGGGTTTTTCGCCCGACCGACCGCGAAGCGGCCAAGCAGCAGCTCGGTCTCGAGGGCAAAAAGGTGATGTTGTTTGTCGGCAGGCTGCAGCCGCTGAAGGCGGCCGACGTTGCGATCCAGGCCCTTTGGCACATGAACGACTGGGGCCGGATGAGCGCCGACGACGTGCGACTGGTGATTGTCGGCGGCACCAGCGGGCACTCAGGTGCCGGCGAGCTCGAACGGCTGCGCCAACGGGTCAATGATCTGGGTCTGCAGGACGCGGTGCGATTTGTGCCCGCGCAGCCGCATGAGACGCTGCCTACCTACTACGGGGCGGCCGACGTATGCCTGGTTCCCTCTTACACCGAGTCGTTCGGACTGGTGGCGCTGGAGGCTCAGGCCTCGGGTGTGCCCGTGGTTGCTTCCTCGGTGGGAGGTCTTCGTTCCATCGTCCGGCACGGCCAGACCGGTTTTCTGGTACGCGCGGGAGCGGCGGAGTCGTTTGCCGAGCGGACCTACCGCCTGCTCAGTGACCCCGCCTTGGCCGCGAGCATGGGGCGGTTGGCGGTGTGCTCTTCGGGTGAGTTTGCCTGGGATAGATCCGCCTCCGAACTGCATGAGCTCTACGCGGCCGGCGCCCGGAGCTCAGATTGCGAACCCGAGGAGATTACGGCGCTGCGCGGCCCACAGGGCCGCAGCAAGAGCCTCGGTGCGCCGTAAGGCGCAACCCTTTGGGTCCAATCGGGGGACTGGTCCTCCGATTGGAGTGGGAATAAACCTTTTAGAGCGGGAACAAAAGTCGGCGGTCACCCTTGACCGGGATTGCGCCACATCGGTACATTTCGTGACGTCGCAAGCGATCAAGTTGGCTTCCGGCAGCGAGCGAATCGGTAGTAACCGGGCGTTCCTGGCCCGAAGCTCAACAGGGTCTTCGGTCCCTATTGAGCAGTGGGTGAGATGGCCTGTGGAACCCGGTTCGTGGCTGGGGGACCAACGATCTGCGAGTGGCACGAAGGGCCCAAGATGCCGGAAGGTAGGGCGGAGGCTGTGTTCGGGGAAGTGCGCAGCCAAGGCGAAGCCTAAGGGTATCTTGGGCCCTTTTTTTCGCGGCGGTTGGGGGAGGCCCCGTGGCCCCAGGTTGCACCTGAACGCCGATCGACTGCGTTGCTCGATCGCACCGATAGCCTCCGGCTATCGGCACTCCTCCCGCCTTGCGCTCGACGCCCAGGAGCACCCTGGATGCGACGCTGCCTCCCCCAACCGCCGCTTGCGGTGGGAGGCCCCGTGGCCCCAGGGTCCACCGGAGCCCTTGCGTCTTTGGCCCGGAAGTGACCGCGTTGCTCGCGGGGGGTCGGAGTTGACCTCTATACTCCCTTGGTATGGAAGGAATCGGTTCGGTCGCCGTTATCGGCGTCGGGAAGATGGGCGAGATCATGGCCGCCGGCATGGTTCAGGCCGGTCTGGCGCCCGGCGACATCCGGGTGGCCGACGTCAACCGTGAGCAAGCCGGCCGCGTAGCGAAAGCTCACGGTCTTCACCTGTGCGAGGACAACCTTCAGGCCGTGGACGGTGCCCGGGTGGTGCTGCTGGCGGTCAAGCCCCAGGTCGTGCCCGAGGTGCTGGGGGATCTGGGTCCGGCGCTGGACGAGAGCCACTTGGTTATCTCGATCGCGGCGGGAGTCAGCACCTCATCACTGGAAGCCGCTCTACCCACAGCTGCGCGGGTGGTTCGGGCTATGCCCAACGTCGCGGCGCAGGTCGGCCGGGGCGTGACCGCAATTTGCCCGGGTACGCGGGCGGGCGAGGCGCAGATGGCGCAGGCGGAGAAGCTGTTGTCCGGGGTGGGCAAGGTAATTAGGATCGCAGAGTCCTACATGGATGCCGTGACCGCCGTGTCCGGGTCCGGGCCGGCTTACTTTGCGCTGGTCGCCGAGGCGATGACCGACGCCGCGGTAACCGCGGGGCTTCCTCGTGCCACGGCGGACGAGTTGGTGGCGCAGACCATCCTGGGTGCGGCTCACCTGTTGACCGACGGGGGAATGGCCCCGGGTGCCTTGCGGGAAGCGGTCATGTCACCGGCGGGCACCACCGCTATGGGTATACGCGAGCTGGAGAGAGGGGGAGTCCGGGCGGCCGTCCTCAACGCGGTGCAGGCGGCGATGGATCGTTCGGCAGGTATGGCCGGCCCTTCCCGGACCATCCGATGACGCACGGTAGGCGCAGGCGGCTGCTGAATCTCGGCTGGTTGTTGAATTCGGTCGACATGTATACTCCCGACAAAACAGGGGTTAACTAATGGCTCGAGAAAAATCGACGTACAAATTTTTGACCGTCCGTGAGGTTGCAGTGTTGATGCGGGTCTCCAACATGACGGTCTACCGACTGATCAAGTCAGGGTCACTGAAGGCCGTTCAGGTGGGCAACCGCTATCGGGTCAATGAAGAGGACGTCCACCAGTACCTCGACGACCACTACGTCAGGGCGGTCTAACCCGGCAACCTCGGCACCTCAGTAGCGCCCCCGGCGGCGCCTGCGTCCCTGGATTTGATCCGCGTCCGGGTAACCTTGGGCTTGCGCGGGTCGCTCGCGCGGGCGAATTTGCACGGAACGGGACGCCTGCACGAGCTTGTAAGAATCGGAGCACTTGGTGACGCAGGTAACTCAGCACGATCTAACCGAAAGGCTCCTTCACGCGCGCGGGACGATCGTGCTCCTGGGCGGTATCGACACTGGTAAGACCGGGTTTGGATTGAGTTTGGCGGAGACGGCGCGCAGCCGGGGCATAAGTGCTGCGTACGTTGACTCCGACATCGGTCAGTCGACGGTGGGTCCGCCCAGTTGCGTGGGTCTGAAGCTGTGCCGGGACCTGGAGTCGGTAGACCGCAACTCGGTGGCCGATGCCGATGAGCTCGGTTTTGTCGGTTCGTTTGTGCCCGAAGACGATCTGCTCGCTTTGGTGGCCGGAACGGCCAGGTTGGTGGCCCACGCCCGGGACGCGGGTTGCGAGTTGGTGGTGGTCGATACCTGCGCCTTCATTTCGGGTCCGGACGCCGAGGCGCTCAAGTACCACAAGCTGGATCTGGTTCGCCCGTCGCACGTCGTAGGCTTTCAGCGCGGTGGGGAACTCGACCCCATACTCGCCACGGCCGGCCGCTTCTTCGGCGTGGAGGTGACCCGGCTGCAGGTTTCGGGTGACCGAACCGGCAGGTCCGCCGAGGAGAGGCTGTCCGAGCGGCAAGCGCGCTTTGCAGGGTACTTCTCCGAGCCGCTGTCCCGTTGGCGCGTGAAGCCGACGGTGTTCATGCCTACACTTGTCCCGGAGGACGATTTGAGCCGGCTGGACGGCCTGCTAGTGGGCCTCGAGGACGGTTCCGGCCGGTGTCACGGAATCGGTCTGCTCGAGCATCAGGAGCAGGGCAATGTCCTGCGGATGGTATCGTCGAAGTCCTCCGGTGCCAAAGGTTTGCGCCTGGGTTCGGTGCGTTTGACGACCGAAGGCAGGATTGTCGGCCGGTACGCGGCGCAGCAGTTTTTTGGTGATTAGTCCCGTTATTGCTCTGAAGGAAGGCGACCAACAGTGTCATCCGTCGTAAAGAAGAGACGTAAGAAGATGCGCAAGAAGAAGCACAAGAAGATGCTGAAACGCACACGGTGGCAGCGGCGGCAGCAAGGCAAGTAAGGTTCGACTGTATAACCTTCCTCAGCGATTACGGACTCAGCGATGAGTTCGTGGCCGTCTGTAAGGGCGTTATCCGGGGCATCGCGCCGCGGGTGGAGATCCTCGACATAAGCCACAGCATCGAACCGTTTGACCTGCGGCACGCCGCGGGGGTGCTGGCCCGGTCGGTCGCGTACATGCCGGCCGCAGTGCATCTGGCGATAGTGGACCCCACGGTGGGCTCCGCGCGGCGCTCGGTAATCGTGCTCAGCCGTGACGGCTCGGTTTTCGTAGGTCCGGACAATGGGTTGCTCACCGGCGCGCTCGCCGCGCGCGGCGGGCCGGAGGAGGCGTGGGAGATCGCCAATCCCGCCCTCATCTCCGCGGAGGTGTCGGGCACGTTTCACGGCCGGGATATATTTGCTCCGGCGGCCGCTCATGCGGCCATGGGGTATCCGCTGGACGAGTTCGGCCCCCCGGTATCTGTGGAGACCCTTGAGCGCCCTGCCGAGCCGCGGGTGCTCGATCACGGCGATCACCTGCACTGCGAGGTGCTGGGCGTCGACCGCTTCGGCAACGCCCAGTTGAGCGTGCGGGCCGAGGTGCTGTCGGAGGTGTTGGGCGTACAGCCGGGGGAGCCGTTGGACGTTCTTATCGGCTCGCAAGGGTATCAACTACGCTGGTTCGACCACTTCTCCGCGGCCGGTGTAGGCGACCGGCTAGTAGTGACCGACTCCAGCGGGCATGCGGCGCTGGCCGTCAACCTAGGCAGTTTCGCGGGTGCTGCGGGTATCGAAGCCGGCGATCGGGTGGTGCTGGGTCGACCCGAGCGCCAGAGCTAGCCGGCGCCTATCGCTCTGGACAGGGTCATGACGCCCAGTGATCCCATCAGGGCAATAACCAGCAAAAGAGCGACTACCGCCAGGGCGGTTCGGTGTCTCATGGTCCCAGGATAGCGCGAAGTGGTCATTCGACCCTCGTAACGCAATAGACTTAGCCGATGGAACAGTTTATTTACTGGGTGATAGTTGGGGGTCTGGCCGGCTGGCTGGCGAGCCTGGTGACCGGTACGGGGTACCGGATGGGTTGCCTGCTCAACGTTGTGGCCGGCGTGGTCGGCGCCTTTATCGGTGGATGGGTGTTTTCCGCCTTGGAGCTGGGGCCGCCGCGGGGCCAGTGGATGGGCAACATAGTGGTGGCCTTCGTGGGAGCGACCATCCTGCTCGGCTTGGTGAGGCTTTTCGCTCGACGGTGAGGAGTCCGGCTTGCGGGTAGAGCTACCTTTCCAACTGGATGCAAAGCTCGGAAATGGACCGCTCCAGCGTCTCGAGGCCCTCTGCCTTGCCGACGCACAGAGCTACGCCTACCCGTGAAGCCTCTTGCTTGAGCTCTTTGCTGACGTATGCGGTGTACAGGATGATGTTCTGCTGGGGATCGGCTTTAAGGATTGTTCGTGCGGCTTCGAGTCCGTTCATGCCGGCCATGGCGTAGTCGATGACCACTACGTCCGGGCTGTGTTTGGCGGCGAGGTCGACGGCTTCTTCGCCGCTGGCGCCTTGGCCGACGATGTGGAAACCATCCAGCGTCAGCAGCGAGACGAGCATGTCTCGCACGTGCTTGGTGTCGTCTATGACCACGATTTCGATTGCCACTGGTGTCCCTTCCCTTGAAAGTGGCCGCCCTTCCTTGTTCTATTGTGACAAGCTTTTGCGCCGCGTTTGCCCGGAGCGCGGCAACCCGTCGTGTGCGCTACGCGTTGCAGCGGTCGCCCGTGCCGAAGGTGTTACCGGCCCCGGCCGGGCGCGTGTCTTTTAAGGTGGGCTGATGGCAGTGTTTCCGTTGCTGGCCGCGGCGATCAGCGGCTGGTTTTGTCTAGACCTGTTCCGTCGATTTTGGCGCAGCCGCCGCCCGCAACACTTGGCCTGGGCCGTCGCTCTGGGCGCGTTCGCGCTCGCCTCGTTCTCTGCCGGGGCGGGTATGGCTCTGGGCTGGTCCCCGGGGTGGTTTCGTAGCTACTACTACTTTGGAGCGGTGGTGAACGTACCGGTGCTGGCGCTGGGCACGCTTTATCTGTACCTGCCTCGCCGGCTGGGGCATGTGTGTGCGGCTGGGGTGGCGGGGCTGGCCGGATATGCGGCTGCGGTGGTGCTGGCTGCCGACCTGCAACCTTCGCTGGCCGCGGTGGCCGGGACCATTCCCATGGGCTCGGAGGTCATTTCGGACCGGGCAAGGGCGCTGTCCCGGTACTACTCCTACGCCGGGTTCGTCATTGTGGTCGCCGGAGCCGTGTGGTCGGCGGCCAAGTTGGTGCGCCGGCCGGGCGAGGCCGCGCGGCGGCTGATGCAGGGCAATGTGCTGATCGCTCTCGGTACCAGCGTGGTCGCCGTCGCGAGTGTTTTCGCCCGTCAGGGCCGGGGTTCGGTGTTCGCGGTCGGCCTGGCTTTGGGGGCCGGGGGTATGTATGCGGGCTTCTTGAGGGCGTCGACTCCCCGCGACGGTGCCGCCGGGCAAGGGGCGCCTACGGGCGGCGATCTCACGTGAGCGACGCGGGCTCCGTAGGTTTTTTCATAGCGTTCGTGGCGGGCGCAGCTTCCTTCTTGTCTCCCTGCGTCCTTCCGCTGCTGCCGGGTTACCTGTCCTACATGTCGGGTGTCTCGGTGGAGAAGGTCAACTCGGGCCGGGCCTCACCGCGCCGGCTGCTGGTTCCGACGCTTCTGTTCGTGCTGGGGTTCTCCACCATCTTTGTGGCGCTGGGCACCTCCGCCAGCCTGGCCGGATCCTTGCTGACCCAAAATCGCCTGCTGGTCGCCCGTATAGGCGGCGCGTTGATCGTGATCATGGGTTTGGCCTTTATGGGGGTGCTTCCGCTCAAGTGGCTTTACTACGAGCGCCGGATGGATATGCGTACCGGCAGCACGGTGGCCGGCAACTACCTGATGGGCCTGGCCTTCGGTGTGGGGTGGACCCCCTGTATCGGACCGACGCTGGGCGCCACGCTGTTGCTTGCCTCCCAGGAGCCGACCGCTGCCCGGGGGGCGTCTTTGCTGCTGGTGTACTCGCTCGGTCTGGGTGTGCCGTTTGTGCTTTCGGCGCTGGGCGTCTCCAAGCTCGCCGGGGTGCTGTCGTTTTTCCGAAGGCATCAAAAGTGGGTGATGCGCACAGCCGGCGCAATACTGGTTGGTTTTGGCCTACTGCTGTTCTTCGACCGCGTGTACGTGATCTCTGCGGTGATCCAGCGGTGGATGACCTCGGTGGGGCTGGAGCAGCTGGTGGGTATATGAACCGCGTGACGCTGTTCACCAAGCCCGGCTGCACGTTGTGTGATGCAGCCAAGGCGGTGTTGGTACGGGAGGCCATCGAATTCAGCGAAGTGGACATCAACTCGGACCCCGGCCTAAAAGGGGAGTACGGGTGGTTCATTCCGGTGGTGGAGGTGGGGGGCGACCGGGTATTCGAGGCCGGTATGGATCCGGAGGAGCTGCCGGCTTTGATCCGGCGTTAGCAGCAAAAACGGGCCCTTCTTTAAGAAGAGCCCGTTTTTGCTCAATGGTGTGCTAGGCGATTTGAGGTTGCGTGATCCGGGCCGCCCGCTCGGTCTTGCTGACGCCGATCAGGTGCAGGACCATCAACGCAAGGCTGACCCCCAGGTAGATGAGCGACGGAACCCGGACCGATCCGCGTACCCGGGCGGCAGCTACCTCGACAGGCTCCGGCGCGCCTTCCTGGCCGCTGATGTCGATGCTGGCGAAGGGAACTCCCGCCTGGATCAGATCGCCCTCGGCGAACGGGATGCTGATTATCCGGCCCGACTCGGTCGCGGCTATCTCGGTGGTCTCGCCCTCGATCTCAAGCGCGATTACCGGGTCGCCTTCGGATACCTCATCCCCGGGCTCCACGAGGAACTGGGCGATGGCGGCTTCCTCGGCTCCGCCCAGGTCGCCGGTGGTCAGCTCGCTGGTCGGAACCACGCGCGCCACGGCCACGAGAGAATCCTTGCCGTCCACCTCGGCTTCCTGCATGCGGACGTCGACGGTGTCGAAGCTACCGGGTTCGAGGTTGACCTCGCCCTGGACCTGGTCGGCGACGCTCTCCCGGATGCCCGGGATGGTGTTAACGGCTTGGCCGACGAACGATTCCATAATGGGGAGCGCGTTCGGCACCTCGGATGCGGTGCTGTCCTCTCCTTCCAGGTCGGCCAGGTAGACGTCGTCGCCGGGCTCGACCCAACCCTCTCCCTCGGGATAGGAGCTAACATCCCACGTACCCCACTCGGAAGAGACCGACCCCAGGTCGCCTACGGCTACCGCTTGCCACGCGGTGTCGTTGCCCAGGTCACCCCAGAAGCCCTGTTCGCCCTTGGGCCCTAAGGCGGTCACTACCCAGATAGCCGAGAGCAAGACCATGACCGCGAACAGGCAGGCACCGGTTACGAAATAGCCCAGCTTGGCGCCGAGAATCATGGAGGTGAGCAGCCACACGCTTCCTACGAACACGACGATAAAGGCGACGGTCACCAAAATCCCATTGAGAAAAAGGCCGTCGTCGCCAGACGCCGGCGCTTCCGTTGCCAGCAAAAGGAGATCGTTCATCTGCTTACAGGCTCCTTTCGTACTCGACAACCGCCGAAATCTGTTCGTCGGTCAGGCTTCCACCCCAAGCGGGCATGGCGCCGGTGCCCTGCCCGGAGGTTCCGTAGGGCTGGCCCGGAGTCGATCCGGACCTTACGAATTCCTCGTGCTCGGCCACGTCGGGGAACTGGTCCACCGTAGCGCCGCCCTGCATCGCCGGACCCGAACCGCCGGCGCCGCCGGCGCCGTGACAGGCGACGCACATCTGATTGAAGATCTCCTGCCCCGAGGCGTCCTCGGTCACCTCGGGCTCCACCTGAATGTGCTCTAGCCAGTTGACGATGTCGTCGACCTCCTGGGAGGTCAGCGGGCCGCCGTACTCGTCGCCCCAGGTGGGCATGTCGGTGCCGGGCCGCCCGCGCTCGATGACCTCTTGAATGTAAGAGCGGGCGTCGTCGTAACCCGGCGGGGGGGTCTCGTACCGTGCAAACACGGTCTTGAGTTCGGGCACCTGAACGGTGCTGGTCTCACCGGTGTTGGGGTTGAGGAACTCGTTGGTGCCGCCCTCCGCGTCGACGCCGTGACACCGGGCGCACTCCTTGCCGGCAGGGTTGGGATCGCCGCTCACGGGGTCGGTCGTTAGGGCGTAGTACTCCTCGCCCCGCTCCAAAGACTCCTCTTCAAACTTAAGCTCGTTGTTGAGCCGGTTCTGGGGCTCGTAGAGCCAGTACGCCGGCAGGAAGAAGGCGAAGAACACGGTGAGGACCAATCCCCAGGCGTGAATCCGGTTTAGGCGATCCGACTCCAACACCGCGTCTACTTCGGCCGGCCGAAACGCCGGCGGAATCTTCTTGACGTCGGCGCTCTTGCGCCGCGGCCTGAAGGCCACAAGCGCCGCACCGGCGGCAACCGCTCCGATTATCAGTGCAATTACTAACTGACCCATGATCTCTTTTCTGCTTCGTAGTTCTTATTATTTGACGTGCGCTTCGATCACTCGGCTACCGAGACGCAGTGTTCGCCCTCGGGCTGAGGTTGTCCGGTGACGGTGCCACGTGGAGCGCCTTGGATAATGGTCGACGTGTCGACGAAGACCTGGCCGTCCACTACCTCGACTCGGAACTGATCCAGACTCCTGGGCGCCGGTCCGTCTCGGTACTCGCCGTTGATGGAGTACTTCGAGCCGTGGCACGGGCACTCGAACCACTTGGACGGCGGGCACCACGGGACGCTGCACCCAAGGTGGACGCACTTGCGGTACAAAGCCATGAAGCCCGACTGGGCCACGTTGGCGGCGCGGTAGGCGCTGATTTCCTCGGCCTCGGCCGGGTCCCCCTCGAACAGGGACAGATAGAAACGACCATCCGGGATGAACACCGGCTCGCGGGTCGAGGAGATCTCATCCTGCAGCTCCTCGGCGTTGCCGACCGACAGACGCGACCCGAACCCGCCGCGCAGGCGCGGGTACATGAAGTCGAGCGATACCAGTCCGAACATGGCCAAACCGGTGGCGCTGGCCAGCCCGGTACCGCGCAATAGGAATTTGCGCCGCGAAACGTCTGCGACGTCGCCTCCACCCTGCAGGGCTTTGCTGCGCTCCCCGGCGGATGCCGTTGAAGCAGAGCGCTTACGCATCCGATTCATTATCAGGAAGGGCAGCCACGCTGCGAGCGAGATTATGCCAAGGATGAGTGCAAATCTAAGTGGTGTCATAGTTCGAAAAAGATCCCCGCGTCCCATGGATAAACCCAGTTGAAACCGGGTCCTCGGAAAATGGACCCGATCATGCCCAGTATGGCGAACATAAGCAGGTAAATGGTCCAGATGCTAATCGCAAGCTTGCGGTCTCCGGGCTTGTTGGACGGGTTCCGGTCGATGTACGGCGTCGCCATGAACCCCAAGATGAGCCACTGGGGAATGGTCACGCCGGCTACCTGCGGGTGGAAGTACCGCAGGAGCTCCTGGAGCCCGAGGAAGTACCACGGCGCCTTGGAGGGGTTGGGCGTAACGTTGATGTTGGCCAGCTCCCGCAGCTCCGCGTTGACGAAGGTGGACACGATCACCAGAAAGGCGGTTATCGCCAGCAGCGACACGAACTCCGCCGCCATCAGGTGGGGCCACGTGTTGACCCGGTCGATGGGCTCCTTCTCGACCCTTTGGATCGCCTCGGGCTTTACAACCGCCAGCAGCCGCTGAATCCGGTCGGGCGAAGGAGCGTCTCCGCTGACGGCCGCAGCCTTACCGGCGCCTGCCGCTGGAGCGGCCGGTGTCTGAGCAGCCGGCGCCGGAGCGGCCGGTTGGTCGGCAGCCGGCTTCTCCGCTGCGGCAGCCGGCTTCTCCGCCGGGGGCTTGGCGGGCTCGCCGCCGCTTTTCTCCGCCTTACGGGCGCGGTGGCGGGCGGCCTTGGCCCGGGCCTCGGCAACCGCCGGGGACGAGCCCTTGCCCTGCTCCTCCGCAAGCGTCTGGTCGTATATTTCGTCAGGGGTTGGCATCAGCGCATCCTATCCGTGTGAATAGTCATCAAAGCGGTCCGGAGATTCCGCCGTCCTTGCGGACTCGCCAGAAGTGGACGGCGATCACGATCGTGATCACAAAAGGTAGGGCCAGCACGTGCAGTGTGTACCATCGGATCAGGGTCCCCGAGCCGATCTGTACGCCTCCTAACAGGACAAACGAGACTTCTTTGCCGACCAGCGGCGATACGTAACCCATCTGCGTACCTACCGTTACGGCGCACACTGCGAGCTGATCGCAGGGTAGCAAATAGCCGGTG
>JBBDRQ010000034.1:0-56356 GCA_040905365.1 Actinomycetota bacterium
GTGTCGGAGAGGGGATTTGAACCCCTATGAGCATTACGCTCACTAGGCCCTCAACCTAGCGCGTCTACCTAGTTCCGCCACTCCGACTTGTTGGTGGACCTCCCGCGATTATAGCGACGGCCCCGGTTCCTTACTGCAGGTACTTGAGCTCCCTTAAAATCGGATCGCCGAATACGTTTGTCCGTGTTTTGCCGGCGAAGGCTAGCTTCGGCCCGAAGGCAACGTGGTCGGTGCCAAACCAAACGGGTATCGCCGGAACATCCTCGCACAGCACCTTCGCAGCTTGCGAGTAAATTTCCGAACGTTCGACGGGGCCTACTGTGGACGCGGCCTCGGCCAGCAGAGCGTCGAACCGGTCGTTGGAGTACCCGGTGAAGTTGTCCGGGCTGTCGGAGGCAAACAGAGGTCGCAATAAAGCCTCCGGCGACGGATATATCACCTCCCAGGAGAGCCGAAACGGCCCGTCTGCTCCCGGGTCTTTAAGCAGTTCTATATACGACTCCCAGTCCGTCGACCGCAGTTGGGTCTCGACTCCCAGTGCCGCCTGCCACTGGTCGGCCACGGCCCGCATCCAGTGCTCGTGGCCTCCCGAGTCATTTAGGTGGAGGGTCAAGGTCGAAGGCGGAGCCGCGGCCTCTTCGGCGGCTGCTCGTGCCGCATCCGTTTGAGGCTTGGGAGGGAAAGCCTCGCCGCAAGCGCTAAGAGCGGCGGCGGGGCCGGCGCTTTTGGGAAGAAAACCTTCTGCTATTCCCCTGGTTCGGCCCAGCATGTCCATAACTATGGCGGAGCGGTCCATGCTCAATGCCAGGGCGCGGCGAAACGGTGTGCTGTCGAATCCGGCCTGGGTAACCGGGAGACCTACGTAGGTCAGGTGGCCGCTGTCGCTGCTGCTTATGCTCGCACGGCTTTCCCGCGCCTGAGCAAGCTTGGCGGCCGGGATCGCCGCGACGTCCACCTTCCCGGATTCGAACATCTCGTAGGCCTTTTGCTCGTCGAACGCTATTCGCCACCTGATCGTAGCGGCGTATCCCCGCCCGTCCTCTTGCAGGGCCGGTTGCGCACCTTCGTAGTCGTCAAAGCGCACCATGCCTATCTGCTCCTCGCTGCCGGTGGTTCCGTCGATCTTGTAAGGCCCCGCACACACCGGCCTGACGTCGAAATCACGTTCGGGGTCGTTCACTGCGGCGGTCGACACAGCGGCACCTACCGACGGGTTGGCCATCACTTCCGGAAAGGGTGCAAACGGCTCGCTGAGCTCCACCACCAGGGTGTGCGGATCTGGGGCGGTGACGCCGGCCAGGAAGGGGACCTGCTGAGTGCGGACCTCGGAGTAACCCACCACGTTGGTCAGCAGGTGGTAAAAGGGAGATTGGGTTTCCGGCCGCACCAAGCGCGAAAGCGAGGCTACGTAGTCGGTGGCTTCCAGTACCTCGCCGTCGTGGAATTTGATCCCCTCGCGCAGATTGAAGGTAACCCGGCGCGCATCCTGCGACACCGCCCAAGCTTCGGCAATCCCCGGTAGCAACTCACCCGTCGAAGGATCGAAACTCACCAGTGGGTCACAGATCTGGTTGAGGATCCACCTGGCCGACTCGGTATCGACCCGGGCGGGATCCAGGGATCCGGGCGCCGCGACGCCCACTGTGAGATCGAAATTACTCACCGGCTTAGCGTTGTCCCCTTCCGGATCAGGGGTGGCACACGCCACCCCGACCGCCAGCACGCTGCATATCAAGATTGCCAGCCGGATCGGCTTCATGCGCCGCCTGCCCGCGCGTGGCGGAGCAGCGGGAAGCCCAGGGAGCCCAGTACGCGGTTTCCCTCAAAGCTCACCGCCGAAGTGTCGACAGCCCAATGGTCGGCGGCCCGCCAAAGCGGAATACCGGGCATCACGTCACACAATCTACTTTCGGCCTCCAGGTATAGGCGGGTCACCTGCTCGGGTGAGGAGGAGCGTTCGGCGGCATGAATGCTATCGTCGAACGCCGGATCGGCAAAACCCAGGACATTGCCTTTTCCCCCAGTGCGGAAGGGGTCGCCCAGCAACTGGGCCGGCAGCGGAAGCTCCACGCTCGTGGAGAGCAGCCATACGGAAGGATCCTCGGGGTTGTAGGCCTCCTCAACGCTTTGCCCTCGTACCGCAACCGGCTTCAGATCGAGACCCAGAGCCTGTTTGACCTGAGTCTGCACAGCCTCCGCCACCAAGCGATCGCGGCCCGCCTCCGAGTGATAGAGGGGAATCTGAGGCGATTCGGGGTCCACCGACCCGGCCGCAAGCTGCTGCTGCGCCTGTTGTGGGTCCGCTATTCGGCTCAAATACTGAGCGCAAGGTTCCGGCGGACCCACACCGTAATCAGGATCTAGCCACCGCTCGGCGGGGGCGCGTCCATCGCCGTAGACGGCCTCGATAATCGCCAAGCGGTCGATGCTCAAAGAAATCGCCCGGCGTACGCGAGGGTCGGCCGTCGGACCGTCGACCGGAGCGAAGCCCAGGTACGTGACATTGGGCGTGGATCTGCTGTGCATCCCGCCCTCGGCCTGTGCTTCTGCGAGCCGGCTGTCGGGCACCGGGGCTATGTCGACCTCATCGGACACATACCCTTGGTATGCATCCTCGGCACTGTCGTAGGCCCTAACCAAGATCACCTCTGCCAAGCCCTGGCCGTCGTTGAGGTAGGCCTCGTTGTGGCTGCTGTACTCGGGCACCTTCCCGAGCCTAAAGTCCTGCTCGCCGGATCCGGTTTCTATCCGGTACGGTCCGGCGCATACCGGCAGGTCCACTCCTCCGGGATTCTGCGCCACCGACTCAAGTGAAACGGGCGTAAGCGCCGGGTGCGACAGCACCGTCGGGAATTCCGACGCGGGCACGGAGAGCCGGACCTCTAAGTTCGTGTCGTCGATGATCCTCACACCTGAAAGCGAGGTGGCCTCACCGGAGGTCACCTCTTCAAAACCCTCAATCTTGGAAACCAGGCCGGCCCAGGGGCTGTCCGTAGCCGGGCGGGCTACTCGGGAAAGGGCTTCCCTGACCGCACCCGCGGTAACCGGGGTGCCATCCTGAAACTCGAGGTTCTCACCTAGCTGCACCTCGAGTACCCGCGCGACGGAACTCAGCGACCAATGTTGGGCAAGCGCGGGCCGGAGGGCATCGGTGCCCGGTTCCAGACCGACCAGTCCATCACAGGCGGTGCGCAATATCGACAGGGCCGGCAAGCCGGTTGCCCGGGGCGGATCCAAGGTGCCGACCTGCGCCAGTCCGAGCGTGACTGATCCTCCGAAGGTGCTGCCACCTTCCGGTCCGGAAGGGCCCCTGCCGCACCCGCCTAACAGGACCAGGGCCGAGGTCAGAGATGCCGCAAGGCGCAGCCGTGTGCTTTGCACTGATTAGGGCGAAGCCCTCAATCCATAATGAAAATGAGAGAGAAGGTCGTAAACGTGAACAACAAGGCCGTGGCGATCGTCAGGCGGTCGAGGTTCTTCTCCATGACGGTGGAGCCGCTGAGGCTGCCGCCTGCGCCGCTGCCGCCGAACATCTCCGACAGTCCGCCTCCCCTGCCCGCGTGGAGCAAAATGAACACGATAAGCAGCGAGGACGCGATGATATGGAGGCCTACAACTACGTTGAGAAGCATGTTTGTTCGCCTAACCTAACCTTAGTTATCTTTGCGGTTCACTGCTTGGTACCTGCCCATTGATACGGGTGATACCGGCGCGCGAATCGGGCCACACGGCGCTCCGAGAAACCTACCGGAGGCCGAGTCTATCACTCGTACTCGACTATCCTGGCGAATTGCACCGGATCGAGACTGGCTCCCCCAACCAGGGCGCCGTCGATATCCTCCTGGGCCATTAGGTCGTCGACGTTCCCAGCGTTGACGCTGCCGCCGTACTGGATCCGAACCGCATCGGCTGCCCCAGGATAGACCTCGCGGACGTAGTCACGGATCTTGGAGATGGTCTGCTGGGCGTTGTCCGGTGTAGCGGTCCTTCCCGTACCGATCGCCCATATGGGCTCGTAGGCGATCACCATCCGGCCGACACGCTCATCGTCGAGATCCTTGAGGCCCTCCAAGATCTGTGAGCCCACCTTGTCGTTGGTGAACCCGGCTTCCCTCTCGGTCAGGGTCTCTCCAATACACATGATCGGCGTCAGGTTGTTCGCCAGGGCCGTCTTTACTTTCTTGTTCACCGCGTCGTCGTTCTCATAAAAGTGCTCCCTGCGCTCCGAGTGGCCGAGGATCACGTATTTGACGTTCATCTTGGTCAACATCTGGTGCGACACCTCCCCGGTAAAGGCGCCGGTGTCCTCCCAATACATGTTCTGAGCGCCCACAGTCATGGGCAGCTCGTCAGCATCGACTACGGTTTGTACCGACCGGATCGCGGTAAACGGCGGACAGATGACCACGTCGGAGCGGTCGTAAGCTTTGGGATGTAAGCGGTTGCGCAGCTCCTCGATGTAATGGATAGCTTCCAAGTGGGTCTTGTTCATCTTCCAGTTGGCGGCCATGATGGGCCTTCTCATTCTCCGCCCCCTTTGTTGAGCGCCTCCAGGCCCGGCAACGGGCGGCCTTCCAAGAACTCCAGCGACGCTCCCCCTCCGGTCGATAGGTGGTTGACGTTGCCTTCCAGACCGAACATCGCCAGGGCCGCTGCGGAGTCACCTCCGCCGACCACCGTGAAGGCCTCGGCGTCGGCCACCAGCTTGGCGACCTCCTTGGTGCCCGACGCGAAGCTCTCCCACTCGAACACCCCCATAGGGCCGTTCCAAAGCACCGTCTTCGCCACACGGATCCATTCGGAGAAGCTGTACACGGTGTTGGGTCCGATGTCCAAAGCCATCGTGTCGGGCGGAATTTGGTCCACGTCGACCGTGGTGGCCCGGGCGTTCTCGTCGAAATCGGTGGCGACGACCACGTCGTTGGGCAGGCCGATTTGAACCCCTACCTCCTTCGCCTCGACCAGGATCTGCTTGACCTCGTCCAGCCGATCGGCCTCGATGCGGGACTTGCCGATGTCGTGCCCCTGGGCCGCAAGGAACGTGTTGGCCATGGCTCCCCCGATCAGGATGTTGTCGGCTCTGCCCAGCAGGTTTTTAACTATGCCCAACTTGTCGGATACCTTGGAGCCGCCGAGGATCACGACGAACGGCTGTTCCGGGTTGCCCAGCAGCTTGGACAGCACATCGACCTCTTTGTGCAGCAGCGCGCCCGCCGCGCTGGGCAGCAGCTCGGGCACCCCGGCCACCGAAGCGTGCGCCCGATGCACCGCACCGAAGGCATCGCAGACGTAGGCGTCGGCGAGTGCGGCCAGCTCGGCTGAGAATGCCGGGTCGTTGGCCTCCTCCCGAGGGTCGTAGCGCAGGTTTTGCAGCAGCGCCACGTCTCCCGGCTGCATACCCTCCAAATCTTCGGGCGGGCCGTTGGCCGCCTCGGTCAGGCGCACTGGCTTCTGTAGTAGATCGGCCAGGGCACGGGCTACCGGCTCCAAGGAGTACTTGGGGTCCGTCTGGCCCCCGGGTCTGCCCAGGTGCGAACAGCAGATAACCGTGGCGCCCCGGTCCAGCAGGTGGGTAATGGTGGGCAAGGCTGCCCGGATGCGCATGTCATCGGTAACCTTGCCGTCTTTGAGCGGAACATTGAAATCGACTCTGACCAGGACCCGCTTGCCGTTTACATCAAGCGAGTCGATTGCCGGCAGCTTCAATTGCCGACTTTGGCGGCCAGATCAACCAGCCGGTTGGAGTAGCCCCACTCGTTGTCGTACCAGCCTATAACCTTGACCAAGTTGCCGAAAGCCATGGTTGACAGCCCGTCGATTATGCAGGAGGCGGGGTTGCCGATGATGTCGCCGGAGACGAGCGCATCTTCGGTGTAGACCAGCCGGCCCTGCCAGTTCTCCGAAGCGGCCGCCTTGCGAAAAGCCTCGTTCACCTCTTCCTTGGTGGCGTCCCTCTCCAGCACGCACACCAGGTCGGTTACCGATCCGTCCGGCACCGGGACCCGCATGGCCATGCCGTCCAGTTTGCCCTTGAGCTCGGGGATCACCAAGGAAAGCGCCTTAGCCGCGCCGGTGGAGGCCGGCACGATGTTGCGGGCCGCGGAACGCATTCGGCGAAGGTCCGGCTTGCCAGTGCGGGTCAGGGAGATTTGATCCTGCAGCTGCTGCTCGGTGGTGTAGGCGTGGATCGTGGTCATAAAGCCCGATTGAATGCCGAAATTGTCCAACAGCACCTTGGCCATGGGACCGACGGAGTTGGTCGTGCAGGATGCGTTGGAGATGATCTGGTGCTTGTCGGAGTCGTACTCGTCATCGTTGACGCCGAGCACGATGGTGACGTCGGGGTCCGGGGACGGCGCGGAGATTATGACCTTTTTGGCGCCGGCTTCAAGGTGCTTGGAGGCGCCTTCCCGGTTGGTGAAGATACCGGTTGACTCGATAACCACGTCGACGCCGAGCTCTTTCCAGGGCAGGTCGGCGGGATCCCGCTCGGAGACGACCTTGATCTTGGTAGCACCGACCTCAAAGCCGTCGTCGGTCAACACCACGTCGTCTTTCATCGTGCCGTGGGTAGTGTCGTACTTGAGCATGTGGGCCAGGATGTCGGCGGAAGCGATGTCGTTTACCGCCACCACCTCCACACCGGCGTCGGGTCGCTCCAGCACCGACCTGACAAAGATCCTACCGATACGACCGAAGCCGTTGACACCTACCTTTACAGTCATTCACTACCTCCGTACAGGTCTGAAAAACCCCGTAGCCCTTGCAGCTAGCTACCCAAGCCGCGATCTGCGGTGATATCCGGTGTAAGCCCGTCCCTTAAAACCAACGATTTAAGTACGATCGCTAGACGGCTCCCTACAACGCCGGTCGCACGATTATCAACCAAAACCGGGCCCCGCTGCGAGCCCCAGGCGCCGGTAGCCACAAGACGCTATCAAAAAGGGCGCCCCCTGGAGCGGGGGGCGCCCTTTTTGTTTGCCGTCAGGAGGCCACAGACCCCCTAGCTGCGTTTAGCTGTTGTTCGCGAACAGCCCCTTGCGCATTCGGACCGCCGCGAGCATCAACAGCCCGCCAGCCCCAAATATCGCTAAGCCCAGACCGGTTCCGTTACCACCGGTGCGGACAAGGTCCCGCTCGTCGTCGTCCAGCGCGTCGGTACAACCCGGATCGGCCGGGAAGTCGATCTTGCCGTCGCCATCGTTGTCGATTCCGTCACTGCACTCCGGCAGGTCGATCGGGTCACACGTCGTGTCCGAGACCTCGCTGTGAGCCAAAATGACCTCCGCGACGCTTGGAATCGTCAGGCGCAGAGCGTTGACGTCGACTCCGTTGGCGGTCTCGATGACTTCGTTCACTACCAGCGTTGCACCCAACCCGGCGAGCACGGTGTCGCCGAGGTCGATCACCTGGTTGAGGGTGCCGTCGACCGTGTCGGTCAATGACGTGCCCAGCACGCCCAGACCCGCAACCTGTCCGCCTGCGACCACCGTAGCGCCGCCGTCTACGCATGCAACCAGAGCCTCGGAGTGGACGAGGTCGGCCGATACCAGTGCGGGGAAGACCTCGCCTTCGCCAAGCCCGATCTCGTCGATAATCGAAGTTACCGTATCGGCGTCTAGAACCTCGTCGGCCAAGACCGCGACACCCGAGGTCCGGGCATAGGCCTGCACGTTGTACTGGCTGGGCAGCTCAGGGCCGCCGCTGATCACGTTCAGGTAGTTGCTGCCCAGCTCGGCGCCGATCGTGCTCTCTTGGGTGGTTTGCGCCTTGGCGCCTGCCACGCCGGTGAAGACCGCGGTGTCCAGGGGCACGGTGACCAGCTCATTGCTGCCGGTGCCGGGCGCGGGACCCGCACTGGCTTCCGGAGTTGGACTGATGACGTCGCTTCCCGCTACCGAAACGTACGCGCCGTAAGCGTACGCGCTCCCCTGGGTCAGGGGGCTTGCCGACGCCGCTCCCGGTCCCAAAAGGGAAAGCAATAGGACCAGTGGTACCACCACGGTACGCCTAAGAATTGTTCTCCGCACTCGTTCTCTCCTTTGTTAGGGACCTTCTTGTTCTCTACTTGGGAATTCCGGTCAAGGCTCTTTGTTGACCTGACCTAAAGCTGCTCCGTGAGTTGCCGATTCAGGGCAGACCTAGATCCTCAGAGAACCCCCCTCTGTCGGACCGACTCTAGCCCATTTGCCAGGGTCCATGCCACAGTTCAAGCGCGATCGATTTGAACCAAGCCTACTTAAATGAAGAAATATTAAGAGTTACCCGGAGTTTCTACCAATTCCAGGCGCGCGATCAGGCGTTGCCGGTCGCTCCCCTTGGGGTGGCAGGTGGTTAGGGTCAGGCTTGGTTTGGCGGTCGGGTCGATTACCTCGATCTCGTGTGGAGGGACCACCCACGGGTTGGCGTGGCCGTCGAACGGTTCGACCATCTCGTACACGTACGGGCCGAGCGGGGTGTCGAGCAGCACCTGATCTCCGGGTTCCAGCCGATCCAACTCGTTGAAGGGTTTGCCGTAGGTGGTGCGGTGCCCGGCTATCCCGACGTTGCCGGGTTCGCCGGGAAGCGACGTATCGCTGTAGCGGGCCGCCCCCGAGCGCAAAGATTCCTCCGAGGCGCCCTCCACTACCATCGTGTCCACTCCCAGCTTCGGGATCCTAAGCCGCGTGACCGGCGTGCCCTCCGGCACCTCCTTTTGGACATAAGCCTCTTTTACCTCCGCGGTGGAAAACTCCGCCGCCAGCGTTTGCTGGGTCCGGTTGGCCTGGAGGTCGGTGTAGTAAGGGTGAGCCAGGACGCCCGCCCCAACTAGCAGGAGCGTGGCCGCGACGGCGGTGATCAACCGGAGCAGTACGCGCGCTTTCCGGGAAGCGGGATTGGTGGTTTCGTCATCGGACATGGCCACTACTTTACTAGGGCTACTAGGGCTCGATCGCGCAAGTAGGGCGCGCGCGAAGTCGCGTCCCGAGGGAGGGGACCGGGCTATTCCGGGGGACCGAAAAGCCGAGATGCTAATATTCGGGTCCGCAAGGGGGTCGTAAAAAGAGGGGTGCGACAAGACTATGAGGTTCGGACGTGCACTGCTTACTTGTTTTCTATGTCTGGGCACCATGGCCGTGTCGATGCCGGCTCAAGCGGGTCCGGCCGAAAGCGACCGCTGGGCCCTGCTGATCGGGATAGAGCAGTATCAGGGCCGCACTCAGGACATCGTAGGCGGCCAAGGTGACGTCAATCTCATGCGCGACCTGCTGGTCCGAAACGGTTGGAGCGGCGAGCGGATCCGGACCCTGACCAACCACCAGGCCACCGCATCGGCCATTCGCCAGGGCCTGGAGTGGATCGCGGGCAATTGCGCCTCACCGTCGTCTCGGTGCGTCGTCCACTACACCGGCCACACCAAGCGAATCCACACCGGCGAAGGCGGCGAGGGCCTGCACGAGTACCTGTGGCCCACCGACAACCGGTTCATCTCCGACACCGAGTTTGCCGGCTACATGCGCCGCCTGAATGGTCATGCCTGGATCAACGTCGCTGCCTGCCATGCAGCCGGCTTCGACAACGGCATCTCGAGTCAAAAACGCGTATTTACCGCGGCGAGTCATGAGCACGAAAAGGCCTACGAACACCCGGGCTGGCGGACATCAATTTGGAACGGCTTGCTGGTACGGGACGGATTGCTGGGCGGCCAGGGTGACACCAACGGCGACGGCCACGTCACGCTCGCGGAGGCTTTCTCTTATGGGGCCGAGCAGGCCCCACGGCTGACGGCTCGCCAGTCAACCGGGGCCCAGAACCCCTACACCGCCGGCGGCAATCTCCACGAATGGTTTGCGCCGACCGCCTCTACGCCGACCGTGACCCCGGCTGCCACAAAGAACTGCATCCTCAACCTCATCTGCCTCTAGTACACCCTAGCGCGCCGCAGGCGCTCCAATTCCCGGGGGGATCCGGGTAGTGCCCGACAGCTACTCCTTGTCGAGGTCTCTGTGCACCACGGTCGAGGGGAAACCCAGTTCGCCCAGATAAGCGGCAATTTCCGCCCCGACGGCCACTGAGCGGTGCTTTCCGCCGGTGCATCCCACCGCGATCGTGAGGTAATGCCTGCCCTCTTTGACGAACCCCGGCAGCATGACATCGATCATTTCGCGCACGCCTTGGAGAAAGAGCTGGGCGTTTTTGTCTCTCAAAACGTAGTCCCGCACCGGCGGATCCGTCCCATTGAGCGCCCTCAACTCGGGAAGCCAGTGCGGGTTGGACAGGAACCGGCAGTCGAACACCAGATCCGCGTCGAGAGGAAGGCCGTGTTTGTAGCCGAAGGAGATCACATGAGCGGATATTCCGGCGCTCGGATCCGGCACACCGAACAGCGACCGGATCTTGTCCCTCAGCTCGTGCACGTTCAATCCGGAAGTATCGACGATGAGGTCGGCCACCTCGCGCAGCGGTTCCAGCATCTGCCGCTCCTCGGTGATTCCCTCGATGACCCGGTCCTGGTCGGTGAGCGGGTGGCGCCGGCGGGTTTCGACAAATCGCCGCACCAACGATTCGTCCGACGCCTCCAGGAACAAGATGCGGTGCTCGATTCCTCGCGCGCTGAGTTGCTTGAGAGCCCGTTGCAGCGCGGGGATGAACTCGCCGCCGCGGGAGTCGACGACCAACGCCACCTGCTTGATGGTGGCCCCGGGCACCGCCATAAGCTCGGCCATCTTTTCGATAAGGACGGTGGGGAGGTTGTCGATTACGAAGTAACCGAGGTCCTCCAGGCACTTGGCCGCCTCGGAACGCCCGGCTCCCGATAGACCGGTGATGATCGTAAATCGCATCTTTTCTGCGGAGCTGGGCGCGTTCATAGTCCCAGACTAGTGCTCCACAGAGCAATATCGTGGCATTCGAGCGCCCAGCCAGGCAGCATCTTTCGGCCCAATAGCGCCGCTATTCCGGGCGCTGTGCTATGAGCAGCCTGCCGGGCTGCTCAGTGGCTGGACTACAGCTGAGCGTGGATCTTCTCGGCCAGGGAGGGTCCGATTCCCTTGACCTGAGCAATCTCCTCCACCGAGGCAGCGCGCAGATTCTTAGCCGACCCAAAGTGGCGCAGCAGGGCCGAACGCCGGGCCGGGCCTACTCCCGTAAGCCGGTCCAGCGCGCTGCGGGTCATACGCTTACTCCGCCGCGCCCTTTGGTAGGTCACGGCAAAACGGTGCGCCTCGTCGCGGATCCGCTGCAGCAGGTACAGGGCTTCGGAGGTGCGGGGAAGCACCTCGGGCTCCGGACGGCCCGGTACGAAGATCTCTTCGAGGCGCTTCGCGAGCGACACCACAGGGACGTCCTCGATACCCAGAGTTGCAATAACCTCCACCGCCCGGTTCAGTTGGCCCTTGCCGCCGTCGATGACGACCAGACCCGGCGGATACGAGAACCTTCCCTTCTGATCGGCCGGCAGGTCCCTCTCCTGCAAGTACCGGGTGAACCGCCGCTCGATTACCTCCCCCATCGACGCCACGTCGTCCTGGCCGTCGACACCGAAGATTCGGAACCTGCGGTACTCGGACTTTTTGGGAAGCCCGTCCTCGAAGACCACCATCGAGGCCACCACGTCGGTGGGACCGAGGTTGGAGATGTCGTAGCACTCGATTCGCAGTGGCGCCTCCGGCAACTCAAGTGCCTCCTGCAACTCCGTGAGCGCCTTGGAGCGGGTGACAAAGTCGCCGGCGCGCTTTAGCCGGCTACGCTCAAAAGCCTCCCGGGCGTTGACCTGTACCGTCTCCAGTAAGCCGCGCTTGGAGCCCCGTTGCGGAACGCTTATGACGACCCGTGACCCGCGACCGGACGACAGCCAAAGCCGCAGGACCTCCATAGACGCCGGCAGGGTGGGCACCAGCACCCTTTTGGGTATCTCCTGCTCCGAGTACAAAGACTCGAGGAACGAGTGGAGTAACTCCTCATCGGACAAAGCCTCCACGTTGTCCACAACAAATCCCTTGCGGCCGGTCACGCGGCCGGCCCGGACAAAAAAGACCTGAAAGGCGGCTTCGAGCTCGTTGCCATAAAACGCGATGACGTCCAAGTCCTCTCCGGGGTTGCCAACCATCTGCTGCTTCTCAATGACCCGCTTGAGCGCCGAGATCTGGTCGCGGGCTCTGCCGGCCGCCTCGTACTCCAAGTTGGCCGATGCGCTCTCCATACGCCGGTTGAGATCCGCCAGCACCTCGTCATGGCCACCCTCCATGAACCCACAAAACTCTTCGACGATCTGCATGTGCTCCTGCGGGCTGACGTGCCCCACGCAGGGTGCTGCACACCGTCCTATGTGGTAGAGCAGGCACGGTCGGCTGGAGCGCTCGGCCCGGTCGAACACCCCTTGCGAGCAGGTGCGCATGGGAAACACCCGCAGTAACAGGTCCAGCGTCTCCCGAATGGCGTAGGCGTGCGTGTAAGGCCCGTAGTAACGGTCCTGCTTGTTCTTCTTACCTCTGGTCACCCGGACCCGTGGAAACTCCTCGCTGGTCGAAACCATCAAATACGGGTAGGACTTGTCGTCCCGGTAACGCACGTTAAACCGGGGCTGGTACTTCTTGATCAAGGTCACCTCGAGCTGCAGGGCCTCGATCTCGTTGCGGGTGACGATCCACTCCACCTCCCGGGCGGCCGCGACCATAGACGCGGTCCGGATGTGCAGGCCGGTCCCGAAGTAGTTGGGCACACGGTGCTTGAGGCTGAGGGCCTTACCTACGTAGACGACCCTGCCGTTGCCGTCCCGAAACATGTAGACGCCGGGCGAATCGGGGATGTCGGCGGTAGCCGGCTGCCATGAGGTACCCATCAAGCGCCGCCTACTGCTTACGTCCACCCAGGACCGGCTGGAGGAACCTTCCCGTGTGGGAGCCCGGGGTGGCAGCTACCTGCTCCGGGGTGCCTTCCGCCACCACCAGGCCGCCGCCGGCGCCGCCTTCGGGGCCCAGGTCGATCAGCCGGTCGGCCGTCTTGATTACGTCCAAGTTGTGCTCGATGACCACCACCGAGTTGCCCTTGTCCACCAGGCCGTGCAGAACCTTCAGCAGCTTGGCGATGTCCTCGAAGTGCAGCCCGGTGGTGGGCTCATCGAGGATGTAAAGAGTCTTGCCGGTGGCCCGCTTGGCCAGCTCGGTGGCCAGCTTCACCCGCTGCGCCTCTCCACCGGACAGGGTGGGCGCAGGCTGGCCCAGTCGCACGTAGCCCAGGCCCACGTCGTAAAGGGTCTGCAGGTGCCGGGCGATGCGCGGTATCGGCCCGAACAGCTCCAGGGCCTCCTCGATGCTCATTTGCAGGACGTCGGAAATGGACTTGCCCTTGTACTGCACCGCCAGGGTGTCGCGGTTGTAGCGCTTGCCTTTGCACACCTCGCAGGTTACGTACATATCGGGCAGAAAGTACATCTCAATCTTGATAGTGCCCTCGCCCTGGCAGTTCTCGCACCGCCCGCCGCGCACGTTGAAGGAGAAGCGCCCCGGCAGGTAGCCGCGCACCCGGGCCTCCTCGGTTTGGGAGAACAGTTTGCGGATCGAGTCGAAGACGCCCGTGTAGGTGGCCGGGTTGGAGCGGGGCGTACGGCCTATGGGCGACTGATCAATGTCGATGCACTTGTCGATCCCCTCCAAGCCCTCTACCCGCCGGTGTTTGCCGGGAAGAAGCTTGGCGTCCCGGAACAGGTGGCGGTGCACTGCCCGGTAGAGGATCTCGTTGACCAGGGTGGACTTGCCGGAACCGGAGACGCCGGTCACGCAGATGAAGACGCCGAGCGGGAAGCGCACGTCGAGGTTCTGCAGATTGTGTTCGTCGGCGCCCACTACGATCAGGGCGGCCTCCGACGGCTCCCGCCGGGCCTTGGGGATCGGGATGCTCTTGCGGCCGGACAGGTAGTTTCCGGTCAGCGAATCCCGTTTGGACAGCAATCCCTTGACCTTGCCGGCGTAGACGATCTCTCCTCCATGCTCGCCGGCGCCGGGGCCAATATCCACCACGTAGTCGGCCACGCGGATGGTCTCCTCGTCGTGCTCGACCACTATCAGCGTGTTGCCCAGGGCTTTCAAGCGCAGCAGCGTCTCTATCAGGCGGCGATTATCGCGCTGGTGCAGACCGATCGACGGCTCGTCGAGAATGTACAAAACGCCCACCAAACCGCTGCCGATCTGGGTGGCCAGCCGGATGCGCTGCGCTTCTCCCCCGGCCAGCGTGGCGGCGGAGCGTTCCACCGACAGGTAGTCGAGCCCCACGTCGATCAAAAAGCCCAGCCGCTCGTTGATCTCCTTGAGCACCCGCTCGGCGATGGTGTGCTCCCGCTCGGTCAGCTCCAGCTTGCCGAGGAACTTCTCCGCATCGACCACCGGCATGCGGCACAGCTCCCATATGTTGAGCCCGGCCACGGTCACCGCCAGCGACTCGGGGCGTAGCCTCGCCCCCCCGCAGCTCGGGCAGGGAATCTGCCGGAAAAACTGCTCGATGCGCTCCCGGGTGAAGTCCGACTCGGCCTCGGCGCGGCGGCGCTCCAACCACGGGATGACGCCTTCGAACCTGGTGTGGTACCGCCGCATCCGCCCGTAGCGGTTCTTGTACTCGATGTAGACCTCATCGCCGCCGGTGCCGCGCAGGATGTAGTTACGCTGCTCGCCGGTCAGATCCGCCCACGGCGTGTCGACGGAAAAGCCGTACTGTGCGGCTACGGCCTGCATCATCCGGGAGAAATACTCCAGCCGGGCGTTGGACCACGGCCGGATCGCTCCCTCGGAAATGCTCAGCTCCGGATTGGACACGATCAGATCCGCATCCACCTCAAGGTGGGTGCCCAGGCCGTCGCAGCGCCCGCACGCCCCGTAGGGCGTGTTGAAGCTAAAGTTGCGCGGCGCCAGCTCGTCGAAGGACAGCCCGCAGTTTAAACAGGCGGCGTTCTGCGAGAACGCTCGGGTCTCCTCATCATCCACCAGATCGATCGAAACCAAGCCCTCGGTAAGCGTGAGCGCGGTCTCCACCGAGTCGGTCAGCCGCCGCTCGATCCCCTCCTTCATAACCAGCCGGTCGACGACGATCTCGATGTCGTGCTTGTAGTAGCGGTCCAGCCGGGTCTTCTCCGATAGGTCGATGATCTTGCCGTCGACCCGCGCTCGCGCGAAGCCGCGCCGGGCCAGGTCCTCGAGTTGGGTCTCGTACTCCCCCTTTTTGCCCTGGATGATCGGCGCCAGCACCTGGAAACGGGCGCCCTCGGGCAACTCCAGGACCTGATCCACAATCTGCTCCGGTGTCTGCCGGGCGACGGGCCGGCCGCACCGGTGGCAGTGGGGATGGCCGATCCGCGCGTACAAAAGGCGCAGGTAGTCGTAGATCTCGGTGATGGTGCCCACGGTCGAGCGCGGATTGCGGGACGCGGACTTCTGATCGATGGAGATGGCCGGGGACAGCCCCTCGATGAAGTCGACATCGGGCTTTTGCATTTGGCCTAAAAACTGCCGGGCATAGGCAGACAAACTCTCCACGTACCGCCGCTGACCCTCTGCATAAATTGTGTCGAAGGCCAGCGAGGACTTACCCGATCCAGAGATTCCGGTAAACGCGATCAGGCAGTCGCGCGGCAGCTCCAAGTGTACGTCCTTGAGGTTGTGCTCCCGGGCCCCGGCGATTACCAGGTGGGTGGCAGGACCCGCGTTTTTCTTGGTGTTCATTCGTGCTGGTCCATCTCCTCAGCCCGTTCGGCTTCCTCGGCTTCCTCCGCTTCCTCGGCTGCCCTGGCTCGCTCGGCCCGGATCGAGTGGGCGACAACCAGCGGGCGTGTCGCCAGCACATCGCCCACCACCGCGGCTACGCCGGGCAGCATGATTGCTATCAACGGTACGAACGGGCTGGCCACCAGCGCGGCAAGCACCATAGCCGCCACCAGGCCGACCAATCCGTGGACGAATAAGCGCTTCTGGGTGGCCTCCCCGCTGGTCCCACCGAAGCGGATACCCATCTTCACGCCGAACCATACGCCGGCTCCTGCACCCAGGCCCGCGCCCGCCATGAACACGGTCCGCAGAGATTCATCCTCCAGACCGATCGCCGCGCCGATGACCGCGCCGATCATGGATCCGAAGACCAGGTTGAGCGCGGTCATCCCCGAGACGGTGACCAACAGCATCAGTCCTCTGCCCCGCGGAGGCAGGTCCGGCAGGTCGTCGCGGTCGGGGTCGCGGGCCCTGGAAACCGCATCGAATTTAGGCAAGCGCTTTCAACTCCCGTTTCAGGTCGGCCACCTCGTCGCGCAGACGGGCGGCGTACTCGAATCGCAGACTCTTGGCCGCGTCATGCATCTCTGCTTCCAGAGACTGCACCAGCCGTACCAACTCGTCTTTAGGCAAGGAGATCTCGTCGCGCTTGGCAGCCCGGCGGCTGCGGCCCTTGGGCAGCATAGCCGCGTCGGACTCGGCCATCAGCAGGATGTCGGAAATATTACGCCTGATGGTAGACGGGTTGATTCCGTGCTCGGCGTTGTAGGCCAGCTGAATCTCGCGCCGGCGCGTGGCCTCCGAGATTGCGTAGCGCATCGAGTCGGTCACGTTGTCCGCGTACATGATCACCTGGCCCTCGACGTTGCGGGCCGCCCTTCCCATGGTCTGGATGAGCGAGGTCTGCGAGCGCAGGAACCCCTCCTTGTCGGCGTCGAGGATCGCCACCAGCGACACCTCGGGCAGATCCAGGCCCTCCCGTAGAAGGTTGATGCCGACCAGCACGTCGAACTCCCCCAAACGCAGCTCGCGCAACAACTGGATCCTGGTGATCGTATCCACATCGGAGTGCAGGTAACGCACTTTCACGCCCGACTCGAGCATGTAGTCGGTCAGGTCCTCCGCCATGCGCTTGGTCAAAGTGGTCACCAGCACCCGCTGCTCTTTCTCAACCCGTAAGGTGATCTCGTTCAGCAGGTCGTCGATCTGACCCCTGGTTGGGCGCACCATCACCTCCGGGTCGGCCAAGCCGGTGGGCCGCACGATCTGCTCTGCTACGTTGGTGGAGACCTTGCGCTCGTACGGACCCGGGGTGGCCGACATAAAGATCACGTCGCCGACCCTCTCGATGAACTCGTCGAAGCGCAACGGCCGGTTGTCCTTGGCCGACGGAAGCCGGAAACCGTGCTCCACCAGGACATCCTTGCGGCTGCGGTCCCCCTCGAACATGCCGTGCAGCTGAGGTACGGTGACGTGCGACTCGTCGATGACCGTGAGGAAGTCGTCGGGAAAGTAGTCCAGCAGCGTGAATGGGGCCGATTCCGGCGCCCGCCCGTCGATGTGGCGGGAGTAGTTCTCAATACCGTTGCAAAAGCCGATCTGCTCCAGCATCTCCAGGTCGTACTCGGTGCGCATCCGCAGCCGCTGCGACTCCAGGAGCTTGCCCGCCTTGTCAAAGGCCGCCAGTTGCTCGGCCAGCTCCTCCCGGATCTGTTTAACCGCCCTTTGCAGTCGGGCGGTCGACGCGACGTAGTGGGAAGCGGGGAAGATGGTTATCGACTCCTGCTCTCCCAGGTACTCCCCGGTAACGGTGTCCAGGCGCACCAACCGCTCGACCGTATCTCCGAACAGCTCCACGCGCACCGCGGTCTCCTCGTAGGCGGGGAAGATGTCCAGCGTATCGCCGCGCACCCGGAACTTGCCGCGCACAAAGTTCAGCTCGTTGCGTTCATAGGCCATGTCGACGAGCTTGCGCAAGATCTGCTCCTGGGGACGTTCGGCGTCACGGTTTAGGCGCAGCAGCTGCGTCTCGTACTCCTGCGGAGAACCCAACCCGTAGATGCACGACACGCTGGCCACGATGATCACGTCCCGGCGGCTCAGCAGCGCCGAGGTCGCCGAGTGACGCAGGCGGTCTATCTCATCGTTGAGTGAGGAGTCCTTCTCAATATAGGTGTCGCTGGAGGGAATGTAGGCCTCCGGCTGGTAGTAATCGTAGTAAGACACGAAGTATTCCACCGCGTTGCGCGGGAAGAACTCTTTGAGTTCGTTCGTGAGCTGAGCGGCCAGGCTCTTGTTGGGGGCGATCAACAATGTAGGCCTCTGTGCCCGCTCGATGACGCCGGCAATCGTGAATCCTTTGCCGGAGCCGGTTATGCCCAGCAGAGTTTGGCGGGCGGCGCCTTCCGCCAGCCCGCGCGTCAGCGCCTCGATGGCTTTGGGCTGGTCGCCGCTGGGCGCCCATTCGGAGACGAGTTTGAACTCAGGCATCAGCCCTCCAAGAGTACGACGTATGGCACGCAAGGTCTCTTCTCGGCGGATGCGCTTGGGAATAACGCAAAAAGGCGAGTTTGGATTTGTCTTGGTTGTGGGTACTGACAGGCGGGGGACGCAACCGCACCCTTTGGCTAAGTTCCGAGGAGGACGCCGTAGGACTTCCGGGCACAACCCTAAAGGGCAGGCTCATCAGCCCCAGCGCTGCGCGCGTTGACGAGCGGTTGTACCGGCGCCTGGCCACCGACCGCGGGGTCCTCAACAACACCCTGGTCCCCCTGGGCAAGGCAGCAGACCGTTCCATGCTGTGGATAATCATTGCGCTGGCTCTCGCCCGCTTGGGCGGCCGGGCCGGGCGCCGAAGCGCTATGCGCGGTCTGCTGTCCATCGCAGCCACCTCTACGCTGGTAAACGTTCCGTTGAAAATGGTTGCCCGCCGCTCCAGGCCGGAAGGTAGAAGCGTCAGAACCCGGTTCGGGCGCGCGCCGACGTCCTCGTCGTTTCCCTCGGGTCACGCAGCATCCGCGGCGGCGTTTGCTACCGGCGCCGCTCTCGAAATGCCCTCCACCGCCCTGCCGTTGGCGGTCCTGGCTGCCGGGGTCGGGGCGTCACGGGTGTACGCCGGCGTTCACTACCCGACCGACGTCATAGCCGGGGCGCTCACGGGTACGGTTGTTGCAAGCAGCCTAAGGCGCCTTTGGCCGGTAGCCAACGCAGAGCCGGCTGAGGTGCGCCGCCTGCAAACCCGGTCCTCGATCCGCGCGCGACCCGAAGGAGAAGGCATCGCCTTTGTCTTAAACACTTCTGCCGGCTCAGGCTCTGCGTTTGGACCGAATCCCGAAAAACTCATCCGCGAGGAGCTGCCCCTTGCGCAGATGCTCGTCTGTGCAACGCCCGAGGAGTTCGCTGCGGCGCTCGATAAGGCGGCCGGCGCTGAGGTATTAGGTGTGATGGGCGGCGACGGGTCGGTCAATGCCGCAGCGCAAAAGGCCTTCGACGAAAACCGGCTGATGGCCGTGGCGCCTGGAGGAACCCTCAACCACCTGGCCCGCGACCTGGGCCTAACCACGGCCGAAGACACCATAGCCAGCATCCGGCAGGGCACGTGCGCGGCGGTCGACGCAGCCGTCATCGACGGAAAGTTGTTTTTGAACACGGCGAGCTTCGGGAGTTACGCGGAGCTGGTAGATGCCCGCGAGAGGCTCGAAGACCGCATCGGCAAGTGGCCTGCTTTGGTGGTGGCGTTGGTGCGAGTGCTTAACACCGCCCAGCCGATCGAAGTAGAGATCAACGGCGTCCGCAGGTCGATCTGGATGATCTTCATCGGCAACTGCCGCTATCACCCCAGCGGCTTCGCGCCCAGTTGGAGGGAGCGGTTGGACGACGGGCTGCTGGATGTGCGGATCGTCTACGGTCACCAACCCTGGGCTCGTACCCGGCTGGTCTTTGCGTTGCTAACCGGCAGCCTGGCCAACTGCGGTGTTTACGAGCACGAGCTGGCGACCGAGCTGACCGTCAGGTCGCTGCACGCATCGAAGCTGCGGCTGGCCCGCGACGGCGAAACGTTCGAGGGCTCCACGACGTTTACGGTTGGCAAGCTCGACAAACCGCTGTCGATTTACGTGCTCTGAGCCGAAGGCGGGCGGTCAATATAATGGAGGCGGCGCCGTAAGTAACTTCTAGATGCGTGAGTATGCAACCGAAGAAAGCAGGTGGATAGATGAGAATTCCCCTAGCCGTCGCTCAAGAGCTTGACGACTTTCTCCGCTACCTCGCCCTGACGCCGCATGAGTTGCAGCGATACAGCCAGGACCCCGAGGCGTTCATAGCTACACTCAAGCTCAGCGAGGCGGCAGCCGACTGCCTGCGGGACAACGGGCTGGAGGCCCTCAAGGCAGCCGTGCAGGACAAGCGGGACGCCATCATGGATCACCCTGATTCCTGGAAGCGTTCCGAATTCACCCGGGACCGCTCGGTTAAGGGCTACGGCGGTGCGGTGGTCAAGAAGGGTCCCGCCTCCTAGGTGGTATCAAGCAGCGGCAGCAGTTGATCAAGGGTGCTTATGCGGTGCCCCTCGAAGCCGGTGTGGCGGCCCTTGCGATCGATGAGTACCGCACCCATGCCTACCGCCTCCGCTCCCTTTACGTCGATCCGCGGGTGGTCTCCCACGTAGACCGACTCGGCGGCATCCGCGCCCGACTGATCTAAGGCCAGCCGGAAAATGGCCGGATCGGGTTTCTCGATGCCGACCTTTCCGGAGATCACTACCGGATCAAACAGTTCCGCCACCTCCATGTGGGTCAGCAAGCCCTCCAGCCACTCCTCGAAGTTGGAGATAAGACCGAGGGTCAACCCGGCTTGCTTAGCCGTCTGCAGCACGGGCAACACGTCCGGAAACAACCGGTAGGACTCGTACCGGGTGAACTTGGAATACATGGCCCGGGCAATCTCACCGTCGGTGTCCCCTATACCCAGCTCACCCAAGGCAACCCTGTAAATACGGCCCCAAAACTTCAGGGAACTCTCTCTGGAGACCGTCCACGGTTCCGTGGCGTGTTTATCGATCACCTCGGCAAAAGTTGGCGCCATACGGGCGAACACCTCTTCAACGGCGGAGACCTGCACCCGGTGGCCGCGTTCGATCAACACCCTGGCGAAAAGGTCGGGGAAGGAGGGGTGTGGCGACAGCAGGGTCTCACCGACGTCAAAAAATACGGCACGGCAGGCTTTAGAGGTAGGCACACAACCAGCTTACCGGCCCCGTAAGCCTTAAGGACCACCGACGGTGAGCCGGTTCCACAAATCCACCACCTGAGCGCGTAGATCATCCAGCGATCCGTCGTTGTGAAGTACGTAGTCGGCGTAGCCGGCTCGTTCTTCCCGTGGTACTTGCGACCGGATCCGGTCTTCGGCTTGCTCGGCCGCCAGCCCTTTGGCGCGCAGCCGCTCCGACTGTGCCGCCTCTGAGCAGGTGACCACTACGAGCACATCGAGCTTCAGCCACCGGCGCGCGGTGCTGAGGGTTTCGACCAAGAGCGCAGCTTCCACTACGCGTATTCGCCCCGGATCCATCCGTTTCAGCCTCTCGGCCAGCTCGGCGTAGATGCGGGGGTGCAGGATGCTCTCCAGGGCGGCGCGGGCCCCGGGGTCGTCGAAGACCACCGCGCCGAGTTCGGCCCGGTCGAGCGTCCCGTCCGAACCAAGGACCTCGGAGCCGAACCTAGCTGTGATCTCTTCAAGCGCCGGTTTACCCGGGCGGACGACCTGCCGGGCTACCTCGTCGGCGTCCACAACCTGGGCGCCCAACTCAGCCAGAATCGCCGCGACCTCGGACTTCCCGGAGGCGATACCTCCGGTCAGTCCGACGGTGGGGTTAGTGGGGTGGGTAGGTGCTATCCCCTATCCCGCTTCATGCCTTCGACGATCTTTTCGAGCGACTCCTCGAGGCTTTCGGTCTCGCTGTCGAGCATCTCTCCGTCCAGAGCTTCTGCGGTCTCGCCCTCCGCGGCACTGGCCGCCGGGGCTTCCTCTGCCGGATCGGCAGCCGGGGAGGCCTGCTCATCAGCGGCATGCGGTTCGGGTTCTAGCTCGAAATCCGGTTCGCCCTCGGACTCCGGCTCGACCTCCTGATAGGAGGTGGCGGCAGCTTCGGTCTCCGGTGCCTGCTCCGCCTCGAGGCCAGTCGCCGTAGGCTCGGTCGGTACGGGAGCATCGCCGTCCTGCTTGAGCGAGAGGCTTATCCGGCGGCGTTCCAAGTCCACGTCGATCACGCGCACCAGCACCTCTTGGCCCAACTGAACCACCTGCTCGGGCAGCTCGATGTGTGCTTGGGACAGCTCCGAGATGTGGGCCAGGCCCTCGATCCCTTCGGCCACCTTGATAAAGGCTCCGAACGGAACCAGCTTGGTAATGGTGCCCTGCACCCAGTCGCCGGTGGAGTGCTCCCGGGCAAACGCCTGCCACGGATCCTCCTGCGTGTTCTTCAGCGAAAGCGAAACCCGGTCCCTCTCCGGCTCGACGCTCAACACCTCGACCTCGATTTCCTGGCCGACCTGCACCACCTCGCCGGGATGATCGACGTGACGCCAGGAGAGTTCGGATACGTGAACCAGTCCGTCCACGCCGCCCAGATCCACGAACGCTCCGAAGTTGACGACCGAGGAGACCGTGCCGCTACGCCTCTCCCCTACATTCAGGTTGGCGAGGAAGTCCTTGCGTTGCTCGAAGTGCGCTTCCTCTAGGTAGGCCCTGCGGGACAGCACGACGTTGTTACGGTTCTTGTCGAGCTCGATGATCTTGCACTCGAGCTCCTTGCCGACGAACTGCTGCAGATCCCGCACCCGGCGCAGCTCCACGAGGGAAGCCGGCAAGAATCCACGCAGACCAACGTCTACGATCAGTCCGCCCTTGACGACCTCGATCACCGTACCCTTGACGACCTGTCCGGCCCGCTTGTGCTCTTCGATCCGGCCCCAGGCGCGCTCGTAGGTGGCCCGCTTCTTCGAGAGAATCAGCCGGCCTTCCTTGTCCTCCTTCTGCAGGACTAGAGCCTCGATCTCCTCGCCCAGCGATACCACTTCCGAGGGGTCCACATCGTGCCGCAGGGAAAGCTCCCGCGCTGGGATAACGCCTTCGGATTTGTAACCGATGTCTACGAGGACTTCCTCGGGATCGATCTTGACGATGGTGCCGGTGACCAGATCACCGTCGGTAAAGGGTTTGATCGTGGCATCGATGGCCGCGATCAGATCTTCTATGTTTGAGCCGACATCGTTGGTGGTGATGTCATTGCTCTCGGGCATCTTGTCGCTCTTAGAGCCGATGCCGGTAACGGTAGCCAATACAAAAACTCCTTATGCCCCAAATTCAACGAGGCCGAATACTCCACGCCCAAAACAAGGCGTGGGCTCGAAGAGTTTACCACCGGCGTCCGAACTCCAAAACTTCCCTGTGCGCGCATCTGCCCTTATGCTGCGCGAAGCCCATCTGTTTGCTGGGAACGGCTGCACTGGGGCGCAGCCGCCGGCCGGTTCGGTATATTCGATACCGGTCCGGAGTTACCCGGGAACCGGGACGCCGACCGATGAAAGCCGAGGAGCGATGGTTGAGATTCAGGAGCCTGAAGAGGGCGCCCCGCCCGGGCGCAGCCTGGCTCCCACGCCCTCTCCCGAAGAGTTGAGCCACTTGGACCTCCGGGACAAGCTCACCTCCGTTGCCTACGCCCTGGACGCGTTGCGCCGGCAAGCCGACGCCACCACCGAGCGCACCGCGCGCACGGAGGGTGTCGTTTCGGCACTGCTTGGAGCACTCGAAAGCCTGCGGGGCGACCAGCACGATCTGACCTCGCGAACCGAGCAGCGGGTCCTGCGCGGCCTGGAGTTCTTGGACTCCCGGCTGGCCCAGTCCCGCGACAGCGGCCGGCTGGTCGAGGACCTCTCCGACAGGTTCACCTCGGCGGTCGAGGACCTCAAGGGCGAGACCGCGTCCAGCACTGCCCGTTTGGAGCTCAGGCTGGCCGAAGAGTCCAAGGCCGCCGAATCCACCCGGAACCTCATCCGGGAGCACCGCGACAAGCTGGCCGAATCGGCCGACGCCCTGCACGCAAGTCAAGCCGAGGCGCTGCAGGAGCTGAAAAAACAACTGGCCGATACAAACAAATCTCTGAGCGAACGTATCGAAGCGGTAAGCGAATCTGCCGCCCGGGCCGGCGAGGAGTCCGGTGAGGCCCGCGAACAAATCGTTTCGGGTCTGCAGCGGCTGGCCGAGCGCCTCTCCGACCGGATCGATTCATCCGCCGCGCAGACGCAGCACAATTTTGCGGACCAGCTTCGAGACCAGGGCGTGGACACCGAGGAGGCGCTACGCAGAATCGAGGCCGAGCTTGCCGCCGCCGCCGAGCGGGAAGAGTCGACAGCGCAGTCCACGACCGCTTTCCAGCGAGACCAACAGCACGCCTTGCGGGCCATGGAGACCAGGCTGCAGGACATACAGCAAACCATCTTGAAGCAACTGGACGGCAGCGGCCGGGCCGCCGCGCAGGCCGCCGAACAGTCGGCCAAGACGCTCGACCAGCTAATTGCCGCCCTAGAGCGGATGGACGGCCGGTTCTCCCATCAGGTCAGCTCCGCGGAGTATGCGCTGCAGGGAACCCTGGCGGAGGTGGAGCGCAGGCTCACCGCGCAGGTCGCCGATGCGATGCAGGGCATAGAAGCCCGCCTTCGTCAGCGGGAGGAGACGCTGGTGCGCCTGATCGTTGCCGGCAGCCTCGAGAACCTCGAAAGTCAGTAGCCGCCGGCAACGATCAGGCTTTGGCGTCCGACCAGTTCGGACCCGATCCCAAGTCCACGGTTAGAGGAACACTCAGCTCGTACGCATTCTGCATTGTGCGGCGAATAGTTTCCGACAGCTTTAGGACATCGGACTGCGGGGCCTCCAACACCAACTCGTCGTGAACGGTCAAAACCATGCGGGCGGAGGTGCCGTCCAGGGCTTCGTCGACACCGACCATGGCCAGCTTCATGATGTCGGCAGCCGATCCCTGTACCGGCGCGTTCAAAGCCTGCCGCTCCCCCAGCGCCCGCACCCTCGGGTTGCGGCTCTTGAGCTCAGGAAGATAGCGGCGCCGGCCGAGCAGCGTGGTTGTAAAACCCTCCTCGGTCGCCTGCGCAACGACCGAGTCCAGATAGGTGCGGACCCTGGGGTAGGAGGTGAAGAAGCCCTCTATGTAGGTGCGGGCCTGGTCGACGGGGATCCTCAGCCTCTGCGAGAGGCCGAACGGGCCCATTCCGTAGCTGACGCCGTAGGAGACCATCTTCCCGATGGTGCGCTGGGCATCGGTTACCTGGTCGTAGTCGATACCCAGGGCCTTACTGATCGAAAGACGGTGGATGTCGTCGCCCCGGGCAAACGCAGCCATCAGCTCGGGATCCTGTGAAAGGTGCGCCAGGAGGCGCAGCTCGATCTGGGAGTAGTCGGCCACTATCAAAAGGTCGCCGTCGTCGGCCACGAAGGCCCGGCGGATCTTCTTGCCCTCCTCGGTGCGAATCGGAATGTTCTGCAGATTCGGCTGCTCCGAGCTGAGCCTGCCCGTGGTGGTAACGGTCTGGTTGAACCTAGTGTGAACCCGCCCGGTGGCCGGGTTCACCAGCCTGGGCAGAGCGTCGATGTAGGTGGACTTGAGCTTGGAAATCTCCCGGTGGCGCAGTATGAGATCCACTATCGGGTGCTCCTCACGCAGCGTCTCCAGCACCTTGGCGTCGGTGGAGTAGCCGGTCTTGGTTTTTCGGCTGGGCCTCAGCCCCAGGCGCTCGTAGAGGACCTGGCGCAACTGAGGCGGAGAGTTGATGTTGAAGGGTCCGTCGGCGTGGCCGTGGATCGCGGCTTCCGTGGCGTCGAGCTCCTTGGAAAGCTCGATCGACATGTCCTGCAGATAGTCGCCGTCCAAGCGGATCCCGATCGCCTCGATCTTGGCCAGCACCCGGGCCAAAGGAATCTCCAGTCTCGAGAACAGCTCCCACGCTCCCCGCCGGCGCAGCTGCTCGTCCAGGACTCCTGCGAGCTGCGCTATCGCTACCGCCTCCAGGCCCGTCCGGGTCACCGCGTCCTCGTCGCCCTCCAAGTCCAGCGTGGCCTGCGCCTGGGGCTCGGCGGGTTCGTCCAGCTTCAGCTCCCGGTCCAGCCAGTGCCTCGCCAGCTCGTCGAGCTTGTACGTACCGCGTGCCGGATCTATAAGGTAAGCGGCTATCTCGGTGTCCATGAGAATGGTTTCGGGGATGACATCTACGGCAAGCAGCCTCTGCAGTAGTTGCTTGGAGCCGTGGGTAACCAGCGGCTTTTGCGACAGCAAGGGTTTCAGAGCGGCAACCACCCGGTCCCCAGGCAACCCACTGCCGGACCGCACGACCAACGCCTCACCGTCCAGCGCGAAAGAGAACGCCTGGGGTGCAGACTGCGGGTTGAGCTCGCCGGTTACGTGCACCACCAGCCGGTCTTGCGCCGCAAGCCGGTCCACCAGGGCGTCGAGTTCCTCCGGGGAGCCCACCTCACCCACCGCGGCCTCAAAACCGGTGGCGGCTTTCACTCCTTCGGGGCTATCGGAGGCGAGTCGATCGTACAAAACTCGAAACTCCAGCGAGTCGAACAGCTGGCGAATCCTATTGAAGTCCCACTCCCCGACGCGTACGTCCTCCAGCCTGATCTGCAGCGCCTGCTCCTCGACTCCCTGCGCCTTGAGCTCCGCAAGCGAGCGCAAACGAAAGAACTCCTTGTTGATGAGCAGCCGGTCTGCAGCTTCGGCGAGGTTTGCGCGAAGCTTCGGCGTCAGCTCATCCAGGTGCTCCAGCACCTGCTCCAAGCTGCCGTATTTGTTGATCAGCTTGGCGGCGGTTTTTTCGCCGATCCCAGGTACTCCATCGATGTTGTCCGAAGGGTCGCCGCGCAGCGCGGCATAATCCAGGTAGCTGTCCGGGCCGAAGCCGTAACGCTCCCGAACCGCTTTCTCGTCGTAGATGATGGTCTCCGACAGGCCCCGCTTATTCATGATCAGCTTGATCCCAGGGCCGACGGTCTGAAAGAAGTCCCGGTCGGCGGTGAGGATGTTGACCTCCGCGCCCTGCTCGGCAAGGCTGCGGGCCAGGACCGCCAGCACATCGTCCGCCTCCACCCCGGGGAATTCGAAAACGGGGATCCTGAGTACGTTTAGAACCTCGTGGATCAGCCCGATTTGTTGGGTGAACTCATCCGGAGCGGCGATCCGCTGGGCTTTGTACTCCGGACGGATCTGCAGCCTCTCCGCAGGCGCCCCCTTGTCAAACGCCGCCGCGACGGTACGGGTGTCGAGGCTCTGCATGGCCTTTATAAGCATGGAGGTGAACCCGAAGACGGCGTTCGTAGGGGTTCCGCTGGACGTCCTCAGCTCGGCGGGAAGCGCGTAAAATGCTCGGTAAGCTAAGGAATGACCGTCCAGCAGGAGCACTTTTAGTGGTCGGGACGCGGCGGCTTTCACGATCAAAGGACTATAGTACTTAGACCATGTCTGCACAGTCGGCACAGATTCCACAGGGAGCGCAGGAGTATCTCGAATGCATCTTCGAGATGGAGGAAGAGGGCGCAATCATCCTCCAGGCCCGCTTATCTGAGCGCTTGGGAGTAACCCCGGCCACCGTATCCCAAGCCGTTCGCAAGCTCCTCAACGAGGGGCTGATCGAAATCGACGGCCGCAAGATCCACCTCACCCAGACCGGGATCGATGTGGCTACCCCGCTGGTGCGCCGCCACCGTCTGGCCGAGCGGCTGCTCACGGACATCCTCGGCGTCCCGTGGTACCGGGCCCACGAGGAGGCCCATGATTGGGAGCACGTCATCTCTACCGAGGTGGAACAAAAAATCCTGGAAAAGACCGGCGCCACGACGTGCCCGCACGGCAACCCGATCCCCGGCACGACACCTCCCTACGAGCGCTCCAAGCTGATCCCTTTGACCGAGATGCGCCCCGAAGACGAAGGGGTGCTCAGCCTCCTCAACGAGGACGTGGAGCTGGTAACCGACATCCTGAAGTACTTCCAGGACCAGGGGCTGATGCCGGGAGCAACCGTCAAGGTTTCCTCGGTCGGGCCCGACGGCACCATGACGCTGTCGGTTAACGGCAAGTCGGCGTCGCTGGGGCCCAGCCTGGCGGACAATCTGTGGATGCTTCCGGTCACCTCTGCCGGCTCCGGGGAAGAAAGGGCCTCGTAGCCCACCCCTACTTGCGATGGACCGTGTCTACCAGGGCGTGAGGGACCGCCGCGGAATCCCCGAAATCTACGTGCTGGAAAGCACTCGCCGCCTGACCCTGCACGAGCAACTCGTGCTCACGCGCCCGATCGAGTTCGACTGGGGCTATTGCGGAAAGGAACCCAGGAATTTGGCCCTGTCCCTGCTGGCCGATGCCCTGGAGGGCGGCGACCACCCGCTGGTAGACGAGCTTTACGAGCGACTCCACGACGAGTTGGTCGGCGAGCTGCCCGCCGAGGGGTGGCAGATACGCCAGGTCAGAATCCTGGATTGGGCCTTCGGCAAGATCCCTCGGATACCGGTTGAGCCCCTCCCGCTGGAGCTGTTGGGCGGCGGGGTCACGCCGGAGTTGAACTAGTACCCAGAGTTCTAGCCGCAGGGTGGCGGGCCCGACGGACGGCCAGCGCTCCTACGATCAGGGCGGCAGCTGCCCACGCGCCGTGCAGGATCCACGTACGCGGGGAGTCGACCATGTAATGGGGCAATATCGTGGACAGGCCCCGGTAAACCGGGCTGGAGGTGTCCTGGAAGTGCACCGCCAGAGTCATGCCGGCAGTGTGGCCTTCCCAAAACAGCCAACCCAGATTCAACACTCCCGCCGCGCCGAGGCCGATCAACGCCGCCAGCGACTTCCGGGAGCGACCCACCCACCAGGCGATCGCGAGCACCGCCAGCGGCAGCACCACCACGACCTGGCGCCCCGGTGACCAGAATCCATGCATCGTCAGCGCCGGAAAGGTTGCCATCAGCCACCCCGTAAGCATCGGAGCAAACAGCACGGTCCAGTTGCGCGGGCGTACGGTCGCCAAAGCCGCGATGGCCGGTACCGTTAGGAGCCAGGCCGGCTGCCAGGCCGCCAAACCGAAGCGGCCATCCACCAGCAAACCGATCAGCCGGCTTGCCCGGCTCAGGTAATCGGGCGAGACCCCAACCACGGAGAACTGGCCGGTTTGCGAAAAATGCTGACCGGTGGCGTAGACGGTCAGGGCCCCGTACCAAAGCAGGTGGCCGGCGAAATAGAGCACCGCGCAGACCGAGAATCCAGCCGTCACCAGAGCAAGCTCCCGCCGTCGCCCCCCCTTCCACAACCGGATAAGTGCAATGGCTGCCGCCACGGCAGCCACCGGTATGTACTTGGTACCCAGCCAGCTAAGGGCCACAACTCCCGCAACCACCGCACCCAAGCCGCGGGCCCTCAAAGGCCCGCTTAGACCTCCCACGGTCACCGCGAGCGCCAGTGCTGCGGCCATCTCCGGGTAGACCTGGCTGCCGTAGATAGCCACCGGTGCCGAGGTCCCGAAGATCCCCACCGTCAAAGCGGCAGGCAACACACCAACTTCAAAGCGCCGGACCGCGAGCCACACGAGCAGTCCGGCGAGCACCCCGGCCATGAGGCTGATGGTCAGTTTGGCGAAAAGGTACCCGCCCATCGCCATGGGCAAAGCCAGAACCAGCGGCAGGAGCGGGTCATGAGGGCTGACCATACGCCCATCCTCCAGCACCCTCGCCTGTGGGCTCAGGTCGACCTCATGAAACTCCCGGTACCGCTGCTGCTCGATCTGGTTGGAGATGTCGAGGGATCGATCCTCGGCGAGGCTCAGTGCCGTCAACAGGTACTCGGGCTCATCACCGGTCACCTGGGCCAGAATCGAGCTGCGAACGGGGGCCCCTGCGGCCGCCGCCGTCGTTGCAACCAGCCCAACCAGCGTGACCGCGGACCAGATTTTCACGCTTTGTGTCCGATTCACGGTTCCCAACCAAAGGTCATAAAGTTATCCTAAGCGGCTACGATAGGAGCGCCTAATATCGTTACCACCCGCCCTGAGGCATGGGAGAGGAATGCACTTTGACCAGCAAACTACGTAAGCCCGCCCTGCTGCTTGTACTCATCCTGGCCGCGAGCGCCTGCAGCCTCGGCTCCAGCGACGGCGACACCGTGCGCGTCTACTCGGGACGTCACTACGGTGAAGAAGCCGCCTTCGAGCGCTTCGCGGAAGAGACCGGTATCAGCGTCGAGTTCCTTTTCGGCAGCGACGCCGAATTGCGGGAGCGCATACTGGCCGAAGGCGAGAACACCCAAGCGGATGTCTACATGACCGTCGATGCCGGCAACCTGTATCTGGCTGCCGACCAGGACGTCTTCCGGCCCGTCGACTCCGACCTGCTGGCCGATGCGGTCCCCTTCAGCCTCAGGGATCCGGACAGCCTTTGGTTCGGCCTCGGCAAGCGGATTCGAACCCTCGTCTACCACCCCGACCAGGTCGACCCCGACGAACTCACGACCTACGAAGACCTAACCGACGAGCGCTGGGAGGGCCGACTGTGCATGCGCGACTCGTCCAACGTGTACACGCAGTCTCTGGTTGCCAGCCTGATAGCCCATCACGGCTACGCCGGCGCGGTCGACATCCTGCGGGGTTGGGTTGACAACAACGTCGAGATTCTCGGCAGCGACATCCTGGTGCTCCAAACCATCGCCGAAGGCGGCTGTGATGTCGGTATCACCAACCACTACTACCTGGCCCGCTTGTTGGAGGAAGACCCCGACTTCCCGGTACAGCTCAAGTTCGCCGCCCAGGATTCTCGCGGGGTCCACGTCAACGTCTCCGGCGCCGGCGTCACGCGCCACGCGGACCACCCTGAGCTCGGACGCCGGTTGCTGGAGTGGCTGGCCACCGAGGGCCAGAACGACTTCGTCGACGCCAACCACGAGTACCCGGCCAACCCGGACGTACCTCCCGAGCCGCTTATAGCCGAGCAGTTCGGCACCGAGTTCAAGCAGGACGAACTGGGTGCAGCCGAGTACGGATCGCTTAACTCCGATGCAATACGAGCCATGGATGAGGCCGGCTACGAATAACCTCGGGCGGGTGCTTGGGCTAGGCCGCCGAACCGAGCGGACCTGGACCGCTCTGGTCGCGGTCATCGCTCTGATCTGCCTGGCTCCCGCCGTGGTCATCGGCTGGAGCCTGGTCAACCCCACGGCCGAGGTCTGGAGCCACCTATGGTCGACGGTGCTCCCCGGCATGCTGTGGTCGACGGCGGCGCTGCTGGTGCTGGTGTTCGTCGGGTCCGCGGTACTGGGCGGCGGCTTGGCCTGGCTGGTCTCCGGCTACGACTTCCCCGGCCGTAAGACCTTTAGCTGGATGCTGGTTTTACCCCTGGCCATACCCGCCTACATCCTGGGTTTCGTATTCATGTCGGTGTTCGGCTTCACCGGACCGATCCAGGGAACCCTGCGCGACCTCTTCGGGGCGGACGTGCCGGTGCCCGAGATACGCTCCATCTGGGGGGCCGCCCTGGTGCTGTCGCTGTCGCTGTTCCCTTACGTATACCTCCTGGGACGGGCCGCCATCCGGGAACAAGCCACCGCCGGGTACGAGGTTGCGCGATCGCTCGGCTACAGCCACTTCAACGCAGCCCGAAGAGTCGTGCTACCCATGGCCAGGCCGTCGCTCGTAGCGGGCCTAACCCTGGTGATGCTCGAGACCCTTACCGACTTCGCCACTGTCATCTACTTCAACGTCCAAACCGTCTCCGTAGGCGTGTACCGGGTTTGGAAGGGAATGTTCGACCGCCAGGCCGCCAGTGAGCTGGCTTCGCTGGTCCTCCTGTTTGCCCTGGTGGTGCTGGCGCTGGAGCGCGCCATGCGAGGCCGGGCGCGCTACGAGCAGCACTCCGGCTCCCGCCGGGCGCTGCCCACAAAGACGCTCTACGGCGCCCGGGCCTGGGGGGCCACCGCGGTTTGTACGGGGGTGCTCACGCTGGCCTTCTTCGCTCCGGTGGGGCAGCTTCTGTACTGGGCGGCCACCCGAGGCGGCTTCGATTCCAGCTACTTCTCCTACCTGTCCAACAGCGTGGTCCTGGCCCTTATGGCCGCCGGCGTGGTGGCGGTGGCTGCAACCGGCGTTGCCAACGCCAGGCGTTTCAGTCCGACGCGCCCGGTGCGCGCGATGTCTCAGCTGACGGTGGTCGGATATGCTCTGCCGGGCCCGGTGATAGCCATCGGAGTCCTGCTGGTTCTAGCCGCTCTCGACCGGCTTTTGGACAGCGTGGGCATCCAGGTTCCGGGACTGCTCATCACCGGATCGATAGCCGGCGTGGTGTACGCCTACGCGGTGCGATTCATGGCGCTGGGGGTGAACGGTATCGACTCAAGCCTGCAGAAGGTACCGATGGAGTTGACTCTGTCGGCCAGGTCGCTGGGAGCCAAGCCCCTGCGCGTCATGCGCAGGGTCCACCTGCCAATGACGAGGACGGGCATAGCTGTTGCCCTACTGCTGGTCGGCATCGACGCGCTCAAGGAGCTGCCGATGGTTCTTTTGCTCAGACCCTTCGGCTTCGACACGCTGCCGGTATGGATCTGGCAACTGGCCTCCCAGTCGCGGTGGGAGGACGCCGCACTGGGTTCGGTAACGATTATCGCCGCCTCCTTGGTACCGGTCGCCCTGCTGACCCGCAGTCTGCGCACCACCGAGCCGCCGGATGATTTGCCGGCCTCTCCCGCCGCGCTGACACTGGAGCACGTGACTATATGAGCACCAGCGAGCTAGCGCCGCCCAGAGCGCCCGGACAGCCAGCGCAACCGCCGGCCGTAGAGCTGAGCGGCATAGTAAAGCGCTTCGGATCTACGACCGCGGTCGATGACGTGTCGTTGAGCATTGCGCCCGGAGAGCTGTTGACCCTCGTCGGACCCAGCGGATGCGGCAAATCAACCCTACTCAGAATGGTCGCCGGCCTCATGGAGCCCGACTCCGGGGAGATCCACCTGGCCGGCCGTCCGGTCTTTGCACGCTCCGTCTCGGTCCCACCCGAAGAGCGCTCGGTAGGCCTCGTATTTCAGGAGAACACCCTATTTCCCCACCTCAACGTCCGCGGCAACATCGCCTTCGGGCTCAAGGGCCAGCCCAAGGGCCGCGTTGCAACCCGGGTTGCAGAGGTCCTGGATCTGGTGGAGCTGAGCTCTTTTGGGAAGCGATTCCCTCACGAACTCTCGGGGGGCGAACGCCAGCGAGTGGCTCTGGCCAGGGCTCTCGCTCCGGAGCCTACGGTCCTGCTGCTGGACGAACCCTTTGCCAACCTGGACCCCAACCTACGCTCGCAAGTGCGCGGACAAACCGTAGAAATATTGCGGCGGGCCGGCGCGTCCGTCCTGTTCGTGACGCACGACCAGTTGGAAGCAATGTCCCTGGGCGACCGGGTGGCGGTGATGGGATCCGGCCGCGTGAAGCAGGTCGGATCCCCGAAATCGGTTTTTCACTTTCCCACGAGCAGGTTCGTTGCCTCCAGCCTGGGCGAGGCGTATTTCCTGCCGGTCACATTGTGCGGCAACGGCCGGATCGACTGTGAGGCGGGCCACTGCGCTTACGACTGTCAACCGACTCATGATCGGATGGAGATCATGGTTCGTCCCCACGACGTTACCTTCCAGGTTGACCCCGAAGGCAGAGGGAAGGTGGTGGGCGTCGAGTTCCAGGGAGCGCACATTCTTTACAAGGTGCAGCTGCCGTCGGGGAGACGTCTGCGCTGCCAGCTCCCCCACACTACCGACGTTCCTCTTGGAACCGCGGTGTCTGTCGAGCTCGCCCACGGCCACGACCCCGTGGTACTGCCGGCGCAGCCCGAACCGGACGAACTCTCTTAGATAGTCCAACACTAGACATTTAGGCAAGCTAAAGATAGTTTCCCGGCAATGTTGTGGACGCGCCTCGCCAAGTTGTTGGGTTTGAAGGTTTCCCGCTTAGCCGCCTGGGCGGCGGGAGTCCTCGTCCTGGTGGCAAGCGCCTTTGCGTTGAAACCCATATTCGACCTCGACTCCTTTACGGCAACCTGGGAGGCCGCCCTAGCCCACCCCCTTTCCCTCGTACTGGTCAGCGCGACCTATTTCACGGCATTCGCTCTGCGCGCCGCTATGTGGCGCCGCGTCCTGCCCGAGCTGAGCTTCGGCCACGCCCTGGCTTCCATCCACCTGTCTATCGCGGGAAACCATTTGCTCCCTGTGCGCCTGGGCGAGGCCCTGAGGGTCACCAGCGCCGTAAAACGAACCCCCGTCGGACCCAAGGAAGCACTTGCATCCACCGTCACTCTGCGGGCCGCAGACACCTTGGGATTGACTCTGCTGCTGGCCGCGCTGGCTCCGGTCTTCATCGGATCCACGGCCACCGCCACGGCTCCGTTTGTTGCGCTGGCCGCGGCAGCCGGCGTGGTTGCGGCCGCGGGAGTTGTTTGGATGGGTAGGCTGCGGCGGACGATGGCGCAAAAGATTCGTATGCCCAACCTCGGCGTGGCCGTCGGGGCAGTCGTCGCCTGGATACTGGAGTCGGCGGTCATCTGGCAGGCCTGCCGGTGGGCAGGCCTGGAGATCTCGGCTACCGAAGCGGTGCTAGTCACGGCGGCCACCATCCTCTCTCAGGTGGTCGCGGTGGCTCCCGGAGGCTTCGGCACTTACGAGGGCGCCGCCACCGGAGTTTTGGTTGCGCTGGGCGCCCCCGCCGGACCGGCTCTGAGCGCTGCACTGGCCTCGCATGCGCTAAAGACTCTCTACGCGCTGGCGGCCGGCGCGGCCGGATTCTTCTATCCGGCGCCGGGCCTTGCCGGCAGGCTCCGCCTGGCTCACAAACCCCCGCGGTTGCGGCCGCAGCCTTTGCCGGCTGCCGATCCGGTCCGGCCGGTCGTCCTTTTCCTGCCCGCTCTCAACGAAGCCCTCAACCTGCCCCACGTACTCGAACGTCTACCGGCTAAGGTCATGGGGCACCCGGTGCGGTGCCTGGTCGTTGACGACGGATCCAGCGACGACACCGCCGCCGTGGCGCGGCGAGGCGGGGCGCGCGTCGTGTCCCACCCGGCAACCCTGGGACTGGGCGCCGCGGTGCGAACCGGCCTAGCCAAAGCTTTGGAGATGGATGCGGCCGTCGTCGCGTTTTGCGATGCGGACGGCGAGTATGACCCTGCGGAGCTGCACGCCCTGGTTCACCCGATCCTGGAAGGGCGGACGGACTTCGTGTCGGGTTCCCGTTTTGCCGGAGGCAGCAGGCGAATGAAAGCCCACCGGATGCTCGGCAACCGGCTGCTGTCGATTGCGCTCTCGGCGTGTGCCCGCCGGTGGATCTCGGACGGTCAAAGCGGCTATCGGGCCTTCTCCTCGCACGCAGCGGGCCAAGCCGAGCTGGTCCACGACTACAACTACGCGCAAGTTCTCACGCTGGATCTGCTGGCCAAGGGCTTCGTGTACGCAGAGGTTCCGATCTCATACCGGTTCCGGACCCGGGGCCGCTCGTTCGTAAGGCTCCTCCCCTACCTTCGAGCCGTGGTGCCGTCGGTCTACCGAGAGCTCAACGGTGCCGATGGCTTTGCCGCCGTGCCCGCTTGCGTAGCGCCGCTTACGAAAGGGTCGAAGTCGGGCGATCATGATCTTCAACAGCCGGAGGCTGTTGCGATCGGCCGACCAGACCGTGCTGTTACAAGAAGTTAACTAGAGGGTTACCCGCGGCGTGCCTAGGATCCACGTCGAGCTCCAACCAGACCACCTTGCCGACGTCCTCCCGCTTGGTGCCCCACCGATCGGCCAGGGAGTCCACAATCTGCATCCCCCTGCCGGTCGTGGCGGTTGTTGAGTAACGTTGGACTCTCGGCTCGGCGCTGCTGCCGTCGCGCACCTCGACCCGCAGCCGGCGCGAGTCAAAAAGCAGTTTGAGATGAGCCTCAGTGCCGCCGTGCACAACCGCGTTGGTAACCAGTTCGGTCACCAACAGATTTAGGGAGTCGGTCAGCTGGGGCACGTGCCACTGAGCCAGCCGCGATTCGGTGAACCGGCGCGCCGAAGCCAAGGCCGCGGCTTGGGCGGGCAGTCTCAGATCAGCCCGAAACCTAAAGTGAGAACAACCAGACATCTCTGGCTTAATCCTCTACGACATGGTCGGCAAATCCTTGCAGCGAGGCCGCCCATGCCGACGAATCGAAGTCTCCGGAGGAACCCAGCGCCTCGGCGGCAGCCCAGCCCATCTCCAGCGCGTGGTGGGAGTTATTGTGCACGAAGCCTCCGTGGCGGCCAAAACTGAGCAAACCCGGTATCGAATCTACCCACTCGGCCAGGGTCGTGAAACTCTCTTCGTAATCCAGGTCGTAGACGGGGTAGGCGGAAGGCACCCGTTTCACGTGAACGAACTCGGGCCTCGGCGACGGCAGCTGCATCCGTCTCAAGGTATCGAGCACGATCTCGCCCAGGGCGTCCTCCGTCTCCCCCCAAATGGGTTCACCCACAAAACAGGGTAACTCCGCGCACAGGACCGTTCGATCCGGCGGCTCGGCAGCCCTGCGGTAGTTCTTGGGCTCCGAGATGCGCGTGACCGGCGTGGAAGGGCCCGGCAGATAGTGGGCATCGTAGCCCGTGAACCGATCTGTGTTCAGCACGAGGTAGACCAGCAGCATCGCTCGGGTGCGCAGCTTCCCGGCCGCCTCAAGCACCCCGGCCGGTGGGGGCGGATCTGCCATTTGCGCCAGCAACGGCATCGGGACCGTGGACCAGACCTGCGGTGCGCTTACTGCCTCACCGGAACCGAGGAGCACCCGCAGGCCTTTGCTGTGGCTTTCGACCGATCGGACCGCCGATCCGAGCCGAAGGTCTCCCCCCTTCTCCAAAAACCCGCCGGCCAGGGCTTCCCAGATCTGCCCGAAACCCCGTCTCGGGTAATAGAAGAGGCCGGCGGTCTCCGAGCGTGCGGCCACCCTACGCAGGAGCTTGCTTGCGGCGTTGCCGCTCACCCTCCGGCGTGCCTGCTCCGGATGGATCGCCTCAGGCTCCAGGCCCCACAGCTTACGGGCGTACGGAAAGTAGAAGCGCTCGGACATAGTCGGGCCCAAACTCGCCTCAAGTACGCCGGCAAAGGTCTCCGAGGCCGGGCTTCTCGACCACGCCATAACCGCGTCCCGGCCGGCGGCCAGGGCAAAACTCGGCGGCAGGTTTTTGATCAGATTCCCGAACTGCAGGGGAAATTTTATCCAGCGGCCCTCGAGGTAGATGCGGCCGTTGCGCCGGCGCTCCTGCAGGTCCGCGCCCATCAGTGACTTCAACTCGTCGAGGATGTGTGGAGGCGTTGCCTGGTGCAACCGGTGCGATCCGTGGTCTACACGGATGCCGGACACCTCGAAGCTGGCGGCCAGACCCCCGACGCCGTCGGCACGCTCGAAAACCATGACTTTGCGGCCGGCGGCAGCGGCCTTGTAGGCCGCGCCCAGCCCCGCCGGGCCGGCCCCCAGGACGATTACGTCGGCGCTCGACTCAGCCTCCCCATCGAATGATACTTTTGACATACGCTCCAATTCTCGGCAAACTTGATATGAAGAACCGTGACGGTCAGCCGATTCTAGGGGACCGGGAATCCGACGGTTCCAAGGAATTAAATATTGAGTACTTTTGAGCAACGGCGCTCGCGAGGTTTGCGAGCGCCTTTTTTGTAGCAGGCACCCCGGCAACAGTGAGGGAAGCGGCTTTTGTTTGAGAACAAGGAGGATTCCACTGAGAGAGAACTACGGCCTCTACGACCCCAGAAGAGAACGCGACGCCTGCGGCATCGGCTTTGTTGCCGACGTCGAAGGCAGGGCGAGCCGCTCCATTGTCGAATCGGCTCTGTACTCCCTGTGCCGGGTTAAGCACCGCGGAGCGGTCGCCGCGGACTCGATTTCCGGGGACGGCGCCGGAGTTCTATTACCGCTTCCCCGCAAGTTCTTTGCAGCCAAGACCTCCAACCGGGTGGATGCGGAATTTATCGGTGTCGCCCAGATTTTTGTCTGGCCGCCCGAGCAGCAGCGCCACCAGCTGATAGTCAAGGAATCCTGCCAGCGGGAAGGCATTCACATTGTCGACTTCCGGTCGGTGCCCACCGACATGTCCCAGATCGGCGACCAGGCCAAGCGCATCAGCCCAGGCTTCGAGCAAGCCATCTTGCTGAAGCCGGTCGGGGTCGATGCCGCCGAAGCCGAGCGCAGATGCGTACGCGCCCGCAAGAGGGCTGAGAAGGCCTGCAGCGAAGCCGGCATCGAGATCTACTTCCCGTCGTTCTCGTTCCAGACCATTACCTACAAGGCTTTGGTCGTGGCCGACCACCTCGGTGATTTTTATCAGGACCTGTCCGATGACCGTATGGACGCGCCGTTTGCGATCTTCCACCAACGCTTCTCCACCAATACCGAGCCCACCTGGGAACGGGCCCAGCCATTTAGGCAAAGCTGCCACAACGGCGAGATCAACACCATTGCGGGCAACATCAACCGCATGCGGGCTCGTGAAGGGCGGCTGGGTAAACGCAACCTGCTCGAGGAAGAGCTACTGCGGCCCATCATCGACGAGAACGGATCCGACTCGTCGATGTTCGACAACGCGCTCGAGCTGCTGAACCGGGAAGGCCGCGGAGTTACCCACGCCATGGCGATGTTGGTGCCGGCTGCCTGGGAGAACCATGAGGACATCGACGGCGACGTACGCGATTTCTACCGCTACCACGGATGCCTGATGGAGGCGTGGGACGGCCCGGCCGGCGTCATCTTTACCGACGGCCTGCGGGTAGGCGCTTCTTTGGACCGCAACGGCTTGCGCCCGCTGCGCTACTCGGTTTGCGAGGACGGCTTCATCACCTGCTCCTCCGAAGCCGGGTCCATCTACACCCGCGGCCACGGCACTGTTAAGCGAGGCAAGCTTGGTCCCGGGCAGATGATCTGCGTCGACCCTGCCGACGGAGGCTTCCAAGCCAATCCGGTCAAGGATCACCTGGCCAAATTGCAGCCCTACGGGAAGTGGGTAGCCGAACACCTCACGCCGTCACCGATGGCTCTGCCCGAACCGGAAGTTCCCGAGGACCTGCTGACCCGGCAGTTGGCTTTTGGCTACACGCGCGAGGAATTCACCACGATCATGCGGCCCATGGCCACCACGGGCCACGAGCCTACCTCCTCGATGGGCGACGACACTTCCCCGGCGGTGCTTTCCGAGTTCAACCGGCCGCTGTACAACTATTTCAAGCAACGCTTCGCGCAGGTGACCAACCCGGCGATCGACCACATGCGGGAGCGCTCGGTCATGAGCGTCCGCACGCTGCTGGGTCCGCATGACCCGGTTCTTTGGGAGCGTCCTGAAGGCGCGTCGCTGCTGGAGCTCGACAGCTTCTTCCTGTTCAAGCCAATCGGCGGATACCACCTGGACGCTACCTTCGAGGTGTCGCAGGGACCCGAAGCGCTGGCCAACCGAATCGTGGAGCTGACCGAGGAAGCCGAACAGGCCGCACGCATCGGCAGCGGCATCCTTTTGATCTCCGACCGAAACATCGGACCCAACCGGGCGCCGATCCCCATGCTTCTTGCGGTCGGGGCGGTCCATCAGTCGCTGATGAGGTCCGGCGAAAGAACCCGTACCTCCCTGGTTGCCGAGACTGACGAGGCGCGCGAGGTACACCACTTCGCCTGCCTGCTCGGCTACGGAGCCGACGCGATCTGCCCGCGACTGTCCCTGGAGTCCCTGGCCGACCTGGTGTCAAAGGGCCGCCTGGGGGAGGACATCCCCGCTAGTGAAGCTCTGATGCTGTTCAAGCAGGCGGTCGAGGAGGGTGTGTTGAAGATCATGTCCAAGATGGGCATCTCCACCACCGACTCGTACCGTGGGGCTCAAATCTTCGACGCCCTAGGCATCAGCCAGGGCGTCATCGACCTGGCCTTTACGGGCACCCCCTCCCCTCTTGACGGCATAGGGTTGTTTGAGATGGGCGAGGACGCCCTCAAGCGGCACAAGGTCGCCTACGGTTACCAGAGCAAGGCAAAGCTGCCCAACCCCGGATACCTCAAGCACCACGCCAAAGGCGAGTACCACGCCACCAACCCGAAGGTGGTAGACGCCCTGCACGAGGCGGTCAAAGACGGCAACTGGGACTCGTACCAGAAGTTCGCCAACCTGGTCGACGAGCGCCCGGCCACCGAGCCGCGCGACCTGCTCAAGATGCTGCGGGCCGGCGAGCCGGTCCCGGTGGAGGAGGTCGAGCCCGTCGAATCCATCACAGCCCGCTTCTCGACCGGAGCCATCAGTCACGGCGCCATCGGGGCCGAGGCTCACGAGACCCTGGCCATCGCCCTCAACTCCATTGGAGGCTCCGCCAACAGCGGCGAGGGAGGCGAGGATCCTAGCCGATACCGCGATGAGCGCCGCTGCAAGGTCAAGCAGGTGGCATCGGGGCGCTTCGGCGTCACACCAGAGTACGCCTCCTTTGCCGAGGAGCTGCAGATCAAGATCGCCCAGGGCTCCAAACCCGGCGAAGGTGGCCAGCTGCCGGGTCACAAGGTCTCGGCAGAGATCGCCGCGCTTAGGCACACGCGGCCCGGCGTAGCGCTGATTTCTCCCCCGCCGCACCACGACATCTACTCGATCGAGGATCTGGCGCAGCTGATCTTCGACCTGAAGCAGGTCAACCCCAAGGCGAAGGTTTCTGTGAAGCTGGTTGCCGAGGCCGGAGTCGGCACCATCGCCGCCGGCGTGGCCAAGGCCCTGGCCGACGTGGTTCAGATATCCGGATGGGACGGCGGTACCGGCGCCAGTGCGCTGTCGAGCATCAAAAACGCCGGATTGCCCTGGGAGCTGGGTATAGCCGAGACACAGCAGACCCTGATCCGCAACCACCTGAGGGACCGGGTACGCATTCGCGTCGACGGCGGCATGAAGAGCGGCCGGGACGTGATCATGGCTGCTCTGCTGGGGGCGGACGAGTACTCGTTCGGCACCTCGTTGCTGCTGGCCGAAGGCTGCATCATGGTGAGGGCCTGCCATCGGGACACCTGCCCGGTAGGCATCGCCACCCAGCGGCGGGACCTGAGGGACAAGTTCACGGGTACTCCGGAGCAGGTGGCCCGCTATCTGCTGTTCGTAGCGGAGGAGACCCGCCGCATCCTCGCCTCGCTCGGCCTTCGCTCGATAGATGAGGCCATCGGGCGCATGGACCTGTTAGAGCCGAACCTGCTGGGCGCAAGAGCTCAGATGCTAAACCTAACTCCCATGATCACCATGGAGGAAGGCCAACGGCACTTCGTCGCCTCACACCCGATCCAGCAGCCGGCCTCGGAACTCGGTGACAAGGTGTACGACGACTGCATAGAAGCGGTCCTTGGAGGCAAGCATGTCGAGGTCGGCTACGCGATCCACAACAAGGATCGGACCATCGGTGCTCGGCTGGGCGGAGCCATAGCCCACGAGCACGGATCCGAGACGCCTCCCGGCACCGCCAAGGTGCTCTTTGACGGGGAAGCGGGACAGAGTTTCGGCGCTTTCCTCAGCGACGGCGTCGAGTTCGTGCTCTCAGGTGAGGCCAACGACTATGTCGGCAAGGGCATGGGCGGCGGCCGAATCGTCATCCGCCCCCCGGAGAACGACGCCGGCGAACCTCACCTCATCGGCAACACCGTCCTGTACGGAGCTACCGGAGGAGAGATGTTCGTAGCCGGCCAGGCCGGGGAGCGCCTGTGCATACGCAACTCAGGTGCCCTGGCCGTCGTCGAGGGCGCAGGAGATCACGCCTGCGAGTACATGACCGGCGGAACCGCGCTTATTCTCGGCCCGACGGGCTGGAACATGGGCGCCGGCATGACCGGCGGCGAGGCCTACATCTACGATCCCGACGCCCACCTGCGAGCCAGGGTGAACCCGGAGTTGGTAGACCTGCACCGGCCCGAAGGCGAGTACCTGGACGCCTTGAAGAGCTTGGTGTCCACCCACGCGGAGCTGACCGGTTCGTCAATAGCCAAAGCGATCCTCGATGACTGGCAGAAGAAGTCCGGAAGCTTTTGGCGTGTGGCGCCCAAAGCCGAAGTGGCCCGAATTGAAAGCGCCCACGAAGGCTCCGTGGGCTCCAAGGCGGGAGCGTAGCCGCCAACATGCCGTCCGGCGACACTGCTGCCTCACGCCTCGCGGCGCTGAACGAAAGAGCCCGGGGCTCTTTGATGGAGAAGATGGGCCTGGAGTGGCTGCGGGCGGATCCCCAGCAGGTGGTGGCGCGCATACCGGTCGAGGGCAACACCCAACCCCAAGGGCTGCTGCACGGAGGCGCGTCGGCCGTGCTGGCCGAATCCATCGCCTCAGTCGGCGCGTGGCTGGCCGACCCGACAAAGGTGGTCCTAGGGGTGGAGCTCAAGGTGAACCACATCCGCTCCGGCAAAGACGGATTCATAACCGGCGTCGGCACACCTTTGCACACCGGGTCCTTGCTGGCGGTGTGGCAGGTACGGATGACCGACGATCGGGACCGCCTCACGGCGTTCTCGACGTGCACGGTAGCCTTTCGAGAACCAAGGTAGTCTCGCCTCATTAGCCGCTCCGCAGGGCCGTCGTAGGAGGCCCACCAGCCACCGAGGAGAGACTTGAAGCGTCGTAACCGCCCGGAAGGGAACGAGGCCGTCTTCGCGGAGATGGGTCTGATGGAGCATCTCGAGGAGCTCCGCAACCGCCTGTTCAAGATAGTGGTCGCTTACATCCTGGCTGCCGCCGGGTCATGGTTCGCGTACTCGGTCATTCTCGGCTGGCTGATCGCGCCGCTCAAGAGCCTCCCGGTGGCCGACCAGATCATTCGCAGCGGCCAGCTCATCTACACGGCGCCGACCGAGGCCTTCTTCGTTCGCCTCAAGGTAACCGCATTTAGCGCCATGGTGCTGGCTTTGCCCGTTATCCTGTGGCAGTTGTGGCGCTTCGTAACCCCGGGACTGCACGCGCACGAAAAACGTTATGCCCTGCCATTCGTGTTCGTCTCGGTAATCCTTTTCGCGGCCGGCGTGGCCACAGCGTTCGTATCTCTACCTAAGGCCTTGGAGGTGCTGGGCGGCTTCGCCGGCACCGAGATGGTGCTGCTGCCCAGGGCGGCAGACTATCTGTCGTTCGTTATGATCCTGGTAGCCGCCTTTGGATTTTCTTTTGAGTTCCCTATCATCCTGTTGGGCCTTGCGCTGGTTGGGGTGATCACCAGCCGCCAACTCCGTGACGCCCGCCGTGCGGCCTGGATCATCATCTTGGTCATCGCCGCGATCATCACGCCCACCCAGGACCCGATAACCCTGGCCATAATGAGCGTTCCCTTGGCTCTGTTGTATGAGGCCACCATCATCGCGGCCCGAATGATGGGCAAGTGAACCAGTGATATCGAGCACTGTATTATCTAGCCGCAGGCCGCGCAGGTGACGCGCCAAATCAACGCTTACTCGATCGGGGATCCAGACATGAAGGCACAGAAGACAAAAGAGAGGATGGTCCGGTTCGGGAGGCGGGCAGTTCCGCTGCTTTTAGCCGGCCTGCTCGTATCCGGAGCCGCCTTCGCCAGCTCCGGTAACCACGACGATCCGCCGTCGACCGAGGACCTGGTAGAACAGGGACTGCCGAGCGGATCGGGCGATGCATTCCCGGGGGGCGTCTACGGCGCTCCGTCTGCAGACCCCGCAGCTGCACCCGCGCAAGACGGCCCGCGGGCGCCCGACCTCGAAGACGAAAGCACCGGCACCGGGAATCAGGAGGAAACGCCGGCCGAGGATACGGGCGGACCCGACGACGGCAAGCAGCTCAGTGCGGCCAAGACCATCATCGCCAACTACCACGCAAGCAAAGCTGGCAACGCGCCAGCGAACACCGGGCTCGTCGACGGCATCCCCGGCAACGGATTCCTCGACCGCGAGATTCGCGAACACGGCGCCCCGGGTAGCGACGGCAGCAGCGTACGCAGCGCCGGCACAGGTCCGGATGGGTCCGACGGCTTGGCCGATGACGACGAGGACGGCGACACCGACTCCAAATTTCCCTTCGACGACTAGTACTAGCACTGCTCACCCTGTCCACGCCCTGGAGGACTTTTGGACGGTTATCATCCATAGTGGTTATCAGCACAGGGCCGACCCAAAGGAGCAGCTGATCAAATGAATCTTGGACCAACTGAGGTACTTCTGATCGTCGGAGCGATCGTGTTGCTGTTCGGAGCCAAAAAGCTGCCCGAGTTCGCTCGATCTCTCGGAAAGGCCAAGCAGGAATTCAAAAAGGGCATCGATGAAGCTGAGGAGGAATCCACGGAACTCTCCTCCGGAGAGTCCGGCAGCAAAGCCTAGTCAGTACCTAGCTCACGCGACATCACAACCCGTCGCAGTAGACATTACTGCTACGCCTACGGCGTGATCCTGGGTGCGTCGTTTGCAGCGGCCTCCGCCAGCGGCACCCACTCGCCGTCTCTCTTTACGAAGACGGCCGCGTAGCTCTTCCCGTCTTCACTGTGGGCCACCGGGAACACCTGCTCACGAGCCGGTGCCGCCGGCGCAAGAGGCGCCGGCGGCGGTGCGGACACCACGACTTTTCGCTTGGCGGGGGTTCTGGTGGGCGCGTCCTGCGAGCCGGCGTCGCTCGGACTCGGACTGCTCGGACTCGGCGACGCGGCGGTACCGCCGTTAGGCGGTGAGGGGCTGGGACTGGGGCCGTCGGCGGTAGCGGGTGACGGGCTCGGCGTTGCACCGGGCCGGTCCGTGGCCGTCGGCGTTGGGTCCGGACTCTCCTCGCCGGCAGCCGTAGTGCTCGGCTCCTCGTCCTCGTCGTCTATGAGGTTGGGAACGACAAACGCTATGAACACGGCAAGCAGGAGCCCGGCGGCAACCAAGCCACCAACCAACAGGCGCGTCCGTCCTTCATCGTTTTTGGATCCCGCCGGAGCATTCACTTCTTCGCGCCCCCTTCTCGCTAGACAGGCACCCGCGCGGCCCGGTGAGACCGGCCGCGCCAATTCCTACCCCCTGCACGGCTCATCATATTAGCTCAGGTGCTCCGCGGCGCGGGTTTGGGGTCCGGCTTGACTCCCTTATGCGGATGCGTAAATGTCCGCTGCGGCAGCCAGGGCCTCTCCCCTGCTGAACGCGGCCCCCTCCTCAGCCAGTAACGACTCCAGCGCCGCCAGGATCAGCAAGACGTTGCGCTTAGTGCTGGAGTGGCCCATGAGGCCGATCCGCCACGCCTTGCCCTTGAACGGCCCGAGACCGGCACCAATTTCAATTCCGAACTCCTGCAACAGGCGCTTGCGGATGGCTGCGTCGTCGACTCCGGTGGGCACATGTACGGCGTTGAGGGTGGTTAGGGAGTGCTCGGGCACGTAATTGAGGCCCATGGCCGCCAAACCGGCCTTGAGCGCCCGGTGATTCAACGTGTGCCGGGCGACCCGCGCCTCCAGGCCCTCCTCCAGGACCATCCGCAACGCCTCATGCAGTGCGTAGGTCATGTTGATCGGAGCGGTGTGGTGATAGACGCGGTCGCCGCCCCAATAGTTGCGCAGCATGGAGATGTCCAGGTACCAGCTCCGCACCTTGCTCTGCCGCTTGTCCATCGCATCCAGTGCAGCTTGCGAAAACGAGACCGGCGCGAGCCCGGGCGGGCACGACAGGCACTTTTGGGTTCCGCTGTACACGGCGTCGATGTTCCATTCGTCGACCAGCAATTCCACCCCTGCGATGGAAGTGACCGCGTCGACTAGCAGCAGCGCCCCGGCCGCGTGCACCATCTCGGATATCTCCACCAAAGGCTGGTGAGCTCCGGTTGAGGTCTCGGCGTGCACTATGCCTACAACCTTGGTGTCCGGATGCTGCTTCAACGCTTCGGCCACCGCGTCCGGCTGGATGATCTGTCCCCACTCCGCTTCCACCGAATGCACCATAGCGCCGGAACGCTCGGCCACGTCGCGCATGCGAGTGCCGAAAACTCCGTTTACGCACACGATCATCTCGTCACCGGGTTCGATGAGGTTGACTACGCACATCTCCATGCCGGCCGATCCGGTCCCCGATGCGGCCATCGTCATCTCGTTCGAAGTCGAGTAGACGCTCTGAATCATCAAACGTGTCTCGTCCATGATCTTTAGGTACTCGGGGTCCATGTGCCCGATCGTCGGGGCCGACATAGCGGCCAGGACCCGCGGCGACACGTCGCTGGGCCCGGGGCCCAGCAGGACGCGCTGCGGCGGTGTTACCGGATTGATGTCAGTCATTTGAACTCCAAAATCTATTGTTTAAAGCCGGCAAAGGTCTGGTGAACTAATTAGGACAGCGCATCGGCCATGGTCGAACCCAAGTCCGCGGGGCTCGTGGCCACCTTCATGCCGGCGGCACGCATGATCTCGCACTTCTCCGGAGCGGTATCGCCCGCCGCGCCGATAATTGCACCGGCGTGGCCCATGCGCCGGCCTGGAGGCGCCGTGAGTCCGGCGACAAAACCAACCACCGGCTTGCTCATGTGGTCGCGCACGTAACGGGCAGCTTCGGCCTCTTGGGGCCCTCCTATCTCACCGATCAGCATCACCGCATCCGTCTCGTCGTCCTCTTCGAACAACCTGAGGATTTTGACGAAAGAACTGCCGTTGACGGGGTCACCACCGATACCTACGCTGGTACTTACGCCGATGCCGAACTTGCTCATCTGCGCGGCCGCCTCGTAACCCAGCGTTCCCGAGCGGGCGACGATGCCCACGCGGCCCGGCTCGTAGATGTGTCCGGGCATGATGCCCAGCATCGCCTTGCCGACGCTGATCACGCCAGCGCAGTTGGGACCGACTACCGTCATTCGGTACTGCTCCGGATAGCGCAGCAGGTAACGCTTAACCTGCATCATGTCCTGCGCCGGCACTCCCTCGGCGATTACGACCGCCAGTTCCATACCCGCGTCCGCTGCCTCCATTGCGGCGTCGGCCACAAATGGAGCCGGCACGAAGATCTGAGTAGCCCTTGCGCCGGTGGCCCGCGCCGCCTCTTTGACGGTGTTGAACACCGGAAGGCCCAGGTGCGTCTGCCCGCCCTTGCCCGGGGTTACCCCGCCGACCAGCCGGGTGCCGTACTCGATGGCCTCCTTAGCGTGGAACGTTCCCTTATCGCCCGTGAAGCCCTGGAAGATGACCGGAGTGGTCTCGTCGATCAATACACTCATGACTTCCCCTTTGGTGCGACGGCCGATTTTTGAGTCTCACGCAGTGTTTTTACTGCGGCCAAAGCTGCGTCGCTGAGCTCTTCGGGACTGGCGATCTCCAAGCCGCTGTCTGCCAGTATCTTGCGGCCTTCATCGACGTGAGTGCCGGCCAGGCGCACCACAAGGGGCACCTTCAGCTCAACCTCCCGAGCGGCTTGCACTATGCCTTCGGCCACCCAATCGCAACGGTTGATGCCGGCGAAGATATTCACCAGGATCACCTTGACCTGCGGATCGTCCATCACCAGGCGAAAAGCGTTGGCCACTCGCTCCGGCGACGCTCCCCCGCCGATGTCCAGGAAGTTGGCGGGCTCGGCCCCCGCGTGCTTGATCAAATCCATGGTCGCCATGGCCAGCCCCGCACCGTTGACTATGCAGCCGATCTCGCCATCGAGCCCGATGTAGCTGAGCCCGTGCTGGGACGCCTCAACCTCCCGGGGATCCTCCTGGCTGTAATCACGCAGTTCTCGAATGGTCGCATGCCTGAACAGGGCGTTGTCGTCGAAGGACATCTTGACGTCGAGAGCCACGACATCGCCGGCGCCGGTTACAACCAACGGGTTGATCTCAACCATGGTGGCATCCAGGTCCCGAAACGCTCGGTAAGCGCCGCGAATCGCGGCCACCGCCTGTTTTACCTGCTTGCCGGCCAGACCCAGGCCGAACGCGACCTCGCGCGCTTGGAACGGCTGCATTCCCACCGCCGGCTCGACGACCTCGATGACCGCCTCGTTTGCCCCGGCGGTTTTCTCGATCTCTACGCCGCCCTCGGCGTAGGCAATTACGGTCACCCGCTCCAGGCCGCGGTCGAGCAGCAAACCCAGGTACATCTCCCGGCCGATGGGGACGGCCTTCTCGATGTAGACCCGGTTGACCATCTTGCCCGCAGGTCCGGTCTGGTGCGTAACCAGCGGGTTCCCCAAAAGCGCATGGGCCGCCTGCTCGACCTCTTCGGTGCTGGAGCAGAGCTTGATCCCTCCGGCCTTGCCGCGGGCTCCAGAGTGGATCTGCGCTTTCACCGCCCACCGGCTACCTCCGAGCTCCTCGGCTGCCTGCACCGCCTCGTGCGCCGTAAAGGCAACGCTGCCTTTTGGCACGGGTACACCGAAGCCCGCCAATATTTCTTTTGCCTGATGTTCGTGTATATCCATTCAGTTCCCCGTCGAGGCCAGGTCGGCCTTTTTCTTGATCTCTTCATCGAGATGCACGACGTTCTCCGCCATACGAGCCGAGGCCGCGTCGATCATCTTCCCGTCCAACTGGGCCGCTCCCTTGCCGGCCGCTGCCGCCTCGTCGAGCGCGGCAAGAATCCGGCGGGCCTTGTCGGCCTCGTCCCCGGAGGGCGTGAAAATCTGGTTGGCCCCTTCTATCTGCGAGGGGTGAATCGCCCACTTGCCTTCGAAGCCCAACGCCGCCACCCGGCGTCCGGCATCGAGAAAACCTTCGGCGTCGGCTATATCCCCGAATGGGCCGTCGATAGCCCGCAGCCCGTAGGCGCGGCAAGCGGTGACCATCTTGGACAAAGCAAAGTGCCATTGGTCCCCCGGGTAATTGGGGTTGAGGCCACCGATATTGACCGTACGGGCCCGCATACTGGCCGCGAGGTCGGCCGGCCCGAAGTGCATCGCTTCCAGGCGGGGACTGGCGGTGGCGATGGTATCCACGTTCCCCAAGCCGAGGGCCGTCTCGATTAGAACCTCGATGCCGATACGGTGGCTGGTCTTGAGTCCCTGCTCTATTTGAGTCAACAGGGCATCCACCATGTACACATCGGAGGCGACGCCGACCTTGGGCACCAACAGTACGTCTATGTTGGCGCCGGCCTGCTCCACCAGCTCTATGACATCCCTGTACATGTAGGGGGTGTCGATGCCGTTGATGCGCACCGAAGTCGTCTTGCCCCGGCCCCGCCAGTCCAGCGTGTTGAGGGCCTCGATGGCGTTGGCCCGCGCCTGGACCTTGTCGTCGGGTATGACGGCGTCCTCCAGATCTATGCAAACATAGTCAGCCTCGCTGTCGAGGCCCTTGGCAAAGAATTTCTCCTGCGAGCCCGGCACCATCAGCATGCTGCGCTGCACGCGCGCACAAACCGGTTCATATCGCGTGTGACTCATTTACTACCCCTGTGTCTTTCGGTAGAAGTCGGCGGTCGCCGCCGTACGCTCCGGGGCCCGTCCGCCAGCCAACTGTGGCCGACCGTGGGCATGAACTTGATGCCGAAGCATCCTGACAAGCATGATCCTACCCCAATCCCTAGTTCGCGCTCTATGCCTAAAGCTGGGCAGATAGGCAACCATCTATACAACTGATACAAAGGATCGGGCACGATGCCGCACAAGAAGAAACCGAGCGTAGATCACTCCCCGTAGGGGAATAGCCTCAACTATCGGAGGTGGACTTCTCCCGGCGCTTCTCGTTGCGAGCCAGCACGAAAAACACGACGATAATGGGCAGAAGCATGGCGCCGATTATCAGCGTAAACAGAGGTCCGCTGTGGCCCAGGTGGGCCAGCAGGACCGGCACTACAGGCGCGAGAGCTTCTAAAATCACTTCGCCTCCGCGGCGTGGCACATTTGATGAATCTGGACCATAATCTAGTATCGCATATGCCGAACAACGAGCCCGATACTGCCGGTCGGGAGCCCGGGTCCCCCGACTACCGCCGCAAGGGCCTACGCCACGTCGTACTGCGTCCGATCGACCGCTCCGACCTGCAACGCCTCACCTCCATCCTGGGCAAACCCGGCGTTAGCCGGTGGTGGGGCAAACACGACCTGGTCGAGGTCGAATCCGAGTTTTTAGGTGGTCCGGCTACCTCCATGGCCGTCGAAATCGGCGCAGAAGTGGCAGGGGCGGTCCAGTTCACCGAGGAGACCGACCCCGACTACCGCCACGCATCGGTTGACATCTTCTTGGCCGACGAATGGCAAGGCCGCGGTTACGGACCCGAAGCGCTCAAGCTCCTGGTCAGCCACCTCATCCACTCGCGAGGGCACCATCGGATCACCATCGATCCCTCCCTTGCCAACGAGCACGCCATCCGTGCCTACGCTTCAGTCGGCTTCCGTCCGGTGGGGGTCATGCGCAAATACGAACGGGGACCCGACGGGCGCTGGCGGGACAGCCTGCTAATGGACCTGCTGGCCGACGACCTCGACCTCCAGCACTAGCTAAGCTAATAGCTAGGAATCGTGCTCTTGGTTAGCGTAGAAGTAGGCGCCGGCGCCGGCGGCCAGGCCCAGCAGCGTAGCCATGCGGGCCAGGCCCACGTAGGCTTCGAACTCGGGTCCCATGTTGCCGTAGATCCACAACACCAACCCGCCGAATACCGCCAGCATGCCCGCCCCGATCAGCGCCAGCGCCGCCTTGTACTTGACCTCAATCAACCGCTCCTTGGCGGCGTAGGAATGTGCTCGATTCGTACGCACGTGAGCCGAGTAGAAGCCCACTCCGCCAAGAATGAACCCGCAAGCGGCTATAGCCGACAGGGCGCTAAAGCCCACCCAACCCACGGCAATCTCCCAAACCGGCGGGCTAAATCCCAGCCGCCAGTCGGACCAGTTACGCAAGGTCTCGATAACCGCCCCCGCCGCCAGGCAGACCATCAGCGTGAGAAACACCGCACTGCCCGTAGCCCGCGCCCCAGAGGTCACCGATTACTCCCCATCGGACTCGGAGACTCGATCGGAACGTCCGGTCAACGACCAGCCCGATTCTGCGGATTCGTAAATCCAAACCGGTCCATTCGGCTGCTCTCCCGACTCGTCGAACTCATAAACCTTGGACTCGCCCCGAAAGGTGCGGTTGGATTGAAGAAACTCGCTGACCGCCTGAGCGTCCGCCTGAACCTCCTCGATCGCTTCGAGCAACATCCACGCTCCTTCGTAGGCTTCGAGCGCGAATCGAGAAGGAACCGAGCCGTAGGCTTGCTCGAAAGCCTGGACGAAACCCGGCGCCGCCTCGCCAGGCTCCGCAAACAGCGAAGAACCGATCACCCCGGAACCGAGGCCGTCGGGACTGTGCTCCCTTACCTGGTGGGAGGTAACTATCCGGCCTTGGTAGCCCTGGGTCTTGAGCGCTTGCACCAGCGCCGAGCCGGTTGCGCCCCCACCTCCGTATAGCACGGCGTCAGGGCTGTCGGTACTCAAGGCTGTAGCCAGGGCGTCCATTGAGGAGTCCGGCTCGACCCTTTCGGTGCGCACCGGCGGTCGCTTGAGTTCACCGAGAAGCTGCTCAGTGCCCTCAGACAACTCCCTACCGGGGTCGGAGTTCTCGGTGACCAAAGCGATGCCGCCGTCCACCAACCCGGCGATATGAGCCGCCAGCACCCTGCCCTCTTGCGTGGAATTGGCGATCAATCGCCGGAAGCCGTTGACGCCGTCGGGCGGAGCGGAGGGGGTGTTGACCGACGGCACGACAAAAGGCATCTGAGCCTCCGAGAACCCGGGACCCAGACTGTTGACTTCCTCTGCGGTGAACGGTCCGACTACCCCGATCAAGCGGGCGGTCTGCTCGATGTCACCTTGACCTGTACCGGCTTCGCCGGGTCCGCTGTCGGCGGAGAACTGCCGGAACTCGATCTCGTACCGTGAATCCGGGTCGTCGTTGTACTCCCCAATTGCCAGCTGAGTCGCCTGAACCATTCCTACGACGGTGGGGTCCTCGGACTCGAGCGTGCCCACCGTCCCCAGTAGACGTATTTCCCGGCCGGCTCCAAAGGACGTTCCCTGGGTTCCGCATCCTGCGGACGCGGCCACCATAACTACTAGTAGCGCCGAAGCCGCCATCCTGCCAACCCGCGCCGGCCTCGAGCCGCGGAGGGTAGAGCGGTTAGACGGCTCTAAGCTACGTTTCACTTTTGCTGAGCAGCTCCTCGGCCACGTGCGCCATAGTGTTGCGCTGCTGCATGGCCATTCTCTGGATGAAGCGAAACGAGTCCTGCTCGGACAGTCCATGCTTAACCATCAGGACACCCTTAGCCTTCTCCACGATCTTGCGTGCCTCGAGTCTCGACGCGAGGTCCTTGGACTCGTCGGCCAGGGTCCTGACCTCGGCCCACCTGGCCATCGCCAGCTCAACCGCCGGCATCAGATCGTGCTTGTCGAAAGGTTTGACCAGGTACGCCATCGCACCCGCTCGCGTGGCGCGGTCGACGTAATCACGCTGGCTGAAGGCGGTAAGGATCAGCACAGCCGCCAGGTCCTCGTCGGATATCCGGGCGGCCGCCTCGAGCCCGTCGACTCCCGGCATCACGATGTCGAGGATGACCAGATCGGGCTTGAGCTCCCGAGTGAGGCTGATGGCCGTTTCGCCGTCGGAGGCCTCGCCTACCACCTCGTAACCTTCCTCCTCCAACATCTCGCGCAGGTCGAGACGAATAATCGCCTCGTCCTCGGCAATGACTATGCGCGACGGTGACTTCACAGCGGGAAAGATGGCAGCGAGTGTGCAGCCACTGCGTCGACGGCCCAAGGGTGCGTTGGGACCCGGGCAAGGAACACCAGCGCGGCGACGCCGGCTGAATTACGAAGAATATGTTTGATCTGGATAGGTTCGGACCCCCTCTTGCACCCGCAGTCGATCCTGCGGCCTCGAAACAGATTTATAGCCATGGCCAACGCAAAAACTATCAAAAGAGCCGATCCGGCCACGCTGGCAACCGGAATGGCAACTCCGACCAGCAACACTACTCCCAGCGTTACCTCCACAATAGCCACCACCCTGGCGACAAAGCCCGCCGTGACGCCCGGTATCAAGCGGTAATGCTTGATGGCCTCGGCAAACTCCCCCAGATCGCTCAGTTTCGAGGATCCCGCAGCCAGAAACATCGTTCCGAAGGCTAGCCGGATCAACAGTCCGAGGGAGGCTTCCATGCGACTCCTTCTCCCGGTGGTTCAAGTAGTTACTTCGTGCCGGCGGCGGGACTCGAACCCGCACGGGCCGAAGCCCAATGGTGTTTGAGACCATCTCCTGTGCCAATTCGGATACGCCGGCGCACCTCGAATGATAATGGACCCACGCCAACCACATTAGTAGTTCCTTGCCGTCGGCGCGTCGTCCGGTACCTCTGGTGGCGCCTGCCTCGCCATTACCCGGCGGCCACACTCCCTGAAGAGTCGATCGATCGGCGCATCGCCGCGATCAACTTCACCGCTTCGTCGGAGTTTCCCGCCAGGATACGCTTGAGCAGGGCGCTGCCCACAATGACCCCGTCAGCAACCCGGCAAGCTTCCGCAGCCTGTTCGGGGGTGGATATTCCCACTCCGAGCAGGACCGGTAGATCCGTGTGCGGCTTGATGCGCGATATCACCTCGGTACCGGACGACGCGAGCGACTGCTGCTCTCCGGTTACTCCCATCCGGGACACCGCGTACACCCAGCCCGAGGAGTAGGCAGCCAGCATCGCCGCCCGCTGCGAGGAGGTCGTGGGGGCCACCAGCTGGATGAGGGCCATAGAGCGTTCTGACAGGACCGCGTGCAGCTGCGAACACTCCTCGTACGGTAGATCGGGCACTATGAGACCCGAGACGCCGGCCGCACGTGCTTCGTCGGCAAAACGCAGCAAGCCGCGCGAATGGATCAGGTTGAAGTAGGTCATCACCACAGCCGGCGTCTGCGATTCCCGTCTGGCTCGGGCGATTAAATCGAAACAGGCGGCCGGCGTCATCCCGGACTCCAGCGCCTTGACCGAAGCTTCCTGGATCACCGGTCCGTCCATCACCGGATCCGAGAAAGCCATACCCACCTCTATGGCGTCGGCATACTCCGATAGCCGGCGGTAGGTCGCAACGAAGCCGTCGGGATTGGGCAACCCCCCAGTGATGTACGGCACGATCAACTTGCGGCCCGCCGCCATCTTCTGCTTCAAGCGCGACCCCAGATCGTCGCAGGTCAAAGGCCCAGTTCCCTGGAGACGATGTCGACATCCTTGTCCCCGCGACCGGAAAGACAGACCAGCACATCCTTGCCCTCCCCCAGGTCCCGGGCCAGGTCCAGGCCCCGGGCAACCGCGTGAGAGGACTCCAGGGCCGGCAAAATCCCCTCCTTGGAAGCCAGTGTCTGAAAAGCCGAGACAGCCTCCTCGTCCCGGGCGCTCAGGTAGGTGACCCGGCCGCTGTCCTTGAGCATCGAATGCTCCGGACCCACCCCCGGATAGTCCAAACCGGGCGCCACCGAGTGGGCCGGCAAGACCTGGCCTTCGCCATCCTGCAGCAGGTACGAGCGAGCGCCATGCAACACGCCGGGACGCCCCAAGCCCACCGCCGCGCTGTGCGGTGCCCCCGCGGCACCGCTTCCTGCAGCCTCCACACCGTAGATCGCCACCCCGGGGTCGTCGAGAAAACCCCGGAAGATGCCGATGGCATTGGACCCGCCTCCCACGCAGGCCACTACCGCGTCGGGCAAGCTGCCCGCTTGTTCCAGCATCTGAGCGCGGGCCTCATGCCCGATGACGCTCTGCAAATCTCCCACCAGCTGGGGGAACGGATGGGGACCGACCACCGAGCCGATCACGTAGTGAGTGCTCTCCACATTGGTGACCCAATCCCGTAAGGCGTCGTTGATCGCATCCTTGAGCGTCTGCGTCCCCGTCGCAACCGGGTGCACCTTGGCCCCCAGCATCGTCATCCGGGACACGTTATGGCTTTGCCGGCGGGTGTCCTCGGCGCCCATGTAGACCTCGCACTCGATGCCGAAGTACGCGGCCGCGGAGGCCGTCGCCACGCCGTGCATGCCGGCTCCGGTCTCTGCGATTACGCGGACCTTGCCCATCCGACGGGCCAAAAGCAGCTGTCCGACCGTGTTGTTGATCTTGTGTGCCCCGGTAAAGGCCGCATCCTCGCGCTTTAGCCAGATGCGGGCCCCTCCCGCCTCGGCCGTGAGCCGCTCCGCCAAATACAGCGGTGTAGGGCGGCCGATGACCGTCTTGCGCAGGCGATCCAGCTCGTCGAGGAACTCCGGGTCCGCAAACGCAACCCTGCGCGCTTCATCCAACTCGCTCAGAGCGGCCATCAGGGACTCGGGCACGAACTGACCGCCGTACTCACCGAATCTGCCCGGTGGCGCGCTCTGGCTCGCGGTGGTGATCATCGGTTCAGTCTACTTGCGCTCCAAGCAGCTCACGTGCCGCCGCCGCCGGGTCCTCGGCCCGCATGAGCGTCTCGCCCACCAGGATTGCATCCACCCCGGCCTGCTGAAGCTCCGCCACCTGAGCCCGCGAGGTTATTCCGCTCTCGCAGACCATCGCCGTGTGCGCTGGGATCGCCGGGCGAAGTCCGACGGCCAGCGATGTATCCACCTCAAAAGTGGTCAGGTTGCGCTGGTTGACCCCGAGCAGATCCGGTTCCAGAGGCAGGACGGCCTCCAACTCCGCCCGGTCGTGCACCTCGATCAACGCCACCACGCCGTAATGTTCGGCGGCCGCCAGCATCTCCCGGAAAAGCCCCCGATCCTCGAGCGCGGCGGCGATGAGCAAGATGGCGTCGGCGTGCCCCACTCGCGCCTCGGTCACCTGGTACGGATCGATCATGAAGTCCTTTCGTAGGACGGGAAGCCCGCACGCGCGGCGGGCGCCGTACAGGTCGTCCATCGAACCCGAGAAGAACTCCGGTTCGGTCAGGACCGACATGGCCCGCGCGCCGCCCAGCTCGTAAAGCTCGGCCGCACGATTGGGTTCCAGGTCCGCTCGAATCTGCCCCTTAGAGGGTGAGCGACGCTTGAACTCGGCGATCAGCGACAGACCCTCGGCCCGCACGGCCGCAGCGAAGTCCCTGGGGGCGGGCATGTGATCGGCGTCCCGGTCGAAGTCGGCCTGCGAGCGGCGCCGTTTGTCACGGGCGACCCGCTGCCTGGTCGCCTCCAAGATGGTGTCCAGGTAGCTAGCCATCGATCACTGCGAATCCACCGGAACCCACTCCTCGTCTACCAGCTCACACTCACCGGCAAGCCCGGCCTGGCTTGCCCGCACCTCGCACAGCCGCTGGCCGCCCTCCACCTCAACGGTCTCCTCGGCCGCCTGCCGGCTGTTCCAGCGGTACAGGAGACTCAACAGGAAAACGGCGATCACCACGATGGCGACGGCCCGCATTGCCGCTGTGTTCGAACTTTGTGAGGGCGGCGGCCGATCAAGCATTACAGGAGAAGGTTAGCAAGCGCAGGCGCCGCGGTCCTGTATGGCCGATGAAAGCTTCACCCGGGTCCCGGCACGTGATCCGATGCCGGACCCGGGTGAAATCGTCACTGGTCCAAAAGGGACAACAACGCCGCTATCAGGTGGGTAGGCGTCGAACCCGCGATGTCGCCTTGGACGCCCCAGTGGGACCGGAATTGACCTCTTACGTGCCACATGCCTTCGGAGGGCCTGAAGACC
>JBBDRQ010000034.1:56456-136557 GCA_040905365.1 Actinomycetota bacterium
GCGAGGTCGGTAGTCCCGTCTGCGTCGTAGTCGCCTGGGACGGGGATGTCGCCTTGGACGCCCCAGTAGCTATTGAACTGGCCCTTTACGTACCAGACGCCGGTGGAGGGCCTGAAGACTGCCACGTCGGTAGTCCCGTCTGCGTCGTAGTCGCCGGGAACGGGGATGTCGCCTTGGACGCCCCAGTAGCTATTGAACTGGCCCTTTATGTACCACATACCTTCGGAGGGCCTGTAGACCGCGAGGTCGGTAGTCCCGTCTGCGTCGTAGTCGCCTGGGACGGGGATGTCGCCTTTGACGCCCCAGTAGCTGTTGAACTGGCCCTTTACGTACCAGACGCCGGTGGAGGGCCTGTAGACCGCCACGTCGGTAGTCCCGTCTGCGTCGTAGTCGCCGCCTACAGACTTGCGGGGCTTCGCTTCCGCCGATGCCACCTCGAAGCGCTGAGCGTCGCCCAAACAGCCAACCGGAGTGGCAATACCCTGGTAGTTGGCGTCACCCGAGTAGCTGACCACCCAGTTGTACGGGCCTTCCGCCAACGGGGGGCTATCAGGCGAGCGGGCCTCACCGGTCCCCGGGTCCAACTGCACCGGATCGGGCGCGAACGCCACCGGGGCGGAGCAGGAGAGGTTGGGCTCGGGGCCTATCAACTTGAACGAAACGGTACCGGTCGGGTCCGGGTTTGCGTTGGAGTTCTGCCGCTTGACCGTAGCGGTGTCGAAAGAGGTGCCGCCGGATAGCAGGCTGGTACCGGTTGCGATGCTGGGACTGGATACTCCAGAGAGCCGAACCTGCGCTCGGATCACGGTAACGTTGGCCCGGTGGCTGCTGGTTCCCGAACGCGTCCCCAGGGAATCGCTCAGCTCGGCATCAACCTGCCGGGTGGTCTGCACGCCTGCCGCCGATCCGTCGACGTCCACCGACGGCACATGGTCGACTTCGGCCATCGTCAGCTCAACCGTGCACCCCCTCGGATCGGCCGACTGGTTAGCCGCGCCCAATGTCACGGGTTGCTCCGGCACGATGACGTGACGTCCGGCGCCGTCGGCAGGACTGACAGAGAAGCTTACGTCTACGCATGCTCCATTGATACCGCGGCCAGCTTGCGATCCCGTTTTCATCAGGAAAACGTCAGGTTCCGGCTTCACGCAAACGTCGCCGGAGAATTCTACGCAGGAAGGCGTGAACCCTATCTCGGTCAACTTGACCGGCTCCATCAGGTCCGCCGAGTTGCCGACGCCGTCACTGGTGTTGGTTACCGTTATTTGAAACTTGACCAGCGTATAGCCAACCTGTTGGCTTGAGGAGAATGTGGTGGTTGGATGCGGAATCAACGTTGCCTGGGCCGGCGGTGATGTAACAATTAATGTTGAGAGCATCAAAACTGCTACCGATAGCGCCCGCAACCCGGGCTGGCTCTTTCCATAAATCGGCTGGGGCGCCGGTAATATACGCATAACTTCCCTTCCTGCTAAGCGCCCCATATAAACAACGGCACAATGCGTCGTTTTTTAAGGAGAACTTTGATTTTTTCGGTCCCCCTCGGCTCGAGTAGGTAGTTTCTGCGCGTACCCAGGCACGTTTTGAGTAGGAATTCCGGCATACCAGACTTTGTGCACGTACCAGTGGGGGAGTTTCCCAGTGGGGGAGGTTCCCACTGGTGGAGTTTACCAGATCGGCAGCCGGCCGCGTTGTCGGTAGCCCCTTAAGATCCGCCTACAAAAGGCTCCGTGCGGCATTGCCGACACCACCTTGCGCCCCAAACGCGCAAACGTTGGCGCTCACAGCACTATCGGCGGGCCATCGCCCAAGCAGTCAACAGCGCCTTGGCTTTGTTCAGCGTCTCTTCCCACTCGGTCAGTGAGTCCGAGTCGGCGACCACTCCCCCGCCGGCCTGTATGTAGATATTGCCCCCGGCCACGTACGCCGTCCTAAGCGCAATACACGTATCCAGGTTCCCCGAAAAGTCAAAATAGCCGACGACACCCGCATACGGTCCGCGCCTCGTCGGTTCGAGCTCGTCGATGATTTCCATGGCGCGAATCTTCGGAGCGCCGGACACCGTACCCGCCGGAAAGGAGGCATACAGAGCGTCCAGACCGCTTTTTCCTTCGGCCAGCTCGCCGGCCACCTGCGAGGTCAGGTGCATAACGTGCGAGTAGCGCTCGACGACCATGAACTCCTCCACCTCCACCGTCCCGTAGGCAGATACCCGACCGATGTCATTGCGGGCCAAGTCCACCAGCATGACGTGCTCCGCCCGCTCCTTTTCGTCGGACAGCAGACTTTCCTCAAGCGCTTTGTCCTGCTCGTCAGTGGCTCCCCTAGGGCGCGATCCGGCGATCGGCCGCTGTAGCACCCGGCGCCCCTGAACCTTGATCAAGGGCTCCGGGGAGGAGCCGATCAAGGTGATCTGAGGATGCTTCAGATAAAACATGTACGGGCTCGGGTTGACCAACCTCAGCATCCGGTAGACGTCCAGCGGATCCGCTCTCAGCTCCGCCGTGAACCGGTGCGAAGGGACCACCTGGAAGATGTCCCCCGCCCGGATGTACTCCTTGGCTTTTTCGACCGCGTCGCGGTAGCCCTTCTCCCCTAAGGTGCTGGGCGGTAGTTGGAACTCCGGCTCCTTGGTACCGCCCGGGCGGTAGCCGAGCGGCTCTCCGAGCTTTTCCACCAGGGCATCGGTCCGGCTGATCGCTTCCTCGTAGCTCATGTTGCCTACGACGTTGGTAACCACGGTGATGCGCTGGCGCAGATGGTCGAAGACGAACAGGGTCCGAGCAAAGATAAGCATCATCTCCGGGATGTCGACATCGGCAACCGTGGTTTGCGGAAGCTTTTCCAGGTAGCGCACCGCGTCGTAGCCTATGAAGCCCACGCCCCCGGCAATCAGCGGCGGCAGCTCTGGTAGCACCGGCGCGGAGAAGCTCTCCAGCAGCGACCGCAACACCTCCAGCGGCGTGCTCCCCCGGGCACCCTGGGTCATTTCCCCCGTCAGCTCCACCTTGCCGTCGCGAGAGGTCATGACCGCGAAAGGATCTACGCCTACGAAGGAGTACCGGCCCCAGCGCCGTCCGTGCTCAACGGATTCCAGCAAGAAAGAGCAGTCCTGTGCAGGGGCGTCCTTGGTCAATTTCAGGTACGTCGAAACCGGAGTTTCCAGGTCGGCGACGACCTCGGTCCAGATAGGCACGACGTTGTGGATGCCGCTGAGTTCGCCGAACTTGTCTTTAGAGGGCCAGTACCGCCGGCTCAACCGCCGGCTCCGTTACGGGAACTCAAGGAGCCAAATGACGGTAAAAACAGGTCCACTCACCGGTGTGGCACGCCGGCCCCTCCGGGGTGACTTTGACGACCAAGGCATCCTGATCGCAGTCCACAAGCACCTCGTGAACGTGCTGAACGTTGCCGGAAGTGGCCCCCTTGTTCCAAAACTCCTGCCGGCTCCGGCTCCAGAACCAGGTCTGCCTGTTCTGAAAAGTCCGGCGCAGCGACTCTTCGTTCATCCAGGCCATCATCAGGATCTCGCCGGTGTCGTTGTGCTGCACGATGGCGGGAATCAGCCCGGCCGCGTCCCACTTGAGTTTCGTCAGGTCCAGCTCGGCTGTGCTCACAGGCTGATCATCCTTTCCAGGGCGCCTCGGGCGCGTTTGGCAACGTCTTCGGGCACCGTAACCTCAAACTGCAGGTTCTCCAGGCTGCTGAGCAACTTGGCCGGCGTAATCATTTTCATGTAGCGGCACACCGCCTCTTCGTTGGCCGCTATGAAGCTTTTGTCCGGGTTCCCCTTGCGCAGGGAGTGCAGCAGGCCGGTCTCGGTGGCCACGATTATCTCAGGGGCCTTGGAATGCGCTGCGGACGACTGCATGCCCGAGGTGCTGAGCATGTGCGTGCGCTCCGCCGGCAGGGCTCCCGAGGACGCCAGGTACAGCGCGTGGGAGGCGCAGCCGCACTCGGGATGGATGTAAAAATCGGCCTCGGGGTGCTCGGCTAGACGTTCGTCGATGTCGGAGGGGTTGATCCCGGCGTGCACGTGGCACTCCCCCATCCAAATCTTCATCTTCCGCCCCGTGACCCGCTCCACGTGGGCACCGAGGAACATGTCGGGCAGGAACAAAATCTCCTTGTCCTCGTCTATCGACTGCACCACCCGGGCCGCGTTGGAGGACGTACAGCAGTAATCGGACTCGGCCTTGACGGCCGCGGAGGTGTTCACGTAGGCAACCACGACAGCGCCAGGATGCTCGGCTTTCCACTCCCGCAGCTGCTCCGCGGTGATCGACGCCGCCAGCGAGCAGCCGGCCTCGGTGTCGGGGATCAGCACCTTACGGTCGTAGGCCAGGATCTTGGCCGTCTCCGCCATGAAGTGCACGCCGCAGAAAACGATGATCTCCGAATCCGCCTCGGCCGCTTTGCGGGAAAGCTCCAAAGAGTCGCCGACGATATCGGCCGCCTCGATAATCCACGGGGCCTGGTAGTTGTGAGCGAGAATGATCGCGTTGGACCTCTCCGCCAGCTCGCGCACGCGCGACGCCCAACGGTCGTACGAACCCAGTGTGAGATCCTTCTCGATAGTTCCCATATCTGTGTACTTCTAGGGTAATGGTTAGGAGAAAACACCGCCCATGGTTGACCAAACATCTTTGGATCTGGATCGAAAGCAGCTCAGGCTGCTCGTTCAACGAACTCTCGTCGAGGACCTGGCCGATGCCGGCGACGTCACCTCCGACAGCATCCTCGACTCGGGACGTCCGGGAAGCGCCGCGTTGCTGGCCAAGTCGGAACTCGTGCTGGCGGGGCTGCCGGTGGCCGACGCCGTCTTCAGGCAAATGGACTCGGAGCTCGACATCGAGTGGACGGTCTCCGACGGCGCCCGCTTGGCCCCCGGCGATACCGTTGGACGCGTCTCGGGTATGGTCCACTCGATCATGGCGGCCGAGCGGGTCGCGCTGAACTTTGTCCAGCACCTCTCGGGTGTAGCCACCTTGACCTCGAAGTTTGTGGGCATCTGCCGGCCGCACGGCGTCCAGCTTTTGTGTACACGTAAGACCATCCCCGGGCTGCGCGCCGTGCAGCGCTACGCGGTAGGCGTGGGCGGGGGCAACCTGCACCGAGCCGGCCTCTACGACGCAATTTTGATCAAGACCAACCACTGCAAGCTGGTAGGCAGCATCGAAGAAGCGGTGCGACGGGCCAAGAAGCGTAGCGACGCCGAGGTCGAGGTGGAGGTAACCAACCTGCAGGAGCTGCACCAAGCGGCCCGGGCGGGAGCCGAGCGGGTGCTGCTCGATAATGCGGACGTCGACGTAATAGCCGAGGCCGTCGAGGCCAAGCCCAAGAGCTTGTTCCTGGAGGTGTCCGGGGGGATCGATCTGGATACGGCCGCTTCGATTGCGGCTTGCCGGCCCGACGCCATCTCGGTCGGCAGGATCACCCACTCGGCACCGGCTGCGGACCTGGCATTGCACGTGAACCTTTAGCTCTGCAGCCAAGGGCCCTTTATGCTGTTGCCATGCTCAGAGCCCTGAGAATTGCCGCTCTGCTCGCCCTCGTAGCGCTCAGCGCATGCGGGCGGAATTCAACGACGACCCAGTCCGACCAGCTACCCGACGCCCGAGAACTGCTCTCGGCAAGCGCAAAAGCTATGGCCGAGCTTTCCTCGGTAAGTTTCCTCATCGACATCGGCGGTGAGCTGTCCAGCGCACAGATCCAGCAAGCCGAGGGAACGCTGACCGCCGACGGCGATGTATCGGCGTCGGCAAAGCTGACGCAAGGAGGCCGGCTGATCGAGGTCGAGTACGTGCGGGTAGACGGCACCAGCTATCTCAAGCTTTCCACCGGGGGCTTTAGGGAGATTTCGGATGCCGTGGCCGCCCGGATATTCGATCCCGCCACGCTGCTCGACGCACAGAACGGAGTTCCGGCCGCGCTGGACGCGGCTACGGACGCCACCACCGAAGCCGAGGAGAAGGTGGGCGGAGTTGACGCGTACCGGGTGGTCGCAGCACTGGACCCCGAGCTCATCGAGGGGCTGTCGTCGTTGGTCAGCGGCCAAGAGCAGCCCTTCACGCTGTGGATCGCAGCCGCAGACGACCGGCTCCTCAAGGTCACATCAGCCTTCGAGGACCCCGACACCGGCGACGAGACCCGCCTGACCGTCACGTTCTCCAACTTCAACGAGACGGTCGACATCCAAGCCCCGCTGTAGACGCTCCGGCTGGGCGGTGATCCACTCCCCGGGCTCCCCTAAGCGCCGGCTGGCCGCCGCCATCTCTTCAACGGCGGTCCTGCTTGCCGCGCTCGACGCATATGTCGTCGTCACGATCATGACCGAGGTCATGACCGCCATGTCGATCCCCCTTGATCGGCCCGAGCGCGCCACCCCCATAGTCACCGCCTATCTGCTCGGGTACGTGGCCGCGATGCCGCTGCTCGGTCAGCTCTCCGACCGCGTAGGCCGCACCCGCGTGATACAGGGATGCCTGCTGGCCTTTGCAGCCGGCTCGGTAGTTTCAGCTGCGGCCGGCAATTTGCCTCTGCTGGTGGGCGGACGGTTTCTGCAGGGAGCTTCCGGCGGGGCGCTGCTTCCGGTCACATTTGCCGTGATCAGCGACCTTTGGGACGCGCGGAGCCGGCCGGTGCCGCTGGGTTTGGTGGGCGCCGCCCAGGAGATGGGCAGCGTGGTCGGGCCGCTCTACGGGGCAGGGCTGGCCACCCTGATCGGCTGGCGAGGCATCTTTTGGATCAATCTGCCGCTGGCGGCGCTCGCGATGGTGGCAGTGGGGCGCACCCTGCCTCAGGGGCGGCGCCGGCCCGGCGTACGCGTCGACGTTGGCGGGGGCTTGATATTGGCCGCCGCACTGGGCGCAATCATCGTCGGGCTCTACAACCCCGACCCCCAGCAGGCCATGCTTCCGCCCTGGGGCCCGGCCGCTTTGGGGATCGGGGTTGCGGGCTTGGCCGCCTTCGTTGCGTGGGAGCGAAGCTCCCGAGCGCGGCTGCTGGATCCTCGGGGGATCCACATGCCGTCGTTCTCGGCCACCGCCGCGTGCAGCTTCTTGTCCGGCGCAGCGTTGATGGTGACACTGGTGGACATCCCTCTGCTGGCCCAAACCCTGCTGGGTGAGGACACATTGGGCGGCGCCCTGCTCCTGGCGCGGTTCCTGGCCGCCCTGGCCATCGGCGCCCCGCTGGGAGGGCTCGCCGCCAACCGGCTGCCCTATCGCTGGGTGGCGGCCGCCGGCCTGCTGCTGGCCGCAGGAAGCTACCTGCTCATAGCCGGGTGGCCCCGGCAGATGGGCTCCGCCCGCCACGTTGTGGGACCGGTATCGCTGCCCCGTATGGATGTCGACCTAGCGCTGGCCGGACTGGGTCTGGGACTGGTGATCGCGCCCCTGGCCTCGGCCGCCCTGCGCTCATCCAACCCCGAACAGCACGGCGTGGCCTCGGCCAGCGTGGTGGTGGCTCGCATGATGGGGATGCTCATCGGCATCGCGGCTTTAGGGGCGGCCGGAGTGCACCGATTTCAGGAACTGACCGCGGATCTGGTGCCGCCCCTGCCCTTTGGGCAGGACCAACCCGCTTTCAATCGGGAGCTCGCCGAATATGAAGCGGCGGTTCAAGCCGCTCTGCACGCCGAATACGGGGAGATCTTCTCGATCACCGCCGCGCTCTGCCTGCTGGCCGCGGTAACCGCGCTGGCTATCGGCCGCCCGGATCGACCTGCATCAGATTTGCGGTAACGACCCGTCGGCGGCGACTGCCTCTTCCGGCCGGCGGGTCATGCCGTAGTAGCGGATCTCATCGCCTACTACTACGGTTGCGGTATCCACCGTGTGAAAACCGAAGCGCTCGTAGTAGGCAATGTTTTGTGGATCCGAGGTGTGCAGGTGGCACGGTATCTCCTCGGTATCCGCCAAACGCAGCGGCGGGAGCATCAACTGACGCCCGATACCGCACCCCTGCAGATCCGGGTGCACTCCCAGCGCCTCCAGGTACCAGCACGGGCCCGGCTCGTGCGCGGTCTCCAGCTCCGAGCCGGCTAGTGCCAGCGCGGCCATGGCCCGGGGAGCCATAGCGAAGCTAGCGCTCAGCGCGGGTGCCATGCGGGCTTTGCGTCCACCCGAGAGCGGGAACGTGCCCGGCGACATCCACAAAGCCACGCCGACTATCGCATCACCGTTAAGAGCCATCAACGCGTGGGCGTGGCTGGCCGCATCGCGCGCGGCGGCGCCCATGAAGCGGCACAGCAGCCGCTGGCGGGTCCGGGGATTGGGCAGCAAGGACCTGAAGACCGGGTAACCGGCGTGGCTGGTCGCCAGCAGTCTGCCCGCCTCTGCGGCCCGCTCCGGCGGAAGTTTGCGTACGGTCACATCGGCTGATGAATTCATAGAGTCCACTGGGCGGATCCGGCTTTTCCCAAAGCTCCTTTTAGCACGTTAAGCGTCCCATCGGTACCCCGAGGTTGTATACCCCGCTACATCAGCACCTAACCGCAGTGGCCTCGTGCGCCGGCCGGGCAGCCTACCCAAAACAATGATTTAGCTGCGACGGACCCGGGAATAATGAGTGTTGATGCCTACAATGAAGGTGAGGCGACTATGAAGCAGAAGCAAGACGCCAACCCAACCGAGGAAGCGGGCCGGCAGCCGCAAGCCGCCGCCGACGCCGCGACAGCCCGCCGCCTTTTGGACCAAGAGCGCCGGCGGCTGCAAGATCTGCTGCGTCAACGCGAGCAGGAAGCGCACGAGGAATCAGAGCGGGAGGGCTTCCAGGACCAGCTGGCGGCCGGTGAGGAAAATGTCGACGTGGGTACCGACACCTTCGAGAGGGAGAAGTCGGAGTCCATTCGGCTGTCGATCGAGGACCGGCTGGCCGACATCGACGAGGCATACGCCAAGCTCGACAAGGGCGGATACGGGATATGTGAGATCTGCGGCCGCCAAATAACCGGCGCTCGCCTAGAGGCCAGACCGGAGACCCGCTACTGCGCCGAGGACGCCGCCAAACTTTAGCCGGATCCCCTCCACTCCAGAGCCGGAGACTTGGCCCGGAATGCTCGCTTGCAGTCAAGCCGCCCTCCGCGTCGCCTCTACCATCGCGATCCGCTCGTAGGGCATCCCGTGCGACAATCTGGCGGTGCCCACCCTTGCCCGCTCCGCGATCGCCCTTCTCGCCCTACTGATCGCCGCATCGTGCGATGCAGGAGATCCGGACCCCGCGGCTACCGCGGCAACCCCACCGGGGGGCGACCGGGCTCAGGCCTCGCCTACCGTGGCGGCCCCCGCCGCTTGCGAGGTGTCGCCCCACGTCCCGCCGGACGGTGCCGTCGAAGGCGAGATCGACGAAGGCGAGCTGTGGGCGCTGCCCACCGGGCCTTGGGAACCTCAGACCGGCGACAACTTCCGGGTGACCGTTCGCGTCGCCGGTGCGGGCGACTTTGCGGCGGCCGCCGTAGATCCGGACGGCTCAGAGCATTCGCCTGCAATCGGGCCCGTACGCCAGTTTGGCTCGGGTTCGGGCCTGGAGCGTCCCGGCGACGAGTGGGCCATGGTCTTTAGGTTCGATCAACCGGGTTGCTGGCGGATCGACCTCACCCGGGGCCAGATCGAGGGCGCCATTCACTTCGAGGTCTTCGGTAGCTAGTGGTCACGGCACTAAGGGCTTGCGCCTAACCGGGATACCCTTGGTGGCCATGTAGTCCTTCACCTCGTGGATACGCAGCTCGCCGAAGTGGAACAACGACGCAGCCAGCACCGCGTCCGCCTCGCCCACCCCGACCGCCTCTGCGAAATGCTCCATCGTGCCTGCGCCGCCCGAAGCGATAACCGGTACGTCCACCAGGTCCGACACCGCCTTCAGCAGCTGAAGATCGTAGCCCTTCTTGGTGCCGTCACAGTCCATCGAGGTCAGCAAGATCTCACCCGCGCCCCGCTCGGCCGCCTCCGCTACCCACTGCAGCGCATCCAGGCCCACCGGCTTGCGCCCGCCGTGCGTGTAGACCTCCCACCCGTCGGCGGGGTCGTCGCGGGTGCGCCTCCGGGCGTCGACCGCCACGACTATGCACTGGGAGCCGAAGTCCTGGGCGCCCTCGGAAAGGAGCTCCGGCCGCTCGATCGCCGCGGTGTTGACCGCCACCTTGTCCGCACCGGCGCGCAGCAGCTTGCGCACGTCCTCGATGGTGCGCACTCCCCCGCCTATGGTCAGCGGGATGAACACCTGCTCGGCGCATCGCCGGGCCAGCTCGTAGATGGTGTCCCGGTCCTCGTGCGATGCGGTGATATCCAGGAACACCAGCTCGTCGGCGCCCTCGCGGTCGTAAGTGGCAGCCAGTTCCACCGGGTCGCCGGCATCGACTAGGTTCACGAACTGTATGCCTTTCACCACCCGTCCGTCGTGCACATCCAGACACGGGATCACCCGCTTGGCCAGCATGGCTCTACGCCTCTAACAGGGCGGCTTGCGCCATACCCAGGTCGATGCGACCCGAGTACAAGGCCTTGCCGATGACGATGCCGTCGAGCCCCTTGCTCGCCAGCGGCGCCAGCCGTTCGATGTCGCTCAGGTCGGTTACTCCCCCGGCTGCGATCACCGGTATGTTCACCGCGTCCAGAACCTGCTCGATCGCGCCGGCGTTTACGCCCTGAAGGGTCCCGTCCCGCTCGATGTCGGTGAACATGATCCGCCGCACCCCGCAGTCGACCATACCCTGCAGCGCGTCCATGGTGGAGATGCCCGATCCCTGGATCCAACCGGCCACCTGCACCTTGCCGGCCCGGGTGTCGAGCGACGCCACCAGCCGGTCGCCGAACTCCTCTACCGCCTTGCTCAAGAACTCCAAGTCCATGGATTTGGTCCCTATGCACACGCGCGTGACCCCGCGGCCGACCCACTTCTCGATCGCCTCCATACTGCGGATACCTCCGCCAATCTGCACGGGGACGTCGACCGCATCCAGGATGCGTCCGATCGACTCGGCGTTGTCGATCCCGGTCCCGGTGGCCCCGTCCAGATCCACCAGGTGCAGCCAGTGAGCTCCCCGCTGCTGCCACTCGAGCGCGGCCTGCACCGGGTCGGCGCCGTACACGGTCTTGTGCTCCATGTCGCCCTTGTGCAGGCGCACCACCTCCCCGGCCACCATGTCGATGGCCACCAAGATGTCCGGCATCCTCACGACAGCTGCGTCTCGGAGCGCATCTCTTCGAGTATTTTGGCCAGCAAAGCCAGTCCACCGTCACTGCTTTTTTCCGGGTGAAACTGCACCCCGTGCACCTTTCCTGAGTGCACCGCCGAGGCAAAATCGCCCCCGTAGTCGGTCCAGGCCGCTACATCCGATGCATTCTCAGGGGCGCAGTAATAAGAGTGAACAAAGTAGAAGTACTCGCCGTCGGCCTCCTCGAAAACCGGCGAGCCGGCCGCCTTGAGGGTGTTCCAGCCCATGTGGGGGATGGTCAGACCCGGCTTGAACTTCTCGACCCGGCCGGGCAGGATGCCCAGGCCCTTGGCGGAGCCCTCGTCGGATTCCTCGAAGAAAAGCTGCATGCCCATGCAGATGCCCAGCAGCGGCCGGCCGGCCTGCGCCCACTCGATGACGAAGTCCGCCAAAGACAGCTCGTTGAGGTTCATCATCCCCGCGGCAAAGTTGCCGACACCGGGCAGCACCACCAGGTCCGACCCCTCCAGCTCGGCGGCCTGGTCGGAGACATGCGGCTCCACGCCGCTGCTTTGTAGGGCCTTGGACACGCTGGCCAGGTTCCCCATGCGGTAGTCGACGATTCCTACTTTCACAGCATTGCTGCCTTCACAGCGTTCCTTTGGTAGAGGGAACCGCGTCGCCCCGGCGCGGATCGACCTCGATGGCGGCGGCCAGTGCTTGCGAAGCCGACTTGAACACGCCCTCGATTATGTGGTGCGAGTTCTTGCCGTATTGCAGCTTGATGTGCAGGGTCATGGAAGCGTTGCGACTAAAGGCCATGAAGAACTCTTCGGTCAGCTCCGGATCGTAGTTGCCTATCGCCTCGGCCGGAACCGGCACATCGTAGACCAGCAGCGGCCGGCCGGACAGGTCCAGCGACACCTGCACCAGAGACTCCTCCATCGGCACCAGGCTCCAGCCGTAGCGGCGGATGCCCGCCTTGTTGCCGAGCGCCTGAGTAAGCGCCTGCCCCAAGCAGATGCCCACGTCTTCCACCGTGTGATGCGAGTCAACGTGCAGGTCGCCGGCAGCGTCTATCTCCAAGTCCAGCAGAGCGTGCCGAGCCAGCTGGTCCAGCATGTGGTCGAAAAAGCCGACCCCGGTAGCGATCGACGTATCGCCCGTGCCGTCCAAATTCAAACGCAGCTTTATCGAGGTTTCGCGCGTTTCACGCGCTACTTCGCCTACCCGGCTCATCGATCGGACAGCAGCAACGACAGCGTCTCGAGGAACTTCTCGTTTTCCACCGCGGTGCCGACCGAGACCCTCAGGCAGCTCTCGCACCCCGGTACGTCGGAGAAGTCGCGGATCAAGATGCCCTCGTCCAGCAGCGCCCGCCACACCTCGGAGGCGGGCCGGGTGTCGGTACGGAACAAGATGAAGTTGGCGTCGCTCGGATACGCGGTGACCCCCCGGGCGGTGGACAGCTCCCGGTACAGCTTCTCCCGTTCGTGCATCAGGGTCTGGATGGGACCGAGCATCTCGTCGACGTGGTTGAGCGCCGCGAGCACCACCGCCTGGGAAAGGCTCGAGAAGTGGTACGGAAGCCGCACCTTTTGGATCTGCTCGATGGTGCGCGGCTGGGCGAGCAGATACCCGATCCTCGCCCCGGCCAGACGCCACGATTTGGAGAAGCTCCGAGTGATCACCAGGTTCTCGAACTCTTCTATCAGCCGCATGTGGTCGTGTTGCGAAAACTCGACATACGCCTCGTCCAGCACCACCAGCGCACCGCTCGCCTCGCAGATCGCCTGCACCTCCTCGGCGGTGTTGGAGTTGCCGGTCGGGTTGTTGGGCGAGCACAAAAAGACGATGTCGGGGCGGTGCAGCTGCACGGCCTCGATTGAGGCCTCCGGGTGCATAGTGAAGTCCGGGTTGCGGCGCGCGCGCAGGTGCCGGGTCCCGCTGATCTTGGTTATCTGGCCGTGCATCCCGTAGGTCGGCTCGAACGTCATCACCTTGCGCTCGGCCCCGCCGAACGCCAGCAATAGTTGCAGGATGATTTCGTTGGACCCGTTGGCCAGCCAGACCCGGTCGGTCAACGTGCCCAGGTGCGCGGCCAAGCCCTCGCGCACATCGTAGAAGTCCCGAAGCGGATACCGGTTGAGGCCCAGGTTTGCCACACGGTGCTGTAGCTCCCGGATGAACGAGTCCGGCGGGGGAAAGGGGCTTTCGTTGGTGTTGAGCTTGACGGCCGCGTCGAGCTGCGGAGCGCGGTAGGGCTCCAGGTCGGTCAGGTCCGACCGTCCTTCGGGCGCTAGACGCAACTGGTCGCTCATCTAACTACTCTACTTGCTCCAGCATGATCTCCTCGTTAAATCTGGCCTTCACGGCCCGGCTGTGGTTGGGCAGACCCTCGGCCTGCGCAAAGGCCTCGATGTGGTGAGCCGACTCCCACAGCGACTCCCGGTTGTGCCGGACCACCGCGCAGGCCCGCTGAAAGTGCGAGGTCCTCAGGCCCGACGCCCAACGCGCGCCGCCGCCGGTAGGAAGCACGTGGTTGGAGCCGGCCACGTAGTCGCCCAGCGGCACCGGCGAGTCCTCGCCCACGAAGATGACGCCGGCGTGCCGAAACATCCGGTAGCTGTCCTCCGCCCCCGCAAACAACAGTTCCAGGTGTTCGGGGGCAAACCGGTTGATGCACTCGGCAGCCTGCTCCACGTCTCGTACCGCGATCCCGACGCAACCGAGCTCCATCGTCCGGCGCAGGTCGTCGCTGGCACCGATCTCCGCCAGCACGATCTCCAGCTCCTGCGCCACATAGACCAGCGCCTCCTCCTTCCAGGTCACCAGGATCGACATGCCGCCCGGGCCGTGCTCGGCCTGGGCGATGAGGTCCAACGCCACCAAGCGCGGGTCGGATTCCCCGTCGGTGACCACCGCTATCTCGCTGGGTCCGGCGATAGAGTCGATCCCCACAAGACCCGCAACCTGCTGCTTGGCCGTGGCCACAAAGATGTTGCCGGGCCCAACTATTACATCCACCTTCGCGATGCTCTCGGTGCCGTACGCGAGCGCCGCGATAGCGTGGGCTCCTCCGACTTTGTAAACCTCGGTAACCCCGGCGATCTTGGCCGCCGCCAGCGTCGCCGTAGCCAGCGTACCGTCGGCCGCCGGCGGGACGCACAGGGCGACCTCCTCCACACCGGCTACGCCGGCGGGAATGGCGGTCATCAACACCGAGGACGGGTACGAAGCGCGGCCTCCGGGCACGTAGCACCCCGCCCGCGGCACTGCGAACACGACCTCGCCCATGAGGCCCCCGCCGATCTCCGCCTCCCAGGGCTGGATCACCTGGTGCTCAGCAAAGGAGCGTATCCGTCTGGCCGCCTCGTGCATGGCGGCCTTGAGATCGGCGGAAATCTCCTCGTAGGCTCGGTCGATCTCGTCTTCGGTAGACCGCAAACTCTCCAGGCGCACCTTGTCGAAGCGTTCGGTGAGGTCCAGCAGGGCCCGATCACCGCCGGTTACCACCCGCTCGATGATCTCGCGCACCGCCTCATGAGGCGCCTGGGCCGACTCCGGCCGTACGATCACGGCGTCGGGGTTGGCCTTCATGTCGACGAATCTCATGCGTCGAGTCTAAGCGGTGACGGTGCCGGCCGGCCGGCAGCCGGACCGGAGCAATTTAAAACGACGGAGTCCGCTCGAAGTCCCGACCGCAGCCCCGGCACACTACCGAGCCCATCACCTTCGACAGCCGTGAGCTGTTGCAGTAAGGACACCGGTCGCCGAGCAGCTTCCACTCCGGGTCGGATTGCTGGCAGTCGGGACACATCAGAACCTGTTCGTCCTTGACCACCAGCCGGACCCAGGGGGAGGCGCCTTTCACCGGGTCGGTCTGTACCGTCCCGCATCGGAAACAACCCATCGGACCACTTTAGCCACCCGGCACCTCCCAAGGCTAGTACCCTGGCCACCAAATCCGTTACCCGCCTTTGTCGACCAGGCAGGCGGTGCCCAGCACCGATTGGATCTCTGCGTACAACCCGTTGCGCAGCTCCACCGTGTAGCCGCCGCCGAGCTTGAGGACCGTATCGCCATTGCGGCCCCCGGCCAGATACAGGTGGACCGGGCACGGCCCCGGGTGGGCCGCCAGGACCCCCTTCAAGTCCTCTATGCGGTTCATGGTGAGCGCCTCGGCCGGCAACTTGATCCTCAGCACCCCCTCGGCGCCGGCGGTATCTGGACGGGTGACCTTCTGCGCCATGAATTTGACGCTGTCGTCACGCAGTTCGATCCGGCCCTTGATGAGGACTACGGCGTCGTCGGCCAGCAGCTCGGGCGAGGTTTCGCGAGCCGTTTGGGGCCAGAAGGTCACCTCGACGTTGCCCTGTAGATCCTCCAAGACGCCCGCGTACCACGCGTCGCCCTTCTTCGTGAACTTGCGCACCATCCGCGACAGAACCCCGCCCACCGTGGTTATTCCTCCATCTGGACCGTCGGCCAGGGACGGGATAGAGCGCTCGGTCTGCATCCGCATCGCTCCCTCGATGGCGGTCAGGGGGTGGTCCGATACGTAGAACCCGAGCATCTCCTTCTCGGCCTTGAGGAGGTCCGACTTGGGAACCTCCTCCTTCGAATCGCCGTTGGGCGCGTTGGTGCCGCCCGAGTTCGACAGCGTGAGTCCGTTGCTCTTGGCCTCCGCAGCCGGCTCCCCCGCAAAAAACGAATACTGGCCGGCTTCCTCGCTGCGCCGTTCCGACAGCACCGCCTCGACCAGGCGGCCGACCCTCTCGGACATGCACAAACCGCCGTTCTTGGGGTCCCGCTGCAGCAGCAGCTCCCGCGCGATTCCCAAGCAGTCGAATCCGCCGGCCTTGGCCAGCGATTCGGTCACCTTTTTGTTGAGGCAGCTGAAGTCCACCCGGCGCAAAAAGTCCTCAAAATCGCTGAACTTACCTCCGGAGTTGCGGGCTTTGAGGATCCGTTCGGCCACCGAGGCGCCGACGTTGCGGATGGCCGAAAGGCCGAACAAAATCTCCTCACCGCGGGCGGTGAAGTCCAGGTTACTTTCGTTGACGCTGGGAGGCAGCACTTTGACCCCCATGGTCCGGGTCTCGGCCAGGTAATACGGCATCTTGTCGTTACGGTCCTTGGCCGAGGTGAGCAGCGCCGCCAGGTACTCCACCGGGTAGTTGGCCTTCAACCACACCGTCTGGTAGGCAACCAAACCGTAGCCGCTGGCGTGGGCCCGGTTGAACGAGTAACCGGCAAACGGCTTGATCAGGTCCCACAGCCCCTGAGACTCCTGAGCCGACAGGCCCGCCTCCTGGGCGCCTTCGTGGAACTTGCTCTCCCACTTGGCCATCTCGGCGCTCTTCTTCTTGCCGATGGCGTGACGGATCATGTCCGCGTTCTGCGGGGAGAAGCCGGCCACCACCTGCAGAATCGTGGTCACCTGCTCCTGGTAGACGATGACGCCGTTGGTGTCCTCAAGAACATCTTCAAGCAGCGGGTGGTAGTAGCTGATCGAGTCGGGCTGGTGCTTGCCCTTTACGTACCGTGGTATCTCCTCCATCGGACCGGGCCGGTACAGGGCGATCAACGCCGCAATTTCCTCGAAGCGGTCGGGGCGCAGCTGGCGGCACAGCCGCGTCATCCCGCCGGACTCCATCTGGAAGATGCCGGCGGTGTTGCCCTCGGCCAGCAGCTTGAACGCTTTGGGATCGTCCAGGGGAATCTGGTCGACGTCGATCTCCACGCCGCGGTTGATCTTGACCTGATCGATAGTGTCGCCGATCACGGTGAGGTTGCGCAGGCCCAAAAAGTCCATCTTTAGTAGCCCGAGCTTCTCGCAGGTACCCATCTCGTATTGAGTGACGATGTCGCCGTCCGTGCGCTGCACCGGCACGGAGTTGGTCAGCGGCTCCTGTCCGATCACCACGCCCGCGGCGTGCACCGAGTGCTGCCGGCGCAGCCCTTCTAGCTTGCGGGCCGTGTCGATGACCTGCTTGCTTGCGTCCTCTTCCTCGTAGGCCTTGCGCAGCTCGTTGGCGGCCGGATATGCGTCGTTGTGCCCCGTATGCGGCGGCCACTCGTAGCCCTTGTCGAAGCAGGCGTCGAACGGCGCTTCCTTGCCCAGCACCAGCGGCGGATACATCTTGGCCAGGCGGTCGCCCACCGAGTACGGCAGCCCCAGTACCCGGGCGCCGTCGCGGATGGCGGCCTTGGCCTTGATGGTGGAGAACGTAATGATCTGCGCCACGTGGTCCTCGCCGTATTTTTGCGAAACGTACTTGATGACCTCGCCCCGGCGCCGGTCGTCCAGGTCGATATCGATGTCGGGCATGGACTTGCGGCCCGGGTTCAAAAAGCGCTCGAAGCCGAGCTTCCAGCGCAGCGGATCCAACTCGGTGATACCCAGGCAGTAAGCCACTATCGAGCCGCCCACCGATCCGCGTCCGGGTCCCACCCGGATTTTCTGGGCCTTGGCCCATTGGACGAAGTCGGCCACAATCAAAAAGTAGGCGGAGAAGCCCATGTCATCGATGACCTTGAGCTCCATGTTCAGGCGCGACTCCACCTCGGAGGTAACCGGTTGGTAGCGCCGGCGCATGCCGAGCTCCGCCTGCTCTCGCAGGTAGGTCGTGATCGTGTGGCCTTCGGGCACGTCGAAGCTGGGTAGCAGCATCCGGTCCATCTCCAGCTCCACATCGCACATCTCGGCCACACCGACCGTGTTGTTCACTGCGTCCTGGTAGTCGGGGAACGCCTCGAGCATCTCTTCGCGGCTTTTCATGTAGAACTGGTCGGTGTCGAACTTCATCCGCTTGGTGTCGGACAGCTCCTTGCCGGTTTGGATGCACAACAGGATGTCGTGGGCCTCGGCGTCCTCTTTGCATGTGTAGTGCGAGTCGTTGGTAGCCACCAACGGGATGTTTAACTGCTTGCCGATTTTGCGGATCTCCGCATTCAGCATCCCCTGGCCCGTCACTCCCTGCTGCTGGATCTCCAGGAAGTACTTGTCACCGAAGATCTCTTTGTAGTCGGCGGCGACCTTGTACGCCTCCTCGACTTGTCCGTTGACCACCTTGCGGGCCAGCTCCGAGGACAGGCAGCCGGACAGCACCACGAGGCCCTCCCGGTACTTGTCCAGTAGTTCCCGGTCCAGACGGGGCCGCCGCGTGCGCAAGTCGTAGCCTTCGAGAAATCCCAGCGACGACATCTTTACCAGGTTCTGGTACCCGGTCTTGTTCGCCGAGATCATCGTCAGGTGGTAGTAGGAGCCCTGCTGCTTGGTCGAGCGGTCGAGCCGGCTGTTGGGGGCCACGTAAGCCTCCATACCGATCAACGGCTTCACCCCGGCTTTGAGGCCCTCCAGGTAAAAGGGCACCGCGCCGTACATGACCCCGTGATCGGTAAGCGCGGCGGCGGGCATGCCGAGATCTTTGGCGCGCGCGAACATCTCCTTGATCCGGCTGGCGCCGTCGAGCAGCGAGTACTCGGAGTGCGAGTGAAGGTGAACGAAGCTCAAGTCTTTTCCGGACCTCCAAACGAGGAGGGAAAGTTTAAATTACAACCGTGTGATTCGGGACTCAATTTAACCCCCCGCGAGGCAGGCGGGTCAAGCCCCTATGCTAGCGGACGGACCGGGTTTGCCGTGCACCTCATTCTACGTTCGGTTTGCCCCACTCTCTACACTGGGACTCGATCAATCCAGTGCACCACGCCTTGAGGAGATGCCTATAAGCGGCCAGAGCTTCGCATCGATCGGTGTTCAAACCGCCGAGGTCGAGTTCGCACCTTTGCTGGTCGGGTTCCTAGGCGGGCTGGCCCTCCTGCTGTTCGGCCTGGGTCACCTCACCTCGGCGCTAAAGGGGGTGGCCGGCGACAGTCTGAGGGCCCTTCTGGCCCGCCTGACCGGCAACCGCTTCAAAGCGGTTTCCACCGGGCTGGTTACCACCGCCGTCCTTCAATCCTCCACGGTGACCACCGTTCTCGTGGTCGGATTCGTCGACGCCGGTCTGCTCAACCTAACCTCCGCACTCGGGGTCATCCTGGGCTCCAACGTGGGCACCACCGTTACCGCCCAGGTCGTAGCCATCGACGTGGCCGATTGGGCTTTGGCGCTGGTAGCGGTGGGCTTTGCCGCCGCGCGGTACGCCAAGAGCGAGCGCTTCACCGGCTGGGGCAACGCGGTGCTGGGGCTAGGCTTGGTATTCGTGGGCATACAGGCTATGGGCAGCGCCACGTCTCCGCTGAGCGGCCACCCTCCCTTCCTGGAAGTCCTGGCCGGGCTGCGCAATCCTGTAATTGGAGCTGCGGCGGGCGCGGTCCTGGCCGCCCTGCTTCACTCCTCATCGGCCACCACCGTGCTGGCTATCGTCTTTGCTTCCGAGGGCCTGCTGCCACTGGAGGCCGGCTTGGCCGTGGTCATTGGGGCCAACGTCGGCACCTGCGTCACTGCGGGGTTGGTGGCCGTCGGCAAGTCCAGGGACGCCCAGCGGGCCGCAGCCGGACACATTGCGTTCAACCTTGCCGGCGCCGTTCTGTGGTTGTCCTTGATCTCTCCGTTGGCGACGATAGCCGCCGCAGCATCGCCGCAACACCCGGAGCTGGAGGGCACGGCCCGCCTGTCCGCCGAAGTCCCCCGGCAGCTGGCCAACGCGCACTTCGTCTTCAACGTCTCCAACGTAGTGCTCCTCATCGGGCTGCTCCGTCCAGCCTCCACCCTATTGCGGCGGATCCTGCCCGACCGCACCGATGTCCCTCCACCCGTCTCCACTCCCCGCTACCTAAACTTCGACCTGCTTGCCACGCCCTCACTGGCCTTGGTTGCGGTTCAGCACGAAATGAGACGGCTGGGCGAGCTCGTAATCGACATGCTGGAAAAGGCTCCCCACGCAGTTCTTTCCGGGAACCGATCGAGCTTGGAGGAGCTTGAAAAGGACGACGAAAACGTCGACGCCCTGTATTCGAGCATGGTCGCCTACCTGGCCCGGCTGACCGAGACTTCCCTCTCCGGGTCCGACGGGCAGCGCCTGCTCACTCTGCTGGAGGCAACCAACGCCCTTGAGAGCATCGCCGACCTGGTCGAGACGAACCTGGTGGCGCAGGGCAGGCGGCGCCTGGACTCGGGCGGCCAGGTCAGCGAAGTGACTAGGGGCCTGCTCACAGACCTGTTCGCCTCGGTCAACTCCACGGTCGCCGACGCCCTCAAAGCAGCAGTGGACGACGACGCCGGAGCCAGGGCTCGAGTCCAGGCCGCCAAGGGCGACATCAACCGCAGGCTCGACGCCGCCCGGGGCCATCAGGTACGCCGGCTGATCGAGCAGCATGGGAATCGCCGCCTGCTCTACGCGATCGAGACCGATGTCATAGATGTCATAAAACGGATCGAGTACCTCGCCCGCCACGTGGTAAGGCCCCGGCCGGCCACCGGCGTACGCATAGGCCAGGACCGGTTCGGCGCCGTCGAGGAAGAGCCTTAGAATCCCCTGGCCAGCGACTCGACGTGCGAGTCCACCCGGCACAGGCCGACGGTTCCGTTGATGGCGGTGGAGTCTTTGATCTCCAGGTGGTTCTCGGGCGAGTACCAGGCCACCCGGTTGATCGTCACGTCCAGGGATCCCTGCGACGAGGCGCCCGTGACCTTGCTCACGGTTCGAAGACGGTGGGCGGGAAGAACCGCCCCCCCGGCCAGCGTTACCGACTCGGAAAGAGCTTCCACCGTCACCGTCGTGTCCATCCGCACCCGGCCGTCCGGCGACGTCAGATCGAACTGCAGCGTCTGACCTGGCTGCGGATAAGCAGGGATCAGCCGGACCGGCGGGTCGGCCCTGAACTCGAACTCCAGTGTCTGCAGCGCCACGGTCTGGGACTGCCGAAGCGACACCAGGTACGCTCCGTCGTCCCGATACTCAAGAGTCAGGTCCAGCACCGACTCCACCGAGGAAGCGTTCAGGTTGTCCCTCAAGATTCGCTGCCGGCGGCCCTCGGGTCCGTAGACCGACAGCCGCACCGTATCGGGCACCTCCTGCGCGCTGGTTAGACATCCGCGGGTCGATACGTTGCCGTTTTGGTCAAAAGTGTAGGTGCCCTTGGGCGCCACTCCTGTGGACGGCGGCCCCTGCTCCCCTACCGGCTCGGGGACCGGCGGCGGCAAAGCCGGCGGCTCCGGCGGGGCGGGCGGCGGTGCGGGCGGCGGTGCGGGGCTCGGTGCCGGCGGGGTCGAGCTCGCCGCGGGCGAAGGCGTCGGCGAGGGTGCGGGCGTGAGACTGGGTGAAGGCGTCGGCGTCGGAGAGCTCCGCAGTTCGGTTTCGGTGTTAGATCCACATGCGCCCAGCAACATGGCCGCGCTGAGCAGTACCGCCGCCAAACGGTTCTCACTACTCATATCCGATTGCCTCCACGACGCTGATAGATCCCGCTCGGCGGGCCGGCTCCAATGCGCCCACGATTGCCATGGCTATACCCAGAGGAAAGGCGATCATCGCCGGCAGCAGAACGAACTCATACTCCACCGGCATGCCTCCCTGGTGGCCGATGGCCACTATCGCAGCCCGGTGGGCCAGGAAGCCGAAGGCGACGCCGATCACCCCGCCCACGACGCCCAGGGCGCCCGACTCCAGCGCAACCATCGCCCGCAACTGGCGCCGGCCAGTGCCCAGCGCGCGCATGATACCCAGCTCCGTCTTGCGCTCGATAACTGAGATTATCAAGGCGTTTACGATAGCCAGGACCGCGGCCCCGACGACCACGCCGACCATGGAATCAAAAAGCGCTCTTACCTGCTTGACGGTCCCCTCGATTACCCCTAGATACTCGGATCCGCTGCTTAGGTACACCGGAACCGGAGAGTCCTCGACGAAAGCCTCCACTTCATCGCGGATGGCGCCCCGGTCGGCGCCGGCGGAGTAGCTCAGCTGATAATCGCTCACGCCTTCGGCTCCAAACCAGTCGACCAGGTGCGACCGGGCAACGGTTACCAGACCCCGCTCCCAAGTGAAGCTCGGCTCGGAGGCGATCACCTCTATGGTGCGCTCACCCGCAGGCGTCGGCAGCGCCAGCACATCGCCGGCCCCGACGCCGAACAGCTCCTCGAACCGCGTGGAAACCACCGCTGCACGGCCCTGCATGACCCGTTGGCGCTGCTCGGGTGAGATACCGGCCATCGCCGGTTCCGCTCCCACCGTGTTGGAGGTTCCTTGCAGAAGGATCCGCTGGCCGTCGTAGCTGACGAACTGAAAGGTGTTGGTCCCCACGTTGTCTACCCCGGGGATGGACTCGAGCCGCTCTTCCCACTCGGGCGGCAGCAGGACGTCGGTGGCCAGCGAGACGCCGGATGCCGCCGAGACGTACAGGTCTATCTCCCCCAGGGTGTTGACGCTGCGATCGACCGAGGTATTGATGTTCATGGTGGCGCTGGCCTGGGTGACGATCATGCCTACGCCGGCCACCACCGCTACGCTGGTCGCCCAGGCTCGCCGGGGCGAGCGCTGCACCGCCGATGCGGCCAGGCGGCCGGCTACGCCGAAAATGGAGGCAAACTTAGCCGTGGCGGCCGCCAGCGGGTGGGTGAGGCCGAACGTGATGACGATGGCTCCGGCCACCAGCCCCGCCATGGCGACAAAACTCAAGGTGCCCGGCCCCCACACGGCGGTCGAGAAAGCACCGAAGAGGATCGCCGCACCGATGATCGTCGGGACCCACGAGACCCCGTCCACCTCCTCCAAGGACTCCAGGACTCCCGCCGGACGCATAGAGTGGGCCGGAGGGACCCTCACCGCAGCGAATACCGGCATGGCTGCCGCCGCGACCGACGAGATGACTCCCACCACCAGCGCCGCCGGCACCGCGTAGTCCGGCATGTTCAGCCGCACCGCAACCTCGACCTGGGTCGCGTAGTAGTCGGGAATTGAGGTGACGAGGATGCGGGCTATCCCCAGGCCCGCCAGGCTGCCGATCGCAGAACCGATCAACCCCAGTACCGCCGCCTCAAAAAGCAGCATAACCAGCAACCTGCGCTTGCCGCCCCCCAGCGCTCGAAGCGTTGCAAGCTCTCGCCGGCGCTCCAGCGCCGCCATGCTCATGGTGTTGTAAACGAGAAAAGCGCCCACGGTTACCGCGATGCTCACTCCCATCAGCATCCCGAAGCGGAGACTGGCCGTGGAGGACTGGGCTTGCCGAACGCGCCCCGATGGCGAATCCACGAAGGCGTCGACCCCCACCACCCCGGACAACTGCCGCCGCAGCTCCTCCAGGTTGGCGGAGGGTTCGGCCATCACAAAGATCGAGTCCAGATGGGGACCCTTACCGAGTATCTGCTGCGCCAGGGGTAGCGCGGTCAGCGCGAAGTTGCCCTCGCTGAACTGCCCCGCCTCGCCCTCGATCACACCGACGACCGGCACCCGCTCCTCTCCCCCGGTGGAGAAGACCGTCACCGCGTCTCCGCCCTCCACGTCCAGGCGATCCGCCAGCGGCCGGCCGATGAGGATTCCCGGCTCCACGGCCAGCCGGAGGAACGTATCCTGCTGGCCCTCGGCAAGCTCGATCCCCAGCGCTTCAACCCGCTGATCCACGCCTAGAAACAGGATGGGCTGCTGGTTGATCACGGCCCTGGTTCGAACCATCGGCACCGCGGCTTGAACGCCGGGCATCTGCTCGATATCGAAAAACGTACGCTCGTCCAGCCCCTCGTTGGAGATGGCCGAGACCTCCAGGTCGGACTGACCGGCCAGGTCGGCGATAAACCCTTCCACGCTGCCGGTCAGCGACCCCAGCAGTCCCAGTACCGCCACCAGCAACGCCGAGCCGATAGCGATCCCCGACACGCTGAGCGCGGTGCGCATCCGGTGCTCGTTGAAGCGCCTGAGGTTGAGCAGCCGAAACAGGTTCACTCGTCCAGTCGCCCGTCCTTGAGCTTGATGACCCGGTCGCCCATAAAGGCCGCCTTCTCGTCGTGGGTGACGACCACTACCGTGCAACCCTCCTCGGTGACCAAGAGCCTTAGCAGCTCCAGCACCGCTTGGCCGGACTCCGAGTCAAGGTTCCCGGTCGGTTCGTCGGCCAGTACCAGCAGAGGGTCGGCCACCAACGCCCGGGCTATAGCCACCCGCTGCATCTCACCTCCCGAAAGCTGGGAAGGCTTGTGCTCCACCCGATCGGCAAGCCCCACCCTCTCCAGCAGATCGACCGCGCGCGGCCTCACGTCTTTGAGTTTGGCGCCCCCGAGCAGCCTGGGCAGGGCAACGTTCTCCCACGCGGTCATCGTCGGCAGCAGGTTGAAGAACTGGAAGATGAATCCCAGGCTCTCCCGGCGAAACTCCGTGAGGTCGTCGTCGCCCAGCCGGGACAGATCCTTGCCGTCGATGACCACAGAACCCGAGCTGGGGGCATCGAGACCTCCGATCAGGTGCAGCAACGTGGATTTGCCGGACCCGGACGGACCCATTATCGACACCATGAGCCCGGCTTCGATATCGAAGGAGATTCCTCTTAGCGCGGGCACCTGCGCGCTGCCCAGGCGGTAGTTCTTGACGAGGTCGACGACGTTTACCAGTGCCAAATGAGACCTTTCGAAGAGCCGGCGGGACCATAACCGATACCTCTACTTTAAGTGGCTTCGGCCGCAAAGACGCCGGGCCGACCCCGGGTCAGGGGCTCAGGGTCATCCGGTCGACGTCCTCCGGAACGATCGCTGCGAAACTCGCGTCCTGTAGCGCAACGGTGGGATCCACCGGAACGTCGACGTAACGGACCTCGGGCGCGCGGGCCACCCCGCTCAACGCCGCGTAGGAAGCGTGGGTCACGATAGCGAAGATGGTGGCCGGAGCAGGTTCACTCAACAGCGCGGCCGCCTCGCGGTGGCGTTCGAGCTGCCGGCCGTAGATTGCGCGGTACTCATCGCTGTTGGCTTCGGCGGCAACCTCTTCGAGGACCTGCAGCCGTTCGTCCAGGGTCTGCGCCTGCCAGGAGGCGGCGTCGTCGAGTGAACGTCCCACCAGGGACACGTGGGCCGGCTCCACCCCCTCGACGGGCGCCCGAACCTGCGCGGCCATCCCGGTCAAAGAACGGGCCTCGAGAAATCCCCGGACCTCGGCGGCAGTCTTGTAGGTATTGAACACGACGAGCCCGAGCGTCCCCACCCCGGGGTCGGATTCCGCCCGCTCGGCGAGCAGGGCGCGCTTCGATGCCATGTACGGCTCTACCGGCTCTCCCAACGTGGAGCCCACCACCGTTCCGGCCGAGGACGAAGTGGGCGTCGGGTCCAGGTCCGAAACCATATCGGAAACCACGTCCGAGCCGACCTGGCTGCCGACCACACCGACCAGTCCGGCGGCAAACAGGACGACCCCGACGATGAAGACGGTCCGGTTGGGGTGGGCTCTGGCTGCGGCCGCCATTCGGGAGCCGAGCTGTTCCACCGCGGATCGCAGACCGCCTCCCGCGTCGTCGCTCAACTCACGCCCGCCCGCGCGCGGGCAGCTTCCAGCGCTGCTTGGAGGTCCGCCGGCAAGGCCTCTTCCACCCGAACCAACTCCTTCGTGAAAGGGTGCGTGAACTCGAGCGCCCATGCGTGCAAGAAAGGCCTGGTCAAACCCAAGGCCTGCGGCAGATGGTGGGCGCCTCCGCCGTACTGCATGTCACCCACCACGGAATGGTGGATGTGAGCCAGATGAACCCGAATCTGATGGGTCCTGCCCGTCAGCAGCTTGACCGAAAGCAGGCTGACCTCCTTTAGATCCTCGAGCACCTCAAAGTCGGTTGTCGCCGCGCGGCCCGCAGGACTTACGCTCATCAATGTGGGGCGGTTGGCCGACCGGCCGACCGGCGCCTCGATTCGGCCGGTCGGCAGAGAGAATCTACCAACTACCAGGGCGCGGTACGTGCGGGAGACCCGTCTGGCCTTCATCTGATCCACCAGCGCGGTGTAGGCCCGATCGGTCTTGGCCACGACCAAGAGTCCCGAGGTTCCCTTGTCCAACCGGTGCACGACGCCCGGCCGCCGCTCGCCCGACGCCGGAGCCAGCGACATCCGTTCGGCGAGCGCGTCGACCATCGCGGGCGCAGTGGAACCCCCAACCCCGTGCACCACCAGACCGGCCGGCTTGGCGACCACCGCCAAGTGTTCGTCCTCGAACCGGACGGGCACCTCCAGCCCGATCGCAACCGCCTCCGGCACCGGCGGCGGCTCGTCGATCTCCACCACCTGGCCCGGATGCACCTTCAGCGATTTGGCAGCCATGCGGCCGTCCACACGGACCAGGCCGGAAGAGATCAGCCGCTGTACGTCCGTACGGGGCCGGCCCGACGCTTGGGCCAACCACTGATCAAGGCGTCGGCCCGACGCCTCTGCACCTACATGCAGCCTCCCGGTTCCGGTCAACTCCGCCCTTCTCGGAAAGCTAAATAAAAGAGCAGGCCGACGCCCGTCACGATCGCCGCATCGGCAAGGTTGAAGGTCGGCCAGAACGATAGGTAGATGAAGTCGACAACGTGACCGGAGCCGCCGCCGGGGGGCTGCACCAGCCGATCGATCAGGTTGCCGACCCCGCCCCCGAGCACCAGACCCAACACCGGCGGAGCCTGCGGATCCCGCAGCGCCCACACCGCGACTCCGGCGGTAACCGCAAGACTGGCAAGGAAGATCCACAGGGTGGCATCGGCAAACAGCCCAAAGGCGCTCCCGGGGTTGCGCACGAGGCGAAAATCGATCGTCCGGCCGATCACCGGGATACGGCTGCCGTCGCCGAGGGCCGCCAGCGCCCACGCCTTGGTGGCCTGGTCCAACAGCACAACTACGGCCGCAATGACGAAGATTGCGACCTTGGTTCGCTTGGTAGAGACAGCCTGCTCCCCGACGCCCTGCAACATGGATCATCAGGTTAGCGTACGCGGCCCCGGCGTCCGGGGAGCCCTTCTCAAATGCACCAAATTGGACCGGCTGCCGGCGGGGTCGATCGCCGCAAACGATTTGGCTTGCTACTGTAGTAGCTCCGAAACGTCGCGAGGATCTAGCCGATTGTTCGAACAGGTACCTAGCAGACCGGGGTTAGTCGCGGGCGAAAAGTCCGTATTGGAGCTCTGGGATGACCAGCAGGTTTTCGAGAAGCTGCGCGCCAAGAATCGGGGCAAACCGCGCTGGTCATTTCTGGACGGCCCCATCACCGCCAACGGTTTCATGGGGGTTCACCACGCGTGGGGCCGCACCTACAAGGATGCGTTCCAGCGCTACTTTGCCATGGCCGGTCACGACCTGCGCTGGCAGCAGGGCTTTGACTGCCAAGGGCTTTGGGTGGAGGTCCAGGTGGAGCGGGACTTGGGCTTTACCTCCAAAAGAGACATCGAGCAGTACGGCATCGAAAACTTCATCGCCCGATGCAAAGAGCGGGTCTACAAGTACTCGGCCATCCAGACTCAGCAGTCGATCCGGCTGGGTATGTGGAGCGACTGGCCAAACTCGTACTTCACGATGTCGGACGAGAATAACTACACGATCTGGAGCTTCCTCAAGAGGTGCCACGAGCGCGGTCTGATCTACAAGGGTCTGGATGCCATGCCGTGGTGTCCCCGCTGCGGTACCGGCATCTCCGAACAGGAACGCAAGGAGGGCTACAAAAGGGTTACCGACCGCGCGGTTTACGTCCGTTTTCCGCTCAAAGATCGTCCGGGTGAGCATCTGCTGGTGTGGACAACCACTCCGTGGACGCTGACGGCCAACGTTGCGGCCGCGGTGCACCCCGACCTCACTTACCTCAAAGTCCGACAGGGCGACGACGTCTACTACCTGTCGGACGGCTGCGCCGGGGTGCTCAAATCCGAGGCTAAGCGCCTGGGCAAGCCGGAGGTACTGGGCACGGTCACCGGCGCCGACCTGGTGGGATGGCGGTACTCGGGGCCTTTCGACCGGCTGCACGCCGCCCACCAGGCGGTCGAGCATCACAAAGTGATCGAATGGGAAGAGGTTTCGGACTCCAGCGGCACCGGCATAGTCCACATCGCCCCGGGCTGCGGAAAAGAAGACTTCGATCTAGGCAAACAGCTGGACCTGCTGATCGTCATGCCTATAGACGAATCCGGCGTTTACGTTGAAGGGTTCGGCGAGCTGACCGGCCGGCCCGCCTCAGACGTGGCGGAGGAGATCACCCAAACCCTGTCGGCCTCCGGGGTTCTCTACAAGGCCGAGAGCTACGAGCACGACTACCCGCACTGCTGGCGCTGCAGCACCCCGCTGCTTTTTAGGGCGGTCGACGAGTGGTACATCGATATGAGCTGGCGCGACGAGATCAAAGCGAACGTCGGCGAGATCCGGTGGATCCCCGACTACGGCAAGGATCTGGAGCTGGATTGGCTCACCAACATGGGCGACTGGATGATCAGCAAAAAGCGTTACTGGGGCTTGGCCCTGCCCATCTTCGAGTGCAGCAGCTGCGATTGGTTCGACGTTATCGGCGGACGCGAAGAGCTCAGGGAGCGGGCCGTCAGCGGGTGGCGCGAGTTCGAGGGTGACCCGCAGAATCCCAATACACCCCACCGCCCATGGATCGATAACGTAAGGGTTGCCTGCGAAAAGTGCGGCGAACCCGCCACCCGGATACCCGACGTCGGCAACCCCTGGCTGGATGCGGGCATCGTCCCCTACTCGACGGTTCGCTACAACACCGACCGCGAGTACTGGGCGAAGTGGATTCCCGCCGACTTCGTCGTGGAGTCGTTCCCCGGCCAGTTCCGCAACTGGTTCTACGCCCTTCTGACCATGAGCACGATGATGGAGAACCTTCCCCCGTTCAAGACGCTGCTCGGTTACGCCTCTGTGCGCGACGAACACGGTGAGGAGATGCATTACTCGAAGGGCAACTCCATCCAGTTCGACGAGGCCGCGGACCGCATGAGTGCGGACGTCATGCGATGGATGTACTGCCGGCACAACCCCACCAAGAACCTGAACTTCGGCTACGGACACGGCGAGCAGCTGGAGCGCAAAATATTCGGTACCTGGTGGAACAGCTACCTTTTCTTTTGCAACTACGCCATCCTGGATCACTTTGACCCTGAGCAGTCGTCGGTCCCGTTAGCCGACAGGCCCGAGATCGACCGCTGGATCATCTCCAACCTGCAGCTGCTGGTCGACGCAGCCAACCGCCACTTCAACGACTACACGATCGGACCTTTTGTCCGGCAGGCGGAGGAGTTCATCGACGAGCTGTCCAACTGGTACATCCGTCGCAACCGCCAGCGTTTCTGGGACCCCGTCGGCGCGGAGGCCGCCGACAAGCCGGCCGCTTACCAGACGCTCTACGAGGTGCTTACCACGCTGACCCGGCTGCTGGCTCCGGTTGTCCCGTTTCTCACCGAGCGTATGCATGCAAACCTGCGCACCCCCTCGGATCCCGACAGCGTGCACCTGTGCGACTATCCGCAGGCGGTGCCCGAGCTCATCGACGAGCAGCTCAGCTATCAGATGGGCGTAGCGCAGCAGGTGGCCAGCTCGGCCAGGGCGCTGCGCGAGCGCCTCGAGCTCAGAGTCCGCCAGCCACTGGCCCGGTTGCGGGTAGCCGCGCCCGACGAGGCGCAGCGCCGGGCGTTGCAGCGTCTGAGTGAGATCGTCCTCGACGAGCTCAACGTCAAGGCGCTGGAGGTGGGCACCTCACTGCAGGACCTAACCCGTCTGGAGCTCAAACCGGAGTTCAAGTCCCTGGGACCCAAACACGGCCCGAACGCCAACCGTGTCGGCCAGGCCATTCGAGAGGCTTCCCATGAACAAGCGGCCCAAATCGATGCAGGGCGGTCGGTTGTGCTTCAGGCCGGGGATGACACCTTTGAGGTGGCGCCCGAAGATGCCACCGTCGCAACGGTGACCACCCAGGGTTGGGAGGTCGGTTCCGCCGGCGACATCCAGGTCGCCCTCGATACCCGCATGACCGACGATCTGTTCCGTGAAGGCCTCGCCCGCGACGTGGTCCGGCACATTCAACAACTGCGCAAAGAACGCGGTCTCAATATCGAAGATCACATCGAAGCCGCCTACCGGACCGATGACCCCCAGCTCGGCCAAGCGATCTCCGAGTGGATCGACTACATACGCGGGGAAACCCAGTCCACCGCGCTGCACGACGGGACCCTTAACCTGGAGCCCCGGCACGTGGAGCTCGGCAAGGCAGCGCTCTGGCTGGAATTGCGCAAGGTTGAGTAACCTTCGAGCCCGCGCGGCCGCGTGCGGCATCGAACCCGGCTACCACGACTCCACCGGCGAGTGGCAGGCCGCACCGGTTGAGACGCTGCGGCGTTTGCTCGAAGCGTTGGAGCCCGGGATTGAATCTCTCCCGCCGCTGGATGAGCCGTGGATCCCCGATGCAGCCGAGCGCTGCCACCTGCCTGGGAACCTTAGAGCCTGGGGGTGGTCGCTGCAGCTGTACGCGCTGCGCTCCGCCGCCAGCTGGGGCATCGGCGACCTAGGCGACCTCGCGGTATTCGCCAGGCGCGCCCGCAGGGAACAGGGCGCCGGCCTGGTAATGGTGAATCCGCTCGGCGCCAGCACTCCCGGCGCCCACATGCAGCCGAGCCCCTACCTTCCCAGCAGCCGAGTCTTTCGCAACCCGGTATACCTGGGGTTGGACCAACTCGCCGATACCCCTGCGCCAGAAGATCCGCTGCGTGGGGCGGTCGGGCGGCTAAACGCCTCGGAGCTGATCGATCGTGACGCGGTTTGGGCGCTCAAGCTCCCGGCACTCGCAGCCCTGTTCGACAATTTTGAGGGCAGCGAGTCCTTCGACCGGTACCGCGCCGAGGAAGGGACCCCGCTGGCGGACTTCGCCACCTTCAGCGCCATCGCCGAACAACACGGCGCGGACTGGAGGGCTTGGCCGGCCGACCTCCAAGCTCCCACCGCACCCGGCGTCGAGCCGTTCCGCCGGCGCCACCCCGACGCCGTGCTGTTTCACAGCTACCTGCAGTGGCTGATCGATGAACAGCTGAGCCTGGCCGCGCAAGAAGCCGGGCTGATCAACGACCTGCCGGTAGGCATCGATCCTGCGGGAGCCGACGCCTGGGTGTTTCGGGGCGCCTTCGCCGAGGGGTTCAATATCGGCGCTCCCCCCGACGATTTCAACCGGCGCGGGCAGAACTGGGGGGCTGCTCCGTTTCACCCTGCCCGCTTGGCCGCGATGCACTACGAGCCCTTTATCCGAACGATTCGAGCCGCCTTCCGGCACACGGCAGGGCTGAGGATAGATCACGTAATGGGGTTGTTTCGCTTGTTTTGGATCCCTCACGGATGCGATCCCATCGAAGGCACCTACGTGCGCTATCCGGCGCGCGCCCTGCTGGACCTGCTCGCTGCAGAGAGCCGGCGCGCGCAGGCCTTTGTCGTCGGCGAAGACCTCGGCACCGTGCAGGACGGAGTACGGGAGGCGCTCGCGGCACGGGACGTCCTCTCGTACCGTCTGCTGATCTTCGAGCCGTCCGTCGAGTCCCTGCCTCGCAATTCCATGGCGACGGTGAGCACCCACGACCTGCCCACCGTTGCCGGCATCTGGACCGGATCGGACCTGGACGATCAAAACCGGGCGGAGGTGCTCTCGGCTCCGCAGACGCTGGGGGAAATGCGAGGGCGTCTGGCGGCCGCATCCGGGCTGCCCCACGGCGCCGCCGTGTCCGAGGTGGTGCAGTCGGTATATTCGAGCTTGGCCGCCACCGATGCACGCATCGTTACCGCGACTCCCGAGGACGCCCTTGGGGAGCCCCGCCGTCCGAACATGCCCGGAACCGTCGACAGCTGGCCCAACTGGTGTATCCCGCTGCCCAAAACCATGGAGGAATTCTTTGACTCACCGGGGGTTCAGCAACTGGCGGAGACCCTCACAGGTCGGGGCCGTGACCCAGGAGGATCAGCGAATGGGCCGTAAGGTTGAGCCCTTGGCGGCGGCGCACCTTGGTGCCCGGACGGGCCGTGTTGATGAGTTCCCGCCACCGGCCCGGGGTACCGGGCTCGGGAAGGGCGAAGTACGTGGAGCGAGTTCCGGAGTTGAGCAGCAACAGCAGCGTGTCGCCCGCGATCGCATGGCCCGTGGCGTCGACCTCGTCGGCGCTCCCGGCCGGCATCAGCATGCCCAGCACGTGGTTGTCGGCATTGTCCCAATCCGGGGTTTGCATAGAGGATCCGTCGGGGCGCAGCCACACAACGCTGGGCACCTCGGTTTCGGTGGCGCTGCTGGGCGTGAAGTACTTGCGGCGCCGTAGCACCGGGTTGTCCTTGAGGACCTGCATCACCTGCACTGTGAATTCCAGCAGCTGTTGCTGAGAGGGCGACAGATCCCAGTTGACCCAGCTAATCTCATTATCCTGGCAGTAGGCGTTGTTGTTCCCTCCCTGCGTCCGGCCCATCTCGTCCCCGGCGACGATCATGGGTACCCCTTGGGAGAAAAGCAGCGTCGACATCAGGTTGCGAAGTATTCGGGCCCGCATACGTGCGACCCGCTCGTTGCCGGTGGGGCCCTCTTCACCCCAATTGTGGCTGATGTTGTCGTGGGCGCCGTCGTGATTGTGCTCTAGGTTGGCTTCGTTGTGCTTGTGGGAGTAGGAAACCAAATCGGCAAGCGTGAATCCATCGTGGGAGGTTATGAAGTTTACGCTTGCCCTAGGGCCCCGACCGCTGCGCTCGAAGATGTCGGAGGAACCCGACAAGCGCGAGGCCAGCTCGGGCACCTGGCCTTTGTCGCCCCGCCAGTAGCTACGGATGCAGTCGCGGTAGCGGTCGTTCCACTCGCTCCAGTCCGGCGGAAAGTTCCCTACTTGGTAGCCGCCTTCCCCCAGGTCCCAGGCCTCGGCAATCAGCTTTACCCTCTGCAGAACCGGATCCTGCTGGAGCACCTTGAAGAAGGCGGCGCGCGCGTCGAACAAATGGACCTCCCGGCCGAGCGTCGGGGCCAGATCGAACCGGAATCCGTCGATGTGCATCTCGGTAACCCAGTAGCGCAAGCTGTCGATCACCATCTGCAGGGCTCGGGGATGCCTGAGACTCAAGCTGTTGCCGGTGCCCGCATAGTCCCGGTACCGGCTGAGGTCCTCCGGCCGCAGGTGGTAATAAGAAACGTTGTCGATGCCCCGAAAACTGACGGTGGGCCCTAGGTGGTTACCCTCCCCGGTGTGGTTGTAGACGACATCAAGGATCACCTCGATGCCCCAGCTGTGGAGTGACTTGACCATGGACTTGAATTCGTCCACCTGCCCCCCGAGCTGGGCGGTTGCGTAGCGAGCTGCCGGCGCGAAAAAACCGATCGAGTTGTAACCCCAGTAGTTGGTCAGCCCGTTGGCGACCAGATGGCCCTCGTCGACGAAGTGGTGGACCGGCAGCAGCTCCACCGCCGTCACACCCAGCTTGAGCAAGTGTTGGATCACCGCGTCGGAGGCCATCCCGAGATAGGTGCCCCGAAGCTCCGGCGCCACGCCGGGGTTGAGCATCGTCATCCCCTTGACGTGGCATTCGTAGATGACCGTCCGGCTCCACGGTGTCTTGGGAGCGAGATCGCCTTGCCAGGTGAAGGAACCGTCCACCACGACGCACTTGGGCAGTTCGCCGGCCGTATCACGATCCATCTCGCCGTCCGACTCATCCGCCGACGGGCTGCTCGCCAAGGTCGCCGAGGTCTCGATGCGCCCGGAAATCGCCAAGGCATACGGGTCTATAAGGAGTTTGTCGGGGTCGAACCGGTGCCCCTGCTCAGGGGCGAAGGGGCCGTACACCCGGTAACCGTAGAGCTGGCCCGGCGCAACATCGGGAAGATAGACGTGCCACACGTCCGCGGTGCGGCCGGTCACCGCGATCCGGTGAATCTGCGTGCCGTCAGCGTCGAACAGGCACAGATCGACGCCGGTCGCATGGTCCGAAAACAGAGCAAAATTAATTCCTATGCCGTCCCAGGTTGCTCCCAACGGGTACGACTCTCCAGGCCAGATTCTCACCGCGGGCTAGACCTCGTTGGTCGAGACTAGACGGTGCACTAGGGCCCCCGCCGGGGGCGGATCCGCGGACGGGGCGATTGAGCACCCTCTGCCGCCACAGCCGCCTTGGAACCGGCAGGCTCGGTATCGGCGGGCGCTGCAGCAGGCTCACCGGAGCGTGAGCGGGGCCGGCGGGGCTTGCGCGCGGGAGAAAGGCCTCCGGGGGGCGCGGGCGCGTCGGACATGCCGGGAAGGTCGTCGACCCTAATCCAGTCTTGTTCTACCTCCTCGGTCTCGACCTCAGGTTCCCTTCGGGGCCGCGAGGGTCTTTTTTTCGTTCTACCAAGGGCCAGGCTCGGCTCACCTGCTTCGGGAGTGGGCCCCGGGTCGGTCCGACCGGCGAGCGGCCCATCATCCGGCGCCGACAGAGCCTGGACCAAGCGGCTGCGGAAGTCGCCGGAACCCGCGGAGCCTACGGGCTGATCGGGTTGTGCGCCGAGGCGTCCCGCAAACTCTTCATCCTCGCTCCACTTAAACGTCGGCTCCGCCTCCGGGTAGCGAGGCTCCGGGTAACTAGGCTCCGGCCTCAAGGGTCGGCGCGGGGGCGGTGGGGGTGGTGGGGGCTCCTGGAAGGCGCCCGATCCCGGCTCCCGGGGAACTTGCCGAGATTCTTTGCGCGGCCCCTCTCGCGGATACTTCTTCCGGTCGGCGATGGTAGAAGCCAGCAGCGCCAGCCCCGCCACCGCGCTGAAGCCGATCGATGCATACAAAACCGCATCGATTCCCGATACCCAACCGTAAGCGAGTGCAATCAACGCTGCCGCGACCAGGAAAATTGACGCCTTAAACACAGCAGCCTTCCATCAAGTCAATGCTCTGCGGAACCAGTGTAACTATAGGCGCCCACTGGGGGTTCAATCCTCGCCCCAGAACAACTCCCGGATAGACTTACCATCGGCGTCCTCGGCATCGGAGTCGCCCTCCCGGGCTTGGCCGCCCTCGGATAGCTCGTCCAAGGATCGGTCGTCCTCGGCCTTACTACTTGCAGATTTCTTTTCCTGCTTTGCCGGTTTGGCTTCCGCCCCAGGAGAGGGCCCATGAACTTTCTTCGTAGAGCTCTCTGCGGTTTCCGATGATTGCGCGGCTGAAGACTCAGCGGTCCGCTCCTTGAGTGACGGCGCAGCCGGCCTCGGGAGTGGCTGAGCAAACATGGATTGGAAAGAGGGGCGATCGAACAGTCCGGAGGGAGCGCTTGCGGACAACACCGGAGTCTTCTCGAGTAGCTCCAGCTGTGACCGTATGTAGGCGCCCAAGCGGTTTCTGAAGTCCCGCTCGAAGGTTCGCATTCCCTCTAGACGGTTGCGGAGCTCTTCCTCCTCACGCGTTGCGGCCTTCAGCAATTCGCCCGCCCTGCGCTGGGCGTCCTGCAGGGTGCTCGCGCTCAAAGCGTCGGCCTGCTCTTCGATCTCCCGCGCCCGCGCCTCGGCCTCATCGACCATTCGCTGCGCCTTAGCGCGCGCGCCCTGGATGGCGCGGTCGGCCGTCTCCTGCGCGGTGACCAACATCCGCTTGAGCATGTCCTCCGACTCCGAACGAGCCGGTTCCGGACTCGGCGCCGGGGAGGGGGCCGGGGCAGCTTCCGGCGCGGCGGTTTCCCGCGCCGGAGCAGACCCGCGCCCCACTTGCTCCTGCAACTCCCTCAGGCGTTCATTAAATCCCTGATTTTCCCGATAGATCTTGCCGTAATCCTCGGCAACCTGATCTATAAACAGGTCCACCTCTTCGTGGCTGTAGCCTCGGAAGGCATCGTGAAATTGCTTTTCCTGAATTTCACGCGGCGTCATAACCATTGACAAGTCCTCCTTAACCGGCGCCTGGAACGGGTGCTCCATACCCACACCCCCCGGCAAGCGGCCACCTGAGACACTTGCCGACCCGACGTTGCGGTCCACAGGTAACCCGCCGGCCCATTAGGTCTTCGCGTTAACGGTGTCATTTCAAGCCGCAATGATGATCGATTGCAGGATCCGAACGAGTATGAACAGCACGATAAAGGACAAGTCGATAGGAAAACCCATTGGTTGAGGAATGACCCGGCGCAACAGCTGCAACATCGGCTCAGTCAACCCGTAAACCAGGTCCACAACGGGCATCAGAAAAGGGGGAGGACTCCATCCGGGCTTGAACAGCGGAATGAAGGACAGGACCACTCGCGCGATCAGTATGTAGATGTAGAGGTCGAGGGTGCGAACCAGGATGAGTTGTACGCTCACCCGAGAACCTCTTGGGCCAAGCCCCGGTTAAAACTCATTAAACAAACCTCGCCGTAACCGCTGCCTCTCCTCCGCCGAAACCTCGACGTTGGCCGGCGTAATCAAATACATGCGCGGAGCCAACCGCTGTACGTCTCCACCCAGGCCGTAGGCCAGGCCCGACGCAAAGGCGGTTAAGCGCTTGAACGTATCGTCCTCGACGCCCTGCAGATTCATGATGATGGGAACTCCCGACTTCAGCTTGTCGCCCACTTCTTTGGCGTCGTCGTAAACGGCCGGCGCGACGATATGCACCTGACCTAACGGGAGCGGAGCACTCTGGCGAGCCGGAGGCTCGTACGCCGGAGACATCTCGTCCCTGCTGATCTTGCGGATGCTCGACGGACCCCTGGGTGCAGGCTCCCCCAGCGGCTCCAATTGACCGTCCATCTCTTCCTCTTCAACCAGGCCCAGGTACAAGAGTGTCTTTTTCCAGACGCTCATGAATTCACCTTTCTCGCGACTTGGTATGTGCGGATGCCTGGCGCTCACCGACCAGCCCGACCGGGTCCCTTCGACCGAAAATTGCTTCACCGACGCGCACCATGGTGGACCCTTCCTCCACCGCCACCTCATAATCTTGGCTCATCCCCATGGAAAGATGGCGGATCCTAGCGCAGGAAAATGTCTCAACCGCCCGTTCCCGCAGGCGCGCCAATCGCCGGAACACCTCTCGAGTGGTTTCCGGATCCTCGGTTCGATGCGCCATGGTCATCAGCCCAACCAGGTCGAGATTGGGCATCTGCAACACCTGTTCGATCAACTCCTCAACGCCCTCCGGCGCTACACCCGCTTTTCGTGGGTCCCCGGAAGCGTTCACCTCCACCAACACCTTGACCGGCTCGATCTGCTTCTTGTCGATCTGCTTGTCGATCTGCCGCGCCAAACCTACCCTGTCTACCGAGTGAATCGTGTCAACCATGGGCAACAGCTGCTTCACTTTGTTCGTCTGCAACCTTCCCACAAAATGCCAGCGAAGGTCGCCGGGCGCGTCCGAGTACTTGGCCGCTAGCTCCTGAACGCGGTTCTCTCCGAAGTCCATCTGGCCCGCCAGCGCGGCTTGCTCCACGCGCGTCACATCAAAGCCTTTGGAGACGGCTATTAACCTCACATCGTCCGGCGGTCTGCCGGCGCGCTCGGCGGCACGCACAATCCGCTCCGCCACCCGCTCGACGGCTTCAGCCACCCCGCCCATCGATGCCCGCGTCACCTCCATCGCTTTAGCGCTCCCCGACCCCTGCCGCCTGGAGGCCCAGGCCCGGGACTCCCCCAGAGACACGGCTCAAAACAACGGCGCCCAGCTACCGCCTCCTTAGAAAGCTCGGTATGTCCAAGTCGTCGTCGTCATCGTCCAGGTCGGAGTCGGCATCGAACACGTGCGAGGCCGTGGGCTCCGGATCCAGCGAACCGTAGGGCGACTGGGGGCTGCGGCCGTACGCCGGCTGCGGCACCGGTCTGGGTAGCACGTCCGGGCGATCCGTAATGATCGGTTCCCGGTCCAGCTCATACTCGGCGTCCAGGTCGTCCTCGGCCACAAAGCTTCCGATCGACGGGGGCGGCGCGCCCATCCCAGCCGTCGAGTAGCTCGGAGCACTCTGGTAATGGCCCGGTGCCGGCGCCGAGCTCTTGCTGCTCACATCCGCCCGTTCAAAGCCGGAAGCGATGACGGTCAGCCGCAGCTCGTCACCGAGCTGGTCGTCGATAACCGCACCAAAGATGATGTTGGCGTCGGGATGGGCCGACTTGGCGATAATGTTCGCCGCCTGGTTGACCTCGAACAGCCCCAGGTCACTGCCCCCAGAAATACTGATCAGAACTCCGCGCGCTCCGTCGATAGAAGCTTCCAGCAACGGAGAGGACACGGCATTCTGCGCGGCCAGTACGGCTCGGTCCTCTCCTCGTGCGTTGCCAATACCCATCAACGATGAACCGGCGTTGAGCATGATGGCCTTCACGTCGGCAAAGTCCAGGTTGATCAGTCCGGGAGTCGTGATCAGGTTGGTGATTCCCTGAACACCCTGCAGCAGCACCTCATCCGCCATCCGGAAAGCTTCCAGGACCGAGGTGGTCTCGTCGCACACCTGAAGCAGGCGGTCGTTGGGGATAATGATCAGACTGTCCAGCCGGTCCTTCAGCTTCATAATGCCCTGCTCGGCGTTGACGCTGCGGCGCCGGCCCTCGAAAGTAAACGGCCGGGTCACCACACCAATGGTCAGTGCGCCGAGATTCTTGGCGATATCAGCGACAATCGGGGCGCCACCGGTGCCGGTGCCGCCGCCCTCTCCAGCGGTAACGAACACCATGTCCGCGCCGCGCAGGACCTCCTCGATCTCGTCCCGGTGTGCTTCGGCGGCTTGCCGTCCCAGTTCGGGATCCGCTCCTGCACCCAGACCGCGGGTAAGGTCCCGGCCAATGTCCAACTTTACGTCGGCGTCCGACATCAACAAGGCCTGAGCATCCGTGTTGACCGCGATGAACTCGACGCCCTTAAGCCCGGCGTCGATCATGCGATTTACGGCGTTGACTCCGCCACCACCGATACCAACGACCTTGATAACTGCGAGGTAGTTCTGCGGCGCTACTGACACTTTGCACCTCCGGATGAGGGGGGAAGATTAAGACTGGACAAACTCTAACCCTTGACTTAAACTTCAGATAGACTTAACCTAAACCATTACGTGAACTCGCTTAGAGGCAATATAGCCCCGCATTAGGCTCGGGTCAACTAATGCGGGATAACTACGTCGTTGTAATTTCACGACCTCAACCTGCCACACCTCGACCGCTTCTGCACGCGCATTACTTATGAACTGCGCAGGGCGGGGCGCGACGGCACCCTCACATCCACAACGGTTCCGCTCGCATCGCTGCCTGCCAGCCGCTCAAGCATCGCCTGGATTGCGTTGTTTTTCTGCTCCATCTCCTCGGCAGCACCGTAGAAGATCTCCGGTCCACCGTTCAGGTTGAACTTCACCTGGTCTACAGTTAAAGCGCTAATTGACCCTACGTTCACCCTGAGCGAGCTGGGCAACGATTCGTAGGCCCTCCAAGCGTGCTCAAAGGCCGGATGGTCAATTCGCTCACCCGCCGTCAGCTGCTGGACCGGCAGGTCGGTTAGCGCGACCAGATTCTCGTCTCCCTGCTGCAGCACCAGTCCCTGCGAATCGACCAGGTACGGTCCAGCGGGGGTCAGAACCACCACCCGGGCGGTGCGTTCCACCACGGCAACGCGCAGCTTGGAAGGAAGGATGCGCTCAACCCGGGCCTTTCGGATCCATGGATTGGCCAAAACTCTTTCGACCGCCTCGGAAGTTGAGACCGCCAGCAGGTGCTCCCCGCGCTCCACCGCGACCGTATCGACTAGCTCCTGCTCGCCGATGCGGTGATTGCCTACCACCTCGTACTCCTCGAGCTTCAGGGCGGGCGACTGAGCGAGCGCAAGCAGCCCTTGGGCCAAGACGCCGCCCAGAGCAAGGACGACGGCGATCCCCAGGACCTTCATTCCGGGCTCACCCGTCCACTATCAGGCTCGCGGAACGTTCGAACTTTCCGACGATCCGGACCTCTGGAAGCAACGTAACCCCTGCGTTTTTTAGAACCTTTGACTGGATGTGAGCCATCAGGTCAAAGACGTCTTGAGCAGTAGCACCGGGGCCCGCCAGCAGGAAGTTGCCGTGCTTGCCCGAAACCTGCGCACCCCCAATTTTGAGCCCCTTCAGCCCTGCTGCGTCTATCAAACTGCCGGCCGACGACCCGGGTGGGTTCTTGAACGTCGAACCCGCGTTGGGAGCCCTGGACGGCTGGGTGTCGGCTCGGTGGGTCCGGTATAGGTGCATCTTCTCCAAAATCTCGTCACGGTCTCCCCTCTGGAGAGAAAACCTCGCTGCGCAAACCAAGTTGCCTTCGCCGATCAGCGCGCTTCGGTAACCCATATCCAAGCTCTGCACCGGAATCTCGCTGAACGTGCCCTCACGCAAGCTGCAGACCCTGACGGACTCCAGCACATGAGACAAGTCCGAACCGTGGGCGCCGGCATTCATCGCTACGGCGCCTCCCACAGTGGCCGGGATTGCGACCGCAAATTCCATCCCCGCAAGGCCCCGGCGGGCCGCCCAGTTCGCCACCTGCGGCAACGAAGTGCCGGCCCCTGCCTCGATGGTGTCGTCGCCCAGCGCTGCGATCTGATCGAAACCCTTGGCCAGCCGTAGAACAATCCCCGGGAAGCCCAGGTCGGAAACCAACAGGTTGCTCCCCTTGCCGAGCATGAGGATCTCCATCCCTGTCAGCGCGACGATCTCGGCCGTAACGCTCAGATCGGTCTCGCTCACGGGTTCCACGAGGACCGCCGCTCGACCGCCTACGCGAAAAGAAGTCAGGGGAGCCAGCGACTCGTCGAGGGCGGTCCGGCCTTCGATACGCGGCAGCAACCCCTGTACCGTACTGCGGGTTTCGTCATCCATTTCCTCAAACACCTTGCGGCTCGCCGCCTCTCACCCGACCCTAAGCATCTTCCCCAGGAGTCCCGAGAAGCCGATCGTGAAGGGTCGTCACGTCGCCGGCACCAAGCGTGATTACCAGGTCGCCCGGGCGCACCACACCAGCCAGGTAGCGTGCAGCCTCCGAAAGCTTCGGCAGATAGGCTACGCGACGACCGGGTACCGCTTCGCCCACCGCCTCGACGACGAGCTTCCCGGTAACGCCGGGCACCGGCTCCTCGCGAGCCCCGTAAACGTCGGTCACCACAATGAAATCGGCCTTGCCCAGGGCGATCCCAAAATCGTCGCGAAGGTCCTGCGTTCGACTGTACAAGTGCGGCTGAAACACGGCCAGCACCCGTCTCCACGGCCCGCTTCGCGCCGCGGTCAAAGTCGCATCGATCTCCGCCGGATGGTGAGCGTAGTCGTCCACCAAATTCGCTCCGTTGTACTGCCCCCGATACTCGAATCGGCGGCTGACGCCTCGGAAACCGGCCAATCCTTTACACACGGCGCCCGCGTCCAAACCCACATGCAGCGCGGCAGCCGCTGCTGCAAGAGCGTTGAGTACATTGTGTCGACCTGTCACTTCGAGACTTACGAAACCCTTGAGGTCACCCTCTACTATAAGGTCGAAGCCGGCACCGCTGGCGGTGTAGCGAACCCGCTCGGCCCTAATGGCGGCCCTACCGTCGAACCCGTACGTAATCGGATCAAAGGGGGCGGCCAGCGCCATCGCCTCATCGCTCTCAGCGCACGCGATCACCGCTTCGCCCGCCCTCGACATAAAGGAGCCAAACGCTTCCCTGAGGGCGTCCATACTCCCGAAGTGATCCAAGTGATCTCGGTCTACGTTGGTCACCAAAGCGACTGCGGGCTTCAGCCACAAGAAAGATCGGTACGCTTCGTCGGCTTCGACAACCGCGATCTCCCCCTCACCCAAGTGGCCGCCTGCCCCGAGGCCCGCGACATCGGCTCCAAGCAAATAAGTGGGATCCAGCCCGCCCCGGCACAGAACACTGGCCAGCATTCCGGAAGTCGTCGTCTTGCCGTGGGTCCCGCTGATGGCCAGGACCCGCTTCTTCTCAACCAACCTCGCCAGCGCGGCTCCCCGCAACAAAATCGGTATCCCGTGTTCGCGGGCGAATTCGAGTTCGGGATTGGACTCTGGTATCGCCGCAGACATGATCACGACGTCGGCTCCAGCGGCCAGTTCGGCCTTGTGGCCAACCCGCCCGGTCATTCCGAGCTCACGCAGAGATCCAAATGCAGCCGATTCCCGTGCGTCCGAACCGGACACCTCTACTCCGCCTTCCATCAACACACGGGCGATAGCGCTCATTCCCGCTCCCCCGACCCCGACCATGTGGATCTTTTGCCAACCCAGATTCACAATCACCGCCCAGCTATCTCCGAGACGAGGTCCGCCATATCCTGCGCGGCGTGCGGACGGTGAAGGGACCCGATAGATTCAGACATCACGCGCAGCCCGTCAGGATCGGCTAGCAGGTTGGTAAGGACTTCAACTACAGCTTTAGGTTCAAGGTCACAATCCATAACCAGCTTTCCTCCACCCACCTCGACCACAGCTTCAGCATTCTTGCGTTGATCGTCGTCCAATGAGATCGGTAGCGGCACCAGCACGGCGGGCAGACCCACCGCAGCCAGTTCGGCAACCGTGCTCGCCCCGGACCGGCAGAGAGCCACGTCGCTGCACGCGTACGCCATCTCCATGGAATCGGTGTATCCGACCACGCGGTGCACCAGGGTGTCTCCTGCCAGCTTATTGGACGCGATCCGCTCATCTACGACCTCGAAGTTTTTGGGTCCGCACAGATGCAGCACCTGCACTTCCGAGTCCCTCCACAGATCGTAGGCTTCGATTATCACCTGGTTCAGACTCCGGGCACCCTGACTCCCCCCGAAGACCAGCACCGTAGGCCGGTCCGGGGTCAACCCAAACTCTTCCCGACCGCGTGCGGCCAACTGGGATTTATCGAAATTGTGCAAAACACTACGAACCGGGTTGCCCACCAATACCGCAGCCGGCCCGAGCTGGCGCTCGGTTCCCGAGAAGCTTACGCCGACCCGCGCGGCGAACCGGAACGCCACCCGGTTTGCCAAACCGGGGACGCTGTTTTGTTCATGAAGCGCCAGGGGAATGCGCAACGCCTTGGCAGCCAGCACCGCCGGAAGGCTTGCGTAACCGCCGGTGCCGAGCACCGCGTCGGGCCTGAAGCGCGCCAACACCCAGGCGCAGCGAAGCGTCGCCACACCGAGCATGCCCAGCGCGGCCGCGTTTCGAAAGCTCAACATAGTGCGGCCCCTGCCCAGGACGCGCACGCCGTGGAACGGGTATCCGGACGCAGGCACTATACGCGCTTCGGGCCCGCGGCTGGATCCGACAAACGTTACCTCGGCATCCCGTCGCCGCAGCTCATCGGCCACCGCGAGTCCGGGCGACAGATGGCCGGTCGTACCTCCGCCGGCGACCACTACCTTCATGACAGACTCCCAACCGAAACTATCACCCTCTACGTCCACTTAAAGGTTCGTGAACTCTCCTGCCGCGTCTTGCAATCGAAAGAAGAAGACCCATCGCCGCCATGGCTAGAACCAACGAGGAACCGCCGAAAGAAATAAGCGGAAGCGGCACGCCCGTGATGGGCAGCAGACCGGAAACCGCGGCCATATTGACCAAGGCCTGCAGACCAATCCACCCCGTAATGCCTCCGGCTACCAGTAGACCGAAGCGGTCCGGGGCGTTGCGGGCTACCCGTACCCCAAGAAATATCAAAAACGCGAACAGGAGCAATACCAGCAGTGTGCCGGCCAAACCCAACTCCTCACCAATGATCGCGAATATGAAATCGGTGTGAGCATTGGGTACGTACGACCACTTTTGCCTGCTGGCCCCAAGGCCTACACCGAAAAAACCGCCGCTACCGAACGCCAGCTGCCCCTGAATGATGTGGTAGCCGGTGTCGAGCGGGTCTGCCCACGGATCCAGAAAGGAGAACACCCGTTCCCTCCTATAGGCCCGGCCGAGCGCCAGCATCACCGCGGCTGCCATACCGCCGCCGGCCAGCGCCGCGACATGAGCCAACCGCGCTCCGGCGAGAAAGAGCACTACGACCATACTCCCGCCCACGATGATCGCAGTTCCCAGGTCGGGCTGAGCGATGATCAACCCCAGCATCAAAGCGGTCGCCGGAAGAATGGGTACCGCCATCTGTGCACGGTCCCGAATCCGCACCCCCTTGGATTCCAAAACGTGGGCCGCAAAGATGATGATCGCCAGTTTGGCTATCTCCGACGGCTGAATGTTCAACGGACCCAGCACAAACCACCGACTGGATCCGCCCCTGGTGGTACCCACAAACGGCAGGATCACAAGCACCAGCATGAAAATGCAGACCGCGAACATCGGGCGGGCCAACCCCCTCAACCTACGATAGTCCGCCTTAGCCAGCACCGTCATAGCCACCAGTCCGAGGCCGGCACCGATGGACTGGCGGTAGAAATACGAAAAGGACGAACCGGACTCCCGAAAGGCCTGGACCGATGACGCGGACAGCACCATGACCAGCCCTAAAACCGCCATTGCCAGGACGGTGAATAGCAGCGGTAGCTGCGGGCGCTGCAGTATCCGGCGTATCCGAGCGCTGCGTTGCGGTGCGGTGGCAACCGAGTTCAAAAGCTGCGCGCCTTTCCGATCGTGAAGCGGTCAATCAAATTGGATCCCTCTGCCTCCGTATGCCCTCCGGACATTCTGGACGCGCAGGCCGTCTGCCGACCGGATATCCGCACGGGCGGTCGCCCCCCTTTATCCGATTCCGCCGGCTGCTATGAACTCCGCGTAGAACAACCCGAGGCCAAAGGCGATCGAAAGGGCAGCCAAGACCCAGAACCTCACGATTACCGTGAACTCGGGCCAGCCGGCCAGCTCGAAGTGATGGTGTATAGGAGCCATCAGGAAAAGCCGGCGTCCGAAGAGCCGGTACGAGATGACCTGAAGGACAACCGAGGAGACCTCCACCACAAAAAGACCGCCGAGCACAATGAGCAGCAGTTGGGTATTGGTCAAAATCGCGAGCGCCGCCATCCCGCCGCCGAGCGCCAGCGATCCGGTATCCCCCATGAAAATCTTCGCCGGCGCCGCGTTCCACCACAGGAAGCCGGCGGAGGCCCCCAGCATCGCTGCGGCAACCATCGCCAGATCAAGAGAGTGGGGAGCGTGGTAACAGCCGGCGGAAAGCCCGCCGGGGCCGCCGCATGGGTGCCGAACCTGCCAGAACGCAATAATGACGTAAGCACCCATAACCATCGCTCCAGATCCGCAACACAGGCCGTCAAGGCCGTCCGCCAAGTTGGTACCGTTGGACGAGGCGGAGATGATCACAAATATCCAAACCACGAACAGCACCCCCAACCCGACCCCCAGAGGCCGAACGAACGACACCTCCCGAGCCGCTTGGGTATGCGGCGAGATTGCTACGAAGGCCAGTGCGATCAGCGCCTGGCCCAGCAGCTTGGCCGTCTTGTTCAACCCCAAGGATCGACGGCGGTTGACCTTTAGGTAATCGTCTACGAACCCCAAAAGCCCCATCGAGAGGATGGTGCCGACCGCCAGCAAGCCGCTGCTGGTCAAAGGCGTGAGACCGGGAATCAGATGGGCGACAAAAAACCCGATGAGCGCGCCCCCTACGATCACCAACCCGCCCATGGTGGGCGTACCGCGCTTGACAAAGTGGGCCTGAGGTCCGTCCTCGCGTACGAACTGGCCGATCTTTTTGGTAGTGAGAATGCGGATGGCCAGCGGCGTCAGCACCAGAACCAACAGAAAAGCTACCGCCGCGGCGACCAGAATCCTGATCAACCGCCTAAACCGCCCCTCAAGATCTCAATCACGCGCTCCAAAGCCGCGACGCGGGACCCCTTTACCAAGACCACGTCTGAGGATTCAAGTTTGCCGACGGCTTCAGCCGCCTGTTCGGCGTTCTCGACAACGGCCACTTCCCTCATACCCGCATCCTTGGCACCGACGGCGATCGGTTCGGCGGAGGCGCCGACTACGACCAGCCGGTCGGTAAGCGAGGCGGCCAGAGCACCGATACGCCGGTGCTCTGTGTGCTCAAGATCTCCCAACTCGGCCATATGCCCGAGCACGGCAACCAAACGGCCACCCTCGGCCATATGCGCACAAGTCTGCAAAGCAGCAGTCACCGAGGTCGGGTTGGCGTTGTAGGCGTCGTTGACCAAGATCGCTCCCCGAAGTCCCTCTACCTGCATCCTCCAGGGGGACAGCAACGCACTTTCCAGACCAACCCGGCAGTCCTGCAAGGTCAAGCCCAACGCCAGAGCCCCCGCTGAAGCTGCGAGCGCATTGTGCACCTGATGTTTGCCACTGACCGACAGAGTCACCCACACGCTCTCGCTTGCGCGCAGAATTCGAAACGTCGGCCGACCCATCCGGTCAAGACGCACGCCATCGGCTCGGAGCCACGCTCCGCCGGATAGGCCGTAGGTGAGCACCTCCACCTCGGCGGAAAGCCCCGAGCCCATCTTCATCACCTTTTCGTCGTCGGCATTCAAGATGGCCGCCCCGCCGGCCGGTAGAGCCTTGACCAGCTCCGTTTTGGCCGAGGCAATGGCCTCGGCCGAGCCGAACTGTTCATAGTGGGTAACGCCGATGTTGGTCAAAATCCCAATATGCGGTCGCGCAATTTCACAAAGATCCGTGATGTGTCCCGCTCCCCGCGCCCCCATCTCGAGCATGACCACGTCGGTGTCCAAGCGGGTACGCAGCAACGTCAACGGAACGCCCAGCTCGTTGTTGAACGACTTTTCCGACGCCACCGTCTTCAGACGCTTCCCGGCAATAGACGCCACTAGGTCCTTCACCGACGTCTTGCCCGTCGATCCGGTGATGCCAACCACCGTCGGACTGAACACATCCCGCACCCAGCCCGCCGCGCGGCCCAGCGCCTGGAGGGCGTCCTCAACGTAAATGTACGGACCGTCCCCCACCTCTACGCCTCGCCTCACCACCGCTGCCGTTGCCCCGGCCGCCAGCGCCTCCGCGACAAAGTCGTGGCCGTCGGCTCTAACCCCCGGCAACGCGAAGAACACGTCCCCGGGCCGGACCCGCCTTGAATCCGCCGCCGCGCCGTGCACCTTTGCCCGCGGGTTCACGCCCTCGGCAACCCCGCCGACCACTCTGGCCAGCTCTTCCACGGTCAGGTTCAAAGCAACTCCCTCAACATTTGCGCCGCCACGTCACGATCGTCGAACGGCAGCACCCGGCCGTCCACTTCTTGATAGGTCTCGTGGCCCTTACCTGCCACTACCACTACATCGCCGGTGCGGGCCCGGCTCACCGCCGCCCTAATCGCCTCGGCCCGATCTTCAATGATCACGTATCCGCCACGGGGAGGCGAGTTGACCAGCCCCTGCTCGATATCCCGCAGTATGGCCTCGGGATCCTCCCCCCTCGGGTTGTCCGAGGTGACGATGGCCACGTCGGCAGCCTCAGCCACCGCCTGGGCCATCAGCGGCCGTTTTGCCTTGTCCCGGTCGCCGCCGCAGCCGAAAACCGTTATTACCTGCGCATCCGCCAGGTCCCGGGCCGCCCTCAGCACGCTTACCAAACTGTCGGGCGTATGAGCGTAGTCGACCAGCACCAAGAAGTCCTGCCCGAGCTTGACCGGCTCAAACCGGCCCGGCACGGCTTCGAGCCCCTCGATCCCGGCCGCGGCCGCGTCGGCCGGTATACCCATGCATAGCGCAGCTACCGTCGCTGCGAGCGCGTTGGAAACGTTAAAGGCCCCGGGCAGCCGCACGCGTACCCGTTGATCGACGCCGTCGCCCCGAACAACAAAAGTTGAGCCGTCTGCATCGGACACGACCTCGGCCGCCCTGATGTCCGCCTCGTTGTTCACCCCGAACGACACCTTCCGACCTTCCACACTCCGCAGCAACCGCCGGCCGTACTTGTCGTCGGCGTTGATCACCGCCGTCCGGACATCAAACTCCCTAAACAGGCGGGCCTTGGCCCGGAAGTAGGCCTCCATGTTCTTGTGGTGATCCAGGTGGTCATGGGTAAGGTTGGTAAACACCGCCGCCTCGAACTTCGTGCCTTCGGTGCGGCCCGACTCAATACCTATCGAGGTGGCTTCGAGGGCACAGCGGTTTACATCCCGGTCGACCATTTCCGCAAGGAGCCGCTGAATATCTACCGCCTCCGGCGTGGTCCGGGTAGCGGGCCGGCGGTCTCCTGCTACGCGGCATTCCACCGTTCCTATCAAGCCCGCTGGATCGCCTGCAGCCCTGAATATGGACTCCAGCATAAAACAGGTGGTGGTCTTCCCGTTGGTCCCGGTAACTCCCGCCACCTTAACTCTGTGGCTCGGATTACCGTAGAAAGGCCCCGCCAACGCCCCCATAGCCCTTCGCGAGTTTTCCACTATAAGCTGCGGTACCTCCATCGGGACCGGAAGCTCCACGCGCCGTTCGCAGACCAGGGCCGCCGCTCCTGCCTGCACCGCCTCTACAGCCCTATCGTGTCCGTCGGTATGAGCACCCACCACGCAGAAGAACAGGCATCCCGGAACCACCGCACGCGAGTCGTATCGAAGATCGGTCACCGCAATTTCCCCGGCCTCCGGAGGCACATCGCATCCCCACAGTCGTCCGATGGTGCCCAGCCTCATACCAACGGTCACGGCGCTAACGGGTCGCAGCGGCCAACGAGGTGCTGTCCGTATCCATCGGTCCTGCGTCGGAGCTCCGCAGCCTCCTCAGGGCAAACTCCATTACCTCTTGAAACGTGACCGCCGCGGTTTGGCCGGCAAGAATGGGATTCGGGTCATCTAGGACCACCGAAACCACGAGGCGGGGATTGTCGGCGGGAGCAAAGCCAGCGAAGGTAGCCATGTATCCCGAGTATCCCCCCTCCGACGCCTTCTGTGCCGTACCGGTCTTGCCGGCCACCAAGTAACCGGGCACCCGAGCGGCGCTTCCGGTGCCTATCTCGTCCTCGGTCACGCCCACGAGAATATCGGTCACCTGCCTAGCCGTAGCTTGCTCAATCACTCGCTGCGGCGCCGGGTGCTCCGGCGCTTCAACTACCCCGTCGGCCCCCACCGTACCCTTGATCAGCCTGGGCTCCGCAGCCAGTCCCCCGGCGGCCAGAGTGGCGAAAGCGTTGGCAACCTGAATCGGAGTACCGGCGAAACTCTGCCCGATAGAGATAGTTCCTAGCGACGTGCCCCACCACTGGCTGGGCTCCGGAAGGATTCCGGAGGCCTCGGCGGGGAAATCGATCCCGGTCGGCCGGCCGAAGCCGAACCGCCGCAGGTACTCGTACAGCCTCTCCTCTCCCAACCGTTGGGCCACCTGAATAGTCCCAACGTTGGAAGAGGACTGAATGACCTCGGCAAAGGATAGTTCCTGTACCGGATGCACGTGAGAATCCTTGAATACCTTACCCCCGACCTTGAGGCGGTCGGCGACGCGCATGCGCTCGGCGGGAGAGGTTACCCGGCTTTCGAGCCCAGCCGCGGCGGTTACCACCTTGGTTACTGAGCCCGGCTCGTAGAGGTCGGTTACCGCGCGGTTGCGCCGGCTCTGCGCATCGCTAGAGTCCAGATCGCGGGGGTCGAATGCCGGAGTATTGGCCATAGCCAGAATCTCACGGGACGCCGGATCCATGACCACGATCGAGCCGCTCCCGGCCCCCCACCGTTCTGCCGCGCGCTCCAGCGCCGCCTCGGCCTCGTGCTGAATCTGACGGTCTAGGGTCAGGATAATGTCGCTGCCCGAAATCGCCTCCTTCACCGAGGATTCCCCGACGGGGATCTGCCGGCCTAGCGGGTCGCGCTCCACCATGACTTTACCGTCGCGTCCCGTCAGCAGATCGTCGTACATGTACTCCAAGCCCCCCAGGCCCTCGTTTTCCGTACCCACAAAACCCACTACTTGCGAGGCGAGCGAGCCCGCAGGGTAAAGGCGCTTTGATTCGGGGACCAGATGGATTCCCGGCAGCTGCAACTGCGCCACCTGAGCGGCCACCGACTCATCCACCTTGCGCGCCAGATACACGAACCCTGAATCCCGCGTGATCTTTTCCAGCAGCGGCCCGACCTCCAGATCCAACACGGGCGCCAACGCTTCAGCCGTACGTCCGGGATCGGTTACCTGATGAGGGTCGGCAAACACGGTCTTCACGTCCACCGAGATCGCCAGCTCGGTCCCGTCTGAAGCGAGGATCGACCCCCGCTGAGCCGGCACGATCAGGGTTCGCTGCCTCTGGGCAGCCGCCATCTCGGTGAGACGGCTCGAATCTACAATCTGCAACCAGAACATCCGGGTCGCCACAATCCCAAAACCCACAAACAGGGCCGCAAGCAGGCTAAACAGGCGAATGGACTTCGATTTCGTCGCCACGCGGCTCAGTCCAGCTGTTGCAGTTGAACCGGCACGACCAGACCCAGCTCGACGGCCATTTGCGAAACCGTCGCCGGGGACTCCGCCTGAGCCACCTCGCTGCGCAACTGCCGCTGCCGCGAACGCTCCTCCGCCACTTTCGACTGCACTTCGGACAGGGCAAAAGACGTCTGAGCCAGATATATATTGAGCAACACCAACCCGAATACGACAACACCGGCGAGCAGGACGCTGGGTAGCACCCGGCTGCGTCGCGCAGGCCGGGCCGCCGGCCTCGACGCCGGCCGTTGAGAAGGGGCCTTGCGCGGCGCCGGCACGGGGCTGGTGACTACACGCACAGGACTCTCCGGCAACGGTGCGTAGTGCCGGGCGGGAGCAGCTGCCTGTTTCGTTGCCGCCATCAAGCCACCTCCTCGAGCTTTTCGGCCACCCTCAGACGGGCACTGTCGGAACGGGGATTACGCTCGACCTCCTGCGCGTCCGGCCGAACGGGCTTGCCCGTGAGAACTTTCAGTTGCGGCCTGGCGCCACAGACGCAAACCGGAAAGTCCTTCGGACATGTACACTCCGCGGCCGACTGCCTGAAGAATCGCTTCACAATGCGATCCTCAAGCGAGTGGTAGCTGATGACGGCTAAACGGCCGCCCGCCCGCAGCCGGGAGACCGCCAGATCCAACGAACCGCTCAGGCTGCCCAACTCATCGTTGACCTCGATCCTCAGCGCTTGGAAGGTCCGCCGCGCCGGGTGGGGGCCGGCGCGTCGCGACGCCGCAGGAATAGACCCGCGCACAACATCGGCCAGGTCGGCGGCGTCTTGAAACGTTTTGGACGCTCTGCGGCTGACGATCGCCCGCGCGATGCGCCGCGCATAGCGCTCCTCGCCGTACTCGAACAAGACCCGGCCCAACTCCTGGACCGAATACCCATTGACGATGTCGGCCGCCGTTAGCGATGAGCTTTGATCCATCCGCATGTCGAGACTGGAGCCGGACCGATAGCTGAAGCCTCGCTCGGGCCGGTCCAGCTGGGCAGAACTGACCCCGAGGTCATAAAGAACTGCTCCGACCTGTGCGTGTCCCATCGAATCCACCACCTCGTCCAAATCTAGAAAATTTCCCTTGGCCAACTTCACCCGGGCTCCAAAGGACTCCAGCCGAGCCCGCGCCGCCTCCAGAGCCTGCTCGTCGCGATCGATTCCGATAACCGTCAGGCGGTCAAAGGTCTGAAGGAAAGCTTCGGCATGACCTCCGCCGCCCACCGTGCAGTCGACCAACACATCCGTCGACTGCAGAGCCGGCCCAAGCCACTCGAGTGCGGCCGGGACCAAGACCGGATCGTGCCTGAAACTCGGCGCCGCGCCCTCCGCCAAGCCGCTATCTGAGGACCCGGAGCAAAAACAGCGCCAGCCCGAGGTATCCGCTCAGGACTGACGCAGCCACCCCCAGCAACATGCACGTCTGACGAAGCTCCCTATTCAGCAAAGATGTTGATGTTCCACCCATCACACACAGCTCCCTTCCCGGTTGACCCGGACCACTTGGACCTGACGCTCCCCGCAGGGGCGACTTACTGCGTGTCACGCTGTGCCACCTGTCAGTCAAGTTGTTCCGCAATAGATTCGTAATCTGCCTCCACGCCTTGTTTGTAGTGCGACCAAGCCTCGCGATCCCAGATCTCGGCCCGATCCGACACGCCTATAAAAGCCGCCTCTTTTCCGAGTCCCGCGTACTGCCGCAGCCCTGCCGGAATCGACATACGACCCGACTTGTCGATCGCCTCCTCCGACGCCGAAGAAAAGAACAGCCGGTTGTAATCCCGGTTGGCCTTACGATCCGGCGAGTGCTGCTGCAGGTGCGCGGCTCGCTGCTCAAACTGCTCTTTGGTCATAACGAAAAGACAGCGCTCCAGACCGGCGGTCACCACCACTTCCTCAGACAGTTCGGCCCGCCACTTGGCAGGCAAGAACACCCGGCCCTTGGCGTCGACCGTGTGCATGAACTCTCCGAGCAACATCTGTGGGCTCCTTGGGCGGTCCATCAATCCTGTTAGAGCGCATCCGCTTCGACATACGTTGCCGGAAGGGGTGCCGGCGGTTCTGCACCACCTTGCGCCACATTACGCCACAAAAATCCCCACAGTCAACGTTCTCCGCCACTTGGGCGCGCAATTACAGTCGTGTAATTTGACGCGACGCATTTATATGCAACGACTATGCGGATACTCCGGCGGCTGGGTGCCTAGTGCTCACTAGCCCCCGGAGGAGAGTGAGGTGAGCGAGGAAAGACTTCGAGGGGGCTCGTCGACCGCTAGATAGGGCTCCCACGCCGGGTGAGTCTTTCCTACCGCCGCGATCAGAAACAGACTGTCGCTGGGAACGTGAGGTGGTCTCTTCAACTTCATCCCCACCTCATTGAGCAGCAGGTTTTCTTTGCGTGCGTTGCAGGAGCGGCAAGATGCCACCACGTTGTCCCATGTATGGGTGCCGCCCTTGGACCGGGGTTTGATGTGGTCGACATTCTCAGCAGCACAGCCGCAGTACTGGCACTGATAGTCGTCCCGGGCAAAGACCGCCCTGCGACTAAGTGTTGCGCGGGCCCGGTAGGGCACCTTCACGAAGTAGAGCATCCGCACCACGGACGGCACCGGAAGACTCAGGCGCTCGGAATGGAAACATCCATCGTCCGCGTGCTCGATGACGGCCTTTGATTTTAGGACGAGCACGGCCGCCCGCCGTGCCGAAACGATGCAAAGCGGCTGGTAGGAAGCGTTCAAGACCAGTGCTTTGGCCAAGCCCATCTCCTTCTAGCTGAAACGCCCGAGGGTTCGGGTGCTCCATCGATAGCTCCAAGGCGCGTGACTGCCTTGGGGTGAGTATAAGTGACACAGCTAAATGGGCCCGTCCCGGAAGCACCTCTTGAAAGCCAAAGAGATTCAGGTCACCGGTACCGGCCAATTGGGCTCAGGCCTGCGCGATCTTTTTCTGCTGTTCCTGGGAAAGCGCGTCGTTGACAATTCGCAGCGTCTCCACGAACTCCTCACGATCGCGGAGAAACTCGGCCACGCCCTGGTCGAGACTGCGGGTAATCTCGTCGATAGCGACGAAGAACGACATCTGGCCCTGCCGCAATGCGTCGAGAATCTCCTCGTCGTCATGGGCTACCCGATAGATGCTCTTGCCGTCGGTGATGAGCTTGACCTCGGAGAGGTGCTCTTCCAGCCCGGCCTTCTTGCGCAGGTAGTCCCACGCGCGCCGTACTCGCTGCAAGGACATTCCGCCGTCAAGCATCGCTTTTACTACCTTTAGCGCCACCAGATCCCGGAAGGAGTAAAGTCGCCGCACTCCAGGCCGGCCGCCGGTCGATTGAACGCTGGGTTTGACTAAGCCGCTCTGGTCCCAATAACGGATTTGATGGCTAGTACAACCAGTAAATCGACACGCGTGCTTAACGCTAAACCCCTCCAACGATGGCCCCTTCCAAAGAATTTCTTTAACTAGTATTTAGGAAATTGGGTATTGTGACCGGTCTGTCAGTTCTACACACCGCACGCGGGATTCGCAAGATGTGGACCGGCGGTTTTTGAGCCAACCGGTTAAATAGTTTCCCGCTCTATCCCTGCTACTACCCAAGTCTAAAGAAGAGGTTGAAGGTGACTCTTGCGGGTGCTATTGGTCGTCGCGACTGCCCGCTTCCCGGATCTTGGTTCTAATCCGCGCCATCAGGCCAGACAGCGACGCTTGTTCTCTTAGCACCCGGAGCTGCTCGTTCCCAATTTTGTGCAGGTTGTCGTACGTATAATACGCGGCGGCTACCATCACCAGGAACGCTATTACCCCCACCGGCAGGCGCGGGTAGAAGAAGAAGCCCACCAGGACCGCAAGGCCACTCACAAAGGCCAGGATCCCTCGTCTTACGTTGCGCCTCAGGACAGCGGGCAGAGTCGAGGAGGAAACCCCCCGCGCAAACTCTGGGTCCTGCTCGTAAAGCTGGTCTTCGATCTCCTGAAGAATCTGCTGCTCTCGGTCCGAAAGTGGCATCCGATTGATCCCTTTCAAAGCCAGCTGGATTGCGCCGGCCCGGCGACTTGTCTATAAGAAGATTATACGGCGTAGCGACCTCAACAACGCCATCAAATTGGCGACCGTCGGGCTAACCGTTCCCCGCGACGCGTGAACGAAAACCCCGGCCAACTTCCTACTGAGTGACCTCTATCTCCCAGTCGCCGTTGGCCAGAACGTCGACCAGGTAGATACCTGCGGCCTTGATGTTCACGGTCACTCGAGAAGAGAAATCTCCAGACTCATTGACGATGGAACCGGCTCGGGTGCCGTCCGACCTGACCAATCCCGGGATAAATACGCCTTGACCCTCGTGACGCAACCGGAAGTCGGCCGATCCGGCCTCAAGCTTGAAAAACTCCGTCGCAGACTGCCCTGATCCCGAGAACTCGGCCGGAGGAGCCGGAGCGTCCTCCGGAACCGACTGGTCAATTTGAGCGGTCCACTCCCCTGCTCCCGGACGCACTTCCATTACGTAATCGCCGACCGGCAGAGGCACCGCCCGAGTTCCTTCGTAATCGCCGATTGCGTTGACCACCTGGTCGATCATCTGACCATCCTGGCTAAGCGTCACAATGAAGTTTGTCGCACTGCCACCGGAGTGGGTGAAGCGCAGCAACGTCAGGCCTCCGCCGGCCTTGAAGTTCTCCTTCGTGTCGCCTTCCCCGCTAAATTCCTGGCGGTCGACGCGCTCGATGGGCGCGACGGGTGAACCGGATGCGTCTACAGGAGCGTCGCCGGCCACGTCGGTGGAATCCCCCGACCCGCTGGCCAGCACGGCAACCAGCACAATGATGCCGACGAGGATGAACAATCCTCCACCCACCAAAACCCACCTGAACTTACTTATGAAGTCGTTCATCTACCAGATCGCCAGATTAGGAAAATCAAAAGAAGCCGAGAGCCGACCGCGCAAGCTCACTCATCTTGTCCGGACCCCACGCGGGCTGCATCGTCATCTCCGAGGTTACGCTGGAGATGCCCTCGACACTCGCAGCAGCCTCCCGGATCTCGTTTTCGATCTGAGCTCCCGCCGGACAACCGGCCGAGGTCAGCGTAAAGGTGATCTGGGCCTCGCCGTCGTCGGTTACAACCACGTCGTAAATCAGGCCGAGATCAACAATGTTGATCCCGATCTCCGGGTCATCGACGACCTTAAGCGCCTCGAAGACTTCCTCAGGTGTGGGCATAGGTCCATTGTAGTCCACTACCACCGCGTTTCAGTCAAGCTGGCCCAACGCGGCGGTCAACTTCCGCGCCTCTCCCGCCGGGTCGTCGCTCTGGGTCAGGGCCCGCACCACCGACACCCGCCCGGCGCCTGCATCCAGCACCGAGCGTACGTTCGAGGCATTGATACCTCCGATGGCAAAGACCGGCTTGGTGGCCCGCTTAGCAGCAGCCCGAACCAGGTCCAGGCCCACGGCCGGCCGCCCGGGTTTGGTGGGCGTGGCAAACACCGGACCAATCGCGCAGTAGTCGGCCGTTGAGGCGGTCGCCGACTCCAACTGATCGACCGAGTGGGTCGATACCCCGACAATCAGCTCGGGCCCCACCTGACGGCGGGCCTCGTCGAGGGGCAGGTCTTGTTGCCCCAGATGTACGCCGTCGGCTCCTGCCGCGATCGCTACATCTACTCGGTCGTTCACAATGAACAGGGCCCCGGCGGCGGCCGTACGCCTCCTCACCACCTCGGCGTACCTCAACAAAGGCCCTGCCTCCATCTGCTTCTCCCTCAGCTGCACCATCCCGACCCCTGCGTCCAAAACCTCTGCCAGAAAGCGGTCCAAGTCACCCGCCGCAGACCGCGCGTCGGTGACCAGGTAGAGGCGGCACTCTCCCAATTGCGCATTCGGCGGATCAGCGCGCGCTGCGTTGCGAATCCCGTCCTCCTCCTCTTTGTCCTTTTTCTCCTTGGGTCGGGGCACAAACCTCTTAAGCGACGTGACAAGTTTGTCACGGCACAGTAATTTTCTCGTATCGACTCTCGATCGCGACGAAGGCCCAGCCGGACCAGGATCAATCCGGCGCGCGAGCCGAGGGCTTAATCACCGACTCGAGGGGGTGAATAATTGTTCGAAGACCGACAAGTGGTAGTACTCGGCGAACGCGACGGCGTCTCCGGGGGTGCCATATCGGCCTGCGTGGAGGCCATCGGCGGGTCCCACATCGCTTTCGCCGCCACGGAATGCTTTGTCTGAACGGCCTCAGGAGCCATGGATCTGCAACACCAGGAGGTAATCCTGGCGCTCTCCAATGAACACGGCCCGGAGAAGCTGCTCATCATCTTGGGTTCGCCCGACGCTGAGAGTGCGCAAGTCTCCGCCGAAACCGTAGTTCTGGGAGATCCGACTTACGCAGGTGCTTTGGCCGAGGTCCAGTTGGGCCTCGACGTTTACCACATACTAGAAGATGAGATTCGCAGCCTAGTCCCCGAGGACGTCTTCGAGGAGCAGGTGGGGCTCATGGCCGACGTGCTCGATACCGACGACATCACCGCCACCCTGCGCGACATAAGGTCGCAATCGCCGGCACCGGAGTGTTAGTACTAGGCACATCGGGCCGCAACCCGGGTCCGTTGTGCGCCACCCTCGGATGAGGGACAACTTCTACGCGCCCGTTCCCGCGGGTACCTCTCCCGCGGGTACCTCGACATTCTGCAACATTCGACACATGCCACAAGCACAAAACGTCAATTGCTACTTGACATAGCACCACTTTTCGTGAATGATTTGCACACTCAGTAGCCGGAACCTTTTTTAACAGGAGATCCAACAGCAAGCTGTCCGGGCCCGTAGAATTAGCCCAATTTAATAAGCAGAGCTTTGTTGCGTTACTCACTGGATTAGTCGGTAGTAATTCAATAGCATGAGCCACGCATTTGTCATGCGCCGAAAGAGGGCTTTTAACGCTTAGATACTTAGATAGATTTAGATAGATACAGACGCACAAAAAAGAGGAGTAAATCTCAATGTCGGGCACACAAAGGAAGAAAAAGGGGGTTACCAGGGTAACTGCGCTGCTCGCGCTGGTTGCCATGGGCCTAGCCCTCGCTCCCCAGGCAGCGCTGGGTCAAGTATCCTTCAGCGATGCAGATTTTTCCGGTTACGCGACCGGTACCTACCTTCACGCCGACGCACTGACGCTAGGCTCATCCCCCACCGTCAAGGCCGACCTCGGCTGGTCCGGCGCGTCCGTCGCTTCCAAAGGGCTCGATACCGCGGTGAGCGATGAGCTCGGCCGGGTCGTCCAACCTTCCGTACCCGGCAAGAACAGCTACGGCGCAGGGTTTGGTCTGGACGTCAGTCTGCTCGGCAGCGACATCCTCCAGCAGCAGGCCGCAGCTGCAGCCGCCCCTCCCTCCACGGAGTTGATCAAGAAGACCCTGGTAGGACCCATTGATGTACCCGGCGTGCTCTCGGCAGGCGTTGTAGAAGGCAGGGCTCAGGCAACCTACGACCCGAACAACTGCATCCTCGGTAAGGACCTCAGCTACGGCCAGGGCAACGTGGCCGACGCCTCGCTTCTGACCGGCGACGTGCTCGGTGGCGTCGGAGACACTCTTTCCGCTCTGTTGGGCACCGACCCGAGCAGCCAGGACCCCGGAGCAGTCCGCTCCTCCTCGCGCACCCGGTTGGTTCCTCAGACCGATGAGGGTGGCAACATTGTCGGCCCGAACTTGGGTCTTCTGAGCGAAACCCGTCAGACGCTTGCTCCAGTCGTTCTGTTCCAGGGCGTGCCCGGGGCAGAGCTCACCATTGAGCTGCTGGGTGAATGGGTTATCCAGGCGGTTGCCACCGGTATTCCGGGACAGTCGTACGTCAGCTACCAGCCGGGCACCGCCAACGGCGAAACACCGGTGCTCAAGGTAACCAACACGCTTCCGCTTCCGGACGCCGGTTCCGAGTTGGTAGAGGGCCTCACGGTCACGCTCGACCAGCTACTGGGCATCGTTCCGCTCGACGACCTGCTCCAGGGCGACCTGCTGGGCCTCGGCCTGGTGGAGTTGGTGCTCGACCCCGACCCCACCGTGACGGAGTCCGCCGACGGCACTCACGCCAAGGGCGTAGTTGATGTCGTGCGGGTCCGCTTGCTCCCCGAGGGCGAGGGACTGCTGGGCGACCTGCTGGGCACCACGCTGGGCGGCCTTGAGCTTGCCGACGTGCGTGTCGGACACATGGAAGTCGAGTCCAGGGTCCCGGTCGGCGGCATCACCTGCGCAGGTGCGGACGTCAAGAAGGCCGCCAACCCGGAGATCGTCAATGCGGGACAGAGCTTCGTCTACTCCATCAACACGACGAACCCGTTCGACTGCGAACTGACCAGCAACTCTCTGGTCGACACCATGACCGTGCCCGACAACATCGGGTTCACGATCGGCAGCCAGGATCCGCCGGCCAGTTCCACGACGGCCAACTCGGTTACCTATAACGACATAGGGCCTATAGCGCCCAAGGAGTCGAAGTCCGTCTCCTTCCAAGTCGCCGTAGCCGATAACGCCGCTAACGGGAACTTTGTGAACCGGGCCGAGGTGGTGTCCAACTGTGCCTTGGAGACGGCGCAGGGAGGCACGGCCAACGTCCAGCTCACGGCGTTCGACGAAATCGACAAACCGCGGGTGCAGGCGCAGGAAGCGCCACCGTTGCCAAAGACGGGCGGAACCACCGCCTTCTGGGCAACCATGGCGGTGATCCTCGGGGGCATATCCGTGGCCTCGGCGTTCGGCTACCGCAAGCTGGGGGGCATCTCCCAGAGGTAACGGTTAACGACAAAAAGGGGGCTCGGCTCTTGCGGGAGCCGAGCCCTTCGTACCTCAGCAGCCTCGAGGAGGGCTCGCCGTGGTTAAAGAGCCACCGTTAGAGACGAGTCTTAAATATGATGGTTGGAATCGGCCGGGGGGCTAATCCAGGAGTAAAGACGTGGAGCTAAGTCAGCAGGGACGGCGCAAATTGGCGGTCGTTTTAGCCGGTATGGCCGCGATCACGGCGCTGGGATCCGCGGGTTTTTTCATGTACCCCCTGTACACCGACTGGCAGGCTAACCGGACCCAAAGCCAGTTGCGGGATCAGTTCCAGACGGCCAGCCTGAAGGCGGACTACGCGGCCGGCGAGGTGCAAGACGCCTCCCCCCTCACGCGCATCATCATCCCGGCGATGGGCACGGACACGATCGTGGTGGAGGGCACCTCCTCCAAAGCGCTCAACACCGGCGCCGGCCACTACCCGAACACGCCCCTGCCCGGAGAGCCTGGTAACGTGGCGATTGCCGGGCACCGCACCACCTACGGCAAGCCGTTCTCTAACTTGGAGGTGCTGAAACCGGGAGACAAGATCACGCTGATCACGCCTTTTGCCGAGCACACCTATGAAGTTGTAGACCCTTTCGACGGCCACGCCAATCCATGGGTAACTTCCGCCAGCGACTGGTCGGCCATCAACCCGACGCCCGAAGCGACGTTGACGCTGACCACATGCCACCCTAAAGGGTCCGACCGGCAACGCCTGATTGCCCGCGCCGTCCTGCTTGAGTCCAAGGACATCGCATGAGACGCCTGCTGGCGAGCTGGATGGCAGGACTTTTGCTCGTGGCAATCGCTGCCGCGCCTGCGGGCGCTGCCACCGGCGGAGGCGATGGCGAGATCAAGTTCGTCACCCCACCCACGCCCGCCGCGGGCAAGCCAACGGCCGGCACACAAACCATCCAGGCGGAAGTTGAAATGTCCGGAGGGCTTCTGAGCTCCCCCGACTACGAAAGCTTCACCGTTACCGTCAAGCCGCGCAGCGGCGATGGCAAGTCCGCCTCGATCGCCAACACGACCGGAAACAACCAGAGCTTCAAGGGCTCCTGGAACACAAAGGGTCAAAGTCCCTACAACGGCGGCTACGACATCGAAGCCACCGCGGTTGTGGATACCGGACTACTGTCGGGTCCCAAGACCTTCAGAGCTTCGGTAGCCAACGTACTGCTCAACAACCCTCCAGCCGCCCCCACCGGCGTCTCGGTCTCTCTACAGGGTGAAACCCCCATGGTGACCTGGAAGGCCAACAGCGAGCCCGACCTGACCGGATACCGGGTGCTCAGGGCCGTAGCCAGCGGATCGTTCGAGCAGGTCGGATCCGTAAAGACCAACAAGTTCACCGACTCCGAAGCGCCGGCCGGGCTGGCACTTCGGTATCAGGTGGTAGCCGTGCGCAGTAGCCCGGTCAGCGACTCTGGGATAACCGCTAAGAGCTCCGCCTCCAAGCCGGTGACCATACCGGCGCCCGCGGCTGCGGAGGGTCAGGGAGACGGCGAAGCCGAAGGCGCCCCCGCCGGCGAGGTGCCCGAGGGGGTCTTCGTCCCCGAAACCACCACCGCGGAGCCGGAGCCCGAGCCGGAGCCCGCTCCCCCGCCGGCCCAAAACTCCGGACCGCTGGCCCCGATCATCAGGGACGAACCTCTGGCCCGAACCAACGTGGACTTCGACGACCAGCTGCCCTTCGATGCCGAACTACCCGAGCGCTTCAGCACATCGTCGGACTCCCCCTCCATCAACGCAGCCCAAAGCGCGGCCACCGATAGCGGCGACGCAACGCTCGCAAACCCGGTGAAGTTCATCGCGACTGGACTCTTCCTGCTCGTTTTCTCCATCATCCTGGCCCGGACCTCGCGCCGGCTGTTCAAGGGCAAGCCGGGCGCCGACGGCTCCAAACCGCCGAAGGTTTCATACCCGGCGTTTCGAATCAGCCGCAGCCCATAACGCCGAGTTGCTCAGCACCAATAAATCGGGCCAGCCGTTAGACTGACCCCATGAGCGGAGCAATATCCGAAGCGCCAACGACCGCCGGAGTGACCGACAAGTTCGGACGGCATATCCGTGATCTGAGGATCTCGGTCGCCGACCGTTGCAATTTTCGCTGTATCTACTGCATGCCCAAGGAGATCTTTGGCTCCGACTACCAGTTTCTAGACCGCAAAGAGCTGCTCACGTTCGAGGAGATCGAGCGGTTGGCCCAGGTGTTCGTGGGTCTGGGCGTAAAGAAGATCCGCCTTACCGGCGGCGAACCGCTGGTCCGCCGCAACTTGGAAAGGCTCATCGAAAAGCTCGCGCGCATCGACGGCCTGGATCTAACCCTTACGACCAACGGCTCGCAATTGGCGCGTAAGGCCGAGGCCCTCAAGGAAGCCGGTTTGGACCGGGTGACGGTCAGCCTGGACGCGATGGACAACGAGACCTTCAAGTCCATGAACGACGTCGGCTTCCCCGTCGAAAAGGTTCTGGCCGGCATCGACGAAGCCGACCGGGTCGGCTTGAATCCCATCAAGATCAACATGGTCGTAAAGCGGGGCGCCAACGAGCAGAGCATCCTTCCCATGGCGAGGTACTTCAGGGAGAAGGGCCACATCCTGCGCTGCATCGAGTACATGGACGTCGGGCACAGTAACGGGTGGAAGCTGGAGGAGGTTGTGCCGGCCGACGAAATAGTGGAAACGATCAACGCCGAGATGCCCCTGGAACCACTGCCGCCGAACTACCCCGGCGAAGTTGCGAACCGCTGGCGGTACAAGGGCGAAGACACCGAGGTTGGCGTCATCGCTTCGGTCACCAAGCCTTTCTGCGGAGGGTGTACGCGGGCTCGTATCTCGGCTGAAGGCAAGCTTTTCACCTGCCTGTTTGCCACCAAGGGCCAGGACCTTAGACAACTTCTGCGCGAGGGTGCTACCGATGACGAGCTCACCCAAGCGGTCGCAGGCAACTGGCGTCAGCGGTCGGATCGCTACTCGGAGATCCGGTCGTCGGAGACCAAGGATCTGCCCAAGGTGGAGATGTCGTATATCGGAGGATAAATCCCCCGCGTCCGCACAACCGGTTCCCGCGAGGGTTCAGGCCTACGTGGCCCAAACCCTCGCCGAGGCCCACCTGATCCGGGGCTACCTGTCCGCCGAGGGCATCGAGTGCGAAATCCGCAACGAACACCTCATCGGCGGTATGGGCGAGTTGCCCGTAACCGCCGAAACGCTCCCGCAGGTCTGGGTAGACGACATCGAGCGGCAACGGGCCCGAGATCTTATCCACCAAGCGCTGGACCAAACCCGGGTCCAGGACACCGACTGGGTCTGCCCTCAGTGCCAAGAGCCGATACAGGGACAGTTCACCGAATGCTGGAACTGCGGCGCCGAGCGTCCCCAGTTCTAGCCTGCACATCGAAAGGGCTCCCTCCCGAAGCGGGAAGGAGCCCTTTGCGTCCGGCTGCTCCGTTACAAGCCTAGGCCTGCCCGGCGTAGGAGGGCTGGGATCCGACCACCTCCTGCATTCGGCGCTGCTTGATCTTGCGGTCCGCCAGAGCGAACAGGTAGATCCACACGACCAGGATGCCTGCAACCTCGGTGTAGGCGACTATCGACGGCCACACCGGCCCGTCGTGAGCCTCCCTCAGCATGATCTCGGTGACCACGCCGAAGTCGACCGTCCGCTCCGGCAGCGCCGGCACCTCCGACGCCCCGATCTCAGGATCGGCGGGCAGGTAGACCGGCGCCGACATCACCTCGTTGCCCCGCTGCAGGCCAACGCTGGTCTTCCACTCACCGGCTAGGTGATGCGCGTTCTCCGAGATGTAGGTACCGGGCTCGTCGAGCGGGATCAGCCGTGACGGTATCGCCGTGTTACCGCCCTGGTTGGAAAGCACGCCAAACATCGTGGCGTTCTCGGCTGCGTCGGGCGGATCCAACTCCACCTGAACCTTGGCCATATCGCCTTCACGATCGACCAAGGTGATCGTGGCCTGGACGTCGCCCGCCTGCCTCGGCAGCGGAATGGCCAGAACCGCGACTACCGCCACACCGGCTGCGATTACCATTGCCGTCGGGATGCTCTGCTTCTCCGAAGAGAACGAATTGGCCATCCGGACACCTAGCACGGCAGCCGCTACCGCCGCCACGATCCCAAGCGGAACCGCCTTGGGCAGCAGCGCCGGGGTGAGCTCCATCCACCCGGACAGAGGCATCCAAACCAGCTCCGCGGCCAGTCCGACGGTCCCCACAGCCACACCGGCCGCCAGCGCAAACCGGGTCCGGTGCTGGGTGCCGACCATGAAGGCGACTGCCTCTATCGCCAGGGCCGGAACCAGATAGGTCGGGAAGTGGGTAAGCGTGTGGTTCAGGGCGCCGGTCACGATCAGCACTAGAAAACCGCGCACACCCAGGTAAAACAGGACCGTCTTCAAAGCGCCCCATGGACCCAGTGCGATACGAGCCATCGTCAGGATGAACCCGGCGGCAATCATCACCAACACCGGGTAGTAAGCCAGCTGGAACTGCGGAACCCGGAAGTCGAACTCGCCCTGGAAAATCGTAAGACCCACCAGCGCTGCACCGGCGACCATGATGTGAACAAACCGTCCGGCGACCGTCGGCCTCGCGTCCCTGGAACCCTCGGCGATCATCAACCACGCAGCCAAGGTCGCGAAACCTCCACCGATCAGCAGCTGCAAGTGGGTGGGGCTCCAAAGCGTTACGTCCAGTCCGTAAGCTTGGTGCCAGAGTTCATCAAAGGGGAAGGATGCGAGACCGCCCAGCCCCAGGGCAAACAGCGGAACTGCAGACCACGGGATTGTCAGTCCCTTGTAATTGAAGCCCACATCCGCCTTGTCCAGCGTCGCAAACGTAACTGCGATAGCAGCCGCATACATAAGACCGCCCAAACCCAGCACGATCATCGTGTGGGAAGGGTTAAGCAACATTTCGTCCCGGCCCAGATCGATATGCCAGGCGACGTCCCAGTACAGACCCATCGCGGCCACCAGAAGTATCAACAATCCGCTAAGCGCTCCCGCCATAGCCCACCCCGGATACCCGGTGGCTCGCCGGAGGCTGTCAGAGATGCGACCAAAAAAGTGCGGAAGGATATTTGCCTTCTCGCTACGTCCAAACGCGGTCAGGAAGTAAACGACCGTCAGATAGAACAAGAATGGCGCAACAACGTAGAACCAGTCATCCCAGACGTTCCCGGCGTTGGGTCCCGCCGTAGCAAGCAATACCGACATCCCGACCTCCCCTAATAGATCCCTAATTAATCCGAATCCCCGTCCGTAGTTACTACGTTTACATCTCGTGATGATACATTGATAACTGACACGGTGCAAACAATCGGCTGTCCTGGCCTTGAAATAGGTAGCCGGGAAAAACGGGGAGGTATTCTGGACGCTATGCCGGGCAAGATGACTATCGACGAGCTGGCCCGCGAAGCGGGAACCACCACCCGAAACATTCGCGCGTATCAAACCAAAGGTGTGCTGGAACCTCCCGACATCGTCGGCCGAATCGGCTACTACAGTAAGGACCACCTGACTCGTCTGAAGCTAATATCGCGCCTGCAGCAGCGCGGTTTTGGGCTGGCGGCGATCAGCGACCTGCTCGATGCTTGGGACTGCGGCTCCAGCTTGAGCGAGGTCCTCGGATTCCAAGAGGCCCTGCTGGCTCCCTGGAGCGACGAGTTGCCTGAAAAGGTCTCGCGCCAACAACTGGAGACCCTGTTCCCGGACATCGTGTCCGACCCCGGTCTCATCGACCGAGCCAAGAAGCTCGACTTGCTGGCCGAAGAGGGCGACGATTACCGGCTGCCCAGCCCACGACTGGCCAAGGTAGGGGCCAAGCTGGTGAGCATCGGAGTACCCCTGAGCGCAGTGCTGGCCCAGGCCGAGCTGATGAAAGACGACATCGACAACATGGCTATGCGCCTGGTCGCGATGTTCTCCATCTACGTGTGGGAACCGTTCGTCTCCGGAGAGACCCCGGAGAGGTCCCTTACCGACGTCACCGAGATCCTTCAGGAGATGCGGCCGCTCGCGGCCGAGGCGGTCAGCGTGTTCCTCGCTCGAGCAATGCAGGCGGCAACCGAGGCGGCCGCGCTGGAGGACCTGAAACAGCAGCTCGAAGGGACCAGTTGATTGGCGGACCTACCGTCCGGTGCTCCGGTTCAGTATCACCAGCTGACCAAGCACTCCCCCGCGTCGGTCCGCGCTACCGCCCACCGGCTGGACTTCACCGATCAGCCCCAGCCCTTCAAAATCTACCCGGATCTGGACCCGGTCCCGCTGCCCGACCCGGCAGCCGACACCAAGTACCCGGCTCCCGCGGCCGTCGCCGAGCAAATCAACGACGAACATCGCCGCTTCGACTCCGGCGAGTTGGCCCGGCTACTAACCCTGGGTGCCGGCATTCGCCGCGTTTTCAGCGGGCCCGGCAGCCGTCCCATCTACCTGCGCTCCTATGCCTGTGCAGGCGCCCTTTACCCGATAGAGGTCTATGTTTCCTGCGCGGACGTAAACGGGGTAGAGCCCGGTCTCTACCACTACAGCCCGATCGAGGACGGCCTACGCCAACTCCGCCCCGGTGATCCACGGCCCTACCTGGTAAGGGCCTGTGGCGGGCGGCACTCGGTGGCCACCGCGCCCGCATGCATCATCTTGTCGGGAATCGTGTGGCGCACCGCCTGGAAATACCGGGCCCGGGGCTATCGCCACCTGTGGTGGGACTCCGGCATGATCCTGGCCAACTTGCTGGCTCTCGGCGCCTCGGGCGGCCACCGCTGCGAGGTGGTAGCGGGCTTCGACGACGCCGAACTCAACCACTTGCTGGGTGTGGACGGAACCTCCGAGATGGCTCTGTGCTTGGCACCTATTGGTTACGATCCGAATGCCCCCGCCGGCGACGCCGCAACCGATCCACCCGCGGCAATCGACTACCCGAGCCTGCCCATGTCGCGCTTTCGCCGAGACTACGACGAAGTTCTCAGCGTCCACTCCGAGACCTCGCTGAGCGGCTCCCTACAGGTCCAGCTTTGGCAGCAAGACGCCTGGAGCAACCCCGTGCCGCCTTCGTCCGTGTGCCCGACCGGCGTAGAGAAGGTCATTCGGAGGCGAGGTTCCAAACGCATTTTCGACAAAGACCGTTCACAGATGAGCCTGGAACACTTTCACGGCATCCTCGACCACGCCACCCACCACCTGGCTTGCGACTGGGGCGAGCAGCTCACCCAAATTGGCGCCGTCGTCCATTCCGTCCGGGGGGTGGATCCGGGCGTCTACGCCTACCTGGACGGCCTGGACCTGATCGAACGCGGCGAGATGAGGGGCAAGGGTAAGTTTTTGTGCCTGGATCAGGACCTGGGCGGCGACGGAGCCGGCACTCTGTTTTTGTTCACCGATTTCGACGATGCCGCGCGCAGCCTGGGCAAACGCAGCTATCGAGCTGCGCAGCTGAACGCAGGAGTTGTCGGAGGCAGGCTGTACCTGTGCGCCTACGCATGCCAAATGGGCGCCACCGGCCTAACCTTCTTCGACGACGAGGTGAGGCGCTTCTTCTCTACTACCGCCGAACCTATGCTGGTCGTCGCCATCGGCCGCTGAGTCATACCGCAGCACGCCAAGTATCATGGGCGGGTAAATACCGATTGCTGGTTCAAAACGCTTACAGGAGGCAAATTGGATCTGACCGAAATGATGGAGTTCATGGACGAGCTCCTGGAGAAGAACGCACCCGAGGAGACCGAAAGGCCGGGCAACATCGTTACCGCCGGCATCATCGCCGCAGAAGAAGCTGTCAAGCGCGACCTGGTGAGCGGTCCGTTCTGGGATGAGTGCGGGTCCCACCTGCTTGCCGCCCACTACGCCTACTTCAAGGGGGTTCCGCTGGGAACCTTCACCGCCCCATTCATCGGGCTAAAGTTTCGCGAGATGCAAAAGGAAAAGGGCGAGACACCTCTCAGCCCGCCCTGCCAGCTCTAAAACGGCCAACTGCTCATTCTCGCGACGCAGTTGCCCGGTCGGTTAGGTCCCCGAAGCCTGCGCTAACAGTTCCTTCGCTTTGCGGCGGGTGGCTTCGGTCTCCGAACCCAGCATCCGGGTAATCTCATCCAACCGCTCGGAGCCCTCCACCTCAACCGCGCACGTCGACGTCCGTCCGTCCTCTACGACCTTGCGGGCCGAGAAGTGGCGCCGTCCGTGGGAGGCAATCTGGGGCAGGTGAGTAACTGCAAGCACCTGATGCCGCCGGCCCAATGCGGCCAGCTTCACACCTACCGCTTCTCCAATCCGGCCGCCGATGCCCGCATCGATCTCGTCGAACACCAGGGTGGGAATGTTGTCGACCTCCGCCAGGGCGCTCTTGATCGCCAGCATCAGGCGGGAGGACTCACCGCCGGACGCCACCGACGCCAACGGCTTGGGCGGCTCACCGGGATTGGTTGAGATCAGAAACTCCATCTCTCCAGCGCCGCTGGAAGAGAACCGAACCGGCTCATCAAGCGTACCGACCTCCATCCTACGGTCCGCGGAGACCTCATAGTCGACAAAACGTCCGCCGGCCGGCGGGAGTCCACCGGTATCGGGTCTGTGCCGTATGGTTGCCGCCATCGTCGCCGACTCCAAGCCTAGGAATCTCAAGTGTCCCTCGGTTGCCTTGCACAGCTGTGCGGCCGCCTTCGCCCGGGCGGCGTCCAACTCGGCGGCAACTCGCGATGCCTGCGCCGAGGCCTCGGCAAGCTCCTCCTTCATCTGCACTTGCATTTCCCGTGAATCCTCCGCGCGGGTCAAGTCCTGCGAGATCTCGTTTCCAAAAGCAATCACGTCCTCGACGGTCGACCCGTATTTGCGCTTGAGAGTCGCTATTGCCTCCAAACGCTCCTCCACCTCGGCCAACCGACCCGGATCGTAGTTTGCGGACTCGGCATAGTGGCGCAAGTCTCTTACCAGCTCCTCTATCTGCACCGAAACCGACTCCGCCCTCTGGCGCATTTGAGCGGTCGTTGGGTCCAACTGCTCCATAGAGTTCAATGCCCGAACCGCCACCGACAACATCTGCGCCGCGCCCGGCTCGGGGGCCTCGTCGCCATCCAGGCCCGCGCAGGACTCGGCCACCAGCTGGGCAAGGGCCTGGGAATTGACCATTACGGACCTTTGCGCCGAAAGCGATTCTTCCTCCCCCGGCTTCAGCTCAGCAGCCTCGATCTCGCGGGCCTGGAACTCCATCAGTTCGCGCCGCTGCGCCAGCTCTGCATGCGACTCCTCGGCAAGCTTGAGGTTCCTCCGCAACCTAACGATCACGGCGGCCAGCTCCGCAAACCGTTGCCGCAGCTCGCCGAGCCCCCCGTAGCGGTCCAAGAGGTCGCGCTGCTCGGCGGGTTTGAGCAGCGACAGGTGGCCGCTTTGTCCGTGGATGTCCACCAGGTACACACCGACTTCCTGCAGCACCTTACGGGGCACGGTCCGGGAGTTCACCCGGCAGATATTGCGTCCGGCCTCAGTCACCTCGCGACTCAAGATGAGCACGCCCTCTTCGATCTCGGTGTCAAGGGCCTGCTCCACGCGCTCCAAGTGCAGCCCGTCGAGCTCAAAGACTCCCTCCACATAGGCGCGGTCGGCGCCGCTGCGAATTGCGGATATGTCGGCCCGCTCCCCGAGCAGTAGGCCGAGCGCGCCCAGGATGATCGATTTACCCGCACCGGTCTCACCGGTCAGGACGTTAAAACCCGGACCGACCCTCAGCCGGAGGCGGTCTATAACGGCATAATTCGTGACGCTCAGCTCGGTAAGCAATACGACCCCTATCGTACGTCCAAGTAGCGACAGCCCCTGTGCTAGGTTGGATCTACGCCATAATCAAAGGAGAAGCGATGCCCAGGGAATGCGGTTCATGGCACGCTCGACACGAGCGTAGACCAGGTAAGGAGCCCTTGCTTACCGTTACCGGCGAGTGCCGTTTGCCGGCAACTTTCCGCAGCGTACTGGAAAAGCGTGAGCCGCAGGGCGATGACCCGTCGCAGTTGATCCTGGATCTAGTGATATCCAACCCCTCCGGATTCGGCCACATGGACAGCGAAGGCCGCTGCACGCTCAACGTGTCGTTCAAGATGCAAACCGACAAGGAGTACGACAGCGTCCTGATCGTCGACCGCAACTCCGAAGAAGAGGGAGGCGAGAGCTGGGAGGTGCCGGTGCGGGTGCTTGTCCAGGAGGTAGCGGCAGCCCCCGTCAAAGGCACCAAATGGTCGGCGCTGCCGCGCGACTACACCAAATAGACGGACCTTCGCTCATATCAGGCAAGTCGTAAAGGAGGGACCATGCTTCAATTCCGGTGCGTCGACGTCGGCGCCGACTGCAAGGGTCACTTCACCGCAGAAACGACCGAAGACCTAATAAAGCAGGTCTCAGAACACCTGCAGACCGCGCACAGGGTCAAGACCCCCACGCAAACGATCATGAAGTACTTCACCAAGATGGCGAGTCAGGATTCCGGCCGACCCTCTATCGACGCCACTTCTCCGCCAAGCTGAGCACCGGCTCCACCAGCAACTCAGGCATCGCCAGTTCCCCCAAGCGCTCCTCGGAGAACTGTTCCTCGGTCTCAGTTACCGCGGCAATCAGAGCCTCGAGCCGGGCGGATTTGTAGCCGGCCAACACCTCGCGGGCCACAACAGCCGGCAAGCGGTCGACGAATTTCACGTGCAGCAGCGTCAGTCCCTGCGCTTCGTCGCCCTTGCGCTCCGGTATGAGTATCACCGGGCGGTTGTCACTGCGCCCGATGGTGACCTCCACCTCCGCCTTCTCGAGTGCGGCCCGCTTGGTGCCCCTTAGCCGTGGGTCGGTTTCCGTGCGCGAGCGCACTTTGGCCGCAATCCCCTGCTGCTCCAGCACGTGGATGGTCGCCGACTGTGAGGAGGGGTCGCCCTGGATCCCGTAGCGCGTGTAGCCGACCACCTCCTGAACCGCCGGATCCAGCGCAGCAAGGGCCCGCAGTGCCCGATAGCCGAGCTGTTCGGTGCGCGGGCCCAAAGCCATAACCCGCTTCACCAGCGGCACACCGAACAAGCCGTCCTCAGAGCGGGAAATGCCCACCGTGACCGTCTTGGCCTGATGCTTGACGGCGTCGATCGACCGAGTCAGGTCGTCGATGATAAACGTCAACAGGCCGACGAACTCGTCGAGAAATACCTTGGGGCTCACACCCGACCCGCGCTCGAGTTCGTACACCTCGAAAGGGATCTCCCCGATCGCGCAACGCAGAAGAAGACCCAGGCGCATCGCCTTTCCGAGGCTGATCACGCCGTCGCAAGCCCCGTCGTTCACCGAATCCAAAAACGAGCTGGCGAACGGCTCTATTCGCTCGGGCAGTGAAGCCACGATCGACGCCGCGCTCAATCCGGCACCGGCTAGCTCCTGCACCTCGACGCGAATTTGACGCAAAGGCAAAGCGAGTGCGTCGATAGCCAGGGCGGCTTCGTAACCGAACAGATGACCGACCATGGCCGAGAGGATGAAGTCGAGCTTCGGGTGGACCTCGGGCACGCTAATCGTATCGGCGTGATCAAACCGATCCTGTCCATCGGAAGCGATGACGATCGGGGCAGCCTTGTGCGCCCTGTATATGGCGACCTCCCTTTGGACGTCCTCCGCCATAGCTCCGTTGATGCCCGCAGCGCACACGAGTATCAGCGGCTCCGCCGACAGGTCTATGTGTTTTTTGTCCTCGGTACTGTCGCAGGCCACGGACTTGTAACAAAGCTCCGAGAGCTTGATCCGCACCTCAGCGGCCGCTATCTTGTTGTCGCCGTTACCCACCACCGCCCAGTGGCGCCTGCGCGATGCGTGTCGAGACGCGACAGCCGAAATCAGCTCCCTTCGGTCGAGCACCTGCTCCATAGCCACAGGCAGCCGCTCCAAAGCTTCCAGCAACCCCTCGCCCTCGGCATCCAGCGAACCGGCCGCGTCGGCGATAGCCAGCCCCAACAAGAAACCGGCCGCCACCTGCGCATAGAAAGCCTTAGTGGATGCGACACTCATCTCCACGTCGCGACCGTCGGAGGTGTGCAGGACGCCGTCGACCTTCTCACCAAGCTCGGTGTTACGCCGGTTGACTATGGCCAGCACCGATGCGCCCCTACCCTTTACAAGATCGACGGTTCGGTTGGTGTCTGTGGTGGTACCCGACTGGCTAACCGCTATTACCAACGTGTCGCTCATGTCGTCGCGCAACGAGAATCCGCTGAACTCCGATGCCGTGAGCGCCGAAACCGCCACTCCCTGCGCCTCCAAGGCGCCGGCGACCGCAGCCGCCACCGCCTGACCAGCCACGGCCGCGGTACCCTGACCGATAACCACCGCCTTACTAAACGCCCGGTCTGCCAACTTCCGCTTGATGATCTCGGGTAGCGCCCCCGAGCCGAGACGCACCCGCTTGTGGCCGTCTTCCTCCACGATGCGCCCGCGCAGGGTATTGCAAAAGGAGGTGGGCGATTCGGAGATCTCCTTGAGGAGGAAATGCGCGAAACCCTGGCGGTCAATATCACGGGTGGTGATCTGAGGCACCGCCACGTCCTCCTTGGTTACGGACCGCCGGCCCCAGTCGTACCCCCTGCGGTCCACCCCTTCCAGCGAACCGGCCTCCTCGCCGTCGAGGAACACCAGACGCCCCGTCGTAGCATCCCCGTCCATCCTCAGGTAACGGTCCGCGTCCTCAACTACCCCATACGGCTCGCTCGCCACCACGAAAGAGTCCTCGGCCATGCCTATGTACAGCGCTTGACCGCTCCCCCTGACCGCCAGCATCAGCCCTTCCGGCTCCTCGGCGCAGTTGGCTACGATCGCCATCGAGCCTTCGAGCTCATTAACGCAGCCGGCGAAGGCTCGCTTGGGATCCTCACCCCCGGCCACACGCCGCGCGGTCATCACAGGAATCACTTTGGCGTCGGTGGTAACCATGTCCGGAAACCGCAGCTTATGTCGGTCCACCAGCGACGCGTAGTTGTCGATGTCCCCGTTCAACACCCCCACAACGTGCGGCCACCCCTCGGGGCTGTCCTCCTCGAGACCGTCCAAAGGGTGAGCGTTCGGTTCCGAGACCGTTCCCACGCTGGCCCAGCGCGTATGACCGAGCACCGTCGCATAGGCCGATCCGCCAAGCGCCATCCTCAGCAGATCGTCGCCCGCGATGCTTTTCCTAATGGCGGCTACGTTGTCGCCCAGTTCACCAATCTCAGCCGCTGCCTTGTAAACGAAGCCCGCATACTTAGTTCCGCAGCGTAGGGCTCCGGACTTAAACAAGCCGTCACTCCACCGCGGCGCGGCCAAAGCCTGCACCTCCGGGTCCCGCCAATCCAGGCCGTGATTAAACACCATCACGTGGACGCCGGCCGAATCCCGTCCCCGCACCTCCATGCGATCCAAGGCCGACAGTGCCGCTTGAATTGACGTATACGCTTCAATCGCCGCGCGTCCGGTATTGCTGCCGCACAGATCGCAAACTGCCAAGCCCGTCCGCAGGCGATCTCGGTCAATAGCCCACAGCAAGTCCCGCACGGCGACGAAGCGCACCCTCACGCGTTCCAACGTCTCGGGTGCAATCTCGTGCGCGCTGCCGTAGAGACTGCGGTCCAAGTGATCCACGGTAGCTCCCAGCAGATCCGTCCGCTTGGAGATCTGTTCAGGTAAATCGGGGTCCTTGATCAACGCTAGTGCCCCGGCGGCGCCCCTTAGAAGATCGTTGGCCACACCCAATCGACTGCAAGCCTCGGCCAGCCTCGACTCCAGATCCGCGTCTGCGGGGAGCAAGCTTCTGTGCGCTGCCTCCAGCTCACCCAGCAGCTGGCCGGCTGACGGCGGCGGTCTGCGATTGGGCCGGCGTACTACCGCGACTATTCCACACACCAGCAAATCGTACCGCGACGGCGGGAGGATGCCGGTCGGTAGCTTAAGCGCCCTCTACCTCAGCGCCGCCCGCGGCAGATCCGGTCCCGCCGGACTCTTCCCGTCCCCGCCCAAGGTAAGGATCTCCACCCCGCCCTCGGTCACGATTACCGTGTGCTCAAACTGTGCCGTAGGAAGCAGATCGTCGGTGACCACGGTCCAGCGATCGTCCCAAACGTGGTGGCGCGGGGTTCCCGTTGTGATCATCGGCTCTACGGTGAACGTCATTCCCGGCTCCAGGATCGCTCGATCGTTGGAGTTGATGGCGTGGTTGACGTGAGGAGCCGCATGGAAGACTCTACCGATTCCGTGGCCCCCGTAGTCGAGCACCACGCCCAAGCCGTGGGCAACCGCGAAGGGCTCTATAGCCTCGGCTATCACCCGGATCGACTTGCCCGGCTCTACCGCGGCGATACCAGTCAGCGTCGCCTCACGGGTTAGGCGCACCAGGCTTTCCAGCTGGGGGTTGAGCTCGCCCACCGCAAAGGTCGCCGACGTGTCACCGTGCATGCCCTCGATGTAGGCGGTGACGTCGATATTCACGATGTCACCCTCCTGCAGCGGGCGGTCATCCGGGATCCCGTGACACACCACCTCGTTAACCGAAGTACAGATCGACTTGGGGAACCCGCGGTACCCGAGAGTACTCGGATAGGCGCCGCGGCTGATGTACTCCTCGTGCGCAATGCGGTCCAACTCGTCGGTCGTCACGCCCGGAGCGACGGCTTCGCCGGCGGTGCGAAGTATCTCCGAGGCCGTCCGGCAAGCTACCCGTAGCCGCTCGAGAGCTTCCCCCGAATGGATCTGATACTCACCGGTGGGCAGCGCGGCCGGGCCGTCCACGTAGTCGGGACGCTCGATCGTGTCGGGAACCGGCCTTGTCTCTGACACCTGACCCGGCTCTACGGGCCTGCGGCGCAGGCGGCGCTGGTCACCATGACAACGCTTGAACTTCTTTGCCGAGCCGCACCAGCACGGCGCGTTCGCCTTCAAACGCTTCACGAAACCCGCGAGGGAACGCCGCGCACTACCTTGTTCCAGCACCCGGGGTGATAGTGGCGCCGCTCGTCCGGCCGTCCATCGGGCACCGAAACCAGATGGGATTGGCCGGCAGGAATCGTCCCCTGACAGTACGGACACCGGTAAGATTTGTCCTTACCGGTGCTTCTGCGGACTGCGTACCCTTCAAGCCGAGCCCCGGAGGGGCCGAGCAGACGCTCCGACATCACGGCGATCTCCTCGCTGGTGTCCAGCCGAGATGACGAACCTTTGGGTGATTTGCGCGTCCTGCGGGGCATGGGTGTCCTCACTTACGACTTACGCCGACCTTACTTCGATCCGGCAACCCAACCATACTAAAGGCAAGCTCACTCTCCCGATCCGCTTCCGGCTAGTACTGCCACCACGTCGACCCAGGGGACCAGGCCCCCGCACGTCGGACACACCGACGCGTCCTTTTGCACGTCGATGAACGCCACGCCCCGCGGCGCCAGCTGCTCCCTTAGGTGCTCGACCAAATCCGGCGTCTGTTCGGATTCCCCATCGGGAAGCCAGCCGTTTCCTGCCATCCAACGCTCCAGGTCCTCGGCCTCCAGCGTGAGGGATTGCTCGAGGACCGGAAGGACCCAAGACGCGGGGATCCAAAACTGGATGACCTGGCCACAGCGGTGGCGAATCCCGATCATGACGGACTTACTTGCTTCGGTCACAGCTGCGGGGGTATATACACCCGGCAGGCCGGATTGCGTCGAGCCTCAAAGTGATACATGGGACCATGGTCCCAGCGATTGAGCGTCTCCGCCAAGCGCAGCGGTGACGCTGCGTTGGACGGCGACGCCGAATCCACAAGTCCGTTTATCCGAACCGAACTTTAGGAGGTCTCCATGGTTTTCGTAACGTCGACGATGCTTCCGCTGAGCAGCGAAATGCCCGCCTTTCAATTGCCCGACCCGTCGGGGAGACTCGTCTCCAGTGAAAGCTTGCAGGGAGCACCGGCAACGCTGGTGATGTTCATATGCAACCACTGCCCCTACGTCAAACACATTAAGCCGAAGCTTGCCGAGGTCACCAAGGAGCTGACCGAACGCGGCGTTGCGGTTGTAGGAATCAACAGCAACGATCCCGAGAGCCACCCAGATGACGCGCCGCCGGCGATGGCTGAGGAGATCAATAGGTACGGCTACTCCTTCCCTTACCTGGTAGACGACACTCAGCAGGTGGCCAAGGCTTTTCGGGCGGCCTGCACGCCCGACTTTTTCCTGTTCGACGTCGACCACAAGCTCGCGTATCGGGGGCAATTCGACGACAGCCGTCCGAAAAACGACCTACCGGTCACCGGCTCAGACCTGATGAATGCCGTAGGGGCCCTACTCGAGGGCAAACCGGCACCCGAAGATCAAAAACCCAGTATCGGATGCAACATCAAATGGAAGCCGGGTAACGAGCCCGAATATTTTGGATAGCCGAGGCTGACACCCGGTCCGGCGGTTAACAAGAGCGCTCAAGTGCCGGCCCCGCCCCACTGGGCCCGGATACTAGTGTCGTGACCACTAACGTTTGCGAGGTTTGGAGCGCGTGAGGTGTTTCCTGGCAAGGCCGCACTGAGCGCCGCTAGCTTCGCCCTAACGGTGCGAGGGAGAACGCAGCCAGGGGCAGCTCACGCCGCCAAACGCCCCGAAGGTTGGTGGTCACGGCACTAGACGAGGGCGAGCTTTCGCAGATCGACGACGCTGCCGTTGTCCAGCCCCTGTCCTAGAACGCCCCACATCTTCTCGGCGGCTTCCTCCGGGGGCGTCAGCTTGCCCGCCGCGTGCAGGTCCACGAACTTCTGCCGGTTCGGAAAGTCGCGCGCATCGGTCTCACGGAGCGTCTTTTGCATACCCGTATCCACGGTACCCGGCGCTATCGACACGATTTTGACGCCACCCCGCAGGTCCTGCTCGGCTCCTGCATCGCGCACCCACTGGTCCATCGCGGCCTTCGATGCTCCATACGAAGCCCACCCCGGGTAGACGCTCTGAGCTGCTCCCGAACTCATCATCATCAGATGGCGCTCGGCGTTGACTGAGCGAGCCGCCTTGAGAAACATGTGACCCAGCACCTGCGGCGCCGCGCTGTTGAGGACCACGCTGCGGGCGTATGCATCGGTGTCCACCTCGCCCGCGAAGCCGATAGACTCCACATCGCCCGCCGCCTGGATGAACACAACCCGGTCACCCTCGAAGTGGGCCAGCTCCTCGGCAAACGAGAGGCCGACCTTGCTCCAAGCCGACGGATCGGACAGATCCGCTTCAACGTGTTCGATGCCCACGGGCGGTCGCCGGGAGATGCCGATGATCCGCGCATCCTTCCACGGCACCGTCTGCGCCAAAGCGGCACCGATGCCTGAGGAAGCTCCAGTGATCCAAATAAGAGACTTAACCATCATCCCTCCAGTCGAGTTTTGCTGGACTTTTTCCCCGCAGCACGAGTCTGCGGCTCGCCGGCCCGTCATGAACCCCGGCGACTGCCGCGCTCCGCACCGGGAACGCTTCCAAAAGTGCTTATCACGATTCAGGCTACCGCAAACGACCAAGGGTCTCAGCACCCTCCACGTTGCTCGTTTCGCCGCCTACTTCTGAAACCGAGGGCAAGGTCATCGGACCCTGACCGTGCCGATCCACTGTCTCAACGCTGCCTACTCGCTCGATCTGCATGGTCTTCGCGGCTTCAATGATCGGCGTCTCCACTCGGCACGTAACCGCCTAGCTCGCAATCTAACTGCGCGCCGACGCTGAGCAGCGAGACTGGGAAAGCGAAATCGAGCGCCACGGCCGGCGCTCAGCTCTCCCGCGATCGGCTCCCAGGGCGCGGTCTATGCCACGCACCGGCGCGACGTGCTCCGCGCCTACCCAGCCCCAGAGCCTGATGCCTTCGACGGGCGACGCGGCTTGGGGGTCTTCACAAAGGATGACCTGGTCATCGGGTAGATCTGCGCGGTGGACCTGTGCGTACCGTTGCCCCGTTGTATAGCAAAGTACGGACGATCGAGGACAACGACGAACAAGCAAAAGGCCCCCTCTAGGCCACCGACGTGACTAGAGGGGGCCTTTCCGTACGTACCCCCGATGGGTTTCGAACCCACGATCTCCGCCTTGAGAGGGCGGTGTCCTAGGCCGCTAGACGACGGGGGCATGCCCTCCGATGATAACTACACCTGCGACGGAGTGCACGGCCGAGCCGGCGCGCCTTGATCAAGTCAACGCTTCGGTGGCTGTTAAACTCTTGTCTTGCGTCGCACGGTTTGCGGTTTGTACACGTGACTGTGCCGGGTAGATCAATTGGCAGATCGTCTGGTTCTGGCCCAGAAGGCTCTAGGTTCGAGTCCTAGCCCGGCAGCTGTTTCCGCCTCACGGCGGCGCTCAAACTCGGGAGGCTCAACATCGGTACCAACAAGCCAACCATTCAACGAACCCTTCCGGCCGACCCGGACGTCCGGTCGAGTGAGTCATATTTTTTGACCGAGACCCAAGAGCAAGGCGTTCAACCGAGCCGCTTCCTGCTACACGTCGGCCTACTCCCGGCACCGGCACACATCGCGGCCGCTATGGGGGTCGAGGAGGGCGTGGAACTGTTGGTACGCAGCCGGCTGATGTGCGTGGATTCCACGCCGGTGCGAATCTCCAACAGCTACTTCCTGCCGACCGGGCCCGAGGCCGAGACCCTGTCAGCGTCCGAGTTCATCCCCGACGGGCTGCAGGTGCTCTTCGAGCGCGCCGGCCGAGTTTTCGGCCGCTGCAACGAGACCCTGCGCAGCCGTATGCCCACCCAACGGGAGCGGGAACTGCTTAACCTGGACTCCGGCGTCCCGGTGGTCCGGATCGTCCGGACCTCCTACGCAGCCGACGGCCAGCCCGTACACACCCTGGAGTCAATCTGCTCCGGTGACTCCCACACCTTCTCGATCACCCCCGCTAAACACGACCGGGCGTTCTAAAACAAAGCGTGCCGTAGGCCTTAGTACCTTGGCCACCAACCTTTACGAGGTTTGGGGCGCGTGAGGCGCTTGCTGGCAAGGCCGCAGCTAGCGCCTATAGCCGTGCCCTACCGGTGCGAGAGAGAACGCAGCCAGGGAGTGGCTCACGCCGCCAAACGCCCCCGGAGGTTGGTGGCCAGGGTACTAGCAGCCCGTTTCGTCGGGCAGCAATGGCCGGAACAGTACTCGGAAGGTTTGGCCGCCGCTGACCCAGGGGGTCAGCTGATTGGCCCGTTGTGCCGCATCCAGGATCCTCTGCAGATCTTGGCCCTCCACTACGCCGCACCGGTAGCCGATCGACCCGTAGGGCTCCCCAAATTCAGCGAGATCAGCGGACACGGGCCAATCGAGCTCCGGTTGTTCCAAACCGGGTTCGAGTTGCTCGCTCACGCTCTGCTTCGTGAAGATCCGCAAACCCTCGGGCTCAAACGGCATCTCACCGCTAATCTGATCGTTGGGCAACCACTGATCCAAGCTGGTCAGTTCCTCGAGAAACTGCCTGAGCGCTCGGCGGTCCTCCGGCTCCCGATCGCCGTCATCCTCCTCCGGACCGGCGTCGACACCGAGGGCATAGGCCGAAGCAGTGTGCGTCCGCCCTTCGGTGATTACCGTAAATTCCGTGGTGGGAGCGTCGGTTATCCGGTCGTTGGTGAGCTTCCGGTCCGGTCCCTGCAGACCCGCCTCCAACGCGCCCTTCAAGATGCTTTGGATGCCCTCCTCGGCTATTCGCCTGCTCTGCAGGTTCGGCAGGGCCGGGGCAGGAAAAATCGCGATCTGGGGGCCGGGAGCGATAATGGTCCCATCTCCATACAATGAGAACATTGGCAGCTCGGTCAGGTTGTACTCAGCAGGTACGAATCCTCCTCCAACCGTCACCCTTACGACCAGCTCGTCCGGCCGATCGGGATGGTCGATGTCAATGGACTTCGGCCGCTCGACGGGATCGGTGGGTTCCGCATTCTCAAGCCCGCCGCACGCGCCGGTAAACGCGGCGAGCAGAGCAAGAATCACAACACTGGGTCCCCGGCTCATCCGTCGTCCCCCTCCTCGTCGTCCCCGGCATCACCTGTGTCACAGAAGGGGAAACAATCCTCCTCCGTGCCCCCGGGCGACTCCGAGGGCGAGGGCTTGGGGGACGCGGTGGCCTTGGGCGACGGTTGTTTGGACGGAGTAGGCGAAGGTCCGGGCGATCGCGGGTCCTCCCGGCCGCAGAACGGGAAACAGTCCAGCCCGATATCCGGCGTTTTCGACGGCGACGGGGTGGGCGTGGGCTCCTGTCCCTCGGGGCACTCGGCCTCGACAAAGCACGGGCTGGGTGTCGGCTCAGGCGACGGCTCGATACACTCCAGGCCCCTCAAATGCCCCGGAACCTCACCGGTTTCCTGCTCAGCCGAACCCTCGTCGTCGCCCTCGCCGTCCTCTCCCTCCGGGATGTCGGGCCGCAGAGCTGCGTAGCGAGGATCGGTGCAGTCCACGGGCTCCGGTCTCATCACCTCACCGGAGAGCGTAGGCGTGGAAAACCCGCTGTGCTCCACGCCGTTCAACGCAGCAGTCATAAACTTGCGCCAAATCGTAGCCGGAAAACTGCCGCCGGTGACGCTGCGGCCGCGCACGTTCTCCATCGTAGGAATGACTCCGGTGGCCGGATCAGGCGCAAACCCCATCCAGACCACTGCAGCGAGCTCCGGGGTTGCGCCGGCAAACGACGCATCGCTGAAGCTCTGAGCCGTACCCGTCTTGCCCATCGCCGGCCAGGGAAGGCGGGCCCCGGTACCGGTCCCCGACCGGATATTCTGCTGCAGGATCCACGCCACGGTGTCTGCCACGTTCCGGTCCAGCACCTGTTCCAGCCGCGGCTCGCGCTCAACAAGAACCTCGCCGCTTGCGGTCTCCACGCGCTCGACAACCAGGGGCTCGGGGCGCATACCATGGTTGGCCAACGTCGCGTAGGCCCGGGCCATCTCCAGCGGGGTCACGTCGGTGGTGCCCAGCGCAAGAG
>JBBDRQ010000035.1:0-39799 GCA_040905365.1 Actinomycetota bacterium
CCGCCGGCTCCGCCGCCTCCGCCCGCAGAAGATCCTCAGCCGCAATCTGAGACCACGTCCAGTTGTTTCCAGTACCGCGACGCCGGGTTCCAAGAGGTTCCGTGCGACGCCCAAGGCAACCCCCCACCGGCGCCGCAACCTCCGCCGCCTTCTCCCGCGCCGCAACCTCCGCCGCCTTCTCCCGCGCCGCAACCTCCGCCGCCTTCTCCGGAGCCGCAACCTCCGCCGCCTTCTCCGGAGCCGGAGCCGGAGCCGGCGCCTTCGGACGAAGGGGGTCCACTGGACGGTCTACTCGGCCTGATGCCGGTCAGCGGGGAACCTGGTCGCCGGGCTTAACCGCACAGATATACTGGGACGTCGTTTGATTTGAGCCGGATCACCTGAAAGGCCCTTCCCGATGCCACGAGCTGTTGTAGACCTGCACAACCCCGCCTCGGAGCGCGACGAGGACTCGGAGCACTAGGTCGTGCTGCCCAAGGTTCAGTACTGGCTAAGCACCCAGGCCGCCCGCGCTCGGGTGGCTTACAATTCCGCGGACATGCCGCCGCTGATGCGCATGGGCCTACTGATTGCAGCTGCCGGAATCCCCTTCATAATCTTCGTTGCCTTCTCGAACCCGGATTCCCCACAAACCACAGCTGCCCGGCAACAGCCGGCGGATCTGACCCAGCGAGCCCCCCTGCAATTCCCCTTCGGTGACCTCGAGGCATCCCCCTCTCCGTCGCCTTCCGAGTCCCCGTCCCCGTCGCCTACCCCCGCACGCAGCCGCCGCACCACGGCCCCGCCGCCGGCGCCGCAACCGGCTCCGGCGGTCGCCGCTGCAGACCCGGAGCCGGAACCCTCGCCCTCGCCCTCACCTAAATCGTCGCCGTCGCCGTCCCCGTCGCCGACCAAATCAACGAGCCCAACACCAACTCCGAGCCCGAAGCCCACCGGCCCGACAAAGGCATGCAACGACGGCATAGACAACGACGGCGACGGCGACTTTGATATGGACGACGGCAACTGCGACTGTCCTCTGGACGACAATGAACGCCCGGGGCCAATAGGCAACGACCTGTGCAAGGTTTAGGCCTCGCCCTACTTGCGTCCGAACCTTCGGCGGAGCTTGGCGGATAGCTGTGGAGGGACGACCGTCCCGCCCTGGCTTTTGATGACGCGAATCAAACGCACCATGATGAAGATCAAAAAGACCGCGAGGACTACCTGCAGGGTCACCAGCCCCCAGTAAGCGAAATCCGGCATGCCTATCTATCCCTCGTAGGAGGCCAGCGCCTGCTCGTACTCGCCGGTCCACGGCTCCATAACGTGGCCCAAGCGAAGCAGGATGGTCCCCTGCCGAATCTGGTACTCCGGCTCCAGCTCAGTATCCTGCTCGGCTGCCAGAGCCCGCACAGCCTCTATCTGCCGGACCCGGGTTCGCAGGTCCTCCCTGCTGGCAAAGGTCTCGACGATGCCGCCGCTTTCATCGAACTTGAGTACGTCCGAGTCTTCCAGCGCGACGGGATCAACCCGGGTATCGTTGAAAATTGCCATTGTTTGGTATAGGTGGGCACCGGTCAGAGGTTTAAAGGGCGAGTTCTCGGCGCTGTAGCCATCGGACCGGCCAATAGGCAGACCCTGCTCTTTTAGATGCTCGACCACCACTCCGGCGTCCGTCGACTCGACGGTAAGCGTTACATCCGACCGCTCGCCCGAAGACGAACCCTGCGGCCCCGTCTCCGCGGACGACTCGGGCAGCTCATCGTCTGCCGCGGGTCCCGAGCACGCCGTGAAAACCACCAGTAGCAGGCCCGCCAAAAGCTTTTTGATCAAACGCCGTCTCCAACAACAACTCGCCCGGAACAGCACTTCGGCCGGCCCACCCTTGCGGGTGTGCAGCCGGCCGAAGCGTGTCCAGGCTTATGCCTTAATTACAAACAGCAGTCAAATTCCTAACCAACACAGCTACTGCTACCTGCATGTACTAAAGGCCCAGCAGATCGTCGCCCAGCAGATCGTCCGTGCCACCGAGCAGATCCAGACTCAGATCGTTGAGCAGGTCCGCCGGAGTGATGTTCACATCACCGGCGACATCGCCGATCGTCAGGTTGTTCAACAGGTCGCTGCCGGCCAGCAAGCATGCCAGCGACAGCGTTGCAGCGTCGTTGCACTCGACGCTATCGGCATTCTCGACGGTCACGGTGTCGCCGTCATCGTCATCATCGTCATCGTCACGGATAACGATCACCGACGGGGTCCGCTCAAAGTGACAGAAACCGTCGAAGCAGACGTGACGCTGCGAGAAGGTGGTCCCGCCCTCGACGACAATGCTGGTGTTGCTGCTGTTGCTGGTGCTGGAGGTAGCCGAAGCACCTCCGCCGTCGCCGCCGCCGGCGGCAGCTGCCGAACTGCTAGAGCTATTGGAGCCGTTGTTGACTACGATGGAGTCGTCGCCAAAAAATCCTCCGTCATCGTCGACGACGATGGAGCTGTTGTTGCCGCCGGCAGAATCCGACGACGCCGAGGCACCTCCGCCGTCGCCGCCGCCGGCAGCAGCTGCTGCGCTGCTCGAGCTGCTGCTGTTGTTGTTGCTTACAACTGTGTCGGCTTGAGCCGCGACGGGCAGGAGCAGCATCAGTGCTGTTCCCAAAATTAATCCCGTGGATATTCTCCGGTTCATCTACTTTTCCTCCCCAGGGACGCTGAGTGATCTTTAGATATCTTAATCTTTAGCTATCTAAGTTAATGCTTCCTAGCTGACTTCTTTGCTGCCTCTCGGGCCATCTAAACCTACTTATACACTTTGGACTGTCAGAGTCCGAATACTCTCACGTTAGCCTGCGGACTTCAATACTTGCCTACAGTACACCGTTGCATGTGCCGGCAGACAGCTTTTCGGATCAATTGAGTCGGTCACATCCCCACTTCACTTCGCCCCGTCCTCTTGGTCAACTACGTGACGACTTTGCCGATTCTGTATCTCACTAACCACCACGAACAGTGCCGAACAGCCCCGCTTCTACAGGACCTGACAACCGTTCAATCTTGGTTTAGATCTTGCTCCTCGGAATCTTCAGCCGGCGGGCTGGAGGTCGAAACGCGGCGACGGCGTCGTCGCCGCCCGCTCGCGGCCGCAGGGGTGTCGGGGAGAGGCGGGGGCGATCCGCTCGACTCCTCGCCGGCTTGGGCGGCCGGATCCGCCGCCGGGTCCGCCTCCGCCGAGGGGGTCTTGATCACTAACCGGTACTCCTGGGGCGTGGAAGGAATGCCGTACTCGTCTTGCAGGCCGGTAATCAGATCATCCAAAACCAGATCGTCGGGTGGATAGGCTTGCAGCGGCTTGGTCTTCGTGCGCATCTGCTCAACCGCCGATCCCGCTACGTCGGCGCTTGACTGCGGAGCGCCGCTGCGGCCCTCCGCGCGCTCGGCTTCGCCGGTGGAGGCTTGAGACCTGCCCGGTACAGGACCCCTGCGCCGGGATTTGCGGCGCCGGCCTCCCCTAGACATGGCAGAACCCTCGAAGCTGCCTACCGTGGTCAGCGCAGTGAAGCCAGGTGCGCAGCATTTGGCTCCTCTTCCAGAGCAACGGTATCGGCGTCGGCCCACAGCCGTTCGATGCCGTAGAACTCCCGCTCTTCCCAATGGAAAATGTGCACGACGATATCCAGGTAGTCGAGCAAGACCCACCGCTGCTCCTTCTCGCCCTCCCTGCGATACGGCTTGAGGCCGTGGGCAAGCATCTTGCGCATCACCTCGTCGGCAATGGTTTTGACCTGCCGCTCGTTGTTACCAGAGCAAATGACGAAGTAGTCGGTAATGAAGATGAGGGGCCCAACCTCGAGAATCTTGATGTCGTCCGCCTTCTTGGCCGACGCGGCAGCTGCCGCCACCAGTGCTTTGGACCGGGAGTCATCCGTGATTAGCATCACCTCGTATTCTGACTGGGACACCTGAAACAGCTTGGTATGTCCATATATAAATCATAGCCCGCCCGACACGGTATCCAGGTACATACCGTGAGTTGCGATGTACTGATCCACCTCCCGGGGTACCAGGTACCGCACGGGACGCCCCGACAGCACCCTTTGCCGGATGTCGGTAGACGATATGGCCAGCGCCGGAATCTTCATGACGCTCACCCGGTCGCCGAAGGACTCCAGCAGATTTGGTCCCAGTTCGTAGGCGGGCCGGCTGGCTGCGATGAAATGTGCTTGCTCGAGCACACTTTGCGGATCCTTCCAGGAAAGAATCTCGGCAACCGCGTCGGCTCCGGTGATGAAAAACAGCCGGGCAGTACCGGCGTAGAAGTCCCCTAGGATCCGCAGTGTGTCACGGGTATAGGTCGGCCCGCTGCGGTCGATCTCGATCCTGGAAACCGAGAAGTGCTCGTTGGAGGCGGTAGCCATGACGGTAAGCAGGTAGCGGTCCTCCGCCGACGATACCCCGCTTTTTTGCCACGGGTTGCCCGCCGGAACGAAGAGGACCTCGTCCAGCTCGAACTGGTAGCGAGCCTCCTCGGCGCAGACAAGATGGCCGTTGTGAATGGGATCGAAGGTGCCTCCCATAATCCCGATCCTGCGCACGATCACTCTCCGAACTCTCGTGACATCAAGGCCCCGCCGGAGGCAGCTCTCCGGTGTCCCGCTCACTTGGATCCACCACCGTCGGGGCACCGGACCGGCGGGGTCCTTCATCCGGATACAGCAGCGACGACACCAGGCGGTACACGTAGTCGGGCTGGGGCAGATAGCGCAGGGTCGCCAGGCCAAGCTGCTCCCCAGGCGAATCCAGCTTCAACTCACCGTAGCCCAGCAAGCGGCCCCACACCGAGCGGACGTAGCTCGTTTCGGTGACCCGCGCCAGAGCTACCCCCGAAACCTTGATGGACACGATGCCCTCCAACAGCAGAACCCTCTGATTGGTGATCACGTACCGCTCCCGGTACCACCGCAGGATCCGGTAACCAAGCACCAGCGTCAACGCGAGGAAGATCCAAAGCCCCGCAGCGTCGACCATGTACAACCCCGTGCTTCGCGACAGCCACGCGGCGGCCATCCCTACCACCACCACGCTCAACAGCCAAACCAGCGCCGGCCTCAACAGCAGAACCGGATGGCGGCGGCACAGATGGACGACGCGCTCCCCCGGCGCCAGGTATCGCGCCAGACTGCGAGAGGTTCGGCTGGTTAGCGGCACCTCCCTAGGATAGAAGCACCCAAGCGAAAGGAACCACCTTTGCGGCGACTACGCCTGATGGCAGCGGCGGTGCTGTTGTCCGCCTGCGCCCCCTCGACGCCCGAGTCGACCCGGACGAGCTCTCCACCCGCAACCGGGCCGAGTTCGATCAGCACCCAAAAAGGATTGCCGAGCGCCGACCTGCAAATACTCGACAGAAGCGGCCGCACCATACTGGAGGCCAAAGTTGAGATAGCCGAAAACCCGCAGTCCCGCCGGATTGGACTGATGGAGGTGGCCGAGCTTCCGCAAAACGCGGGTATGGCGTTCTTGTGGGAAACACATCATAGAGGCGCCTTTCACATGCTCAACACACTGATCCCTTTGGACATCGCGTTTTGGGATGGGGATATGCGAATCGTAGCCGTGCTTCAAATGCAGCCCTGCGAAACCGAGCCGCCCTGCCCGACCTACGGCCCGGAGCAAGATTACGTCGGGGCGGTGGAACTAAACCAGGGCACACTCGACGAAGCCGGCGTAAAGCCGGGCGACAAAGTAAAACTCAGGCGCTAGTGCCGTGGCCCAGGAGCGCCCTGGGGCCGCGCTGCCTCCCCGGGCTACCGCTACAACCAGCCGCGTGGTTCTATTAGCTTGTCCGCCGCTTCGGGACCCCACGTTCCTGCTTGGTAGAGCTCGGGCTTGGTCTGCGGAAGGATGGGCTCGACGATCTCCCACGCCCGCTCGATCTCGTCGGCGCGGGTAAACAGCGTTGCGTCTCCGGCCATAGCGTCGAGGATCAGCCGCTCGTAGGCCTCGGCGGGCTCGGCCATGAACGATTCGTCGTAGTCGAACCGCATGTCCACCGCCGCTACCTGCATGTCGGGGCCGGGTACCTTGGCGTCGAACGTAAGCGTGATCCCCTCATCGGGCTGCACCCGGATGGTCAGGTGGTTGGGTTCGGGCTTTTGCAGCCCCGCGCTTTCGAAGAGCATGTGCGGGGCATCCCGGAAGACCACGGTGATGGTAGTGGCCCGATTGGGAAGCCGCTTGCCCGTCCTCACGAAGATGGGCACCCCCGCCCACCGCCAGTTCTCGATGGAGAGCTTCATCGCGGCGTAGGTCTCGGTGCGGGAGTCCTCTGCTACGCCGGACTCCTCCCGATAGCCGGGTACCGACCGGCCGGCGACGACTCCCGAGGTGTACTGGCCTTTCACGCAGCACTCGGGCTCAATGGGCAAAACCGAGCGCAGAAGCTTGACCTTCTCGTTGCGGATCGACTCGGCGTAGAACTGAGCCGGGGGCTCCATCGTCAAGGTCGCCAGCAGCTGCAGGGTGTGGTTCTGCACGATGTCCCGAATGGCGCCGGCGCCCTCATAGAACGATCCGCGGCCCTCCACCCCAACCGACTCCGCCACATCGATCTGCACCGAGTCCACGTAGTGGCGATTCCAGATGGGTTCGAACATTCCGTTGGCGAAGCGGAAAACCAGGATGTTTTGAACGGTCTCCTTGCCCAGGTAGTGGTCGATTCTAAATATCTGATCCTCTTCGAAGACCGAGTGCAGGCAGGAGTTGAGCTCCCGGCCGCTCTCCAGGTCGTAGCCGAAAGGCTTTTCGATGACGATGCGAGAGTTGTCGGTCAGGTTCGCCTCGCCCAGCAGGCCGGCGATCTGCGGGAACGCCGACGGCGGAGTGGCGCAGTAATACAGGCGCCGGCCCTCAGTGCCGCACTCGGAGTCGACCTCGTTGAGAAACTTCTTGAATCTTGCCCAGTCCTCGGGTTCGGTGTAGCTGCCGGAGAAGTAGTGCAGCGCCTCGGAGAACGGCCGCCAGTGGCGCTGCGAAATCCCCGACCGGCTATAGCGGGCAACGGCCTGCCCCATAGCCGCGCGAAAGTCGCTGGTGCTCATATCGGAGCGGGCGTAACCCACCACCGCAAAGTTACGGGGCAGAAGATTCTCTGCGTACAGGTTGTACAGCGCGGGGACCGCCTTGCGCCGGGTCAAATCGCCCGAGGCGCCGAAGATCACGATTACGTGCGGATCGGGACGCTCCAAACCCATCAGCCGCGCAAACCCCCCAATTTCATTACGGTCAGGCGCCCGCCGGAGTGAGCGTGAAAGCCTCGACCTCGGTGTAGGCCATCAACTCTCCGTCGATCAAAAAGGCGATCTGACACGGTCCGGGCTTTAGCCGTATGCGCTGGTCGACGGTGTCCGTGTAGGTGGTCTGCGACTGCAGGCCGCGGACGAAGACCTGCCTGGGTTCGCTCTCGAAAACCACCTCGTCATCCTGCTTGACCACAACCTGCTCGAAGTAATAGCCGACCGGCCCGGACCAATTTCGCTCAATTGTGAAAGGCCGGGAGTAGGCGCCCTCGAGCTCTATGCCCGAGCGGGTTTCGTCCCCGGCGGGGGTAATCGTGACCGATACCAGATCCAGAACATACAGCTTAGCCATGCTTTCCTCGTTCCTTGCGCGTTTATGATCGATGACCCGATGATAACGACTCGAGCGGGTAAGACGGGACCGGGTCTTCCCTACACCCGCACCTGGCCGTCGCCCCACACGACATAGCTGCCGCTGGTCAATTCTCTCAAGCCGAGCGGCCCTCTAGCGTGGAGCTTCTGAGTAGATATCCCGATCTCGGATCCAAACCCGAACTCTCCGCCGTCGCTAAAGCGTGTCGATGCATTTACAAAGACCGTACCCGAATCCACCCGACTCACAAACGTACGGGCAGCTTGCTCGTCACCGGTCACTATCGCCTCGGCGTTGGAAGTTCCCCACCAGTTAATGTGCTCGATGGCGTCGGCGATGGAGTCGACGACCCTCACCGCGAGGATAAGGTCGAGGTACTCGGTAGCCCAATCCTGCTCGGTCGCCTCCAGGGCCTCGGGCCACACCTCCCGGACCCTCTCGTCGCCCCTAATCTCCACGCCCCGTTCTTTGAGACGATCCAGAGCCGCCGGGAGCCAATCCTCGGCCATACCGGCGTGGACCAACAAAGTCTCCGCCGCGTTGCACACACTGGGCTTGCTGGTCTTGGCGTTGACGATGATCTCGGTAGCCATCTTCTGATCGGCGCTTTCATCGACGTAGACGTGGCAGTTGCCATCCCCGTCGATGATGTAGGGCACCTCGGCGTTTTGCTCGATGGCCTGAATTAGGGCCGGACCGCCGCGGGGAATGATCAAATCCACCAGGCCCTTGAGCTGCATCAGCTCCACCGCCGCCTCCCGTGAGGTGTCCTCAACCAGCTGAACGCAGTCGGCCGGAAGGCCGGTAGCCGCCACGGCTTCTCGCAGAATCCGGCTCACGCAGATATTAGTCTGCAGGGCGTGAGAGGAGCCCCGCAGGATCACTGCGTTGCCCGACATGAGGCACAGACCCGCGACGTCCGCAGTGACGTTGGGCCGCGCCTCGTAAATCACCGCCACAACTCCCAGCGGCCTGCGAACCTTCTGGATCTTCAGCCCGTTGGGCCGGATCCACTCCTCAATCAGCTCCCCCACCGGGTCGGGCTGCTCCGCAACGTCACGCAGACCCCGGCTCATCGATCTCAGCCTGCTGTCGGAAAGCGTTAGGCGGTCCACCAAAGCGTCGCTGATCGACCCGACGGCCTTGGAGACGTCCCGGGCGTTGACCTGCAAGATCTCATCCGCCGAGCTCTCCAGCGCCCCGGCCATCGCTTCCAGCGCCGCGCGCCGGGTCCCGGCCGAGGACTGCGCGAGCTGTACGGCAGCGACTTTAGCCGCCCGCCCCATTTCCGCCGGGCTCACATCAACACCATGTGGTCACGATGGATGACCTCGCGGTTGCCCTTCGTGCCGGCGATATCCGACAGAAGGCCGGAATCAAAACCCACCAAACCCTTGGCCACGATCTGGCGATCTTCAGTCAGCACCTCAATCGCATCTCCTGCCTTAAAAGTTCCTTCCACCTGGATAACTCCTGCCGCAAGTAAGCTCTTGTTGCCCTTAGTCAAAGCCAGAGCTGCGCCCTCGTCGACCACAACGTGACCCCTGGACTGCTGAGCCCACGCTATCCACAGTTTACGGGCTTGCACCCTGGAGGGCCGGGGCTTGAAATAGGTTCCTACCGAACGGCCCTCGTAGGCATCTAGGACGGCCGAGTCCCGTGCGGCGGCGGCAATCACCACGGCCACGCCCGAGAAGGTCGCCATACGCGCGGCCTCGAGTTTGCTGGCCATTCCGCCGGAGCCCAGTCCCGATGAGCCCGAAGCCGCCTTCATCAACTCCGGGGAAATCTCCTCGACCGTTTCCACCAGCTCGGCGCCGTCGTTGCTCGGGTGGGAGGTGAACACCCCCGCTACGTCCGAGAGCATAATCAGCAGGTCCGCTGCCACCAGGTTGGCGACCAGCGCCGCCAAACGGTCATTGTCCCCATAGCGGATCTCCTCGGTGGCCACCGTGTCGTTCTCGTTGACGATCGGGATACAGCCCAGATCGAACAACCGGTCGATGGTGTGCTTCGCGTTGAGGTAGTGGCGCCTTTGCACCATGTCGTCCTGGGTCAAAAGGATCTGGCCGACCAGGCGGCCTTTGCCTTCCAGCAACGCCGCATAAATGTCGATCAGCCGCCGCTGGCCCACCGAGGCCGCTGCCTGCAGCCCCGGCATATCGGTGGGCCTACGGGGCAGACCCAAAGCCTGCATACCGGCGGCAACCGCCCCCGATGAAACGATTAAGCACCGCACGCCCCTGCCGACCAACTCTGCAACCTGATCGGTGACGCGCCGCATCAGCTCCGGGTCTGGCTTGCCGTCTGGGCCCGTAACGGAGCTGGTACCCAGCTTGACCACCACTGTGCGGGGCCGCTTAGTCGTCAACGTCCTCGAAATCCTCCGGCATGCTTCCCGACGGCCACCAGTCGAACACCGAATCGCCGATCCTGACCTCGTCGCCATGGCGCGCCCCGGCCTTTTCCAGAGCTTTTTCCACGCCGGCCCGCTGCATCCGGTCCTGCAGGTAGGAGACGGCCTCCGGGTTGGACAGATCCGTCATCGCAACCCACCGCTGCACGTTGCCGCCGGTAATCCTCCAGGCACCATCCTCAGCCTCCACTTTTACGGGCTGCGGAGCCCTGGCGAACAGCTCAAATCCCCGCGGCTGGTCTCTCTGCTCACGCCGGGTGGCCACAATGTCGGCCAGCCGTTCGGTAAGCTCGTCCAAGCCGATCCGCTCGGCGGCCGAGATCAATACGACATCGAGATTCTCGTCCTCAAAGCGCTGCCGGGCCCGACGCGCGGTCTCGGCGGAGACCAGGTCCACCTTGTTGAGCGCCACAAGGGTCGGCCTTTTCGCCAGATCCTCGCGAAACTCGCGCAACTCGCCTAATACGACCGCGTGGTCTTCCAGCAGGTCGCCTTCAGCCGACAGGTCGATCATATGGACAAACGCGGAGGATCGGGTGGCGTGACGCAGGAATTTCAACCCCAGCCCCTTGCCCTCGTGGGCTCCCTCGATCAGACCGGGAATATCGCAGACGGTAAAGGTTATGTCGCCGGCGTCGACCACGCCCAGCGACGGCTCCAACGTGGTGAAGGGATAATCGGCGACCTTTGGGTGCGCCCTGGACAGGGCACCCACCAACGTAGACTTACCGGCATTGGGCAGTCCTACTATGGCGACATCGGCGATGAGTCTAAGCTCCAGACGCAGCCAGATTTCTTCCCCGGGCTCCCCGAGCTCGGCAAAACCCGGCGCGCGGCGGCGCGGACTGACCAAGGCGGCGTTCCCACGCCCTCCGCGGCCGCCCCGAGCTACCACCACCCGGTCCCCCGATTGAGCCAGGTCGGCAAGAATGCGGCCCTGCTCGTCTTTGACCAACGTGCCCACGGGCACGTTCAGCTCCCGATCGGGCGCCGACGCGCCGGTACGGTTGTTTTGACCGCCGTTGATACCGTTGGGCGCCTTTTGGTGAGGGTGGTTTCTCAGCCACGCCAGCGAACTGGCGTCGGTGCCGGCTACCAGCACAACCGAACCACCGTTGCCGCCGCTGCCGCCGTCGGGGCCGCCCCGCGGCTTGAACTTCTCCCGGTGGAAAGAAGGCGAACCATCGCCCCCCTTGCCGGAGGCAAAAAACACATGGGCCTCGTCGACCAGCCTTGGAGCCTTTTGATGCACCGCGGTTCTCTCGGTTCAAAGCAGCGTTTTAATGATGTCGCTCGACAAGCGGTAGGCCTGCGAGCCAAGAAGCTGAAGCGGCTACCGCTCCGCTTCGTCGGCGCCTGGGATAACGCTCACCAGACGGCGGCCGGCCCTGGTGTGGTGCTTGACCTCACCGTCGCTGAGCGCAAACAAGGTGTCGTCGTTGCCGCGGGCTACCAGCGTGCCTGGGTGGTACTTGGTACCCCGCTGGCGCACAAGTATGGATCCTGCGGTCACAACTTGGCCGCCGAATACCTTGATCCCCAGCCGCTTGGCGTTGGAGTCCCTGCCGTTGCGCGACGCAGATGCGCCTTTCTTATGAGCCATCGCTACTCACATTAGCAGAATCGGACCCGGCAGCTTGGCCGCCACCGGAGGACGGCGCCTTCTTTGCGGGCTTTGCGGGCTGCTTCGTCCCTTCAGCTTTCTTGGCCGAATCAGCCTTGCCGGCGGTAGCCTTCTTTGGAGCCGCCTTGGCGGGGGTCTCGGCCGCGGACGACTTGGCCGGCGACTGCTTTTCGGCCGTCTTAGCCTTTTGGGAGGTCTTGCCGGTGGCCGCTTTTTCGGCAGGGGCTTTGGCCGCGGACGACTTACCGCCGTCAATCGAGGTGATCTCGATCCTCGAGTAAAGCTGCCGGTGACCGGTCTTTCGTGCGTACCCACTCTTGTTCCGGTATTTGAAGACCGTGATCTTGTCGCCCTTGGCTTCTCCAACCACCTTGCCGCCTACCCGGTAATCGGCCAGGGCCTCGGCGCCGTGTACGGTCTTGCCGTCGTCGGTAACCACCAGCAGCGGACTGAGGTTGAGCGCCTCGTCCTCGCTTGAGCGACGGAGGTGCTCGACCTCTATCACGTCTCCGGCGGCAACTCGATACTGCTTGCCGCCTGTCTTTATGACCGCATACATACTTAAAGTCCTTCTTGTTGTTCCGGATCGTTGTCCCGGACGAATCCCGCGCGCCCGAGCAGACACAGGCACGGGGCAGTCCATAGAGCATACCAGTTGGCGGCTTTACGCCCCTCCGCTTCCTCCACCCTTAGTCCATGTCCGTGAGTAGGAGCCCTCTGCCTCCGCAGGTTTCGCACGGCTTGGAGAAGGCATCCAGCAGACCCTCGGATACCCGCTTGCGGGTCATCTGCACCAGCCCCAACTCCGACACGCCGTAGACCTGGGTTCGCGTCTTGTCGCGCAGCAGGGCGTTCTCAAAAACCCGAAGCAACTCGTCGCGGTTTCGCTCAAAGCCCATATCGATGAAGTCGATGACGATGATCCCGCCGATATCTCTAAGCCTCAGTTGCTTGGCAACCTCCTCGGCCGCCTCCAGGTTGGCGTGCAAGACGGTATCTTCGAGAGTCGACCGGCCCACAAACCGGCCGGTGTTGACGTCGACCACCGTCATAGCCTCGGTTCGATCGATGACTATGTGGCCTCCGGACGCCAGCCACACCTTACGGTCCACGGCCTTACGGACCTGCTCCATCACATGGAAACGCTCGTACAACGGCATTTTGTCGTCGTAGAACTCCACCCGGTCGGCCAGGTCCGGAGTCACCTCCTCGAGATACTCCCTAACCTCTTCATAGGTGTCCTTGTCGTCCACGATCACCTGCTCGACGTCGCCGGTGAACAGGTCCCGGATAACTCGGATGGCCAAAGGCGGCTCCGCATACACGAGCTTGGGGGGCTTGGCTCCCTCCATCTTCCGCGCGGCCTCATTCCATATACGGACCAACCGGTTCATGTCCCGCTCAAGATCTTCCTCGCTGGCGCCGTTGGCGGCGGTCCGCACTATCATCCCGTGGCCTTCAGGGCAGATCCTTGATGCGATATCGCGCAGCCGACGCCGCTCGTTGTCGCTCAGCCTCCGGCTGATGCCCAGCGAGTCGGAGTCGGGCACCATAACCAGGTACCGACCGGCCAACGAAACCTCGGTGGTCAGCCGGGCGCCCTTGGAGCCCATAGCATCCTTAGTTACCTGGGCGACCACCGACTGGCCGGACTTGAGCAAGGTCTCTATTCTCGGCGACCGTCCGTCGACGTCCTCGTCGTAGCTGACCTCTCCGACGTAAAGCACTGCGTTCCGGGACTCGCCGATATCCAAAAAGGCAGCCTCCATACCGGGAAGAACGTTCTCCACCCGGCCGACGTAAACGTTGCCTACTGTGGACAGATCCTCGGTCTTGGCGACGTAGTGCTCGATGAGCTCTCGCCCCTCCAATACTGCGATCTGGCAGCGGTGCGGACCCATGGTGATAAGCATCTTGCGGGGACCAAGCGGCGCGATGTCCTGCAGCTTGGGACGGCGGGACGAGCGCCGCTTTTTCTTGCCGCCGGACGACCGAGCGGGCCGGTCGTCGTTGGAGTCGTCCGAACCGGCAGCCTTGCCCTTGTCGGGGCCGCCCCCCTTTTTGGACTGAGGGGGACCCTTATCGCCCTTGGATTCCTGCGAGCCCGACGGTCCGCCCGATCCCGATCCGCGCCGCGATCGGCGGCGGCGGCGGCTGCGCGGCGCAGGACCTCCCGAGGAGTCATCCTGGCCCGGCTGGGCTCCGGTCTGGTCCACTTCACTGCGACCCGCTTCAGCCTCCGGCTTCTTGTCGTCCGGCTTGTCGTCCGGCTTGTCGTCCGGCTTCTTGTCGTCCGGCCGAGCAGACGATTCGTCCCCGGACTTGGTGTCGGAGCCTTTCTTGCTGCGTGTCGAGCGCGGCTGGGGGGGCGGCGTCGAGTCGCTATCTCCGTCTTCCTCGCCCTTCGGCGGAGGCTGGTCGGCTTCCGCCGGCTTGGCCGGCGCTCGGCGGCTACGGGGGCGGGCGGGCCGTTTGGACGGTTCCGGCTGCGGGGCCGACTCGGATTCCCCGGTCTTACCGGACGGCGCTTCGGGCGCCGATACATCTTGTTGGTCGGCCGATCCGGAAACAGCCCCGTCGGCCGCAGCATCATGAAGAGGCTTCGGCTTCGAAGGGCGCCGCCTGGGCCGGGTTGGGCCCGCATCTTTAGGCGGCTTCTGGTCTACCGCATCGGCGGTGTCGTCATTCAATTCCTCTCCAATCTCGAGGCCCGGCCGCGTGCGAACGGTCGGCCCTAGGCCTCAAACAAGACGGCGCATATGAATGTTCATAACAAGTCCCACGCCTACGAAGCTGGCTATGAGCGATGAACCTCCATAAGAAACGAACGGCAGCGGAATGCCCGTAATGGGCATGATGCCGATCGTCATACCGACATTTACAAACAACTGAAATGCGAACCAAGCGGCAACGCCGCTCGCTACGAGTGCTCCAAAAATGTCCTTGGACAGCATAGCCGTCCGGACGCATCTCCATAGGATCGTGCTGAAAAGAAGTAGTACCGTCAGCCCGCCCAGGAAGCCCTTTTCCTCCCCGATGGCGGTAAAGATGAAATCGGTGCGCTGTTCGGGAACGTACGAAAGATTGGTCTGCGAGCCCTGGCCCCAGCCCTTTCCCGTGAAGCCACCCGAGCCTATTGCAATTTTCGACTGCTCCAGGTTGAAGCCCGTTCCCCGTACATCGGCCTCGGTATCCATAAACGCGGTGAGCCGATTGACCTGGTAATCCTCCAGGACATCCATCTGCAGCGCCAGGGTGATCGCCAGCAAACCGCTCAAAAGCAACAGCAGCAGCCACCGGATCTGCACCCCTGACACCAGCAGGGCGGCAAAACCCGCGACGAACAGGACCGAGGCGGTCCCAAGGTCCGGCTGCAAAAAGATCAACAGGGCCGGAATAGCCGCCCAGAACATCGCCTGGATCACCGGAGCCAGACCGGATATAGGTCCTATCTGCCGGCCATCGTTGCGGCTGAGCACGGTGGCCATGAGCAGGATGTAGGCAACCTTCATCAGCTCCGCCGGCTGGATCTGGAAGATTCCCACGTCGATCCACCGCTGAGCTCCGGAAACCCTGTCCCCCAGCGGCGTGAGCACAATCAAGAGCAGGAAAAGCACCGCACCGTAGATCATCAACGTATAGGGCGCCAGCTTGCGATAGTCCCCCAGTATGGTGACGACGAAGGCGACCGTCGCCACCGAAAAGTAGACCAGCTGGCGCTTGAGGAACCGGTCGGGATCGGCCCCCTGCGCTATCAGCAACTGCGCCGAGGCGGAGCGGACCGCAACGCATCCCAGAGCGGTCAGGAGCATCACCGAGACGAGCAGCGATATGTCCAAGTGCCGGATGGGGGCCTTGGATGACGCCCGGCCGATCACCCCGTGGCGCGTCGGGTAGCCACGACCACCCAAAGTAGCTGGCCCAGCCATCAGTCGGTCGCCTCCCCGGGGGTGATGGTGGAAAAGTCTAGGTCGAACAGCCCTTCCAGGACCCGCCGCGCAACCGGAGCCGCGGTCTCACCTCCGTGTCCACCTTCCTCCAGCATGACCACCACCACATACCTGGGATCATCGGCCGGCGCGTACGCCGCAAACCAGGCGTAAGGCTGACTGCCGGCCAGCTCCGAGGTCCCGGTCTTCGATGCAACCGGTATGGACTGCAGCGGAAAGCCGGAGAAAGCGGCAGCGGCGGTTCCATCGACGGTGACTGCTTCGAGGGTGGCTCTAACCGCCTGCAGGTCGCCGGGATCGACCTCGACCTGCTTGGACTCCCCGGCGGGAAGCTCGGCTACGGGCTCGCCGTTCTCCAGCAGAGTCGATCCCAAGTGGGGGGTGTGCAGAGTCCCTCCGTTAGCGATAGCCGAATAAACGCTGGCCATCTGCAGCGGGGTGGTAAGGATGTCACCCTGACCAATAGACATGTTGATGGTGTAGCCGGGCAGCCACAGCGCGTAGGGGAAAGCTTCCGGGTACTTGGAGTGGACCTCTTTCAGCCATTCCTCGTCGGGAACCCGACCCGCCTTTTCAAACGGCAATTCGAAGCCCGTGGGACTCCCCAGGCCGAAGCGCCGGGAATAATCTTGCAGAATCTCCTGCTGCGTGTCGCGAAACGTCCTGTAAAACGCCTCGCCCCAAGGGTAGAAGACCGTATCGCAGGACTCGGCCATGGCCTGGTTCAGGCTTAGCATGCCCGAGTCGGAGGACTTCCAGTTGCGAAAGCGCTGATCGAAAAGTATCTGCGAACCAGGGCACGGAAACCGGTCGTTCGCCGAGGCCACACCGGTCCCGAGGGCGGCCATAGCCGTGATCGGCTTGAAGATCGACCCGGGCGGGTAGGCAGCTTGTATCGCACGGTTAAGCAGCGGGTTGGCCGGATCCGAGGCCAGCTCATTGAATTCTGCGCTGGAAATCCCGCCGACAAAACTGCTCGGGTTGTAGGTGGGGAACGACGCCATGGCAACCACCTCACCGTTGTTCGGGTCCATAACAACCACCCCGCCCGCCGGTGCTTTGTAGTTCTCGTCGGTCTCCTCATGGTAAATGCCCCTTGCCTCCTCGAGACCACGGGCCAGCGACTCCTCGGCGATGCGCTGAATATCGATGTCCAAAGTGGTAACCAAGTCGTATCCGCGCTTGGGATCGCGCCTGCCCAGCGTCCGCTGAACCTTACCCGTGGCATCTACCTCCAGCTTCTCCAGGCCCTCTTGCCCGTGCAGTTGGTGCTCGTAGGCATACTCGATACCGCTGCGGCCGATGATTGCCCCGGGACGGTAATCCTGGTACCGCTCGAGCTCCAACTGTTCCGCATTGATCTCTCCCAGGTACCCCAGCAGATGCGCCGCGAGCTCGCCGTAAGGGTAGGTCCTGATCGGTTTTGATTTGGTCTCCACCGCCGGGAACTCATCCTGGTGTTCCCTGATATAGACCACTACCTCTTCGGGAACGTTTGCCGCTACGGGCACCGGGGCGTACGGGGACAGCCTCTTGTCCTCAAGGCGCTCATTTAGCTGGTCAACCGGCACGTCAAGCACCCCGGACAGCCGTCTCAGCACCTCATCCTGCTCATCGGCGCTCAGCTCGTTGCGGCGGACGGAGACCTCCATGGATATGCCGTTGGAAACCAGTACCTGGCCGTCACGGTCCAAGATGTGGCCCCGAGCGGGAGCGGTCGCCACCAGCCGAACCTGATTTCGCTGAGCGGCCTCCGCGTAGGAAGAGTGGTCGAGCACCTGAAGGAAGTACAGGCGCAACACCAACGTCGCTATCAACGACACGAAAATCGCGCCCAGAAACGCCAGGCGCAGCCGGGTGCCTCCCAACGTACCCTGATTCATGCGCTCACCACTGGTAGACCTTCTCGGCACGGTAGAAGTTCACAATACGGCGCAGTAGCGGATAGATAAACGGTACCAACAAAGCGTTGTACACCGCAGTCAGCAACACGACCTGAAGGGCTCGGGACAGCGACGGCGTCCGCTCTCCCAAAAGCGCTTGAAAGAGCTCGTAAAGCCCGGTCGCCACTATGGTGCCGGCGAATATGCCGGTCAGGGGCACGAAGATGGTCGTGGAGCTTATATACGGGCGAGCAACGCCGATCATGTACCCGACCAAAAGATAAGAAAGACCCGTCAGGCCGGTCGGAGCATCGAGCAGAAGGTCTCGCATGAACCCACCGGAAAAGCCGAGCACGGACCCGATGGTAGGGCCTTCCAGCAGAGCAAAACTGATGACCACCACCAGCAGCAGGTCCGGAGAGACATCCAGTATGCGCAGCTTGGCGAACACGGTCGTCTGCAGAAGCACTGCGGTAAGCAACGTCAGCGCGAATAGTGCCCCCCGCCTCATTCTTCAATGGGCCCGGAGTCCAAAAGGACCAGCACAGTGTCCAACTTGCTGAAGTCGACCACCGGAGTCACCAGGGCGGTCTGGGACAAGGCGTCGGGAGCTTCCCGGACGTCGTTGACCCGCCCTATAGGAATACCGGGCGGGTATACACCTTTGTCGTATCCGGATGTGACCACGGTCTCCCCGTCGGCGATCTCCACCTCTGGGTCGATGAACTCGAAGCTCAAGTCGCTCAGCCCCCGCCCCGACATAACCCCGGTCTCGGAGCTGCTCGTCAACCTGGCCCCCACCGCGTGCTGAGGGTCTATCGCCAGCAGAACCTTGGAGTAGTCGCCGCCGGCGAAGATGATCCGGCCCACCAGCCCCTGCGCCGAGACGACCGCCATGCCCTCGCGGATCCCGTCACTGGAGCCTTTGTTCAGATAACTGGTCCATTCGTAGTTGGACGGACCGTTGGCGATCACGCGCGCGGCCAACATCTGGCCCTGGGTCCAATCCGCCTCCTGGATCCCCAGCAAACCCTTGAGTCGTTCGTTTTCCCGGAGCACCTCCGGAATTCGGCGCTGCTGTGAATTGAGCTGTTCGATCTGGGCTCTCAACTGTTCGTTCTGGTCCTTGATAGACCCGAAGTTGGCCACGTCCGAGACGAAGTCGCCGGCGGGCCGAAAGACCTGCCCGATACCGTCCTGCAGCGGCGCGACTATCGATACGGCCGCGTTCTCCAGCCAGTGCAGCGGACCGCCCTGGCCCTGACCTTGGCGAAAGTCCAATGTCACCACGGTTGCCGTAGCCGCCAGCAACGCTGCAAGCGCGAGACGATGCCGGCCGGACCTGCGATACATCAAAATCTAATGGTGCCCTTTCCCTTGCGGCAGCTCGTCGATCATTCTACGGTGGCTCACCACCACCTTGCGCTTGTCACGTTATGGAAGGGCAAGGTCGTTCCGGAAAGTTGCCACAGCACCTACGAGCTGCTCAACTTCGGCTAACGGGTTGAGCCCGACGAAATCAACACTCGCTTCAGAGCCTGGAATTCCTCGAGACACTTGCCGGATCCCACCGCGACCGCCGACAGCGATCCCTCGGCCACGTGAATCGGCATTCCCGTCTCGTGCTTAAGCCGCTCGTCGAGCCCCCTTAACAGGGCTCCACCACCGGTGAGCATGATGCCTTTCTCCATGATGTCGGCGGCCAGCTCGGGCGGAGTCTTGTCCAGGGTCGTCTTGACCGAGTCGATGATGGCGTGCACCGGTTCTTCCAGCGCCCGCCGAATCTCCTCGGACGAGACGATGATGGTTTTGGGGAGTCCGGTGACCAGATCCCGGCCCCTTATCTCTGCGTGAGGCTCGTCGGGCAGCGGGAACGCCGAGCCGATCGTCACCTTGATCTCCTCGGCGGTGCGCTCGCCGAGCATGAGCGAGTACTCCTTCTTTATGTAGTTGATGATCGACTCGTCCAGCTCGTCTCCTCCAATACGAGAGGACAGCGACGTGACGATCCCGCCCAAAGATATGACCGCAACCTCGGTAGTTCCGCCACCGATATCCACAACCATGTTGCCGGCCGGTTCGTGTACTGGAAGACCGGCCCCGATGGCCGCGGCCATAGGCTCCTCGATGATGAACACCTTGCGGGCGCCGGCCGCGATAGTGGCGTCCTCGACGGCCCGCTGCTCCACTCCGGTAATGCCGGAAGGCACGCAGATGACCACTCGAGGTTTGGCCAGCATCCGGCGCCGGTGTACCCGCTGAATGAAGTACCGGAGCATCTTCTCGGTCACCTCGAAGTCGGCGATCACACCGTCCTTCAAAGGACGGATGGCCAAGATGTGACCGGGCGTCCGACCGATCATGCGTTTGGCCTCTATGCCTACCGCCAGGATGGCGCCGGTCTTGGTGTTGAGCGCCACAACGGAAGGTTCGTTGAGCACAATTCCGCGGCCTCGGACGTAGACCAGCGTATTTGCGGTCCCCAAATCCACGGCCATGTCGCGGCCCATGAAAGTAAATGCCGGGTCGTTAGCCATGAGATCTCCTAAGCTGCAGGTACGATTGGAACCGGATAGGACGGCAAAGCACTCGGTAGCATACGCGCCGTTTTCAACACATTGCTAGCGGATTTTTTCGCGATCTCGAGCTTCCTAGACCTCTACTTCAGGCACAAGGTCCGGAAAGAAAAGGCCCAGTTCGTAGGTCGCAGAATCTACGCTGTCCGAGCCATGAACCAGGTTTTCGGTAACCTTCAGCCCGAAATCGCCCCTAACGGTGCCCGGCGCCGCCTGCGCGGGGTCCGTGGCGCCCATCAGCGACCGTACCGTCGCCACCGCACCGTGGCCTTGGACGGCCACGGCCACGACCGGTCCCGAGGTTATGAACTTAAGCAGGTCGGGGTAAAAACTTTTCTCGACGTGCGCGTGGTAATGCCGCCGCGCAAGGTGCTCGTCGAGCTGCACCATGCGCAAAGCCACAAGCTTCAACCCCTTGCGCTCGATACGGTCGACGATCTCCCCTACCAGCCCGCGCCGCACCCCGTCGGGCTTGATCAGAACGAGAGTGGTCTCGCTGCTGGAGTCAGGGTTCAAGTGCGACTTGAACCCTTCAATCGAGGGCTCGGGCGGGCTGTCAGGGGTCTTGTTGGGGCTCATAAGCTTTGAATTCATTACTCCAGCATAAGCGCTATTGGCGATACCGCTGACGGTTTGCACGACTCCTAAGGACCAACCTTAAGACTGCCTGGGATCACTCGCTGCGCCGCCTGCGCCGTTCAGCAGATGCTGCCGGGCCTGGCCGATCCCAAACAGGCTGCCGGTGACCAGAACCATCTCGTCATCCAGGCTGCTTGCAACCGCCAAATCAACGGCTTCTTCCAGGTTGTCAACAATCTCCGGCTCAACGGCGGAAGGGGGTAGAGCTTGCCGCAGACGAACGGGGGCGGCGGCCCGCGCGCTGTCCGAGCGGGTGAGAATTATTCGCCCGGCCACCGAAGCAAGCGGCGCCAGGATCCCCTCGACATCTTTGTCCTCGAAAACCGTCAACACCAGAGTAAGTCGTTCGTACGCAAAATCGTGAGGCAGCGTCGCGACCAGAGCTGCCGCCGCAGATGGGTTGTGGGCGCCATCGACCACGACCAACGGATGCCGGCCCAGAACCTCCAGCCGCCCCGGCGAGGTAACCGAGAGCAACGCCGCCCTCAGCAGATCATGGTCGAGTTCCTGGTTCAGCAGTGCTTCGGCGGCCGCGATCGCCAGCGCCAGGTTGGCTCCCTGGTGCGCCCCGTGCAGCGGCAGGAACAACTCCTCGTAGGAGGCTTCGGACGTGCGGACGCCGATCAGGCGCCCGCCGACTGCGGTGTCGTTGACTTCAAGATGCAACTGCTCGCCCAGACCGATCACCCGGGCCCCCACCGCCGCACCCTTGGCGGCAACCTGCTCGGCCACCTCCGGGTGCTGCCGGGCGGTAACCACGGTGGAAGCGGGCTTGATGATCTCAACCTTCTCCGCAGCGCTGGCGGCCGGCGAATTGCCCAGGAATTGCTGGTGGTCGACGTCGATGGGGGTAAGGATCGACACGGCGCTGTCCACCAGGTTGGTGGCGTCCCAGCGGCCGCCCATCCCCGACTCCACTATCCCGGCCCCCACAGACTTCTCCAGCATCCACTCGAAAGCGACCGCGGTGGTGAGCTCGAAGTAGGTCAAGCTCTCGTCCCGGTCGTTTTCCACCAGTTCGACGAACGGCAACAAGTAAGCGAGCGTAAAGGCGAAGTCCTCCTCGGACATTGCATCAAACATCAGCCCGTCGTCCCACCCGGCCAGCCCGTACCGCTCGGTGATGCTGGACAAGTGCGGCGACGTGTACAAGCCCGTCTTGAGCCCATGGCTCGCCAACACCGCGGCCAGGATCCGCCCGGTGGAGGTCTTGGCGTTGGTTCCGGCTATATGGATCGTCGGATACTTGAGTTCCGGGTGATCCAGCATGTCCATGAGGGCGGCGATACGCTCCAGGCCCGGAGTAATCCCGAACCCGCGTTTGTTCAGTAGCGCACCGGCCTGCTTGAAGCTCAACTTCAACCCCGGATCCTTCAAGCCGGTCCCTCGCCGGGCCCCGGCAGGGAGTTGAGAACTTCAAGTTGCACTTGCAACTTGTCGACCTTGGACCTCTCCTCGCCCAGGCGCCGCCGCTGCTCCGCGACGACCTCTTGGGGGGCCTTGCCGATGAATCCCGGGTTGTCCAGCTTCTTTTCGATCTTGCGAATCTCAATGTTCGCCTTGTCCACCAACTTCGCCAGACGCTCTCGCTCGGCGCCAAGATCGATTAGCCCCTCCAGCGGAACCAACAGCTCGATGCCTCCAGTCAGAAGACGGGCGCCGGCGTCACCTTCGAGGCTCGGTACCGCCCGCAACTCATCCAGGCCGGCCAGCCGGCAAATCAACCCGGCATCTCTGGAAACGGCCTCAAGCACATCGGAGTCGGCCGAGGTCACCAGGGGACGAAGACGGATCTTGGGATCGATGCCGTACTCGGAACGGAAACTGCGAAGAGCCGAGACCGCCTGCTGAATCCGGACGAAGTCCTCTTCGGCCGGCGTGTCGCTCCACTCCGGCTCGGGAACCGGCCACGCGGAAAGCATGATGGTGGGCTCCTCACGCTCGATCGGCAGCATCCGCCAGATCTCCTCGGTAACAAAAGGCATCACCGGGTGAGCCAAACGCATAGCTTGATCCAGCACATGCACCAGCACCGACCGGGCGTCCTCGGCAGCCTGGGTGTCGTCGGACGACAACCGCAGTTTCACCGCCTCGATGTACCAGTCGCAAAACTCGCTCCAGATGAACTCGTACACGGCGCGAGCCGCGACGGAGACCTCGAAAGAATCCAGCCGTTCGGTCACCTCGGTAACGGCCCGGGCCAGCCGCGACAGGATCCACCGGTCGCTCAACTCCATACGATCTCGGGGGGGGAGGGGGCCAACCTGCGCGCGGCCGCCTTGAGTTAGGGCAAAGCGGGCTGCGTTCCACATCTTGTTGACGAAGTTACGGGATCCGGACACCCACTCGGTGCTCAAGAAGACATCCTGGCCCGTAGCATGCTCGATCAAGGTGAAGCGAAGAGCATCCGCGCCGTACTGGTCGACCAACTCCAACGGGTCGATGACGTTGCCTATCGACTTAGACATCTTGCGGCCCTCAGCATCCCGGACGATGCCGTGGACGTAGACCCACTCAAACGGGACATCGTCCATGAACCTCAGGCCGGACATCATCATCCGGGCCACCCACAGGTGGATGATCTCGTAGCCGGTCACCAGCACCGAGGTCGGGTAAAAGGTCTTTAGGTCCTCGGTCTGCTCGGGCCATCCCAAGGTGGAGAAGGGCCAAAGCTGGCTGGAGAACCAGGTGTCGAGCACGTCGGCATCCTGGACGATCTTCTCCGTTGCGCACTCCGGGCACGCGGTTGGATCCTCCATACAGGCAAACGTGTGGCCGTTGTCGCAATACCAGACCGGGATACGGTGGCCCCACCAGAGCTGCCGGGAGATGCACCAGTCGCGGATGCTCTGCAGCCAGTTGACGTAGTAGTTGGTCCACCGGGCGGGGTGGAACCTTGTCCTGTGTTCCTGCACCGCGGCGATGGCCGGCTCGGCCAGCGGCTGCATCTTGACGAACCACTGATCGGACAGCCACGGCTCGACGATTGTGTGGCACCGGCTGCACCGGCCGATCGCGTAACTGTGCGGCGACCGGTTCTCGTACAGCCCCAGCTCGGTGAGCTTCCCGGCTATCGCCTCGCGCGCAACGTAGCGATCCATACCCTCAAACGAGCCCCCTTCGGAGTTGACCTGTGCCTTGGTATCCAAGATGTTGACTTTCTCCAGACCATGGCGCTCGGCCATCTCAAAGTCATTGAGGTCGTGAGCCGGGGTGATCTTGACCGCGCCGGTACCGAATTCCGGGTCCACCGCATCGTCCGCGATGATCTGCAGCCGGCGGCCGCTAAACGGGTGCACCACCCACTTGCCGACGATGGCCGCGTAGCGCTCGTCAGCCGGATGAACCGCAATCGCGGTATCCCCCAGCATCGTCTCCAGCCGGGTGGTGGCTACAGTCACGCTGGATGAACCGTCCTCCAGCTCGTAGCGAAAGCGGTCGAGCCGGCCCTCATGCTCCGAGTGGTCCACCTCGATGTCCGACAAGGCGGTCTCGCAGCGCGGACACCAGTTGATGATGCGGTTGCCCCGGTAGATAAGTCCTTCGTCGTAGAGGTCGACGAACACCTTGCGCACCGCCCGTGACAAGCCCTCGTCCATAGTGAAGCGCTCGCGGCTCCAGTCGCACGAGGCGCCCAGACGGCGCATCTGCTGACCTATGCGGTTGCCGTAGAGGTGCTTCCACTCCCATACCCGCTCCACGAACTTCTCGCGTCCTAGATCGTGGCGGGACAGACCCTGCGAACGAAGCTCTCTCTCTACGACGTTCTGGGTGGCTATGCCGGCGTGATCCATGCCGGGAAGCCACAGCGTGGCGTAGCCCTGCATGCGCTTGAACCGGGCCAGCACATCCTGCAGTCCATGATCAAGGGCGTGGCCGATATGCAAAACGCCGGTAACGTTGGGTGGCGGAATTACGATACAGAACGGCCGACTGCCCGTATCGGTACGCGCGTGAAAGTAACCGTTGGACTCCCATTGACGGTACAGGCGGTCTTCGACTTCATTGGGATCGAAGTTCTTGGGTATCTCGGGCGAGCTCGTACTCACCGCGGCGACTTCGGGTTGTTCGTCAAAGCACTCCTTGGTTTAGAAAACGACGTTTGCGGCCGACAGCTACTGGATGACGCACCAGAGGCCGCTCAGACAAACAGTACTTGGCCCGACCGGAAGTTTCATCCGACGCCGCCGACCGACGCCGCCCGGGCGCTCGCATAGCCCTTTTTAAATCTAGTCCAGGGGCTTCGCCCCCGGATCCCCCGGGAACTTATCGCAGCCGGCCGGCGTTGACTAAGATGCAGCAGGGGCGACTCCTGCAAAGAATCGACTTAGACCGAGGAGCTGAAAATGTTGTTCAGGAACAAAATTCTAATAGTCGGTCCCGACGAAGCTCTGGCCGGAAGGGAAGACTACGCCTTCGAAGTTCCGGAGCAGCACGAGGTGTTGGGCAACCCGATCAAGCCTCCGTTTGCCGACCGCCTGCAAACCGCGATCTTTGGCATGGGTTGCTTCTGGGGGGCTGAGCGGCTGTTCTGGCGGCTGGACGGCGTGTGGAGCACGGCAGTCGGCTACTCGGGGGGGTACACCCCTTATCCCACCTATCGGGAGGTCTGCACCGGAAAGACCGGCCACACAGAGGCGGTTCTGGTGGTATTCGATCCGGACAAGATCTCGTACGGGGAACTGCTCAAGGTCTTCTTCGAGGAGCACGACCCGACCCAGAGCATGCGGCAGGGCAACGATGTGGGTACCCAGTACCGCAGCGCTATCTACTACACCAACGACGAACAGGGTCGGTTGGCCGAAGCCACGCAAGAGGCTTACAACGACGCGCTGGAAAAGGCCGGCAACCGGCCGGTAGCCACCGAGATCGCGCCTGCGGACAAGTTCTACTACGCGGAGGATTACCACCAGCAGTACCTGCACAAGGTACCCAACGGCTACTGCGGCTTAATGGGTACCGGCGTGAGCTGCAGCATCCCGGCAGCCGGCTGACCGCTCCGGTTTGAGAATCCGAAAAAGCACTTTAGGAATCAGCGTCTGCTGCCGATAGATAGGTAGCGGTCGCTCGCGGGGACGAGTGAGAAAGCGAGGTTCCCGTGAAACCAAGGTGCAGCTTCTGCGCAGACACCCTGTTGCGAGTCGTGTTGATAGCGGCGCTGGCCATGCCCGCATTGCTGTTGATGGGAGCTACGGCATCTGCAGCCGGCGTTCAAGACCCCTCTCCCGCGGCCGATACGGTTCAGTACCCGGCCGTCGTTTTCGGCGATCCCGGTCTCACGTCCTTTTTTGCCGATGACGGCGGCCGGGCCGCTATATTGAGCGAGGAGACGAACGGACTCGTGGCTTTGACGGCGTCCCTGAGCGCTATGTCGGTGATCGGCTTAGCCAGCGGGATCTGGTACCGCGCTACGTCCCGACCTCGCCGGCGCGACGAGTAACGCCTATCCGACGCCGGCGGGCAGGCGCCCGCGATACCGGGCGCCCAGAACCAAGGCGCCCGCCACAACCGCAAACCCGGCCAGTAGGCTGAGCGAAAAGAAGCCGAACGCCCCGAGCAGCACGCCTCCCAGCGCGGCCGCCAGCGCCGAGCAACTCCACACCATGGTGTCGACGGCACCTTGCAGGCGTGCTCGATCGGCATAAGCCAGCCCCTCGCTTACCAGCGCACTGCCCGAGACAAACGACAGACTCCACCCGAAGCCGACCAGGAACATCGGGCCCGCAAGCGCGATCCCGGCCTCTGATTGAGCGGCAGCCACCGCTACCACGGAGAGCAAAAGGACCCCGAAGCCGGCCCAGATCGCACGGATCTTGCCGAACCGATCGGCAATCCCGCCCGAGAGCGGGGACAGTGCGTACATGCCCACAAAATGAGAGCTGAGCACCACTCCCACGACGCTCAGAGCGTGACCCGAAGAGGTTATGTGCACGGGCGTTACACTCATCACCAGGACCATCACAAACTGGCTCAGCGCCATAGCCAGGACGGCTATTTGCACTCGGGACGAACCGAGCAGCTTCCAAACCCCACGGCCGGTCTCAGGCAAGACCCCCAGATCTTCCACCGCGATCGTCGATGGCTCCGGCCTTAACCGGGCGAAGTAAAAAAGTGCGGCCGCTCCGAACAACACCATGCCCACCAGATAGGTCCCCCCAAGAGGATCCATGCCCAGGCGCTCCGCCACCCCTCCGGCCGGCGTCAGTACGTTTGGGCCAACTATTGCGCCTATGGTGGCCGCCCACACCACCAAGCCGACCGCGGCGCCGCGGCGCTCGGCCGTGGCCAGCTCACCGGCTGCGTAACGAGCCAGGTTGTTGGCGCTGTGCCCGGCGCCGAACAACAGCAGTCCGGCTATCAACAACCAGACACTGCCCCAGGAAGTACCGGCTACCGAGAAGAGCGCACCCACAGCTGCCATCAGATAAGCCGCGACCAGGCCGGCCCGACGGCCCCGCCGGGCCATCAGCTGGCCGAACAGCGCGGCCCCGATACCGGTTCCCACCGACAGGGCGGCCACCGAGACGCCGCTGAGGGTTTCCGAGCCGGAGATGCGGAACACGGCGACGGGCGATGCGGAGACGGCTGCGAAGAAGGGTACCGATCCCAACCCGGCCCCCACGAACAGGCGACGGATCGTTCGGCGCCGGAGCCGGTCCAGCTCCGGCCCCGTGATGACTGCCGGGTTCATTGCCTAGGCATCCCCGCCACCGCCCGACGCCTGCGTCTGGTTCAAGAACTCAAACGTGGCTGAGCTCTTGGGGCTTACGCCGAGCGCTCGTTTCGCTCGGCGTCTTTACTGGTTCTGCGGGGAATCAGGGTGGGATTAACCTTCTCCAGAACCGTGTTTTCGTCGATGACGCACTTGTCTATATCCTTGCGGGACGGCAAGTCGTACATGACGTCCAACAGCACTTCCTCGATGATCGCCCTCAACCCTCGGGCCCCGGTCCCCCGGAGCATAGCCTGATCGGCGATGGCGGCCAGAGCCCCTTCGGAGAACTCCAGCTCCACGCCGTCGAGCTCGAAGGTCTTCTTGAACTGGCGAACCAGAGCGTTCTTGGGCTTGGTGAGAATCTCGATCAGAGCTTCATGGTCGAGGTTGTGCACATGGGTAAGCACCGGCAAACGCCCGACGAACTCGGGAATCAGCCCGAATTTCAGCAGGTCCTCGGGGAGCACCTTACTCAGCACCTCGCCCAGCTCCTTCTGCTCCATCTTCCGCACGTCCGCGCCGAAGCCGATACTGCGGCTGCCGATCCGATTCGCGACGAGCTCTTCCAGCCCGGCAAAAGCTCCTCCGCAGACAAACAGTACGTTGGAGGTATCGATCTGAATGAACTCCTGGTGGGGATGCTTGCGCCCGCCCTGGGGCGGCACGCTGGCGGTGGTTCCCTCCAAGATCTTCAGCAGCGCCTGCTGCACACCCTCGCCCGAGACGTCTCTGGTAATCGAGGGGTTCTCGGACTTACGGGCGATCTTGTCGACCTCGTCGATGTAGATGATCCCGGTCTCGGCCTTCTTGACGTCGTAGTCGGCGGCCTGGATCAGCTTTAGCAGGATATTCTCGACGTCCTCGCCGACGTAACCGGCCTCGGTCAGCGCCGTAGCGTCGGCTATGGCAAACGGCACGTTGAGAATGCGGGCGAGCGTCTGGGCCAGCAGAGTCTTGCCGCACCCCGTGGGGCCCAGCAGCATGATGTTGGACTTCTGCAGCTCGACGTCGTCTTCCTTGGGCGAGCCGGCCTGAATTCGCTTGTAGTGGTTGTAAACAGCCACCGACAGCACCTTCTTGGCTTGCCGCTGCCCGACCACGTAGTCGTTGAGGAAACCGTATATCTCTTTGGGCTTGGGGAGCTCCTCGAGCTTGACCTCGGTGGTGTCGACCAGCTCCTCTTCGATGATCTCGTTGCACAGGTCTATGCACTCATCGCAGATATAGACCCCGGGTCCAGCGATCAGCTTCTTGACCTGCTTCTGCGACTTTCCGCAGAAGCTGCACTTGAGGAGATCTCCTCCCTCGCCGAACTTGGGCAAATGTCCTCCTAGACCGTGTCGAAATCTATTATGAAAGCTGGCCCATGGTTATAGGTGACTGCTCACGATGGGTAAGGATGTCGTCGATAATACCGTACGCCTTACCCTCTTCTGCGGTCATGAACTTGTCTCGGTCGATGTCCTGCTCGACCTGCTCAAGCGTCTGTCCCGTGTGTTTGGCGAGAATCTCCGCCATCCGCTTACGCAGAGAAAGCACCTCGCGGGCCTGGATATCGATGTCCGTAGGCGTGCCCTGGAACCCTGCCGAGCCCTGGTGAATCATGATCTTGGCGTTGGGAAGCGCAAACCGCTTGCCGTGCGAGCCACCGGCCAGCAGGATCGCCCCCATGGACATCGCCATGCCCAGGCACAGCGTGGAAACCTCGGACTTGATGTACTGCATGGTGTCGTAGATCGCCATGCCGGCGTACACCTGACCGCCGGGCGAGTTGATGTACAAAGATATGTCGCGGTCCGAGTCTTCCGACTCGAGGAACAAAAGCTGCGCCGTAATCAGGTTGGCAACCGAATCGTCGATAGGCGTACCCAGGAAGATGATCCTGTCCTTGAGCAGCCGCGAGTAGATGTCGTACGACCGTTCACCGCGGTTGGTCTGTTCGACGACCATCGGGACGAGGTAGTTGTCCATTCTCAACCCTTCTGTGCTTCGGCTTCGACTGTCTTGATTTCTAGTGGTTCGCCTCCCGACTCGTCGAGAACTACGGCGTTTTCGACGAGGAAGTCGAGGGCCTTCCTTCGCAGGATATCACCGGCCACCACAGTCAATGAGCCCGCGTTGGCCAGGTTGGCCGCGAGCTCTTGAGCGTCCTGCTTCATCTGCTCGGCCAGAAACTGGATCTCGGACTGCAGCTCGTCGGCGGTGACTTCCATCTCCTCGGCCCTGGCCACAGCCTCGAGCAGCAGGTCTGCTGCCACGGCCGCCTTGGCAGCTTCCTTGTAAGTCTCGTACAGATCGTCGCGTGAGACTCCCTGGGACTCAAGGTACTGCTCAACGGTCACTCCGTTGCGTCCCAGGTCCTGGATCAGCCGGCCCAGGCGAATCTCGGTCTCCTTGTCCACCATGGCGTCGGGCAGGGGAATCTCGGTCCTGTCGAGAAGTCTCTCGATGAGCATGGCCCGAATCGTCGAATCCGTGTCCTTTTCCTTGTGGCCGGAGATGCGCTTGTCGATGTCCTCTTTGAGCTCGGCGAGCGTGGTGAACTCCGAGGCCGTCTTGGCGAACTCGTCGTTGAGCTCTGGGAGCTTTTTGACCTGAACCTCCTTGACGACAATCTTCAGGGTCGCCTCTCCCTCGTCGCCCGCCTCACCCAGGCCCGGGGGCAGTTTGGCGTTGAACTCCACTATGTCACCGGCGCGCTTGCCCATCAGGTGCTCATCCATCTCGGGCACGAAGCGGGCGGAACCCACCTCGTAGACAAAGTCCTCCACCGAAGCGCCCTCTATCGGCTCGCCGTGGCGGAAACCAAACAGGTCAATGCTTACGAAATCACCCTTGTCGGCGCTGCGGCCCACCGCCTCCAGCGTGCCGTGCCGCTCCCGTATGCGCTGCAGCTGATTGTCGATGTCCTCCTCGGAAGCCCGGGGCGCCGGTGCCCTTACTTCCACACCCTTGTATTCGGGAAGATCGATCTGGGGCTTGACCTGCACATTGGCGGTGACCTCCAGTGGTTCGTTCTCGGCGAACCTGGTCACCTCGATCTCGGGCTGGGCCAGAGGTTGGATCTCCTGCTCCTCGAGCGCCTTGGAGTACAGATCCGGCAAAGCATCTGACAGCATTTCCTGGCTGACATGCTCGCGCCCTATGCGCGATTCGAGTACTGCCGCCGGTACTTTGCCCTTGCGGAAGCCGGGCACCTTGACCTCTTTGGCGAGGCGCTTGAGGGTCTCGGCGCGGTACGGCGCCAACTCTTCGGGCGGCACCTCGATATTGAGCTGAATCTCGGTGGGGCCCTTGCTTTCAACGGTCGCTTTCATCTCGCGAATGGTAGCGCACGTTGGCACCCAAAGCCGTGGATCCGGTCAAATACTTGGCCGCGTGAACGCCGCTGCTGCACAGAGTCAACCAGTGAGCAGCACGCTAAGCGGGCTACGCGAAAAGAAGCTCAAGGTAGCGGCGAAGATGCACCAGCTGAGCCCTCACGCGATCCGGCTCGCCGGTGGCGCGAGCCAGGATAAACGCACCTTCGAAGATCGTGAAAACCTGATCGGCCAGAGACGGCAGATCAACCGGCTCGGGGGGCGGGTGAGCCCGCACGGCGGCCTCAAGCTTGGGCATCAACCGATCGCGCCACATCTGAACGTTGCCGGCAATGACGTCCCGGTTGGGCCGGCTCTCGGGTATGCGCTCGTAGATGAACGAGACAAACAAACATCCCGGCTGGGCGAACAACTCACCCGCAGCGTCCTCGAACTCGCGTACAAAAGCCAGAACCTGTCCGGCAGGGTCGTCGGTGGCGGTCTCCGCCTTGGCCATGAACACCTCCAGCAGCCGCTGGTCGGCCGCTGCATACCTCTCCAAAAGGGTCCTGCCCAAGTCTTGTTTGCTGGAGAAATAGTGAAAAAAGGCTCCCTTGGAGACTCCTGCAGCATCGAGCACCTTATCGACGGTAGTCGCGCTGAAACCGTATTCGAGGATCAACTGTTGAGCCGCATCCATAATGCGCTCCCGGGTGGGGACCGTGACCGTCATGGCAAGAGTATACCCGTTGACGTACCGACTGGTTGGTTTGTACCATACCAACCAGTCGGTCTGCACCTGGATAGCCCCCCCAGCTGCCGGCCTTGGAACGAACGAGGAGGAGGTAGTGATGGAGCTCGAGACGGTTGACGGACGCAAGACCGAGATCTCGCCCGAGAGACTCAAGATTCTCAAGAACCAAGTCGGCGGAGAAGTCCTGGCCGAGGGCGATGCCGACTACGACGAAACCCGGCTGGTTTGGAACGGGATGATCGACAAGCACCCCGCTCTGATCGTCCGCTGCTGCGGCACCGCAGACGTCATCCACACGGTCGAGTTTGCCCAGGAGCATGACGCGTTGCTTGCGGTGCGCGGAGGCGGGCACAATGTGGCCGGAACCGCAGTGTGTGACGGCGGAGTCGTTATCGACCTGTCGATGCACAAAGGTGTTCGGGTCGACCCGGCGTCCCGGACGGTACGCGCCGCGGGCGGCGTGACCATCGGTGAGCTGGACCGCGAGACGCAGGCATTCGAGCTGGCCGTGCCCATGGGTGTGGTATCGGAGACCGGGGTAGCCGGCCTGACGCTGGGCGGCGGGCTGGGCTGGCTGCGGCGCAAATACGGCCTGTCCTCGGACAATCTGATCTCCGCCGACGTGGTGACCGCCGACGGGGAGTTGATACGGGCCGATTCGCAGAGCCACCCGGACCTTTATTGGGCCCTTCAGGGCGGCGGAGGCAACTTTGGCGTCGTTACCTCGTTCGAGTACCGAGCGCACCCCGTGGGCCCGGAAGTTTACTTTGCCGTTGTCCTCCACTCAGGCGCCGGTGCCCGGCAAGGACTGCGCTTCTACCGCGAGTGGGCCGCCGCGGCCCCCGACGAGATAACGTCGTTCGCCATCTTGTGGCACGGACCCGAGATTCCCGAGATTCCGGCAGAGCACCATGGAGCTCCGATGCTGGCGCTTCTCGCCATGTACTCGGGCGCTCCCGAGGAGGGCGAAAAGGCGCTGTCGAGCCTGCGCCGGTTCGGCTCCCCGGTCGCCGACCTCAGCGGCACCATGCCGTACTTGGAGGTGCAGCAATTCTTCGACGAGGACTACCCGGCCCGCCTAAAGCGCTATTACTGGAAATCCCGCTTTCTCAAGGAGTTGACCGACGAGGGCATCGACGCGCTGGTGCGGCTCAACGAAGAAGCTCCCAGCCCAGAATCAAGCATAGATGTGTGGCAGCTGGGAGGCGCCTCTGCTCGTCGGGGGGCCCAAGAGACCGCCTTCGGCGATCGCTCGGCGCCGTTCATGCTGGGCATCGAGGCCAACTGGAAGGACGAACGAACCGACCAAGCCAACATCGGATGGGCCCGGCAGGTCCATGAGGCGGCACAGTCCTTCGCCGCGGCGGGCGAGTACCTGAACTTTCCCGGCTTTTACGAACAGGCTGAGCACACGATCAGAGAAACGTTCGGCGACAACCTAGACAGGATTTCGCAGATCAAAAAGCACTACGACCCGCAGAACCGATTCCGCCTGAACGCCAACATCCCCGGGTAACAGTGTTTACAGCGCTCAATGATTAACTAATGCGCGCTAACTTAGCGGCATCGGAGCGATAATCGACAGGTGACCTTCCCCAACCCACAACGACGCAGCCGAATTGACCGCACGCGGCGTCCAGTACCCTGGCCACCAACCTTCGGGGCGTTTGGCGGCGTGAGCCACCCCCTGGCACTAGCGAGGACAACTGCCGCCTGCGCTCTGGCCGCATGTTTGGTGGCCGCCCCGGTGCTGCCCGCCGAGGCGGTAACCGAGCAGGAAGTACGGCAGGCGCGCGAACAACGGCAGCGCCTGCAACAGGAGCTCGACGACACGGTTGCCGGATACGATGCGGCCCAAAGTCGGCTGGCCCGCACCCAAAGCTCGATGGACCAACACAGGCAGGAACTCCAAGAGCTCGAAGAGGTCTCCCAACGGGTGCAAAGAAGGGTTACCGATCGAGCCAATGAGGTCTACCGGCGGGGTCCGGTCACGATGTTTCAGTTCCTCATCGGGGCCGACAGCTTCAACGACTTCGGGCGGAGGCTGACGCTGCTGCAGGCCGCCTCCGAGCAGGACGCTTCGGTACTGCACGAAGCCGAGATCACCCGCAACCGGATCAACCGACTGCAGGCTGATCTGGCCTCGCAGGAGGCCCAGGAACAGCAGATCCTCGCCGAAATGTCGAACCAGGCCGAGTTCCTCAACACCAACTTCTCCAAAGCCCGCGAACTGGAGACGGAACTGGCGGCAGACAAGGCCGAGGCCGACCGGCGCGCCGAACAGCGGGCCCAACAGGCTGCCGCGCAACAAGCGGCCGAGGAAGAAGCTGCTCAACGGCGGCTGGCTCAGGCGGAACAGGAGCAGCAAGCTGACGAGTCGCCGGAGCCGGAGCCTGAGCCGTCGCCGTCGCCTGCACTGTCGCCATCGCCATCGCCGTCGCCGGCGCCGGATCAGCCCGAGCAAGCTCCGTCGGCGTCGGGCCTCTACTGCCCGGTGGACGGACCGGTATCTTTCACCGATACCTACGGCCACCCCAGGTCGGGAGGCAGGTCACACAAGGGAGTGGACATGTTTGCAGCGAGGGGCACGCCCGTCGCGGCTATAACCGACGGCACCATCACCCGCCGTTCGAGCAGCACTTTGGGAGGGCTGTACATTTACTTCAAAGGCACCAACGGCACCGAATACTTCTACACGCACCTTCAGGGGTTCACCGACGTGCCCGCGGGCACGCAGGTAAAGGGCGGCACCCACATCGGTTACGTCGGCAACACCGGCAATGCCAGAGGAACTCCCCCGCACGTGCATTTCGAGGTCGCCCCCGCGGGCAGCGGGTCCATCAACCCGACGCCCACCGCCCGCAGGGCTTGCGGCAAGTAGAAGTCGTAGCGCTACTTGACCATCACTTTGCGCCGCGCCCTGGCAACCTTGTTTCCTCCGATTAGTGCGCCGTCCGCCTTGCGTTCAGCGTTGCGGGCGACCTTCTCGGCGTGCCGGCGGGCCTTGTTACCCCGGCGGCGCATCTCCTTGGAGGCACGCGTGGCGTACTCGGCGGCCTTGTTGATCGAGTCGCTGCCGATGCGGTCCGGCGTCTTGCTCATCTGTTTGCCGAGCCGCCGAAGCTGCTTCGACGCAACCTTGATCGAGCGCTTGGGCTTACGGCCGCTTACCCGCTCGACAACCAAAACCGCTCCAGCGCCGGCCGCCGCTATCGGTAGCGAGGCCACCGCAACCTTGGCGAACCGCCTCGCCGAGATGGACTTGGCCGTGGGACCCACGCCATTGGGACGAGCCGAGCTGATGTGGGCAAGGGTCGAGTCCGGACTTTGCTCCTTGGCCACGTCACTCAAGCTGACGATGCCCACGGGGACCCCGTTGCTCACCACCGGAAGGCGGCGAACCGAGTTCTTTCTCATGAGGGCCACGGCTTGTTCGAGAGAGTCCTTGGGGCCGATCGTAACGGGGTCGGACGTAAACAGTTGAGAGACCTCTATGGCCTTGGGGTCCGCTCCGGTCACCACACCGCGCACCACGATGTCACGGTCGGTCAGTATGCCCTGCACAAGCCCGGAGTCGTCGACCACCAATACGTCTCCGATGTCCTTCTCCCGCATGATTTTGGCGGCTTGCTGTGCGGTAGACGAAGGCTTGACTACCTGCGGATCGCCGGTCATTACATCTCTTACCAACTGGGACACGGCTGCCTCCTTGGGTCGGCTACGTAGGCGCCCCAAACCGGGCGCCTAGGACTTCATTAAGGTGTCTTGCCCAACCCGGCAGAGTCCAAACCCCGGTGCACCTCAACACTAGGACTTGCGGGCCCGGATAATCGCCGACCCCGCGTGCGGGTGGACCCGGTGCGTCGAATTTATCTCAATTCGGTCGAACCCCGACGCCCGCAGCAATCGATCGAACTCGGCTGCGGTCAGCGCGCCGGCAATGCACCCGGTCCACTGCTGCATGTCCTGGCGGGTGGCCTCATCCATATCTTCGTCGGCTATCACGTCACTAACCGCAAAGCGTCCCCCCGGACGCAGAACCCGGGCGACCTCGGCAAGCACCTCGGCCTTGTCGGAGGAAAGGTTTATGACACAGTTGGAAATGACCACATCGACCGATTCGTCCGGCAGGGGGATCCGCTCGATATGTCCCTTCAGAAACTCGACGTTGGTGACACCGGACTCTGCGGCGTTTTGCCGGGCGAGCTGAAGCATCTCATCGGTCATATCCAGCCCGTAGACCCTGCCCGAGGGGCCCACCCGGCGGGCCGACAACAGTACGTCTATACCGCCGCCGGAACCCAGGTCCAGCACAACCTCCCCTTCGGAAAGCTCGGCGATAGCCGTCGGGTTGCCGCACCCCAGCGACACGTTGGTGGCCGCCTCGGGTAGCTCGGCCAGGTCCTCGGCGCCGTAGCCACCGGTTCCAAAGCATGTCTGGCCCTCGCCGCAGCAGCTCACCGAGCCCTCGGTGGAGACCACGGCCAGCTCCGCGTAACGGGTACGTACGACTTCGCGAATATCAGGATCGGTCATCTCAACTCTCCTTGGTAGGCGTTTCGGAAATCAGCTCCGCCAGCAACGCTCGGACTCGGCCGTCTATCTCGTCCCGGATGATCCGCACCGCAGCGGCCGATTGGCCGTGCGGATCATCCAGCCGCCAGTCCTCGTAGCGTTTGCCCGGATATACAGGACAGGCGTCCCCGCAGCCCATGGTTATGACCACGTCCGCCGCCCGGACGCCTTCGTCAGTCACCGGCTTGGGGAGCTGCTTGGTCAAATCCACACCTAGCTCATCCATCACCTCGATTACGGCCGGGTTTATCCGCTCGCCCGGCGCGCTGCCGCCGGATCGCACCCGCACCCGGCCCCGGGCGTGGTGATCCAGCAACGCAGCGGCCATCTGCGAGCGGCCGGCGTTGTGCACGCATACGAACAGCACCTCCGGGACCAGCTCACCGCCGACCGAAGGATGCGCCTCGCTTGCCATCTGTTACCTCCCCTGCGCAGCCGGTTCGGCCCGCTGGTCGTGCGGCAGCACCACAGCACCTGCCACCTGGTCGATATCTGGATAAAGCAGTCTCACCGCACCCAAAGCCAGCGCTGCGCCTACCACCTGAGCGCCCATGAAGGCGGCGGCGGACGCCGGCGCAATGCCGGCAAAGGTGTCGGACAGTGTCCGGCCCAAGGTCACGGCCGGGTTGGCGAAGCTGGTCGACGCGGTGAAGAAGTAAGCGCCGCCGATGTAGGCCCCTACGGCGAACGGAGCAACCGAGCTGCGACCGGATCTAACGACTCCGAACACCACCAGCAACAAGCCGAAGGTCGCAACAACCTCCGCAAACCACAGCGCCGGCGAACTGCGCACGGTAGTGGAGGCCTCGATCGGTGCAAGCCCGAACATGAGATTGGCCACCACCGCGCCAAACCCGCCGCCGGCGACCTGAGAGGCCATGTATCCCGCGGATTCGCGGGTGCTTATGCCCCCGAGAAACCGGTCGGCCAGCGTCACCACAGGATTGATGTGAGCACCTGAGACCGGACCAAGAGCCAGGATGATGGCCACCAGCGCAGCGGCCGTGGCTGCGGCGTTTTCCAGCAACTGCAGCCCTTCGTCGTTCGGCGACAGCCGAGAGGCCATGATTCCCGAACCCACGACGGCCGCCACCAGCATCGCAGTGCCGATGAACTCGGCCAGCATCCGGCGGCCGAGCGGCCCGGGCATTGTTTCGGTCGTAATGTCACGCCCCTTGCATTGATAAACTCGTTTGATGAACCTATTGATGAACATCGATATCCTGGTATATTGCCGTAAACATTGATCGATGTCAATATGACGGTATGGGTCGTCGTGAACTGGAGTTGATTTCGGTCGTCGAGGCCGACGAGTGCCGTCCGGATCGGCTGCATCCGCCGCTCAGCGAAGGGGATGCAGCCCGGGTCGCCAAAGGATTTGCCGCCCTGGCAGATCCGGCTCGCCTGCGACTCTTCAGCCTCATCGCTTCGCAGCCGGGGGAAGTCTGCGCCTGCTCACTGGTCGAGCCCGTAGGAAAGTCGCAGCCCACCGTCAGCCACCACCTAAAGGTCCTGTACGAGGCCGGACTGGTGGAGCGCGAGCGGCGTGGGTCCTGGATCTGGTACCGAGCCGTCCCCGGCAAGGTGGAGGCTCTGGCCGCCGCGCTGAGCAGCCCTTAATTTTGAAATTTCTTTATACTGTTGCCACGGTGTAAAATAGGTTTATATAGGGTTTTATAGAAGATCGCCATCAAGGAGGATCGCCATCAAGGGAGGCGCGTTGACCGCCCAAACCGACGTTCAGGACGCATCTACGCCCGCCAAGACCGGGCCAGAACTGGTCCGCGAGGCCAAAGCTGCGGTGGAGGCGCTAAACGCGCCCGCCGTAGATCGGCTCCTCAACGACGAACCGGTCACGGTCGTCGACGTGCGCGAGACGCATGAATGGCGCAAAGGACACCTGCCGGGAGCCGTCCACGTGCCGCGGGGGCACCTGGAGATGCAGATAGAGGCCAAGATCCCTGACAAGCGCACTCCCCTGATGGTCTACTGCGCCGGCGGGGTGCGCTCCGCGTTTGCAGCCAACACCCTCAAGCAGATGGGTTATCCCAACGTCCGCCACATGAGCGGCGGGTTCACCGCGTGGCGCGACCTGGGCTTCGATGTGGTCGAACCGAAGGTCTGGTCCGATCAGCAGCTGGATCGATACTCCCGTCACTTCATACTGCCCGAAGTCGGCGAAGAGGGGCAGCAACAGATCTCCAACGGCAAAGTCCTGGTGATAGGGGCCGGGGGGCTCGGAGCGCCGGTGCTGTATTATCTGGCCGCGGCGGGGGTAGGCACTCTTGGGATCGTCGACTTCGACGACGTCGAAGCCAGCAACCTGCAGCGCCAGATCATCCACACCACCTCGCGAATCGGCGTCAACAAGGCCGAGAGCGCCAGGGAGTCGATAGAGGCTCTCAACCCGGATGTGACGGTTAAGACCTGGACCAAGCCGCTGAACCCGGACAACGTCGATTCGGTTATCGAAGGGTTCGACCTGGTGATCGACGCCACCGACAACTTCCCCACCCGGTACCTGGTAAACGCAGCCGCGTTCGCTCACGGGATACCGTGCATCTACGGCTCCATCTACCGGTTTGAGGGATACGCGAGCGTATTCTGGCCCGGAAGGGGCGGACCGTGCTACCGGTGCATGCACCCGGAGGCACCGCCCAAAGAGCTTGCGCCAAGCTGCGGGGAGGCCGGAGTGCTGGGCGTTTTGCCCGGCGCGATCGGGGTACTGCAGGCCAACGAAGCCCTGAAGATCCTCGTCGGCTACGGCGAGCCGCTGATCGGCAGAATCCTGGCCTTCGACGCGGAGGACACGCGCTTTAGCGAGTTCAGGCTGCACCGCAACCCCGACTGCGCCACCTGCGGGGACTCCACCCGGGAGCGGGGTGAGTACGAAACCGAGATAGTCGACTCTTGCGCAGCTCCCGGGGTACTGGTCGGCTAACCGGCACCGAGGTTAGCGCGCTTTTTGTAGATGCGCCTCCAGGAACCACAGCTGCTTGTCGACGACCCGGCTCACCTCGATGAAAAGGTCGTTGGTGTCCATATCCTCGAGACGCTCCGCCTCGTCGGCGGCTGTCCGCAAGCCGCGAGCCAACACTGCATAACGATCCGCCAGCGCCTCGACGCTCTCTATGCTTCCGTACGCGTCGGATGGGAACTCCGGCAGGGTACTCACCGCCGCCGCCATGCGGACGGTTCCGTGAGCCTCCCCGCCCAACGTGGTCGCACGCTCGGCGATCGTGTCGGCCAGTGGAACCAATTCGTTGAAGAACTCGTCGTACAGCTCATGCAGCTGAATAAAGTCCGACCCCTTTACGTTCCAGTGCGCCTGTTTGGTCTGGGAGATCAGGTCCGTAATGTCGGCCAACCTCCCGTTTAGAAGATCGACCAACTCCGTGCGCTTCTGTTTTGGAATGTCGATGCGCGTTTCGAACATTTTGGTTTCCAAGAGCGCCTCCTTTTGGGCCTTTCGAACCTTACGCTTGGGCCGGGGGCCGGGCGTGCGGTTGCAAAAACCGCGCGCGCGACCCTCTGCCATATAGAAGGTAATTACCACACGGACGGCACAGTGAAACGCCCGCGGAACCCATTTGACGAAATGGAATCCGGCCCTGACCCAACCAGCACCCGGTCGAGCTACGGCGCTCGCGGTGTGGAATCTGCATCGGAAGCCGGGCCCGTGCCCGACGCGGAGCCCGTGCCCGACGCGGAGCCCGTGCCCGACGCGGAG
>JBBDRQ010000036.1:0-6997 GCA_040905365.1 Actinomycetota bacterium
CCATCCTCAAGGTCCACCCTTCCAACTACGAGGTCACCGGCTTCACCGCCTCGGTCGCCGCCTCCGAACTGGCCGAGCTGGCCCAAAGCCACGGGATCAACTTCATCAACGACGTGGGCAGCGGATTGATGAGCAGGCACGTAGGCGGTGTAACTCCGGGGTGGCTGGGCAACGAGCCATCGGTCACCCAGGCCGTCAAGGAAGGCGCCGACCTGGTGACCTTCTCGGGCGACAAACTGCTCGGGGGACCTCAGGCGGGCATCATCGTGGGGACCTACGAAGCGGTCGGCAGCCTCCGCCGGCTGCCGTGGCTGCGCACCTTCCGCACCGACAAGACCGCCTTGGCGGCGCTGGATGCCACCCTGGCCGCGTATCTGAGCGGGGAACCCCAGCGCCTGCCCCTGTGGAGCATGGCCCTGGCCGGCGTTGAGTCCATCCGCGCGCGCGCCCGCCAAGTAGCTGCCGGGCTGGGTGAGGTCCCGGCGCAGATAGAGGTGACCGACGGATTCTCCACGACCGGAGGGGGCTCGGCCCCCGGCAGCCGGATCCCCACCGCCGTCCTGCGCATCGAGCCCTCCGCCGGCCGCGCCCAGCAAATCGCCGCACGGCTGCTGGAGCACGACCCGCCGGTGACAAGCCGCATCGAAGACGGTGCTGTGGTCGTCGACCTGCGCACGGTCGACCCCGGTGAGGACGCGCTGGTGGCGGCAGCGCTGGCCGGCGCGCTGGCCGCGCCGGGAACGAGCCGGGAAGCTTAAGGCATGCCGGTAATCGGTACCGCCGGGCACGTCGACCACGGCAAGAGCACCCTGGTGCAGGCCATAACCGGTATCGACCCCGACCGCCTGGCCGAGGAGAAGCGCCGCGGCCTGACCATCGACCTCGGCTTTGCGTGGCTGAAAACCCCGGCCGGCCGCGAGCTCGGCATCGTAGACGTCCCCGGACACGAGCGGTTCATCAAGAACATGTTGGCCGGCGCCGGATCGGTGAGCATGAACCTTTTCGTAGTGGCGGCCAACGAAGGTTGGATGCCCCAGTCGCAGGAGCACCTGGACATACTCAATCTACTGGGCATCGAAGCAGCGATTGTAGTAGTGACCAAATCTGATCTGGTGGACCCGCAAACTCTCGCTGAGGTCAAGGCAACCATCGCCGAGAGGATCTCCCGCACCGCGCTGGCCGGATCTCCGATCATCAGCGTCTCCGCGCTCTGCGGGGAGGGAATCGACGAGCTGTTGGGGGAAATCGACGCTCTGATCGAGCGCACCGACGAACCTGCCGACCTCGGTCGTCCGCGCCTGTGGATTGACCGAGTGTTCAAGATCAAAGGATCCGGCACGGTGGTGACCGGGACACTGGCCGGGGGCGGGCTGAACACCGATGAACTAGTCGAGGTCCTCCCCGGGCACGCGAAAGCCCGGATTCGCTCGATCCAGTCACACCGCCGCCAACTGGAGCACATCGGGCCCGGCAACCGCACGGCGCTGAACCTGGTGGGCGCGGACGAGTCGGTGGCCAGGGGCGACACGCTCACCGCGGTGGGCGCCTGGCGAACCTCCGACCGGCTGATCGCGTCGCTCGGGTTCGTAGAGCACCTGGACTACGTTCCCACCCAGCGGGGCGCCTACAAGTTCCACATCGGCTCTGTAGAGATCGATGCAACCTTGAGGTTCCTGCAGAGCCCGCAGAGCGAGGGCGAACCCGCCGTGGTATCGATACGCCTGGCGCGCCCGACGGTCATCGACTTTCGCGACCATTTCATCATCCGCGACTCGGGCCGCAAGCTGACCGTGGGCGGCGGTTTCGTTCTGGAACCCCACCCCGGCCGCCTCCGCGGCGACACCGCGGTGGCCGCGGCGCGAGCGCGCCTGGCGGCGGTCGATCGGGCCCACTACCTGCAGGTCCTGCTGGACGAAGCCGAATTCCTACGGACCGATGAGATCTTCATACGCACCGGGCTGCAGCCGGACAAGGACCTAAGCCGGATGAATCTTTTGACACTGCCCACTTACGTGGCGTCGCCCGCCGGCTTCGAGCGCATCGGCAGCCGGATCCTTGCGCACGTGCGCTCCTACCAGCAGTCCCACCCCCTCGACACAGGTCTGCCGCTGACCACCTTGCGGGCCGCTTTGGACTTGGACAAAGCCCTACTGGACGAGATACTCGGCGAGCTGGCCCTGCGGAACCTGATAGTGGCCGACGCCAACGCGGTTAGGACCCCCGAGTTCGTCCCCCGGGTCCACACTCCCGAGAAGCAGCGGTTGATGGAGGATCTTTCCGCGGCCGGCGCCTCGCCGCCCACCATCCGGGAGCTGGGCCAGACGCACGGTGCGGACCTGGTACGAGCGGTAATCCGGGCCGGCGAGCTAGTACAGGTGAGCGACGACCACGCCTATCCGGCCGAGTGGGTCGGGCACGTCAAGCAGCTCATAGCCCAGCACATAGCCGAATACGGCCCCTTCACCGTTGCCGAGTTTAGGGACATGGTCGGCACCACCCGCAAGTACGCGGTTCCGTTCCTAGAGTTTTTGGACCATACCGGATTCACACTGCGTGACGGCAACCTGCGCAAACTGGGCCCCAAAGCCTAGTAGCCCAGAATACAAGCTAGTCCTTTGCGGGCCCCTCCGAGCCCTGCACCTCGGGCGCCTCGGCATCCCCGATGTCCACCTGGTCCTGTGCATCGGGCGCCTCGTCGGTGGGCTCGACCATCAGCGTCAGCCCGGAAACCCCCATCACCTTCACCGGCGTGCCCTCGGCTATGGCCATACCGAGCGTACGGGCCCGCCACAAGGTGCCCCGCGCCATAACCTGGCCGTCGGGTGCCACATCGGTGCGGGCAACCCCGACCGCGTCGACGATCCCATCCGACCCTGCGATCGGCTTGGCGGTGCGGGCTTGAATTGCCGAGGTCATCGCTTGAACGAAGAACATCACCGTAAGCGCCACCCCCGTAAGCGGCGCCCACAACGGCATAGCCAGCGCCGGGTGGGCGCCCGGGTACATCCAGAAGCTGGCGGCCACCAACCCGGCCAGGCCCGCCCAGCTGGCAGGACCGAGGCTCATGGTTCTCAGGTCCCAAGTCATCAACGCAAAGGCCAGCAAGATCCCGGCCACGGCCAGCCAGGACGTAGGCAGCAGGGTCAGCGCGTAGAAACTGAATGCAACAAAGATGCCGCCGAACACGGCGGCCCCGCCGACCCCGGGGTTGTACAACTCGAACAACAGACCGAACAGGCCCAGCACCAGCAGCAGGTACGCGTAGCCGGGCTGAGCTGCCGCATGGGCCATCCGCTCCAGCAGGCCCATTTTCATGAACCTGAGCACCAGCGGGTCCTGCGAAAGCGTGACCGGCCCGGACGGAGTGTCGATCTGCAGTCCCTGCAACGATTGCAACAGCTCCTGAACGTTGGGTGCTACCGAGTCGATCAGGCCCGTTTCCAGGGCCCGCTCGGCCGAGAGGGGCCCGGACCGCAGCGCTTCCAGCTCCTCGGCGTCGAAGCCCTGCAGTTGGTTCGGCGCCTCGGGTTGGGCTGGGCGGCCGAAGCGCTTGAGATCCAGCGGCTCCAACGGTCCCACCGTTGCGCCGGGCGACATGACCGAGTGGTGGCCCGCCAGCAACAGCACCGCACCCGCCGAGGCGGCTTGGGCGTCACCGGGTGCCGCCCACACGATCACCGGCACCTCCGATTCCCTTATCGCCTCCAGCGCCGGCAGCACCGACGCGTCGAGGGCTCCGGGTGTATCGATACGCAGGATTACCACCCCGGTGCCGTCCCGGGACGACGCCGGAATCTGGCGGGAGAGGAACTTGGCGACCGACGGGTCGATGGGGCCGCTGACCTCGATGTAGTCCGCGGTGTTGGGTCGCGGGGCGCCTTGCGCTTGAGCGGAGGTCGCCGCCAAAGTTGCCGCGGCCAGGATCAACACCACCCACAGCACGGCGCGGCGGCGGCCTGTACAAGAAACCGGAAGGGCCGGATACGCGCGGCTGCGGCTGGAAAAGTGGCTCATAGGCCTAACTGTATGCGCCGTTCGGCAGCCTTGCATTCGTCGGCCCCGCAGCAGTGGTACGGCCGGTCAATCGACGACTCGCGTCAAGTCTCTATAATGCGAACATGCTCAAGACTACGAAGGTCACAATTCAAGACCTCAAACTTCACGCCGCCAAGCAGCTCGACCACTACGCCATTCCCCCAGGCCGGGGCGAGCAGGGAACGATCGAGATTGCCTTGGTGCAAAACGCAGTACGCACGTTTCGCGCCCACTGGACGGGCTTCCGGGTGCTTTATCCCAAGCCCATCATGCTCATGAAGGCCTCGCTGAGCGACGGCAGCTTCTGGACCGAGGGCTATATCTCACCGGACCAGCCGAGCTGGGTCCTGTGCTTCCGCAAGGAGGCTCACAGCTTTAGGGGCACCGGCTCACAGCGGCCCGACGACAAGTTTGCTCCGGAATTCGCGCTGGAGACCTCTCGCTCGCTAACCAAGAAACGCCGGGAAGAGGGCAGGATGGCCACCGAAGAGATCATCCGCTACGAAGACTTCGACTCGGCGACAGAGGCCGTGGAGGAGTTCTTCAACTACATGTCGTTTTACTGCCTGCGGGCCGCAAAGCTGGACTGGAGCGGCTTCGGCTACGTAACCGATCCGTCGATCGACTGGGAGGACACCGGACCCGACGCCAGGACCTCACCCTCGACGGCTGCCGTCGAGGAGGGTCTTAAGCGCTCCGACATCCTGTGGCTCTCCGTGGACACCGATCCCAACGCAAAACCCGTCCCGTGCTGGTTCGTCTATACCAAGGACAAGCGGCTACTGGTGCTCTCCGGAGAGCCCGAGCAGCGGATTCCGTATGCGGGCCAGGTCAGCAGCGCCCGCGTGGTCACGCGCTGGAAGGGCCGGGACGCCCGGATGGTCGAGTTCGACGCCGCCGTAAAGCCGATCACCGCCGCGGACGGCGAGCTGTTCACCGAGACCGCCCAGCTGCTGGTTGCCAAGCGACAGTCGGTGCGGGCAGGAGCGGCCGAGACCATCGAGTCGTGGATACGCGACGCGGTGATCTTGGAGCTGTTCCCCCGCCTCTAACCACCTTTGACGGAAGAGGAACCGGGCTCGCAGGAAGCCGGGCAGGCCGCGTTCTTGCTGCGGCTGTCCGCGCGGCCGGTGATCCTGGCCGGCGGCGGTGCCCTCTCCTCCGGCGCCGGCGAGCAGTTGGCGGCGCTGGCCGAGCGCATTGACGCTCCGGTGGTAACTACCTGGCGCGGTAAGTCCGCGATCGCCGACACTCACGACATGGCCGCCGGAGCTCTGTTGGGACAACCCGAAGCCGGGGCTTTCATCGAGGACGCCGACGCCCTGCTGAGCGTGGGGGTCAGCTTCGACGAGCAGGGGGCCGGCGACCTCAACCCACCTGCGCAAACGATCCAGATCGACACCGATGCCGATCAGCTCGGCCGCCGGTACCCTTTGCGGCTGGGCATCGCCGGCGACGCCCGAGCGGTGCTGGCGCAGATCATGAGCGCGCTGGAAGAGCCCTCGCCGCTAAAAGGCGCTCCCGGCGACCGCACCAACCCGGGCCCCGGGGCACCGCAGGGACCGGACCGGGACGGATCGGTGCGAGCCAAACAGCTTCGCTCCGCAACCTTTGAGCGGGGGCGCCGTGAGGGGCCGGAGCAGATGAAGGCTTTGCAGTCCCTGCGGGAGGGGATCCATCCTCGGGCGATCATCGTGGGAGCACCCGGCAGCTCCATAGTGTGGACCGCCCCCTTCTTCGAGATCCAAACCGCCGGCACCTGGGCGACCGCCAATGAGTCCGGGCCGCTGTTCACTATGGCCCGCGACCGCTCCCGCCGCGCTCCGGTAGTGGCACTGTGCGACACGCCCGATCTCGAGGTACACCTGCAAGCCCTACAGGGGTGCAAAGCGCTGACGGTGGTGGGCTTTTTATGCGGGGACGACCAGCCGACCCAGCTCATGCAGCGCTGCCTGGAAGCGGGGTTCAGCACCATCCTGGTGGACACGCCCGCCGAGATTGCGGCCGCGCTGAAGGTCATGATGCCCTCGGGCTCACCCTCGGCGATCCTGGCAACCTTCCAGTGGGACCATACCTAAAATTACTGGCAGAGCCGGAGGTGCTCTATCGGCAAGCTGAAAATCCTCGGCACACTGGCCCTGGCCGCGGCCGCGCCCGTCGCGTACGGTTTCGCCGAAGCCCGCGCTTACCGGCGCCGCAGCTACGAGGTGCCCGTCCTGCCTCCGGGCAGCGAGCCCGTACGGGTTTTGCAGGTCTCGGACCTGCACCTTCGGACCTCCAACCGCACAATGGTTGGTTTTCTCGAGTCCCTCGCCGGCGACTCTTACGACGTGGTACTGGCTACCGGAGACCTCCTGGGCGCGCCCGCATCGGTCGATGAAACGCTTCGGCTCCTAAACGCCTTGACCGGTACCGAGTTGCGCGGGTTCGTCTTCGGCTCCTCTGACTACTGGGCCCCGGTGCTCAAAAACTACCTCGACTACTTCCTAAACCGCCGGCGCCACGGCACCACCCGCAACCCGACCGAGTACTTTCGTTCGGGCCTGACCTCGACCGGCTGGCTGGATCTGAACAACACCGACCAAATCGTGCAGGCCCGGGGCCGTTCGGTGCAGCTGACCGGGCTGGACGATCCGTACCTGCACCGGGAGGACCGAAATCTGCTGGTGCGGGATCCACAGGCAGCCGTCGCAATTGTGGTCGTCCACGATCCCGCCCCCTATGACGACGCCCTCGACGCCGGCTACGACCTGGTGATCAGCGGGCACACCCACGGCGGGCAGGTGCGCATGCCCTTGAAAGGCGCGGTGGTTACCAACTCCACACTGCCCCCCGATCTGGCCCGCGGGCTTTCCAGGGTGGGTCGCGGCTGGTTGTTCGTCAGCCCCGGACTGGGCACCGGCAAGTACGCGCCTTTTCGCTTCCTCTGCCCTCCGGAGGTGTCGATCCTCAACCTCGTAGC
>JBBDRQ010000037.1:0-34860 GCA_040905365.1 Actinomycetota bacterium
GAGAACGCAGCCAGGGAGTGGCTCACGCCGCCAAACGCCCCGAAGGTTGGTGGCCGGGGTGCTAGCGTGTTGACTCCGCGTCTACCGGAAACGACGTGAATTGTTGGCGGCGCAGTCGAAGGGAGCCACTCATAGAGCCCGATGCAAAACGCAGCACCGGGGCCGATAAAACGCATTTGCTCCGCCGGGCAGCGGTGCTGTCGATCGTAGCCGCACTGGTACACGGTCTCAACATCTCCGAGCATCTGCGGGAGTGGTGGGGCTACGGCCTGTTCTTCATGTTTGCGGCGGTGGTCCAGTTCATCTACGGCCTGATCATGTTGATCCAGCCCTGGAACTACGACCCGTCCGGCGCCCGGCGCGACGGGAGCAGTTTTGCCCGGCCCTACTACCTGGTGGGAATTGCGCTGAACATCCCGCTGATTGCCCTTTACCTAGTCACCCGGACGTTGGGAATTCCGTTACTGGGTCCAGAAGCCGGCGAAGTCGAGGCGTTCTCGTTCGCCGGAATTCTCACAATAGTGGTCGAAGCCGCCCTGGTGGCCACCCTGGCAGCTCTGGTGCGCCGGCCGAAGGTACTAGACCATTGAAGACCCACCCGCGCCGGTTATCATCGGGAGAATCAAGGAAGGGGGATCCGATCCGGGACGCATGCAGCACCCAGCGGCACAAGGTTGGCCGCTTTGCGAAGATCTTCTTGGCCGGCGCGGCCCTGGCGGCCCAAACCGCCTGCAACTCCAACTTCGGCCTACCCGACAGCGGCACCGAACAGGCCGAGCACACCACCGACTTATGGAGGCTGTACTTTCTAATCGCCCTCGGAATCGGCGCCTTGGTGTGGCTGTTGATCATATGGTCGGTAGTGCGCTACCGGCGGCGCAGCGACGCAATGCCCAAGCAGACCATGTTCAACATTCCGCTGGAGATCGTCTACACGGTCGTACCGCTGGTGATAGTGGGCTTCTTGTTCGTCGCTACCCTGCAGACACTGAATCAGGTCAGCGCCCTGGCCGACGAACCCGACCTGACCGTAGAGGTCACCGGGTTCCAGTGGCAGTGGCGCTTCGTGTACCCCGAACGGAACATCGACACCATCGGCCAGACCGACGATCCCGCCGAGCTAGTGCTGCCGGAGCAGGCTACCGTAAGGATAGAGTTGACCTCCGCCGACGTCATCCACTCCTTCTGGGTGCCCGAGTTCATGATCAAAAGGGATGCGATCCCCGGCCAACCCAACGCCTTCGACATGGCGGTTACCGACGCAGGGTTCTACGACAGCGGGCGTTGCGTAGAGTACTGCGGCCTCAACCACGACCAGATGAGCTTTAACGTACGGGTCCTGCCTCAGGCCGAATTCGAGACCTGGGCAGCCGACAACCGCGCAGGAACGCCATGACCTTGACCCGGGAGCGGACGCAACAACCACACCCACCTTCGACGCCCAGCGGCATCATGGACTGGCTGACCACCACCGATCACAAGAAGATCGGCATCCTCTACATGGTCACCGCCTTCGCTTTCTTTTTGCTGGGCGGCGCGCTGGCGATGCTGATCCGGGCCGAACTCGCCGAACCCGGGCTGCAGGTGGTGAGCCGGGGTGGCTTCAACCAGCTGTTCACCATGCACGGCAGCATCATGATGTTCCTGTTTGCGGTGCCATTTGCCGCCGGCCTGGCCAACTACCTGGTGCCGCTGCAGATCGGGGCCCCCGACGTGGCCTTCCCGCGAATCAACGCCCTTAGCTACTGGCTGTTTCTGGCCGGGGGCCTGACCATGGTGGCAGGGTTTTTGACCTCCCGGGGAGCGGCGGCGTTCGGGTGGACCGCCTACCCGCCGCTGTCGGGACCGATTTACTCGCCGGGCGCGGGGGCCGATCTGTGGGTCGTGGCGGTCGCGCTCACCGGTACGGCGTCGGTCATGGGAGCAATCAACCTTATAACCACCATCTTCTTGCTACGGGCGCCGAGGATGACCCTGTTTCGAATGCCGATTTTCACCTGGAACATCCTGGTGGTCAACTTCATGATACTGATTGCCTTCCCGGTCATCACCGCGGCGCTGGCCATGCTCTACGCCGACCGCAACCTGGGTGCACACTTTTTCGACGGAGACGGCGGCGCCATCTTATGGCAGCACCTGTTCTGGTTCTTCGGCCACCCCGAGGTTTACATAGTTGCACTTCCCTTCTTCGGCGTGATCACCGAGATCATCCCGGTGTTCTCCCGCAAGCCTTTGTTCGGCTATAAGGGTTTTGTCCTGGCTACTCTGACGATCGGCGCACTCTCGATGGGGGTGTGGGCACATCACATGTTCACCACGGGCGCGGTGTTGCTTCCGTTCTTCGCGGCGATGACCATGCTGATTGCGGTGCCCACCGGGATCAAGTTCTTCAACTGGATCGGAACCATGTGGCGGGGCCAGATATCGTTCAAGTCTCCGATGCTGTTCGCGGTCGGATTCCTGCTCTTCTTTCTGATGGGCGGGCTGACCGGGGTCATGCTGGCGTCGCCGCCGATCGACTTCAACGTCCACGACACCTATTTCGTGGTAGCCCACATGCACTACGTGCTGTTCCCGACCGCCGTGATCGGGCTTTTTGCCGGCGTGTATTTCTGGTGGCCCAAGTTCACCGGCCGCATGCTGTCCGAGAAGCTCGCACACCTGCACTTTTGGCCCCTGTTCATCGGGTCCAATCTGGCGTTCTTCCCCATGCACCTGCTGGGCATGCAGGGCATGCCGCGGCGGGTAGCCGATTACCTACCCTCCACCGGCTGGACCTCGCTGAATCAGCTGTCGACCATAGGGGCTTTTTTGCTGGGGATCTCCACCCTGCCGTTCCTCTACAACGTGTGGTGGTCGCTGCGCAAGGGACCACCGGCCGGGGACGACCCGTGGGAAGGCGGGCAGCACCTGGAGTGGGCCACCTCCTCTCCCCCGCCACCGCACAATTTCCACAAGCTGCCCCCGATCCGCTCCGAGCGGCCGGCGTTCGATGCCCGCTATCCGGACGCCGCGGTAGAGCACCCATGAAGAATGCGGCCCGAATCTTCTTGGGGGCCGGCGTCTTCTTTCTCGTCCTTTTCGTCGTTTACTGGACAACCACCGGCTACGAGCCGGTGGGCAGCACCCTGCTGCTGGTGGGAAGCCCGGCCTGCCTGCTGATCGGCGTGTACCTGTGGTTGCAGCTACGCCGGGGCGGCGAGCTGATGGAAGACCAACCGGGGGCACCCGACGCGGACGCGGCCGGCCCGGTCGTCGCCGTCCCGGCCGCCAGCCTGTGGCCGGTCGGGCTGGCGTTCGGCGCCGGCACCTTCGCTGCCGGGCTGGTGTTGGGGCCCTGGCTGGCCGCGCCCGGCGTGATAGTGCTGGTCATGTCGGTCATCGGCCTCGCGCTCGACGGTCGGGACTACCCGGAGTAACCGAAGGCCCGATGGAGCGCGACCATCCGCTACTCCCGGGTCTCGTAGACTCCCTCGTCGGTTCGAACAATCACGTGGCCGTGGGCCGGTCCGTCGTCCTCGCCCCGGTCCCGCAGCTCTTTGCAGATTCGGTAGGTGGCGATCCCCGAGACCAGCGGGAACAAAAACAGCAGCACCTGCAGTGAGCGGGTAACGGCCTCCAGCGGGAGGTTGAACAAAACGGCGATGACATCGTTGCCGCCGGCTACGAACAGCACGGCGTAAAAAGCGAGCCCGGCCACCCCCAGCGCGGTCCGCACCGGCACATCCCGAGGCCGGTTGAGTACGTTGTGCGGCGCGTCGTCCTTGGTGAACCGGCGCTCGATCCACGGCCATGCGTACAAGATATTGAAGGTCAGGCCCGGGATCAGCAGGCCGGGGAAAAAGGGGTTGGGAATCATGAACCCGAAGGCGCGCACCTCCCACGCCGGCATCAGGCGCAGCGCTCCCTCCAACCAGCCCAGGTACCAGTCGGGCTGGGCGCCGACCGAGACCTTCGACGGTTCAAACGGGCCGTAGATCCACACGGGATTAATCTGAAACAGCCCGGCCAGCAACGTAACGGTCGCCGCGGTCAGGAAAAAGAGCGCGGTGGCCTTAAAAGCATAGGTAGGCCACATCCGCGTGCCGACGATCCTGGTCTCCGAGCGGTCGGGGCCGGGAAACTGGGTGTGCTTTTGCCGCCAGACCATCGCCAGGTGCAGGCCCAGCAGCAAACCGATCGCCCCGGGAATCAACAGAATATGGATCACATACAGGCGGGAGATTATGTCGCCGGAGGGAAACTCGCCTCCAAAGACCAAAAAGGCCAGCCATGTCCCTACCACCGGAATGGACAGGGCGACCGAGTAGCCGATCCGCAGCCCGGTTCCGCTCAGTAAATCGTCGGGCAGGCTGTATCCGCTGAACCCGGCCAACAAACCCAGTGTGAGCAGGGTGAGACCGACTATCCAGTTGAGCTCACGCGGCTTGCGGAACGCTCCGGTAAAAAACACCCGCATCATGTGGATGACCAGAACCGCCACGAACAACAGCGCCGCCCAGTGATGGATCTGGCGCATCACCAAACCCGAGCGCACCTCAAAACTGAGATCCAGCATAGACTCGTAGGCCTGCGTCATCCGGACCCCGCGCAGCGGCTCATAGGCTCCGCTGTAGATGACCTCCTGGGCCGACGGCGAGAAGAAAAAGGTCAGGAAGATGCCGGTGAATATCAGAATCAAAAACAGGTAAAGCGCAATCTCCCCCAGCAGAAACGACCAGTGGTCGGGAAAGATCCGCCGCAGCGTGGTCTGAGAGAAGCTCGACACGCGCAGACGTTCATCGAGAAACCTGATCGTCTTGCGTACGATCATCGGTTCATGTCCCACCAGGCGGGGCCTACCGGCCCCGAGAAGTCGTCGCTAGCGATCACGTAGCCTTCCTCGTCCACCTCGATGGGAAGTTGGGGCAGCGCTCGCGTCGCAGGACCCGCCACCGGTTTGGCGCCGTCCAAAACGTCAAACGTCGACTGGTGGCAGGGGCAGAACAGGTCGTGGGTCGCCACGCGGTAGAGCCCGACCGGGCACCCGGCGTGGGTACAGATCTTGGAATAGGCGATCAGCCCGTCGCTGGTCCAATCCTGCCGCCCTTCTGCCTCCGTGAGCATGGCCGGGTCGACGCGAATCAGCAGCGTCTGCGAGTCGGCCGCGTGGGTCCGGCCCTCCGGAAATACCGTCAAGACCCCTTCTCGGGCCAGATCGGTCGCCCGAACAAACTCGCCATCCTCCCGCACCATCCTCAAACCCCTGCGCCAGGCGGTGCGCCGCAGCGAATCGCCGGGGCTCGGGCCCAGCGAACGGATAGGGAACAGCAGGGCCACGCCGAGCGCTGCGACCGCGCCGCCCAGAGTCCGGACCAAAAACTTGCGCCGGCCAAGCGACTCGGCCCAGCCCTCCTCGACCGTGCGCACAACCTCTTCTTCACCACCGGGCGGCGGTGAGTCCGCGTAGTCGCCCACCTCCGGGCCGGGCGGCATCAGCTTGGCCGCCCACTCGGCGAGCCCCCAGCCCAGACCACCCAGAGCCAGGGCCAGCAACACCCCCTCAGCCTGCACCTGCCCGCCCTGGATATACACACCGGCCAGCGACAGGCCGGCGACCGCGCTTAGCCCGAATGCAATGGCTATTCGCCTTTCGGCCCTTCGCTCCCGCGGTTCGTTCATTGCTTCTCCCCAATCCACCGGGCCGCCAACACCAGGAGGCCCACGCCCACCAACCAGGTGACAAACCCCTCCGCGATCGGTCCGATGCGCCCCAGCCCCAGCCCGCCCGGGTCGGGCGCCTCCTTTAGGTAAGCAAGGTAGCGGGCAATCGAGTTGACCTCTTCGTCGCTGAGCGTGCTCTGATCGAACACCGGCATGGTACCCGGCCCGATGCGCGTAGCTTCGACGACCTGGACGGGGGTCGACTCGTGCAGCGCAGGGGCTTCCAGGCCGGCCCCCACCGCACCGCCGCTGCCGGCCGAGTTGTGGCATGCCGCGCAGTTGGCGGAGAAGAGCTGCTGGCCCTCCGCCAGGTCGGCTTCCTCGAGCTCCACCTCCGGTATCGGCGGACCGTCGCTTATGGAAGCCACGTAGGCGCTGATGCGGAGAATCTCCTCCTCCGTAAACGCGGCGGTCTTGCGCACCGGCTGGCTTGTCGGGTCGTCCAGCGGCATCCGCCCGGTGCTGAGCATGAAGTGTGCGCCGGCCGCACCCGAGGACTCCAGCGTCGGACCGTCCGCCGTGCCCCGGCCGTCCACCCCGTGGCAAGTGGAGCAGGAGTTCTCGTACAAGATCCGGCCGTCCTGCTGGTCGGCCGCGACCGCGCCCAGGGCGGGCGCCGCGGTGAGCAACAGGCCGGCGAGGACCGAAACCAGGGCCGTCAGGACAACCCGGTTGATATTCACCGGATGTAGAAGATCGTTATGAACAGCAGGACCCAGACGACGTCGACAAAATGCCAGTACATCGAAATCGCCTCCACGGCGCCGTGGTGCACCCGTGCGGATCTACGGACGAAAGTGACCAGCAGCGCCATCGCGGCCAGCCCCCCCAGCAGGTGCAGACCATGAAACCCGGTCATCAGGTAAAACAGGGACCCGAAGGGGTGGGAGGCGATGGTGAAATCGAGGCTGGACCACTCGAAGGCCTGATTGCCCACGAATGCGGCGCCCAGAACCATGGTGATCACGGTCCAGCGCACCAACCGGTTTACGTCGCCGGCCGCCCCGGCGCGGGCGGCTTGGTGGCTGGTCAGGCTCGACAGCACCAGCACACCCGTGAACACCAGCCCCAGCACGGTGTCGAGGTGGACGCCTTCGCCGGGCCAGCCGGGCGTTTGGGCTCTGAGCGTGAAGTAGGCGGCGAACATCCCGCCGAAGAACATCACCTCCGAACCCAAGAAGATGATCATCCCCACCGTGGTGAGACTTGGACGTCCGGCCGTCTCGTTGGTGGCGTGCGCGTAGGTCAACGTGCCGTCAGTCCGCCCTTCCCATCCCCCGACAGAAACTCACTTGAGCAAACTAACCTATGGCCGGGCAGCCTGCCACAACGGTACCGGCCGGTTCAGCGGATCAGGATTATCGGCTGCTGAAGCTGCTCATAGGCTGAGCACAGGCGGCGAGCCCCCCACGACCTCACCGCCGCTCCTGCGCTCCCGGTGCCTATTCCTTGCTCGAGGTCTCCTTGTCGACGCTAGGTACCTGCGCCCGCAGCGCCTCCTCGAGTTCGGCCATTTTTTGCGCTTCGGACTTTTGACGATTCATCTTGCCGACGTAGGGGTTCACCCTTTGAGCTTGTCCCCCCGTGTGGAAGGCCTCCCCCGGGAGCACGTTGTCGAAGGCCTCCCCGTACATTTCCCTCAGCTCGGCCCGCCGCTCTGCGAACGTCTGCCGCGTCTTTTTGATCTTCTTGAATTCCTCAGTCGCCGGGTTTACCGACAGCCCGTCCTCAGTTGGCGGGTTGTAGTAGCGGCTGCGGAACGGCTTCCACAGGATCTCGCGAGAGTACCGGCCGTCGCGGCCTCTTTTAGAGACCACCTTCCCTCCGGCCTCCTTACCGAGTTCCAAAATATCCTCTGCCGCCTCCAAGTCGCCGCACGTGACCTTCTCAAGGAACCACTCGGCTTTGTCCTGGGTGAGATCCTTGAGATCGAGCATTACATCGCCGCCGTCATCGGTCAGGACGGCTACGTAGTCGGGATCCAGTTCGTCTTCGCGGGAAAGGTGATTCTCCACATCTTCACGCAGGTCGATGACCAGCCCGCCGCTGTCACCGCCGCGCTTCCACCAGTCCAGGACGAACGTCCCCATGTACAGTTCGTTGCCGTCCACGTCGATAGCTGTGACGGTATCCCCCACGCCCTCGATGGGCCTCAGCTTGAAACCGGCTCGCTCCGCAGAGTCAACTGTCGCCTGAAGATCACTCATGCCGTCGAGTGCAACGCGAAAAGTGAAGGATTTGAACAAGAGGCCGTCCTCCTAGGTTAGGAATGCAGGTTACCTATTGTCTCAAGATTGTCTCAGGGTCTTGAAAATAGTGTGAAAGGGCCTCAGGTGCCCCGCTCCCTTATGTCATGTCCCGGCGACCCACCCTTTACCAAGTAAATCCCGGGCCGGACTAGTCTCCTTACAAGGTCCAACAACCAAGGAGTCCACCATGGCCGCAGCCAAAGGAAGCTCGTCAATCGACATCGCCGCTTCGCCCGACCGGATCATGAGCGTCGTCACCGATATCAACGCCTACCCGGAGTGGGTCAAGGAGATGAAGCAGGTTTCGGTATCGCAGGCCGACTCCTCGGGACGCCCGCTGCGAGCGAGCTTCGCAGTCGACGCCAAGGTCAAGACGGTGCGCTACGAACTGGACTACTCCTACGAGCCCAACGTAATCTCCTGGCACAGCGTCGACGGCGGAGACGTAAGCGAGATCAGCGGCTCCTACCGCATGAACCCAAACGGCAGCAGCACACGGGTGGAGTACGACTACGCCATCGACCCCGGCTTCCCGATGCCGGCGCCGGTGCGCAAGCAGGCGGTCAAGCTGATTGTCGCCACCGCCCTAAAGGGCCTGAAGAAAAGGGTCGAGTCGATCCCCGCGTAACCTGGATTCAGGCTGCGCAGGAAATCGTCGGCGGCCCCGCCGATACCGAGTCCCCGGCTGGGATACTGGATGCGTACGCAACCGAGAGGACGCAACGATGCAAGTCGAGCTGACCGCAGACGCCGAGCAGATGCTTCGCCGCAAGGGCGGCACTCTCACCGTCGACTACATACGGCCCACCGGCTGAGGCAAGATTGCCGAGGTGTCGGTCGACACCTACCTGAAAGGCAAAAACCTGGAGCCTTACCGGCGCGCGCTCGCGGGGGCGGATCTTCAGGTGCTGGTCGCTCCCGAGCTGCTCAAGCTCGCCACCGCGATGCGCATCCACGTCACGGGTTCGGTATTCAAGAAGCTCGCGGCAACCCTCAGCAACGGCTCGGGCCAAGATGAGGGCTGTGCGGTCTTCCAGGAACAGCTGGACCGAGGGGAACCCTCCGACACATCTTGACAGTAAATCTCACCGCGCAACGCCCGAACCTAAGCCGCTTGGCGCGGGCAAGGCAAGGCAGATGGAAGGCCCGCTCCGGCAAGTGCGCCGCGGATGCACCACTTAATTTAGGAACAGGCTAAGGTGAGTGACATGGAGGAAAGCACCGACACCATCCAGCGCTCCCTGTACTCCTGGGATCATGCCGAGTACCTAACGCTGCAAGAGCGGGATCTCGAACTCTACCGGCTAATCTGCGACCAGGTCGGGCGCGAACTGGACATTCTGATCGGACATGGCAGCGTAAAGCTGGGGTACGGGCCGTGCCGGATCGAGCTTACCTGGAACGGCGACGACGAGGACCTGGTCGATCTGGTGCTCGACGGCGTGGAAATGCTGGACAACCAGCGGTAGCTTTCTAGCCACCCGGTGCCCACATTGGACGGGCGAAACTATGCTGATGCCATGGAGGATGACCCGAAGGCTTCCGATGGCTGGTACTAGTCGAGACCCATGCAGACCTGCGGCTGTGCGGACTCACTCCGCGCCCGACGGTGCCGATGAGCCCGGCACGACCAGCGCATCCTCGGCCGCCGAGGACAAGAAGCGGTAGCACCACTCCTCGGCAAACTTGCGGGAGCCCGCGAAGATCACCGGCACCTCGGGGTAGCGAACCGCCAGCCGGCCGAGCATCCCCGCCATCCACGCGCCCCGTCCGTGCTGGGTTCGAAAGATATCCGGGCAACCACCCTCCACAACGACCGCGGCGCGGGGGATCTCGGCCAGCTTCTGCATAGATGCGGGAGGACCGGGACCAGGTGTCCTTGAGCCCGGTCCTTTCATATGCACTCAAGGCGACCTCTATAATCCGCGGGATGCCGGACCTTTCAGACCTGCTGCAGTGGACCGCTCGGCGAATCGCTGCCTACCGCCAGGGCTTGGGCGACCGCGTCGTCGCTCCCGCCGTCGACCCGGGTCAGCTACGCGAGCGGCTCGGCGGCCCGCTGCCGGAGACGGGCACCGAACCCTCGGAGGTATTGGAGATCCTCGCCGGCGCAATCGAGCCCGCCCTGGTGGCAGGCGCCGGACCCCGCTACTACGGCTTTGTGGTCGGAGGCGCGCTGGACGCCGCCCTCGGCGCCGACATGCTCACCTCCGGGTGGGACCAGGTCGCTTTCAACTTCACCACCTCCCCTCCGGCCGCGGTAGTCGAAGAGGTGGCCGGCGAATGGCTAAAACAAGCCCTCGGGCTGCCGCCCGGAGCCTCCTTCGGGCTGGTCACCGGTGGTCAGGGCGCCAACACGGCCGGCCTGGCCGCCGCGCGCCACCAGATGCTGGCAAAAGTCGGGTGGGACGTGGAGAAGCAGGGTCTGATGGGGGCGCCGGCGATCCGGGTGGTGGCGAGCGAAGAGCGTCACGCCACCATCGATCGAGCGCTGCAGCTGCTCGGTATGGGGACGGACGCCGTCCAGCCGGTTGCCGCCGGACCCAACGGCGCGATCGACCCCGGGGCCCTGGCTCGAACCCTCGACGACAGCCCCGCCGGACCGACCATCGTGTGCCTACAGTCCGGCAACGTCAACTCCGGGGCATGCGACGACTTGGCCGCCGGGTGCAAGGCCGCGCGCCGGCACGGCGCCTGGGTGCATGTGGACGGCGCCTTCGGCCTGTGGGCGGCCGCCAACCCCTCCACCCGGCACCTGGTGGAGGGGCTAGAAAAGGCCGACTCCTGGGCCGTCGACGGCCACAAGTGGCTTAACGTCCCTTACGACACGGGGTACGTGTTCTGCGCCGACCCGCAGGCACATGCGGCAGCGATGTCCTACCCGGAGGCCGCCTACCTGGTGGGGCACGGTCACAACCGGGCCCCCTCGGACTGGGTGCCGGAGTCCTCCCGGCGAGCCCGGGGCTTTGCCACCTGGGCGGCGCTGCGCGAGCTGGGCCTGCAGGGCCTGGCGGAGCTGGTCGGGCGCTGCTGCTCGCACGCCCGCCGCTTCGCAGAGCAGTTGAGCGCCGTCGACGGGGTCGAGATCGGCAACGACGTCGTGCTCAATCAGGTTCTGGTGAGCTTCGGCTCGCAGGAACGAACCGACCGAGTGATCAACGCCGTCCAGCAGGAAGGCACCTGCTGGGCCGGCGGCACCACCTGGAAAGGCCGGCGCTACATGCGCATCTCGGTATCCAACTGGTCCACCACCGTCGCCGACGTCGACCGCTCGGTCGAGGCGATCAAAGCCGCACTGGTGCCGTGACCACCAACCTTCGGGGCGTTTGGCGGCGTGAGCTGCCCCCTGGCTGCGTTCTCCCTCACACCGTTAGGGCGAAGCTAGCGGCGCTCAGTGCGGCCTTGCCAGGAAACACCTCCCGCGCTCCAAACCTCGCAAACGTTAGTGGTCACGGCACTGGCCGGCTCCGGGCCGGGGGCCGCATAGGCCCTGGCCGCACAAGGACGTCCCCGATCAACCGGCAAACAGCTCGACGAACCTGCGCAGGATGGACTGGGGGTGTACCACCAGGCTGTGCCCGGGCCTTCAGCACGTCCGCGGCGCGCTCGACGCTACGCGTGCCCAGCAGCAGGTACGGTGTCGTAGGGTCAGATCCAACGGTCGAGGGCGCGGTAGCCGCGTCAGGCCAGGTCGAATGCAGCGCTGAGCGCCTCGGTGAGCTGCGTTTCCTGTACCGGCAGGAGGAAACCTATCTGGTCGCGCAACGCCGCTTTGGGTACGGTGACGACGTTGTCGCAGCTGACTACCGCCGCATGGTCCAACCCGTTGTCCAGCCCGACCGGAACCTCCGAGGAGAGCCCACGAATGGTGCTTGTGATGGGGGCAACGCTTATCCGGTTCAGGTACGGACGGACCTGCTCCCGGGTCAAAATCAGCACCGGGCGAATCTTGTCGAGCTGTGCGGTGTAGATTGGCCGCATCACTCAAGGTCATCGTTAGGAAGTCCGGCGACGAAGCCGGCAAGGCTGTCCAAATCGGCATCCGCTGCTGCCTTCGCCAAGATTTCGGCGTCGGCCGCGGCCCTCTCACGTCGACGGGCCTGTTCCAGCGCCCTAGCCACTACCGCCGCCCGGCTGGAGGCCTCACCGCTTTTGACGAGACCGTCGACGAACTCCACCAGGTCATCCGGTAGACGGACCGCAATTTGCTTACTCATCCCAAAATGGTACCACTATGGGATGCGATCGGCAGGCGAACCAGACGCGGCACGCTTTAATGTAGCTGCATGAACGAGGATCCGCACGACGAGCGGTTTAACTCCATCTCGGACTTCTACGGCAAGAAGGTCGGACGGGAATCGGATCCCCTTCAGGATGCGCTGCATAGCTGGGACCTCGACGAGTATCAGCCGCTGCGGGAGCGGGACATCGAGCTGTACCTGCTCATCTGCAACCAGCTCGGGTTCGAACTCGACATATTGCTGGGCGCCGGCTGCGTCAAGCTGCAGCACAACCACCGCCACATCGTGCTGACCTGGAACGGTGATGACGAGGACCTGCTGGATCTGGTTCTGGAGGGTGCTTCGTTGGTTTCCGGCGGCGACGCCTAGGACATGGACTCCCGAATTGGTGTCCTTTAGCATGCAATTGACCCAACCGGGCGACTCGGAGGTTCAAATGGGCAAGGGCAGGATTTTCACGATCACGATGGCGGCCGTAGTGGCCGCCCTACTAGGTGCCTGCGGTGGCGGCGACTCGCCCTCTGGAGGGCAAAACGGCACAGGTGGCGATTCCGTTATCCCCGACCTGGTTTCCAAAGACAATCTCCCGCCGGCTCCCGACGACGAGGTCAACGTGGCCCTAGCGCCCGAGATGCCGCCGCCGATAGAGCGTAGCGACCCGGCCTTTGTCGACGTCGAGTTCGAGGTGGTCGAAAACGTATCCACGATCGATCCCCAGAAAGGGACCGAGCACGAGACCTGGGGGTACCGGATTGTCGACGGTCCCGACACCACCGTGGTCGGCACCCCGGGGCCGGTGATCCGCGCCCGCGTAGGGGACATGCTGCGCTTTACCATCACCAACCCCGAAGGCAACTCGCAACCCCACAACGTTGACTTCCACGCGGTGACGGGCCAGGGGGGTGGCGCCGAGGCGACCACGGTTTTGCCCGGCGAGACCCGGACCATCGAGGCCCGGCTGCTGTACCCAGGGTTCTTCATGTACCACTGCGCCTACGGCGACGTCCCCGCGCACATCGCCCACGGTATGTCCGGTGGGATTCTGGTCGACCCCGCTACACCTCTGCCCGAGGTGGATCATGAGTGGTACATGGTGCAGTCCGAGTACTACGTCGCTGGCGACGGAGGCCTCGATCGCAACGCGGTTACCGACGAGAACCCCAGCCACGTCGTGTTCAACGGGGCCGTCGGCGCTCTCACCGGCGACAACGCGCTGCAGATGCAGGTGGGCGAAAGCGCCCGAATCTACTTTGTCAACGCCGGGCTCAACCTCATCTCGAGCTTCCATCCCATCGGCTCGCACTGGGACGCGGTCTATCCCGAGGGCGCCCTGCTCAACGAGCCGATTCGCGGATCTCAGACCACCCTGGTCCCCGCCGGCGGCGGAACCGTCGTCGAGTTGATCGGGCAGGTGCCCCAGACCGTGGTACTGGTCGACCACGCGCTGGCCCGCGCCTTTGACAAGGGGGCCATCGGACAAATCGTGATCGACGGCGAGGAGGATCCGGAGATCTTTAGGGAGGTCGAGCCGCGCGCCGGAGCGGGAGAGGGAGCCGGCGACGGTCAGGACCGGGAGGCGGAGGTCGTACCGTCACCGGAGCCGGCTGGAACCGACCACGCCGTCGCGATCCTGGAGGGCTCGGGCGACTTTCAGGACGACGACGCAGCCGATGAGTTCGCCGAAACGGAGAGCCCGGGCGACTACTCCGCAAACGAGCTCGAGGTGCAGGTGGGCGACACCGTCACCTGGACCAACGAGGACACGCTGGCGCACACGGTCACCGACGAGGGCGGAGAATTCGACTCGGGCTTCCTCAACACAGGGGAAAGCTTCTCACGCACCTTCGACGAGCCGGGCGAGTTCGAGTATTTCTGCACGCCGCACCCATGGATGCGCGCCAGGGTGATCGTGTCCGGATAGCGCTACGGCGCCTCACACGCTGCCGATACCAATGTTGACGTCGGTGCTCAGCACCGCCCCGGAGCCGTCCCAGCGCTCTGCAAGCATGCCGTCCAGCACCTTGCGAACATCGTCGGTCTGCGCGGGGGTGAGGCCCCCGGTAATTGCACAGCGATCGGGTTGCTGGAGCGGATCATGTCCCAGAACCTGGCCGTGGACTCAAACTCCATGCGCCAGGTGACCGTCTTTACGATGACGTTCTGCAAACCGGCGCCGGTGAGCTCACGCTGCATCTTTTGTGGGTCGGCAAGCTGAAACGGCAGCGGCGGCGGGTCCATCGGCGGCGGGGTGAAACCGGTTACCGCCGTCTTCATCGCGCCCATGAAGACCGTCAAGAACTCGGCTCGGTCGAGAGCCCCGAACGCCGCGATCACCACCCGGCCGCCGGGCTTGGTGACCCGTGCTATTTCCCGCAACCCCTGCTGCAGATCGGGAAACAGGGAAACGCCGTTCAGTGAGGCCGCCACATCGAAGCCGTCGTCGGCCAGCTCCAGGGCGCACCCGTCCATCACCCGGCCCTGCAGGTTCGTAAGCTCCTCAGCGCGGGCCCGAGCGGTTAGCCGTTCGATCATCGCCGGGGCAAGGTCCACGGCCAGCACGTTAATTCCCCGCCGGGCCGCGGCGATGGCCACCGCCCCGCTGCCTGAGCCGACGTCCAGCAGGCGGATCCCGTGCGGCAGATCGGCATGGTCGAGTACCTGCTCGGCGAAGCGCATCGTCACCGCAGTGGCATGCCGGTCGAAATTGGGGGCGATGGCCTCCCAGGCATCGCGTATCTGCGCGGTGGTGGGAATACCGGCCGCATTCACCCGCCGGTCCACCACCGTCAAACCGGCCAGCACTCGCTCGCGCAGTTGCCGACCTGCCTCTTGGCGCTGCTCAGTCCGCTGTGCGCTCATGACCGCACTCTCCTTCCGAGGTCGACCCGTCTGTTTGGTCACTTACCTAGGAGCAAAGATACGGCGGCGCTTTAGTCACTCGCATCGGCCGAATTGCCCAAGTATCAGGGATTGCTGAAAATGGGTGATTCTGCGCATGGGTGATTCGATTAGGCGCACGGCACGCCACGCGCTTTAATTGGCGACGAGCCTGTGGACTAGTCAAGGAGGAACCCCATGACCGGCGAAACCACTCACTTCACTCTCGAGGAATCCCAGATCCCATCGGCCTGGTTCAACGTGGTCCCCTCCATGCCGGTGCCGCCCGCTCCCCCGATCCACCCCGGCACCAAGCAGCCGGTGGGGCCCGAGGATCTGGCGCCGCTATTTCCCATGGCGCTCATCGGCCAAGAGGTCACCACCGACGAGTGGGTCGACATTCCCGGTCCGGTCATGGACGTCTACCGGATGTACCGCGCCACGCCGCTGGTGCGCGCCCGCCGGCTGGAGAAACTGCTGGGCACGCCGGCCCGCATCTACTACAAGTACGAAGGAGTCTCCGCCGCGGGATCGCACAAGCCCAACACCGCCATCGCCCAGGCGTACTACAACCAGGCGGAGGGGGTAAGGCGCATCGCCACCGAGACCGGCGCCGGCCAGTGGGGCAGCGCCATGGCCATGGCGTGTGCGTTCTTCGATCTCGAATGCCAGGTCTACATGGTGCGGGCTTCCTACGACCAAAAACCCGGCCGGCGCGTGATGATGCAGACCTGGGGTGCCCGGGTGCTGCCCTCACCGTCCGAGGAGACCGCCGCCGGAAAGGCCATTCTGGCCGGCCACCCCGAGTCGGCCGGGTCCCTGGGTATCGCCATCTCCGAGGCGGTGGAGGACACCGTCCAACGCCAGGACACCAAGTACTGCCTCGGCAGTGTGCTCAACCACGTCCTGCTGCACCAGACCATCATCGGCTTGGAGGCCAAGGCTCAGCTGGAAAAGGCCGGCGACGCGCCCGGCGTGGTGATCGGCTCGGTAGGGGGCGGCTCGAACTTTGCCGGCCTGGCCTTCCCTTTTGTGCCCGACAAGACCAAAAGCGGCCGGGACATACGGTTCATCGCCGTGGAGCCGACCGCCTGCCCGACCCTTACCGAGGGCAGCTTCGAGTACGACTTCGGCGACACCGCCGAGACCACCCCGCTGCTCGAGATGTACACGCTCGGGCACCAATTCATCCCGCCGCCCATCCACGCCGGTGGGCTGCGCTACCACGGCGACGCTCCCCTGCTCTGCCGCCTGGTCAAAGACGGGGTCATCGAGGCGGTCGCCTACCCGCAGACCAAGGTCTTCGAGTCCGCAATCCAGTTTGCCCGGACCGAAGGGATCATCCCTGCACCGGAGTCGGCCCATGCGGTGCGGGCCGCCATTGACGAGGCGCTGGCATGCAAGGAGACCGGAGACGACCGGGCGATCCTGTTCGGCCTGTCGGGTCACGGTCTGCTGGACCTGGGCGCCTACGAGTCGTATCTAAGAGGCGACCTGATGGACGTATGAGCGTGCGGCCATGAACCAGGATCTCGAAGAATCCCGACGGCGGCTGCGCCCGTCTCCTGGAACGACTACGAGGTACTGGACGAGCGGTTGGTGCGGGTGTTTTTCACCAGCGGCGTCGAGCCGTGCTACGTGCTCGACCGTCGGTGCAAAATGCCTGCCTGAGCGGGGTCAAGTAGGCGCCGGACTGCGGCAGATCCGCCGAAAGCTCCCGCCAGGTGGTGCCCCGATCGGCCGTCTCGTAGACCCATACCAGCCCGTCCACGGTGACCCGGTCGACCTGGGACCCCAGCGGTATCACGAAGGCCCGGTCCGGGTTGGTCGGATCGATGGCCATCGGCAGACCGAAGTCCGACGGCAGGCCCTCGGCGATCGATTGCCAGCTTTGGGCCGCGTCGTCGGAGCGAAAGACGCCGTTGTGGAACTGCAGGTACAGGGTGTCGGGCTCGACCGGCGAGCGATGCACGTTGTGGACGCACTGGATTTGGGCCTCGTCGGGGCCGTCCTCCGGCCAGCGGGGCAGGCCCCTGATCCGCCGCTCCCAGCTGGCGCCGCCGTCCTCGGTGTGCCAAACGCCCGCCGCCGATACCGCCACCTTGGATGGATCGCCGGGGAACGGGCAGATCGAGTGCAGGCACAGGCCGCCGCCGCCCGCCTGCCAGTTGGGCCGCGTCGGCTCGTCCCACAAAGCACGGTTTAGCGCCCAGGATCGCCCGCCGTCCTCGCTTCTAAACAACGCCGCCGGGGCTACGCCGGCCCACACCTCGCCATCGGCTTCTCCGGGCTGAACCGCCCAGATCTTTTCCACCTTAGCGCCGGCGCCGTCGGGAAACGCCGGTCCCTCGGCCTGCTGCCACTGCCCGTCCGGTGCCCGTCCGGATCGCCGGTGAACCAGATCTTCGGCCCCACAATGCCGCCGGGGGCGAACTCGGCGAACTCCTCGGGAAAGTGCGTTACACCCGCCAGGTAGGTGTCGGTGCGGGGGTCGTAGCAGGCAAAATCGACCGGCACCTCGTCAAAGTGGCGGGCGACTACCTCCAGCGGCCCTTCCCGGTCGCCCCGCAGGACGAATAATCCCTTTCTGGTGCCCACCAGAACTTCGGTCTTGGCCACTTGACCCCCCTTTCCCGGTGATCGTTGCTGCTCGACACGCCGGATTCGGCACATCCAGCGCAGTACTACCTGGCAACGATATCTAAGAAATGCATGAGTGCCCCAATTAGAGTCCCGGCAGATTCGCCACGTCCTACCGGCCGGCACCAAGACCTTCAGCCGAACTCTTGCCGTTCGGCCCTATCTGCTTGGCCATACGGCCCTCTTTCTTTGGACCAAAGGACTCCTTCGACCCGGCCGGCCTTAAAACCGCTGCGCCTGCTGCCGATAAAGACCCTAAGCCGAGCAACGGTCCCCTCTGATGGGTCCCGTAACCGGAAAGGATTTTGACGCAAGGAGGCAATACATGAAACAGATCATCGAGCAAGCCAAAGGTCCGGCGGGCGGTAAGCGCCGGTGGGCACGGCTAACCAGGAAGAAGCAGGTCGGGGTAATCCTCCTGCTGATGCTCAGCTCCTCGGTAGCCGCCTACGCATTTTGGTCCACGACCGGCAGCGGCAGTGGCAACACTCAGGCGTCCAGCAACGTGACGTCGACCGCTACAGCAGCCGTCTCGCCGGGAGTGGATTCCGACCTGTGGCCTGGCAACACGACCGCGGCGGCGCTTCAGTTCACCGTCGACAACCCGAACCCCTACGACATCACGTTTACGTCGGCCTCGGTTGGAACCATCACCGGTACCATCGACTGCCCGGACACCGAGTTTGAGGCCATCACCGGGTCGATAACTCTGTCGACTCCGCTGGCCGTACCCGCCGGTTCCTCCGCGGTAGCCGGTACCGTGCCCGGCGCTATCAAGCTGCTCAACCTCACTACCAACCAGGATGACTGCCAGGGCGCCACCATCAGCGCCACAATCACCTTGACGGGTACGCAGGACCAGTAGCGCACCCAATAAAGGAGAGTCATGGCCTCGATCGGAAAGTGGGCGGTGGGCGCCCTCCTCGCTGCGCTTGTACTGGGCGGCGGAGACGCCCACGCCCACTGGTCGACCTCCGGATCCGGTGACGGATCGGCCAAGGCCGAGAGCCTGCTGACCGTCACGATCTCGGCGCTAGCCGGCGGCGATGCGCCAGAGACAACGCTTGTCCCGGGCGTATCCGCCGACGTCATCGTGCGGGTCGACAACCCCAACACCTTCACGGTGGGCGTGTACAGCGTCGAGCAAAACGGCACGATTGTCCCAGATTCGGACCACTCCGGATGCAGCCCCACCGGCGTCACCTTCACGGCGCCCGCAAGCCCGCCGGAGCCGGCAATCACGCTCGATCCCGGCGAAACCCTGGTACATCTGCCGGATGCGGTAAGCATGGACGACACCTCCGCCTCGGCGTGCCAGGGAGCCACTTTCGAGATCCCGGTAACGCTGACCGTCCGCCGATGAACCGGGTTGTGCAAGTGTCGAGATCCACATACCTGCCGTCGCTGCTCGCCGCGGCCCTTGTGCTTGGCAGCCCGTCCACCGCCCACGCCTTCTGGTCCTCCACCGACAGCAGCAACCACGCCGCGGCGGCGGCGGACGTGCTTCCGCAGGCCTCCACCCCCGCGGCGTCGGCCAGCACCGATACGGTGACAGTGGACTTTGCCCGCTCGTCTACGACCTCCGGCCGAGAGGTAACCAGTTACCTGATACGACGCTACGATTCGTCGACGGCGGAGACGGCCTCCACGTCGTTTGCCTGCAACTGGCCGAGCGGCACCACATTGGACTGCTCCGAGAGCTCAGTCCCGGATGGCACCTGGTACTACACAAGCACCGCACAGGTAGCCAACTCGGTGTGGGCCGGGCCCGAGAGCGCCAAGAGCGACGGGGTATCCGTCGACACGACTCCCCCGGCGGCGCCGTCGACTCCCGATCTGGCGGATGCTTCCGATACCGGGGACTCGAACACGGACAACCTCACCAGCGACACCGCCCCGACCTTCAACGGAACCGCGGAGGCCGGCTCTACGGTCACGATCTTTGCCGAAACCGCTCAGGTGGGCAGTGGGGTCGCGACTGACGGCGCCTACTCGATCCAGGTCTCGACACTGTCCGAGGGAGAGCACTCGATCACCGCGCAGGCTACCGACGCAGCGGGCAACACCTCGCCGGCCTCCGGGGCGCTCTTGGTGACGGTGGACACAACTGCGCCGGAGGTAACCTCCACCGTCATAGCCAAACCCAACGGCTTTTTGGCCGGTTCCATCAAACAGGCCGGCAGCTACTACGTTTACGCCAACATCACCGAAACCGGTGCCGGCGTCTCGAGCGTAACCGCCGACGTCACCACCGTCACCACCGGCGGCTCTACGGTGGCGCTGACCGCAGGTTCGTACTCGGCCAACGGGCTACCCTACAATTACCGCAGCGCCGCGCTGGATGCCACATCCGGACTCACCGACACCGAGGGTAGCCGGGGTTACTCGATCGTCTCGACCGACGTCGCCGGCAACCAGCAAACCCAGGGGGCGTTCAGCGTGATCGTCGACAACACGGCGCCGGCCGCCTCAGACGTGCAGACCGCGGATGGAGGCGGCACCGTCGGCCTGGCCCAGGCCGCGGACACCATCACCTTCACCTTCAGCGAGCAGATCGACCCGTACTCAATCCTGTCCGGTTGGGACGGCTCGTCCACCAGCGTCGTGGTGCGGCTGATCGACGGGGGCTGCACTCTGCTACTGCTCTGCAGCAACGACAGCTTCCGCATATTCGACGCCTCCAACAGCGCAGCTTTGCCGTTCGGCGCAGTCAACCTCGGACGGGCCGACTACCACGGGGGATTGGACCTGGCCGGCTCCCAGGACCCGATCACCTTCGGCGCCTCCGGCACCCCCTCGGCGATGGTCCGTTCCGGCTCGACTATCACCATCACCATGGGCACGGCCAGCGGTACCGCCAACACCGCGGGAGGCAACGGAACCATGGTGTGGTCGCCTTCGACCAGCCCCTACGACGCGGCAGGTAACAACCTGTCGAGCACCAGCGCTACCGAGAGCGGCACGGCCGACAAGGAATTCTGATCGCATCGCCTCCCGCGGGCGGTTAGAGTCGAGCTTTGGATCCGGCGCGTATTGCGGCAAGGTGGTGCAAACATGAACTGCGGGATGAGAAAGATCGTGACGGCACTCTGTGCTTTGATGCTGATCGCCGCGGGGTGCAACCGGGGAGGGGGAGTCGCCGAACGCGGCGATCTGCCTATCGTCTCCCCCGGAACCACGGCCAGCCCGTCTGGCCCGGCGCTGTCCGGCGAGTGCTCGGCTGCCCCCGCCTCCCGGAACCGTCCACAGCAAACCGACCTTCCCAAACCGGTGCTCACCATGCGTGAACAGATCCTCGAGGCCGCCATCGACTGCGATTACGAGCGGCTCACCACCTTGGCCCTGGAGCCGGACGGGGCCTTCCAGTACAGCCTTACCCAGGAATCGGCCGGGCCCGACGCGCAGCCGGCGGAGTTCTGGCGCTCCCAGGAAGAGGCCGGGGACCGTCCGCTGGTGGCTCTGGTCGAGATCCTCACCTCCGAGCCCGAGATTCAGCCGGTCACCGACCCCGAGGGCCCGGGCACCGGCTCCGGCGAGGAATACTACAACTGGCCGTCGGACGAGGAACCCCACCCCCGTGGTTACCAGACTTCGATCACGTCCTCGGGTGACTGGATCCTGTTCCTACAGCAGTAAGGACCGCTATGGATTTTCGGATTCACCACGTGGCGATCAGCGTTACCGACATGCACGCCTCCAAGGCCTTCTACGGCGAGCTGGGCTTTAGAGAGGTTATGAGCTGGGCCGCCCCCGGCGGCAGTCCGCAAATAGTGCACCTGAAGCTGGGCGAGACCCTGCTGGAGTTGTTCCGGTTCAACAATTACCGTCCGGCGCCGGGCTCGGCGGCCGAGCTCAAAACCGACCTGCCCCGCGTCGGCGCCAAGCACTTTGCGCTGGAGGTCGACTCGGTCGAGCAAGCCAAAGACTTCGTCCAGGACAGGGGCTGGGCAACCGAGGTAGAGATTGTCGAAGGCAAGACCGGGGTAAGGTACTTCTTCATCCACGATCCCAGCGGCATCCTGCTGGAGTTCGTCGAGGACCGGCGGGACATTTTCTCTTGACTGTAGGCTCCCTAACGGATTGACTAAGGTATACCTCAGATTCCACTCCCGTTCGGAGCGATCCCCATGGTCCAATCAAGCGTCGTTGAAAGGATCGGACTACCGGCTTGCGCAGACGATTGTCCGCTGGTCTATCTGTGTCGCAAGTGCAAACAGCATGAGGCGGTGGCCGACTATCTCCACGAGCACAGCGGCGCGACGGTACAGACCGTGCGGTGCCAGAAGGTCTGCGAGAGCCCGGTAGCGGGGCTGCGGATCGATGGGCGCATGGAGTGGTTCGAAAGAGTCGACGGACCCAAGGCGCTTAGAGCCCTGGCGTCGCTTGCTTCGGGCTGGGCGCCCGATCAATTGCCTAAATCCCTGCGCAAGCGCCGGTCCAAAAAGCGATCGGGCCGGCCTCCTCGCTAGTCCCACAGGGGTTCGGTCAGGTAGCGCTGTACCGCCGGTCCCACCGCTTCCACCAGCAGGTCGGGGTCGGCCGAGGCCAGAGGCTCCAGCTGGATGATATAGCGCATCATGGCCAGACCGGCCATGTGGGCCCCCACCAACGACGTGCGCAATTGGGCATGATCCACCTCCAGCGCAGCGGCCACCGGACCGATCACCTCTTCAGAGACCATGTCCCGCAGCATGGCCGCGGCATCCTCATGGGTCATCGCCGAGCGCAGCACCGCGATGAACGGGTCCGCGCCGGGGCTCTCCCAGGCACTAAAAAACAACCCGACCAGGGTCTCGCCGAGCCGGGCGCGATCGCCGCCGGTGAGCACCTGCACTATCCGGTCCGGATCAACAGGCAAGTGCATAGCCGCAACAAACAATGACCGCTTGTTGTCGAAGTAGTGATGGATCAGCGCCGGATCCACTCCGGCGCCGGCCGCTATCGCGCGCATAGTCGCCCCGGCATACCCCTGGTAGTGAAACACCTCCCGGGCGGCTTTGAGGATGGCCTCCTTGGTACCGCCCCACCCGGCGCGCCTGCCGCTGCGGGTCAAGTTAGTGCGCCTTCGTCAAAGCCACGAACGTCTCCTCGAACGTCGCCGGCTCCACCGATATCCGGGCGGACAAACCGCTGGAGTCTAGCACCGCCTGCACGGTCGGTGAACCGCCGTCGGTTACCCGCACCGACCGGCCCCGCAGCCCCACCGTCAAGCCTCCTGCGTCCAAAGCGGTGAAGACCCCGGCCCAATCTTCGGCGCGCACCTCGACGACCTTGGAACCCGCGATTAGTTCGGCGACGCTCCCCTCAGCTATCACCCGGCCGGCCGCCATCAGCACCACCCGGTCGCACTCCTGCGCCTCGTTCATGTGGTGGCTGGTGACCAGCACGCCGCTGCCCTGCTCGGCCGCCGAGCGGATCCGGTCCCAGAGCTGAGTTCTGCCGAGCAGCCCCACTCCAGAAGTGGGCTCGTCGAGCACCAACAACTCGGGAGAGTGCAGCAAAGCCGCGTCGAAGGCCACCCGCCTGCGGTCCCCCAGCGACAGGTCGCCGACCAACCGGTCCCGTTCGACGTGCCCGGATCGTCCCGCGGACACCCCGAACGCCCGGGCCACAAAGCTCAGGTTTTCGCCCACCGTCAGATCCTCGTACAGACCCAGCCCCTGAGGCACGTAGCCGATGCGCCGGCGGCCCGCGCGGCTGGGAGCCTCCCCGAGCAGACGAACGTCGCCGGAAGTGGGCCACAGGAGCCCCAGGGCCACCTTGATAAGAGTCGTCTTGCCGGCTCCGTTGGCGCCGAACAACCCGACCACCTCGCCGGCCGCCACGGTCAAGCCGGCGCGATCGAGAGCCGTCACGTCGCCGAAGCGTTTAGTCAGGCCGGTCAGCTCCAAAAGGTTCACCGTGCTCCCCCGCGTTGTGCTAACAACTGTCGGCGGCGCATCAACTCCCCGATCACCACCGCATCCTCCAGGTCGATGTGGCGCACCTCGTTTTTGTCCAGTTCCGGACGATCTGCGCACCAAACCCGCCACGAGGCGCCCCGCCGCCACACCTCCGGCGGCGCGGCAAATTCGATCACCGTGCCGGGCACCGCGTCGACGATCTGCTGCGGCGACCCGGAGGCGACCGCCGATCCGTCCACCATCACCACCACCTCGCCGGCCCGCTCGGCCTCGTCGATATACGAGGTGGCCGCCACGACCGCCGCCCCGCCGGCCGCGGTCCGTGCAATTAGGCGCCAAAGCTCGGCCCGGCTCACCGGATCCACCCCGGTGGTAGGTTCGTCCAGGATCAAAAGGCGCGGCCGGTGGATAACGGCCACGGCCAGCGCCAGCTTCTGCCGCATGCCCCCGGAGAGCTTTCCCGCCGGCCGTCCGCGCGCTTGGGTGAGCCCGGTCGCCTCCAGCAGGTGCTCGATGCGGCCGCCAAGACGGCCGGGCTCGACCTTGTAGGAGCGGCCGGCAAACTGCAGGTTCTCCAACACGGTCAGATCGGCGTACAGGCCCGGCCCGGCCGAGACATAGCCGATCTGCTCCCTGGGCGGCGCCGAGATTCGGCCGGCCGATGGCGCCGTCACCCCGGCCAGCGCCCGCAAAATGCTGGTCTTACCGGCGCCGTCACCGCCCACCAGGACGGTGATCGTACCCGGCGCCAGTTCAAAGCTCACGCCGGACACCGCGCGGTGCCCACCGTAAGCGACACTTAGGTCGGTCACGGACCACACCGTCAAGACTCCTGCCCGGCGGCGGGTAGGCGGGTGCGTCGCCGGGCCCGGCCGGAGGGCGCCAGATCCCGGCGGAACCGGATGATAGACAAACCGAAGATGACCAAGCCCATATCGGCCAACAGTGCCATCGGCTGCCAGACCGCGGCCAGGCCCGCCCCGCGGATCATCACCGGCCGGGATATCTCGATGAAGTAGCGTAGCGGCAGCAGGTACGAGATCCACCTGATCCCCGCCGCCATGGACTCAATGGGGAAGATCATGCCCGACAGCAATACCTGCGGGATCAGGACCATCAGCGACAGCTGGATCGCCTGACCCTGATTGGCCGACACCGTGGAGATGAGCACGCCCAGCCCCAGGGTGACGAACAAGAACAGCAGGGCCCCCAGACCCAGCACCAGAACTGATCCGTTGAACGGAACGTCGAACAGCCACACCCCCACGGCCAAGACGACCGCCAGGTCCACGCTCGCCACCAGGAAGTAGGGCGCGATCTTGCCCACAAAGACGTCCGTGGGGCTAAAGGGCATCACCGCCAGCTGCTCCAAGGTGCCGGCTTGCCGTTCCCGGACCACCCCCAGACTAGTGATCATGACTCCGATGAATACCAGGATCATCCCGGCTATAGCCGGGATCATGATCACCGAGGTCTTCAGTTCCGGGTTGAACAGGACCTCCGGCGCCGCACCCGCGGCCACGCCCGAAACGGGGTCGCCTGGGCCCGGGCCCGCGGCCGCGGCGGACAGCACCTGCATCGCTCGGCGGGCGGCGAACAGCTCGGAGCCGTCGATCAATACCTGCGGGTCGGCGCCGGTGACGAAGGCGGCCACCGCCTCGCCGTCACGCAGCGCCTGCACCGCGCGCTCGCGTCCGCCGATAACGTGCGTCCCGATGACATCGAAAGCATCCGGAAGGCGCTGGGCCGCCGCGTCCGCGCCGGGTCCGATGACCACCGCAGATACCTCGTCAACGTCGAAGCTGGCTGCATAACCAAAGACGATCAACATCATGACCGGCAGCGCGATCATCATCGCCAAAGTGCGGTGGTCCCGGCGCACTTGCCGGAACTCCTTGAGGATCAGTGCCCACATATGATGGCCCTCCGGTATCTAATTCATCATACGTTGAATTCAACACACAATGAAGCCACCTGTCAAGGGCAAACCCGTCGGGGGCCTCAGGCCGAACCCAACGCCGAGATGTAGGAGCACAACTCGTACGGGTCGCCCTCCCCGCAGATCGTCAGCACCGTATCCTCACTTCCGGGACCGACCCGAAAGACGCCGCCGATAAACTGGTGGTCCTTGCCGTCGGGAACGGCCCGCGCGCAGATCATCGAGCCTTCCGTCAGCTGCCGGCTGGCTGTGCGCTCCCGAACCACCAGCCGGGCTTCGGTGGCCAGGTCCCGCAGCTTCATCCCCACCCCGGGTTCCACCTGCTCCACCTCGTAGACGGTGCGGTCCACATCCACCCAGGTCTGCGCCAGCAGCGCCTCGTCCTCGGGCAGCAAGGCGCCACGATCCGACAGGAACTGCTCGAACCACCCTCCCTCGGTCAGCAAAACGTCGACTATCAGCGGATCCTCGTACGCTCGCCGCAGACTCTGCTCATCGTCGGGATCTACCGCACGCTGCTCGGCCAGCATCATCAGCTCCTCGGTCGCGTCGCCTCCTCTCAACAGTGCGTAGGAAGCGGCCTTGTAGCCCAGCCACCCGACCCGGTCCGGCAGCGGATGCGGCCCCGGCCCCTCCAGCGGCTCGAGCATTCGCAGCGCGGAAGGGTCGGGATCGGGCAGCCGGCGGAGCAGACGCAGCGCTTGGGCGGCGTCGCCGCGGTCGGAGGCGTACCAGGCGGCCCGTTCCAGAACCGGCGGCCAGTCACCGCCGGCCGCCAGCGCCCGGTTCAGGTGGTCCTCAGCCTCGTGAGGACGGCCCCCTCTCTCTTCGAAAACGGCCGCCGCCCAGTGGGCCACCGCCTTGGGCGTGCCGTCGGCCGCCACGTCGATAAGGGTGCGGGAAAAACCGCCAGCAGTTGTGAGCTGATGCGGGTCCGGCTCGTCGGGAGGAGCCAGCTCGTCGACCACGAACTGGGCTATCCGGGAATCGAGCATGGCCTTCAACGCGCCGCGCAGCTGCTTTCTGGTCGCAAGCGGGTCGGCAGCCGCCTCCAGCACCTCCAGCGCCTGTTGGCACGAGTGCTTGTCGCCCCCAAACACGCTGTACAAGCGGCTCCACAGATGAAGCATCCGCTGCTCTTCCCACAGCTGTTCGGAGTGGGCCACAAGGTCCCCTCGCACCTCGAGCCCGGCGGCGTCGCACAGATCCCGCAGCGGCGGCCGGGGCCGCGCAAAACAGTGCGGATCGTCGGCCAACAGTTCGTAAACTATGTCCTTTATGTAGGGGGGCAGGCCGGGCTCGGCAATCAGGGCGTCGTAGGCACGGCGCGCCCGATGCACCAGCTCGGGGTCGTCCGCAGGAGCGGCGTCGAGGCCGGTCACGCCGACCAACCCGTCCTCGGTCACCTGCACCCCGATCATCCCTCCGGCAGCCAGGCCTTCCAAACTAGCCGGAGGCATCATCCAGCGGATCTCGCCGGGCACCCCGTACGGCTCGATGACCGATTCGTCGGCCAAGCGCAGATCCTCATGCCACCAAAACGGCTCGAGGTCGGGGGTGAGGCGGATGGTCTCTGTCTCGATCTCCTCCGGGGTCAGCCGATGAGTGAGGGTGATACCGGCCGTCAGGGCTCCGACGTGCACCATCCGGTCGTCGGCCAGGTAAGCGAGAACCTCCTCCTCGATCAGGCGGTCGCTTAGATCCTCGAGCAAAGCCCGGGTCACGTCGTCGTCGGGCCCCCGGCCCAAATACTCCAGCACCAGCCGGTCCAGCTCGTCGGGATCCACCGGCTGCTCGCGCCGCGCCACGTACTCGAGCGCCGAGACGATCCGGGCCGCCGAAGGCGGACGTAGCGCGTTCATGGTCGCTCCCCAAGCAACACGCTGCCCTTGGCTGGATCCACGATGCCCTCCTGGCCGAGCGGTCCGGCTGCCCACATCATCGCAAAACTACCCGGCGTCCGACACCCTCAATTTGCAAACCACACACAGGACGCCGACTGCGACCCCCGGACGGCACACCCCGTTTCGGCACCGGCGAGTTCGGGTAAATCCGAGCGAAACCGAAAGTATCGACCTCAACAGGCCCCAGAGCTTGGTAACCTTGGCATGACGGGCCATCAGCCGGAAGGAAGCTATGAAAGGACGCGAAGCGATCGCCTCCGACAAGTCCGGTCTGCGGGACCGGATTTCCCCAGAGCTCAAGCGGGTAGCCGCCGGAGAGCACCACAACCCTCATGAGGTGCTGGGCCACCACAACCTGGACGACACGTCTTATATCTGCGCGTACCGGCCCAACGCCCGGGCCATACGGGTGCTGATCCCCGGCTCCAAAGCGGTCGAGATGAAGCGCCTCGACTTTGAAGGGCTGTTCTTCGCCAAGGCCAAGCCGTCGAAAAAGAACCCCGAGCCGTACCTGCTGCAGGCCGAGTACGCCGACGGCGCCGTCCACACCTACGACGACCCCTACCGGTTCAGCCCCACGGTCGGCGAGCTGGATCTGCACCTTTTGGGCGAGGGACGGCACCGGCAATTGTGGAAGGTACTGGGCGCCCACCACCGTACCCACGAAGGGATCGACGGGACCGCCTTCTCGGTCTGGGCCCCCAACGCCCGTTCGGTGCGGGTAATAGGCAGCTTCAACCTGTGGGACGGTCGGATCCACCCCATGCGGACCATGGGCGGCTCCGGAGTCTGGGAGCTGTTTATCCCCGACGTCCGCCCCGGCGACCTGTACAAGTTTGAGATCCTCACCCAAGACGGCCACCTGCGCATGAAGGCCGATCCTTGTGCCTACGCCACCGAGATCCCGCCCGGCACCTCCAGCGTCGTGGGCGACTCCGCGTTCGAGTGGAGCGACCAGCAGTGGATGGCCCGGCGCGCCGAGGCCGACACCTTGAACCAGCCGGCATCGATCTACGAGGTTCACCTGGGCTCCTGGAAGCGCAAGCGCGAGGACGGAGGCCGGCCCCTCACCTATCGCGAGTTGGCCGAGGAGCTGCCCGCCTACGTGGAGGAGATGGGCTTTACCCACGTGGAGTTTATGCCGGTTGCCGAACACCCCTTCGGCGGATCCTGGGGCTACCAGGTGACCTCGTACTACTCGCCCACCGCACGCTACGGCTCCCCTGACGACTTCAAGGCGTTGGTAAACGCCCTGCACGAACGGGGCATCGGCGTCCTGCTTGACTGGGTCCCCGGACACTTCCCGCGGGACGACTGGGCGCTGGCCCTGTTCGACGGCACCCACCTGTACGAGCACGCCGACCCCCGCAAGGGCGCCCACCAGGAGTGGGGCACGCTGCTGTTCAACTTCGGCCGCAACGAGGTTCGCAACTTCCTCACCGCCAACGCGCTGTTTTGGCTGGAGGAGTTTCACGCCGACGGTCTGCGCGTCGACGGAGTAGCCTCCATGCTGTACCTGGACTACGCGCGCGAGGGCGGCGAGTGGGTGCCCAACGAATTCGGCGGCCGGGAGAACCTCGAGGCGGTCGCGTTCCTCAAGGAGCTAAACGAGGTGGCCTACGAAGCCGTGCCGGGCGCAATGATGGTGGCGGAGGAGTCCACCGCGTGGCCGGGCGTCTCTCGACCTACCTACACCGGAGGTCTGGGCTTCGGCTTCAAGTGGAACATGGGGTGGATGCACGACACTTTGCGCTACTTCTCCCAGGACCCCGTCCACCGCAAGTACCACCACAACGACCTGACCTTCTCGCTTCTGTACGCGTTTACCGAGAACTTCATCCTGCCGCTGTCCCACGACGAGGTGGTGCACGGCAAAGCTTCACTGCTGCACCGGATGACCGGCGATCACTGGCAAAAGGCTGCAAATCTACGGGCCTTGCTGGCGTGGATGTGGGCGCACCCCGGCAAGCAGCTGCTGTTCCAGGGCGGCGAGATAGCCCAGGGCGAGGAGTGGTCCCACGACCGCAGCGTCGACTGGCATCTGCTGCAATACCCCGAGCACGCGGGCGTCCAGAAACTGGTCAAGTCCCTGAACATCTTGTACCGGGACGAGCCGGCCCTGTGGGAGCGGGACTTCGAACCCGAAGGGTTTCAGTGGATACAAGGCGGCGACGCGGACGCCAACGTGGCCGCGTTCTTGCGCTGGTCGGCCGACGGCAGCCGGTGCCTGGCCTGCGTAGCGAACCTGGCGCCAATATCCCGGCCGGCCTACCGGGTGGGTCTGCCCAGCGGCGGCCGGTGGAAAGAGATTCTAAACACCGACGCCGAGCACTTTTACGGCAGCAACGAGGGCAACGCGGGAGTTGTAGAAGCCGGCGAGGAGGGGTGGCACTTCTTGCCCCACTCCGCCTACATCAACCTGCCGCCGCTGTCGGTGCTGTGGTTCACACCGGAGGGCTGAGGACAAACATCTTGCCGGCCCGCCGGCGAAGCTCTCAATCGGTCTATCCCGTCGAGGGTTCGGGCGCGGTCAGACTCACGGCAGGATCGGCACCTTCGGCGCCTCCCATGTCCAGCCGGAACGGCGGATACTCGTCGGTCATGAGCAAGGCGTAAGCGGACACCCGGTAGACCCAGCGGTTAAGGCCCATCACCAGATTGAACAGGGCGCCCGGGTACTTGCCGGTGAACAAGAGCACAAGTGCCGCTATGACCACCAGCAGCGAGATCAAGCCGGGAAATGACATCTCCGTCGTCTGCCCGTTGGTCGTCGAGCTGTACGATACGCCGACAAAAACGGCGACTATCAGGTAATGGGGCAGGGCCAGCAGCCACGACTTCACCAGCACCAGGCCCCTCGACAGCTTCTCGGGGTAAGCTACGTTCAGGCGGGCCGGGTAGCCGGGATCGTCGTCCAGCGAGAACGGCGGATACTTATCGGTGCCTAGGACCTCGAAGGCGTAATAGCCGACCCTCCAGCCCCATCGCAGGACCCCTACGTTGTAGTCGAAGAGAGTCCGCGGGTACCTACCGGTAAAAAGGATCGCAAACCAGGCTGCTATCGAAGCAAGGACGACGCCGAGGAACAAAAATATCAGCACGATGACGTGGGGGATGGCCAAAAACCACTTCACCAGCCACTTCCATCGGGACAGATCCTCATCCAGCGTGCCTTCAACCGAAACCGGGTAGCTGCCGGGGCTTGACGTCATAGGTTCCCTCCTGGGCTGATGGCCCTCGAAGAAGGACCTCGTCACATTCTGGACCTCTTAGGACCTTGCCGTCATTTGAAACGCCCGGGAACCGGTGCGGTTAACCTTGAATGTGCCTAATGGTGTCGTCCGCTGCAATCCCGGCTCATGGCCGCAAGCTACCTACGGGCCTGCACCAGGGCGCTCAAGCGCGGTTTGCCGGCAGCCAGCAGCGGCAGGTCGCGCAGCCGCCCCGATGGACGGCCTCTCAGCAGGCGCAGGCCGTTGGCCACCACTATCAACGTGGCTCCCACATCGGCCAGGACGGCCATCCACAGAGTGAGCAGCCCGCCGAACGCCAACACGGCCGCGACCGCTTTGACGACCAGGGAGAAGACGATGTTTTGCCGGACCACGGCCTGGGTCCAGCGGGACAGGCCCACCAAACCGGCCACCTTGGTGACGTCGTCGCCCATCAGCGCTATGTCGGCTATCTCGATGGCCGAGGGGCTGCCCGCGGTCCCCATAGCCACTCCCAGATCCGCGCGGGCCAGGGCCGGGGCGTCGTTCACGCCGTCGCCCACCATAGCGGTGACTCCGTACAGCTCACGGATCCGCTCCACGGCCTTTACCTTGTCCTCGGGCATCAGCTGGCCCAAAACCTCGTCGACGCCGGCTGCTTTGCCGATAGCAGCGGCAGCCTCGGCGTGGTCGCCCGAGAGCAAGAAGGTCCTCTCCACGCCCACTCGCCGGAGCTCGGCGACGGCCTCTGCAGCCTGAGCTCTTGGGGCATCGCCCATAGCCAGGATCCCCAACACGGTGCTCTCGTCGCCCAACAGCACGACTGTTTGGCCCTCCTGCCGCAGGCGCTCGATCGTGCCTTGGACGTCACCATCCAACCGAGTCTCGGCAAACAACGCCGGGCTGCCGATACGCAGCTGCCGGCCCTCCACCGCGCCTTGAACCCCGACCCCGCGCAGCGACACAAAATCGTCCACCGGGGCGGCGCCGACGGCCCGCTCGGTTGCGGTATCCACCACCGCCCGGGCCAGCGGGTGCTCCGAAGCCGACTCCAGCGACGCCGCCCACCGCAGCACCTCCGTCTCGGTGGCTCCCCCAAGCGCGATGACCTGCAACAGCCGGGGCCGGCCGGCGGTCAATGTCCCGGTCTTGTCAAAAGCCACCGCCTTGACCCGTGAGGCAATCTCCAGAAATGCTCCGCCTTTGACCAGCACGCCCGCCGCCGAGGCGCGGGCCAGCGACGACACCAGCGACACCGGCGTAGCGATCACCAACGCGCACGGGCAAGCCAGGATTAAAAACGCCAGCCCCCGGTACAGCCAGGTCTCAAACGATCCGAAACCGGCCAGCGGAGGGACCACGGCCGTCAACGCCGCCACCGCGACTACTATCGGTGTGTAGACGGCGGCAAACCGATCGACCCAGCGCTGAATCGGGGCCTTCCTGGCCTGGGCCTCGGCCACCGCCCGGCTGATCCGGTCCAAGGTGGTATCGCCGGGCGCGGTGTCCACATCGATCACCAGCCTCCCCTCGGCGTTTAGCGTCCCGGCAAATACCTGGTCGCCGGGCAGCTTGTCTACCGGTACGCTTTCGCCGGTGATCGGGGACTGGTCGACCGCGCTCGATCCGCCCATTACCCGGCCGTCGGCGGGGATACGCTCACCGGGGCGGACCACGACCTGGTCCCCCACCTGCAGCTGCTCGGCATCGATCTCCACCTCGACGAGGTTGCGCACCACCCGCGCCCAGTCGGGCGCCAGGCTCAGCAGATCCCCCAGGCTTCTGCGGGCCCGGTTGACCGCGTAGCTCTCCAGATCCGCCCCCAGCGCGTAGAGCACCACGACCAGCGCCGCCTCTACCCACGCACCGATGCCCACGGCGCCGATCACCGCGATGGTCATCAGCAGGTTGATGTCGGGCCGGTGCGTGGCCCTCGCCGCGGCGAGGCCCGAGCGGGCGATCGGGTACCCCGAAACCGCGACAACCAGCGCGTACAGCACGGTGGCCGCGGTGTCTGCGCCGGTCAGCGAGAGCACCCCTGCGATCATCAAGAACGCGGCGCTGGCCGCTGTGAGCGCGACCCGGCGGTACCGGACCCAAAACGATTCGGCCTCCCCGTCGCCGGCGGGGTTGTCCTGAGGGATCCGGTAACCGAGCGTCGCGACCTTGCGGCGCAGAGCCGAGGCCGCTTCCTCGGGGCGGTCCTCGTACTCCACGTTCATGCGGGCACCGGTGAAGCTGACCGAGCAGGAGCTGACCCCGGGCAGCTTGCTCACCGCGCGCTCGATGGTCTGGGCGCAGTCGTAGCAGTCCATCCCCTGCACCGGCAGGCTCTCGTGGTGAAAACGCCGGCCTAGGCGGGTACCGATCGCGTCGGCTGCCTGCGTAACGCACGACAACGAGCAGCGGTCGGGGTCGTAGGTAACCAGGATCTTTTCAGGTCCGGCCTCCTCGAGGCTGATCAGCCCCCGGTGGGATTTGAGCTCGTCGCGCAGGCGCTCGGCGCAGGATTCGCAGTCGGCCTCGGCCAGCGGTGAGGCCATGGGGATCTCGGCCGACTCGTTAGCGATGATTCCCTCCTCATATAAAAGGCAGCCGGACGGGCCCGACCTATGGAAATCTGAATACCTATTCCTATATCATAGCTGACGCAGCCCCCGGTAAACGAACCCGACCAGCAACCGAAAGTCAGCAATGGCAGCCTCCGCAGAACCCGATCACGAAGTAACCGCCCTGGACGCGTGCACCGAGCACTGCGTCAACCCCGAAAAAGTAGCCGAAGCCCGCAGCCGGCTAATATCCGGCGAGGAGGCCGGAAGGCTGAGCGACCTGTTCCGGCTGCTCGGAGATCCGACCCGGACCCGCATGTTGTATGCGCTGCTGGAGGCGGGCGAGCTGTGCGTGTGCGATCTGTCGGCCACCGTCGGCATCCCCGAGAACTCCGCCTCCCACGCGCTAAGACTGCTGCGCAGCGCCGGCGTGGTCCGCAAACGCCGCAGCGGGCGCATGATCTACTACAGCATCGACGACGCTCACGTCCGGCTACTGCTGGACCTGTCCCGGGAGCACCTCAAGCACAGCTAAGCACGGCTACGGATTCAGGCCGATGTCGAGGACCTCGTCCCGCTCCGACAACTCCGTCAGGCGCATGTGCAGCTCGGCGCCCTTGACCTCGGCGCGAACAGTGCGGCCTTCCCCGTTGGCGCCGCGCACCGAAACCGATTTCACCGTGATTCCGGGCAGCCTGAACAAGGCATCCACCACCGGGCCGGCTTCGGCGTCAGGCTTGATCTGGATGTTTATATTCTCCTGCTTCACCGCCCGCCGGTTCAGCCAGCGCCGCGGCCAGCGAAGTCCGGTCAACACGAACAGCAGGATCACTGCCGTGACGGTGGCGGTGATGATCGATCCCAGGCCCACCGCCAGTCCGACCGCGGCGGTAACCCAAATGCTCGCCGCCGTGGTCAGGCCCCGGACCGTCATACCGTGCTTGATGATGGCGCCGCCGCCGAGGAAGCCGACGCCGGTCACGACATTGGAGGCCACGCGGGTGACGTCGACCTGATAGTTGGTATCGGCCCGGGGCTGGGCGAACTCCCCGAAGCTGTAGGCCGAGACCATCCCGAACAAAGCTGCGCCCATGGCGATGCTGATGTGGGTGCGCAGTCCGGCGTCCTGTCCGCTGAGCTCCCGTTCCAACCCGATCCCGGCGCCGAGCACGACCGCGATCAGGATTCGAACGGCCAGATCCCACTCCGTTGGCATGGTTGCGGCCCCCTGTCTGTGCACGTCCCTGCCGGACAAACCTTACCTGCCTACCGGCTCAAAAAAGGCAGAACGATGCCAAAAACCTGCAGCGACTGCCGGACGAATTCGGCCCGAATAAGTTATCCTTTTCGCACCAGAGAAAGGAGGTGGTCCGCATTAGCGAAAGATTTCTCGGGACCCTGGAGGTGACCGGCCGCTAGGTCGATCAGGCTGGCTTCGACCAGCGAATCCAAACCGGGCCACCCTCGAGTCACGGTCGCCGGACTGGTCCCACCGGTGCAGATGATCGACTTGAGCTAAATAGTCCAGTCAGAACCAAACGACGGGCGCCAAAGCTTCGGCGCCCGTCGTTATTTTTGCGGTTGAACCAACGGCGGGCGCCGCCCGAAGTTTCGCCGCCGATCGGCGGCAGCGTCACGAGGCT
>JBBDRQ010000037.1:34870-38648 GCA_040905365.1 Actinomycetota bacterium
GGGGCGCCCGTCGTTTTTTTGCCGTTCAACGGCGGCCGGCGAGTGAAGTTTCCCAGGGCCTCGCCATGGCCGCCTGCGGGTGACATTATTGCTCTTTCTAAGCCTCGATCGATAGCCGCAAATGCCGCGATAATCTAGTCGCGTCCAACCGGCCCGTACAGGAGGACTTCCCGTCAAAATTTCGGACGATATTCGAAGGCTCATCGAACCGCTTCGCCAACTGTTACGTGCAAACCCCATCCTGCGCACGAGCGGGCTGGTTTTGGTGGGCATGCTGCCCTTCCTCGCGTTCGGCATCCTGCTTGCCGACAGCTCCAATCTCGAGTCCGAGCAGGGCGGCACCGGCGAGAGCGACCAGAGCCTGTCTTCCTCAAGATCCGCCGTACCGCTCGCGTTTCCCTTCGCCACACCGAGCCCCGAAACGTCGCCCAGCCCCGAACCTTCCCCGACCGCAGGGGCGTCCGACGACAACGATGACGGCCGCGGCGCACGGCCGACGCCGCGGCCGACCGAGACCGCCGGCGCCACACCAACACCCTCTCCAGAGCCAGCCGGCTCGCCCACGCCTGCCCCGAGCCCGCCTGCACCGCCGCCCTCTCCTACGGGTCCGGTCGCGTGCAGCGACGGCATCGACAACGACGGGGACGGCTTGATCGACGGCGACGATCCCGGATGCGACGGCTCCGCTCTCGACTTCAGCGAGGAGGACCCGCCGCCTCCACCGCCTCCTGCTCCGCCGTCGAGCCCGAGCCCTCCGCCGCCGAGCCCGAGCCCTCCGCCGCCGAGCCCGAGCCCTCCGCCGCCGAGCCCGAGCCCTCCGCCGGCCAGTCCGGAGCCGGAGCCGAGTCCAACAACCGACGAGTAAGGACAGTAGAACGGAGAAGCACTTGAAACGGGTCGCCAAGCCAATAGCCGGCCTGCTGATAGTCCTTGCCGTCGTGCTGCCGGCCGCGCCGGCCCTGGCGCACACGTCCTTGGCGGAAAGCACCCCGGCCAACCTCAGCCGCCTGGACGGGCCCCCGGAATCCATAACGCTGGTTTTCACGGATCCGGTGGAACCCGAAACTGTGAGCATCGACGTACAGGACGTCGAAGGCCGGGAGCACGCCGGGCACCAGCGACGGCCGGCCGGGGCAGACACGGCCTCGGAAGTAACCTTCGAGCTTCCCGATCTGCCCGACGGAACCTACGGGATCACCTGGCAGTCGATCGGCAGCGACGGCCACCGGGCCGCCGGCGAGGTGGTGCTGGGTATCGGCAATGTCGACGGTGAACAGCTGTCCGCCGCCCAGTTTCGCACGCTTAGTCCCGGCGACCGCTGGGTAGAGATCGCCGGAGCCGCCGGACGCTTCGCCTGGTACCTGGGATTGAGCTTTGCCGTAGGCAGCCTGTTTGCATTGTGGTGGCTGGGCTCGAGGACCCAGTGGAATACCTCGGAGCGCAGCTTCTGGAAGCTCTCACGACGGTGGCTGGTGTTCGGTCAGCAGATGGCGCTGGCCGGCTTCGCGATCCTTTCGGCGTCCCGAATCGCCGTGCGCGGCGCGGCGCTCGAAGGCAACCCCGGCGTGGCGGCCCGCCTCGAATATGGCCTAGCCTCGCTCAGCGGTCTCGCCTTGCTCGCCGTAGTGGTCTGTATCGGCTGGGGCCTAAAGGCCTCCAAGGGAATATCGGTGCGGCCCTACGCGTCGCCAAGGGCGGAGCGGTGGCGCCGGATCGCATCCGCGCTGGTCCTGGCCGGGTTGGGCGCCTCGCTAGGCGGCCACCTGGCCGCTAGGTTACCGCTGGAAATTGCCACCCTGGTGCGTGGAGCCCATCTGCTCGCCGCCGCCCTGTGGATCGGACCTTTGGCCATCGCGGCTGTGTGGTGGGCCGCACGGCACAACCAGGCGGCCGGCGCCGACGGCGAGAGCTGGGCGCTTATGAAGGGCTTCTTCGGCCGTTTCTCCCGCGTCGCCGGCTGGACGCTGATAGTCCTGGTGGCTACCGGAATTGAGACTCTGTGGGTCAACGTGGGCACGGATCTGTTTGCCAACCGCTACGGCTGGGTCCTTACCGTCAAGGTGCTGCTGCTGGCCGCGGGAATCATTCCGCTAGCCTGGTACCATCGGCGCACCGTTGCGAAACCGGACGGTCCGATCAACAGCCGCTTCCAACGCAGCCTGAAATTGGAGCTGTCGGGGCTCACCGCGGTGTTGGTGCTGGCTTCGACTCTTACGGTGCTGAACCCAACCGCCGGGCCGATAGCCGAACCAGGGGGCGACCCTGGCGACCTGCTGTCGTCCGAGCCGGTTACCGACGTAGAAGAGTGCGACGATCTCGGTGTCGGGCAGGCCAACTGCTACACGCAGTACTTCTCCGCACTGATGAAAGAACAGGATGCAGGCGTAGCGGTGGCGAAGATTCACGAGGTGGCCCAATCCAGCTCCTACGTTGCTTCCCAGTGTCACCAAATGACCCACGACCTGGGACGCGAGGCAGCCGACCACTACGACTCGCTGGGGGAAGCCCTGTCCTTCGAGGCTTCGGCGTGCTGGTCGGGCTACTACCACGGCGTAGTAGAGGAAAAGCTTGCCCGCTACGACGATGAACGTCTCAAGCAGGCCCTTCCTGCGGTATGCAGCGAACCGGCCGCCGAGCGGTACTCGTTTAACCACTACAACTGCGTGCACGGAGTGGGCCACGGGATCATGCTCCGCTTTGATTCGGACCTGTTTGAATCCCTGCCCTACTGCCGCGCGTACACCGACGCTTGGGAGTTGAGCTCCTGCGCGGGCGGAGCCTTCATGCAAAACATCATATCGGCGCAAGAAGGAGCCGACGCGAGCTTCCGGGAGGGCGATCTGGTGTATCCGTGCAACGCAGTCGACGACGACCTAATCGACGAGTGCTTCACTATGCAGACTTCCTACGTCCTGTGGCGCAACGGCCAGAATCTGCAGGCCGCGTTCGAGGTGTGCGACTCGGTCGACGAGCGCTTCGCCCCGGACTGCTACCAGAGCATGGGCCGCGACATCAGCGGCAACGCGATGCTCGATCCGCCGACCGTCGTAGAAGGCTGTAACCTCGGCAGGGAGGATCGGCGGGAGCATTGCATAATCGGGGCGGCGCTGAACGCGGTCTACAACGACCACGACCCCGCCAAAGCAACCGAGTTGTGCAACCTCGTCGAGGCGCGCTACCAACAGGCATGCCTAGACGCGAGGGACCGTGCCGTGTCAACCTTCTAAGGTCGCATCCGGCTAAGGTCGCATCCGGCTAAGGTCGCATCCGGCTAAGAACACACGAGCGAACGCAAGACCACCTTATAATCGGTCGGTCAGTCAAACGATGGGACTTAATGTTGGCGCAGAATCCGTCGGTGGCGCTACGCCGCCTCCAGTACAAATGGGCCGAGGTCGCCGAGTCCAACGCGTTTCGGGTATCCGTAGCGATCGTCATCGGCATCAACATAGCGATGGCCGCCGGGCTCCTGACTCCCACGTCGTCCGAGTCGTCTCCCGCTACGGAGGCGGCGGCCGAGCTGCGAGGCGGCGCACCGCTGGACTTCCCGATCACCGACGAATCGCCCGAACCAAGCCCGTCGCCGTCGGTGTCGCCGTCTCCAACGCCGTCTCCAACTTCTTCTCCGTCCCCCTCATCCAGCCGGCCGCGCCGCTCCGGGGCGAGCGCGCCGCAACCGCCGCCGGCTCCGGCTCCGGCTCCGGCTCCGGCTCCGCCGCCGCCGCCTCCGCCGCCTCCGCCCGCAGAAGATCCTCAGCCGCAATCTGAGACCACGTCC
>JBBDRQ010000038.1:0-38396 GCA_040905365.1 Actinomycetota bacterium
CGGGATCTTCCTGCTCGGGATCTTCCTGCTCGGGATCTTCCTGCTCGGGATCTTCGCTTCCGCCCGGATTGCCGGTTCCGGGATCGAGGACCTGGTCGGCCGGGTCATACACCGGGCATTTGGCCGTGAACTTGCAGGGTGTGGGAGGCGGAGGCGGAGTCGGATCCTCCAGCACCGGACCTTCGTTGCACAGCGGGGAGCTAATGCAGTCCTTGGGTATAGCAACCGCCGCACTGCTCGACAGAAGTGATGCCATAAGGCCGAAGGCGATTCCCGTGCTTACTACCCGGATCCTGCCTGAAGCTGATTTGCCACTCGTGATAGTTGCCATTTGCTTCCTCCTTGTCCGTCCTGACTGCCGACACCCATGAGATGCGGCGGCCACCGAGAGGAGTTCGCGAACCCGAGGGAAAAATGTCAGGCGATTTCGCAACGAGCCTTGACCGGCGTACGATCCAACACGGCGAGACGTCTCTGTGGAGGAAGTGGAGTAGTGGCGGTCGGTGAAAACCCGCAGGACCTGGTCGCTGCCGCCCTACAAGGTTCGGCGGGCCGGGCTTATCTGTTTCAGCAAGCGGCGATTGCTCGCGCGGAGAGGGACGAGCTCCTTGATCAGGTGCTCGACGAGATGGCCGGACGGGCCGCGGCGGGCGACGACACCGCTCTCGAGGCCCTGCTGGAGTTGGTCCATCGCCTGGGCCTGCACCGCCCGGCTATTACGGCTCTGATTCTCGACGCGGCGGCGGTGGACGACGTTGCGCAGCTCACCTTGGTGGCGGTTGAGCGGCATATCCGCTCTTTTCAGGGCCGCAGTAAGTTCCGGACGTGGCTGCACTCCGTGGCCCGCAACGAGGCGCTGATGACGCTGCGCCGGCGGTCCGACGAGCCGGTGGAGGTGCTGCCGGAAGCTTTGGGGCGCTTCTCCTCGGTGGTGGTGGGCCGGATAAGGATCGAGGCAGCAGTGGATTCCTTGCCCGAGCCCTACGCGTCGACTCTGCGACTTCAGCTGTTCGACAGTTTGGACTACGAGGCGATTGCACGCCGCTTGGACGTGCCGGTGGGTACCGTTCGGTCCCGGCTGGCTAAGGCCAAGGAGCTGTTCCGGGAAGTACTGTGTGAACGGTGACCGGTAGCCGGGTGTTCTGTAGGCGAGGGGCGGAGTAAAGTTTGATCCTGTATTGCGGCCGGACTGGGGGTGCTATGAAGAGTCGTTGGATTCAAAGCATTGGGGTGCTGGGCGCTTTGGCCCTGCTGGTTTCGTGCGCCAGCGAGGGTGGCCAGCCCGACGGTGAGGCCCAACCGCCCGCCGGCGAGGAGGATGCTGCACTGCCAAATGCGTGTCCACAGGAAGGGTGTCGGGTCAGCATATCGGCAGCCGAGCAAGTCGGGGACGAGCTGGAGCTCACCTTGGACGCCAACTTTGAGCCCGACCTCGCGCGCAACCACTTTCACGTGTACTGGGATACCTACGACGCCGAGCAGGTGAGCGACGACGCCGAGCGGCGGTTTGGCGTAACCCAGGGTGACTGGGTGCCCACCGACGAAAACCCGTACCGAACCGGTGACGCTGCGTCGATGCGCGAGCGTTCCGGATCCATGGCCATCTGCGTGACCGCAGGCGACGGCGATCACAACGTCATAGACCCGGAAATCGCCGAGTGCTTCGACGTCACCGGTTTCGTCGACTCCTAGTGGCGGATCGGAAAAGGTCCGGCTGAGTGCCCGAAGAGACCGGCCCGCTCGACCTTCCGGTCCGGGTGGGCCGGTACGTGCTTGGCCCCGTGTTGGGTGTCGGCGGGTTTGCGGTGGTGGTTCGGGCCCGTGACGAGCTGCTGGATGCCGATGTAGCCGTCAAGATCCTCACTCCGCGCCACGCCGGCGACCCCGAGGTGAGGGAGCGCTTCGTACGCGAAGCGCGCATGTTGAGGCGGGTGCGAAGCCCCGCGGTGGTCACGGTCCACGACGTCGGCGAAACCAAGGACGGCAGACCCTATCTGGTTATGGATCTGGCCGGCGGCGGGGTGCTGCAGGATCGCCTTGCGGCCCCTTGGAGGGATACGCGGGACCTGGAGCATCTGGTGCGCACGCTGGCCGACGGGCTGGGCGCGCTGCATGCGGCGGGGGTGGTGCACCGCGATATCAAGCCGGCCAACCTGCTGGTTATGAGCGACCGGCGCGCGAAACCCGGCGCCGGCGCCCCGGCGGTCTTGACCGAGGGGGAGCGGCTGGTCATCGGCGACCTCGGGCTTGCCAAGGACCAGCTTGCCTCGTCGTACGGCCCGACCATGATCGGGGGCACGCCGGGGTTTCAGGCGCCGGAGCAGCAAGAAGTGGGTGGACGCATCGAGCCCCGCACCGATGTGTATGCGGCCACCGCCGTGCTGTGGGTGGCGCTGAGCGGTGAGGCTCCTCCGGCGCCGGAGCAGTTGCCGGTAAAGCTGCTCGACCTGCCCGAGCGGTGGCGCCCGGTCCTGCGCCGCGGCATGGCACCCGACGCCGTCGACCGGTTTGGGTCCATGGGCGAGTGGGTGGAGGCGGTCTTGGGGGTCGAGGATTTTGCCGGGTTGCAAGGTCGGGGCCCCTCGGTCGCCGGGGCCCGTTTGGAAGCAGCTTTGCCCTACAAGGGCCTGGCCGCCTTTCAGCCCGGCGATGCGGTGCTGTTCTTCGGCCGTTCGGAGCTGGTAGATCAGCTGGTCGCCCGTTTGGGGCAGTGCGCAGTATTGGTCATCGGCGGTCCTTCCGGCAGCGGCAAATCCTCGCTGCTGAGGGCGGGTTTGCTGCCAGCGATAGCCGGCGGGGCGCTTCCCGGCAGCAAGAGCTGGCCGATTTGTCTGCTGACCCCGGCCGAGCGGCCGCTGGTCTCTTTGCTGGACGCGGCAGCTGCAGTGGCCGGGGTGAGCAATCTGCCGTCGGTAGAGGATCTGAAGGCCGATCCGGCGGCGCTGGGCAGCGCGCTGCCGGATCAGACCGTGATTGCGGTGGATCAACTCGAAGAGCTGTTCACATTGTGCTCCGACTCGGGCGACCGGCAGGCCTTCTTGGAGGTGCTCGAGGGTTTCAGCCGGGGTGCGCGGCCGCGGGCGAGAGTGGTGATGGCGATACGGGCGGACTTCTACGGCAGCTGTGCCGCCTTCAGATGGCTGGCCGGGACGATTAATCGCAGCCACCTTCTGGTGGGCCCGATGAGCCGGGCCCAGCTGCAAGAGGCCATCGTTGGACCCGCGCGCCGGGTGGGCCTAAATCTGGAGGGCGCTTTGGTGGAGCGCGTGCTAAGCGACGCCGGCGACGATGCCGGGGCCCTTCCGCTGGTCTCGCACGCACTGGTAGAAACCTGGCTGCGGCGCGAGGACGAGCGGCTGACGTTGGCCGGTTACGAGGCGGCGGGAGGGGTGACCGGAGCCATAGGGCGCACCGCCGACGAGGTCTGGGAGGCGCTGGACGACTCCCAAAAACTCTGTGCCCGCCGGCTTCTGCCGCAGCTGGTCCATCCGGGGGACGGCGCGGCCGACACCAAACGGCTCATGAGCTGGCGCGAGGTCGGCAAAGACGCTGCCGCGCGCGAGGTCGTATCCAGGTTCGCCCAGAGCCGATTGCTCACGGTGGACGACAAAGGGGTTCAGCTGGCTCACGAGGCCCTGTTGCGCAGCTGGGGGCGGCTGGCTTCATGGGTTGAGGAAAGCCGCGACGACCTCAGACAGGGTGAACGGCTGGCCGAGGCTGCCCGGGAATGGGACCGGCAGGGACGCCTGGAGGATTTGCTGTACCGGGGGGTACCCCTGGCGGCGGCACTGCAGTGGCGTGAACGCCGGGCCGGAGCCGTCGAGGGGCTAACCGATACGTTCGTCGAGGCAGCGGCCGAGGCCGAGACCCGCCGGGAGGAGGCCAAGCGTCTGCGGACGGAGCGCGACCGGCGGACCCGCAAACGGGTTCTGGTGGGCCTGTCGGGTCTGACTACTGTGGCGCTGGTAGCCTCGGCCGTCGCCGGGGTTGCGCTGCTTCGCTCCCGGGAGGCGAATTTGCTGGCGTCCGAGCAGCTGGCCCGCGGACTGGCCGCGTCCGCGGTGGACTTGGCCGGCGCCAACCCCTTCTTGGCTACGATGCTGGCCGCCGAGGCGATGGTGCGCACGGACCCGCCGCTGGCCGAGGCCCGGGATGCGCTGGTCCGCAGCCGGCTCGCCCTGGGCGGGAGCCGGCTGGTGCCTTATGGGGATCCGATACCGGTGGGCGACGCGGTGGCGCTGGCCGTGGGGCCGGACGGCGAGCGGGCCGCAACCGGCAACCGGGATGGCTCGGTGGATCTGTGGGATCTGGGATCCACCAATCGGCTAGCGGGCTTAAACGGACCCTCCTCAGGCGTGCACGGCCTGGCTTTTGGCCCCGGCGGTGACCGGCTGATTGCGGCGACCGCGGACGGGAATCTGTGGCGCTGGGAGCTGGGGTCTCCGGCGGACGCTGCTGAAGGCGAGGTCGTGGCGGAAACCGGTTCAATCGTGTGGGGTGTGGCGGCGGCGCCGAGCTCCAGTCTCGTGGCCGCGACGACAACCTCGGGTCAGGTGTGGCTGATCGACGCGGCCTCCGGTGAGCAGGTTGGTGTACTGGATCCCGCAGCAGGGGAGTTGCTCTCGGTGGCGTTCTCTCCCGACGGAGCCTTGCTGGTCGCGGGATCGGCTCGAGGGGAGGTGTTTGTATGGGATCTGGCCGATCGGTCGCTTAAATACGGGCCGGTGGCCGCGCACTCCAGCGATGTTTGGGAGCTAGTGCCGACCGAGACCCCCGAAGGACCCAGGTTCGCCACCGTGTCCAGTGACGGCACCGCACGGTTGTGGGACCTGGGTACCGGAGAAGCGGTGTCCGGGGGGCCATTCGAGGCAGACGGCCATGCAATCCCCATCGGGGTGCGCGGTGCGACCTTCGGGCCGGGTTCGGACGTATTGACTCTCGGGGGACCGGACGGGGCGCTTTACTCGTGGTCAATGTCGAAGCGGCAGGTGTTGGAGGTCGGTGAAGCGATGCACCGCGACCGGATAACCCAGGCAGGCCGCTCGGCGGGAGGTGAGACGCTGGTCACCCTGGCGGACGACCGCACGATTCAAGTATGGACCGAACGCGCCAGACCCGGGGCAGTGGTCGAGATAGGCGATGTCGGCGCCCGCCCCAGGTCTATGGCTGTAAGCCCCGACGGGCGAGTCCTGGCGGTTGGGACCGGCGCAGGCGACGTGGTCTTGCTGGGGGAGGACGGAGACCGGCGCCCGGGGTTCGGCGGGCACTCCGGCGCCGTATCGGCGGTGGGCTTTGCGGGGCCGTCGATGCTGATCACCGGAGACGAGGAGGGAGTGCTGCGGCTTTGGAACGCAGATTCCGGCGAGCTGCTCAGCGAAAGGCCGGCCGGCGGGGGTGCGATACGAACGATGGCCGTCGGCGGTGGACGGTCTTTGCTGGTCACCGGGGACGAGGGTGGTGTCGTTGGCTTTTGGGATGCCGGCTCGCTCGAGCCGATAACCGAGGCGGCAAGGCTGGGGTCCGCAATCACCGATGTGGCCATCGGTGGATCCGCCCCCACGGTGGCCGCCTCCACGCGCCGGGGAGAAGTCGGCCTCTGGGACGGTGCCGGTCGCAATATCGGCGAGCCGCTGCGGGTGATCGACGACACCGTATGGGGCGTGGCGTTGCACCCGGCAGCGCAGATCCTGGCCGCAGCCGGCGCCGACGAGGTGCTGTCGTTGTGGTCGCTCGAGGACTCTGCCGCCCCCGAGCGCACCCGGGAGTTGGGCTCGCATCGCCTGGGCGCGCTGGATGTGGTCTTCGTGGATCCGGGCACCGTGGCGGTCGGCACTGGAGAGGGTCTGGTTCAGCTGTGGGACGCAGCGTCGGGTCAACGGATTGGGCCCGGGCTCGAAGTAGCGGCCGGACCCGTGCGGTACGTGGTTGGATCGCAGGGAACCGTCTGGGCAGCCGCGGACAGCGGCAAGGTAGTCAGGATCGATGTTCTGGATGTCCGGGCTGCATGTTCGGCGGCGGCGTCGTCGTTCGATGCGCGTCAGCGGGAGCGTTTGCTGGCCGGTCGGCCGTCTGTGGCCTGCGGCTGATCCACGCAGGGCTTGGGCGGCCCGCCCGGTCGTATCGGTTCCGAATGGGCCGCCTCCAGTCCCTGCCCGAGCCGTTGAGTACCCGCAGACTAAATCGTCCAAACCCCGGTATCCGGGAGCGAAAAGCCCGGCATCTGGACTGGTTTCACCGCTCGGCGCTGCGGGTAGAACTGTGATCCGAGTCGAAAGGAATCGCATGCCCCGAATCGCCGAAGCCATCGAAGGTTTCCAGGTGTTGGATCGTGTAGGAGAAGCGGGCGCCAAGCTGGGGCGGCGCCTGGTTCCCGACGATCCTATCGTACTGTCACCTGCCCCTTGCACGGAAGCGAGTTCGATCTGTGTACGGGAGAGATCCTCAAGGGCCCGGCCAGCTCACCGCAGCCCCGCTACGAGGCAAGAATTAACTCCGGCAAGGTGGAAGTGCGGGCGAAGCAGTAGGCTCTGAGGGTCGTCGATCCTAAGGAGGAGCGGATTGCAGGAGACACCGTCCGTAACGATGATGCTGGCCGACTCAGCTCAGGCGGTGAACGGCAAGCTCTACATCCTCGGCGGCGGCTGGTCCATCGCCGGGCCGGGTCCCGTCACCTTCTCGATCGTGGTGAAGATCCAGGTTCCGTGGGAGCAGGCGAATCAAAAGCAACAGATGTTGTTGCGCCTGGAGGATGGCGACGGCCAGGTCGTCGAGATCGGCGGGAAAAAGATGGAGTTCCCGGGCGAGTTCGAGGTGGGGCGTCCCTCGGGGGTTCCCATAGGAATCCCGATCGATCTCAAGCCCATGGTGGTCAACCTACACAACGCCCAGCTAGAACCCGGCAGCCGCTACGTATGGCGGATGCTGCTAAACGGCGAAAGCCACCCGGCGTGGACCCTGAGCTTCACAACCCGCCGGCAAAAGAGCCGAGCCACTTCCTAGCGCTCCTTCGCGCAATTATCGTGACATTCGATCGCCGCGCCTCAGACCAGTAGTCGCGCGGCGGCGCCGGGCACGGCGTGGCGTTCTCAGCGTGCCGCTACCAGCTCTGGTTGCTCATCTAGCTCGTCCGCAGGCGGGCCGTTGGGCTCCACCCACAACCACCTGCCGGGACCACCCGTTAGCTGATAGCGGTGAAAGGTCTTCAGATAATGATGCCACCCGCATAGTCTCGCCAGGTTCGATAGGCGGGTGGCGCCGCCCTCGGCGACGGGCTTTACGTGGTCGATCTCAAAAGGACCCTTCTCCGCGCACCCGGGCACCACGCAGCCCGGATCCCGTTCAATCAAGGCGGTGCGCAGGTGCGCTGGTATGGTCCGACCCATATGCGATACCGCCTGCACGTCTTTGCCGTCGGTCAAAATGGCCGCCACGAAAGCATCCGAGGCAAACGCCCTGGCCGCATCTACGGAGATGGGGCCGACGCCCGGCACCTCGCAGATCTCTCCGGGCTCGGTCTCACCCCGCACCAGCGCCGAGTGGTCCACCCGCACGTGCACCACGGCGCGAGGACCGGGCCGAAAAGCGTCCTCGGGCATCGAGCGGGGCTCACGAGCCATCTCCACCAAAGCGTCGGCGGCTTGAGCGTCGGCGGAATCCTTGCGCCGCCGCTTGGTAGAGCGGTACCTGCTGTGGGAACCGACCGAGTCCGAGCCGTGGCCCCCCAGCCACCGGCTGCGAGCCTGCCGGGAGCCATCGGGCCGCTCCCGCCTGGAGCGCTCGGCGATCTTCTGCCGAAACGGCTCCAGCGCCGCCAACACCTGCGCTCCGGTCTCGGGTGTAAGCCGCCCTTCCAGGCAAAACGCCCCGTGCACGTCGCTCCAGTGCCGTAGATAGCGCTTGCCGTGGAGCTCGGTGTGCCGCTGCTCAGCGGACATGGCAGCGGCCCTAGCCCGGGCACAGCTGCGCTTGAACTCGTAAACGCTTTGTAGCTCGGTCGCCTCGAGCAGCTCGGCTTGAGCCTCGGGATCGAGCTTTGCGGCCGCGCACAGGTCGTAGGCCTGGGTCTCCGACAGTTCGCCCTTTCGGTAAGCGCAGGAGGCCGCATCGAGCCGTTTGATGTGCTCGGCGGTCTCGAGCACCCTTACCGCATGCCCCACCGTGCACTTGGATTCGGTGGCCACCCAGTGGGCGGGGGAGCGCTCGGAGGTCTCGATCCAGGCCCCGGAGCCCGCCACCCGATTAGCCGTTAGGGCCTTGCCCGCCGCGCAGAGGCGCTCCATCCTGCAGAACTTCTCGGTAAGCGACATGGCCACGGCTGGATCCAGTGTGTCGGGATCCAGCCCTTCGACCGCCCGCTGCAGCAGGTCCAGTGCTTGATCAACTAAGCCGTTAAACATGTACCCGATATTACTGGCAGGGTATGACAGATATGGTTGGATAACGACTGCCTGGTACTGCTTTTTTCCGGAGACTTGGGTCAGTCGACCTTCCGGGGTGACGTCTCGTCACGCAGACTGGTCATGCACCGAAATGCAGGTTCACGCCGAAAAACAGTAGCGGCCACAGAAGTATTGCCGCGCCGGCAGATATGGCGCTGGGGAGGGTGTCGAAAATGAGGTAGCCGTGGTTACCGGCGACGAAAAACCCGACCACCACATAAACAAGGGAGACGATACTTCTCATCGAACTGTCCCTTCATTTCGAGAACGAGTTGCCGTGGACCGAAGTCTTTATAATCCCACCTCTTTGCTGCCGCGGGTGGGCTTCACCTCATTTCGTGTACAAGTTGCTAAAGCTGAGATATGCGCTCAGGACCCGTCTGGATAGCCGCCGACCCCCCACGCGAACCCGAAAGATCCCAAAAAATTACGGATATCTGCCGATAGATGTAGGGAGGCGTCGGTCGAGGAGGCTCATCTCGGTCGGCGCCTCATTTGATTTCCCAAGAGCGGCCTCAATGCATGGGGTCCGCACGGGCCTTTCCGGCTACGTAGGGCTAAGGATCGACACCGAGGATCGCGACGCCGCCGGGCAGCACCCTTGCCGGCACCTTGCCGGGCGGTCAGAGCAGATCGCGGTAGCTTGAAGTACGAGCCGGCTTTTCAGCTGCTGCGGCCATCCTCGGCCGTTATGGCTGAAACTAGCTGCTTCTTGGATTCCTCTGTGGGCACGACAGGTTTCGAACCTGTGACCTCTGCCGTGTGAAGGCAGCGCTCTCCCGCTGAGCTACGCGCCCTTGTGCAACATTGTAGGGTCGGGAGCCCTCACTTGATTCTAAGCGCGCAGAGGATTCCGTCACGAATCGGGATGATCGTTGTCAAGAATCTGTCGTCGGCGTAGATCGCCTCGTTGTGCTGCTGGATGGCCCTGGTCCACTCGTCGTCGGTGTCCTGCTCGGTCACTTTGCCTTTCCACAGCACGTTGTCGCACATGTACATGCCGCCCACCCGCAGCCGCTCGGCCGCTAGGCGGAACGCTTCCGGGTAGTCGCCCTTGTCGATATCGCAGTAGATGACGTCGAAATCGCCCTGGGTGGCGTTGAGGGACTCGAAGGCGTCGCCGACCAAGAAGGTGCAACGGTGCTTCAGTCCCGCCCGCTCCAGGTAGTCACGGGCCTGGGCGATGTTCTCCTCGTCGCCGTCGGTGAGCGACACTGAGCCCTGCGGGCCTACAGCTCGGGCGAACCACCAAGCGGAGTAGCCGAAGCCGGAACCGAGCTCGAACACCCGGCGGGCGTCTATGGAGCGGGCCAGCATCTCCAGGGTGGCCCCACACACCCGGCCCACGATGGGGAATTCTCTTTCGACTGCCAGGGTCTCCATCTGCAGCAGTACCGGGTCGTCGAGGCGATCGTAAAGCCCCGCTATGTACGCAGAGAGGTTCTCGTCAAGGATGTCCATAAGTTTCAGTTTTGCATCGATTCGTTTAACGGGGCCAGTTTTGGTAACTGCTGCACTAAGCTGGGGGTAATTCCCCGTTCTTTCGCGCGTGAATGCTATGGAGCGCGGGGACACACCATCTTTAGCGGGTTCGGGAGGAATCGATGAATCGACTGCAGCAGCTTCACGAGGCGGGACAAGCGATCTGGCTCGATTTCTTGCGCCGGGGTCTGATCTCCACCGGGGAGCTCGAGCGCATGGTCGACGAGTGGTACCTGAGCGGCGTGACCTCCAACCCGTCGATTTTCAAGAAGGCCATCGGAGGGTCCACCGACTACGACGAGGCGATCGCCCAGATCTCCGAGGACGAGCACGACGCGCTGGACGTCTTTTACGAGCTGGCGCTGGAGGATATCCGCAATGCGGCCGACGTGCTGCGGCCGGTTTACGACCGGCTGGACCGCAAGGACGGCTTCGTGTCGTTCGAGCTGGAGGCCGACCTTGCCCGGGACACCGAAGGCAGCATCGCCAAAGCCACCGAGCTGTTCGAGCGTATCGGCCGGCCCAACGTGTTTATTAAGGTGCCCGGCACGCCCGAGGGCGTGAAAACCGTGGAGGAGCTGATTGCCGCCGGGGTCAACGTCAACATCACCCTGCTCTTCTCGGTATCGGCCTACGAGAAGGTGGCGCTGGCCTACGTTCGGGGTCTCGAACGGCTGGCCGCGTCCGGAGGCGATCTGGGTGCGGTCAACTCGGTGGCGTCGTTCTTTGTCTCCCGGGTGGACTCGGCGGTCGATCCGCAGTTGCCCCCCGGATCGCCGCTCAAGGGCAAGATCGCGATCGCCAACGCCAAGGTGGCTTACCAGCGTTTCCTGAGTATTTTCTCGGGCCCCCGGTGGGAGAAGCTGGCCGCCGCCGGTGCACACGTGCAGCGGCCGCTGTGGGCGTCCACCGCCACCAAGAACAAGGCCTACTCCGACGTGCTGTACGTGGAGGAGCTCGTGGGGCCCGACACGGTCAACACCATGCCCCAGCAGACCATAGAGGCGTTTGCCGACCACGGCAACGTGCGACCGGCAGCGGTCACCGAGGGCGTGGCCGAGGCGATATCGGCGCTGGGCTCGCTTCCCGACCACGGCGTCGACCTGGAAAAGGTGTGCGACAAGCTGGTCGCCGACGGCATCGAGGCGTTTCACAAAGATTTTCTGGCGTTGCTGGAAACGCTGGAGCGCAAGATCGAGCGGGTCTGTGCCGGCCGCTCCCGCTGGAGCGAGTCGCTGGGGGACCTGCAACCCAAGGTGGGCGCCGCGGTCGAGGAGCTGACCAAGAGCGAGGTGGTGCCCCGCATGTGGCGCAAGGACCATACCGTCTGGAAGCCCGACCCCACCGAGATCAGCGACCGGCTGGGGTGGATGACCATCATCGAGCCGATGGTGGAGCTGCTGCCGATGCTCGAGGACTTCGCCGGAAAGGCCCGCGCGGAGGGTTTTACCCACTGTGTGGTACTGGGCATGGGCGGATCCAGCCTGATCGCCGAGGTGCTGGGCAGCTCCTTCGGCGGGTCCGGGGACAAGATGGGCCTGACCGTGTTGGATTCCACCCACCCGGCCACGATCGCCCGGGTGCGGGAGTCGCTGGATCTCGAGCACACGCTGTTCATCGTGGCCAGCAAGTCCGGCACCACCGTGGAGTCGATGTCGCATTTCAGCTACTTCTACGGCTTGGTCGGCAACCCGGAACAGTTCGTGGCCATTACCGATCCGGGCACCCGGCTGCAGCGGCTCGGACAGCTGATGGGATTTCGAGCGGTTTTTCTCAACGCATCCGATATCGGAGGCCGCTACTCGGCACTGTCGCTGTTCGGCCTGGTCCCCGCCGCCTTGATCGGCATGGACATGCGGGAGCTGCTGGAGCAGGCCGAAGAGCTGGAGTGTGCTTGCCAGCAGTTTGTTCCCGATAGCGAGAACCCCGGGGCGTGGCTCGGCGCGGCGCTGGGGGCCGCCGCCAGGGCCGGCCGGGACAAGTTGACGGTGTTCTTGCCGGAGCCTGTGAACACCTTCGGCAGCTGGATAGAGCAGCTGATCGCGGAGTCCACCGGCAAGGAGGGCGCCGGGATACTGCCGGTGGTCGGGGAGGACCTCGGGCCGGTGGACAGCTACGGTAACGACCGGATCTTCGTATCGCTGGGCCGCGACGATCGCCTGGAACCGCTGGCCAAAGCCGGGCACCCGGTCATAGAGATCGACTTCACCGAGCCGATCGAGCTGGGCGGAGAGCTCTACCGCTGGGAGTTCGCCACCGCGGTGGCCGGGGCAGTTCTCGGCATCAACCCGTTCGACCAGCCGAACGTGGCCAGCGCCAAGGAGGCCACCAAGCAGATTCTGGGCGCCGAGCAGGCCGAGGCGCCGCCGCTGGATGATCCGGCTGCGCTGCTGGAGTCGGTCTCCGCGGGCGATTACGTGGCGATCCTGGCGTACCTGGACCGCACCGACGAGACTGCTGAGGTCCTGCAGGCGGCCCGGCTGGCCATTCGGGACAGGTACCGGGTGGCCACCACGGTAGGGATCGGCCCTCGCTACCTGCACTCGACGGGGCAGCTGCATAAGGGTGGACCGCCGTCAGGGGTGTTCATTCAGGTGGTGGACACTCAGCCCGGCGAGGATCTGCCCATCCCGGAGGTCGACTACAGCTTCGGGGAGTTGATCCGGGCCCAGGCGCTGGGAGATTATCGTTCGCTTAAAGAGGCCGGCCGCCGGGTCGCTCGGGTGAGTCTCGACCAGCTTATGGAGGTGATCGGGTGAAGATCGGGATGATTGGACTCGGCAAGATGGGCGCCAACATGGTTGAGCGCCTGCGCCGCGACGGGCACGAGGTGATCGGCTACTCCCGCTCCTACACGGAGGAAGCCAAGTCTCTCGAGGACCTGGTGTCGCAGCTACCCAAGCCCGCGGTGGTGTGGGTGATGGTCCCCGAAGGGGCGCCCACCGCCGCAAACGTGCAAGAGCTGACCGGGCTCATGGACGAAGGCGACGTGATCATCGACGGGGGCAACTCCAACTTTCGCGAGACCATAAGGCGTGCCGCCGACGTCGAGGCGGCCGGCATCGGCTGGGCCGATGCCGGCACCTCCGGCGGCGTCTGGGGGCTGACCGAGGGCTACAGCCTGATGGTCGGGGCCTCTGCGGAGACCTTTGACAAGATCAAGCCGCTGTGCGTGACGCTGGCCCCGCCCAACGGCTACGCGCATGTGGGTCCGCCCGGGTCGGGGCACTTCGTGAAGATGGTCCACAACGGCATCGAATACGGGATGATGCAGTCGTTTGGAGAGGGCTTCGAGATCCTCAGAGCCAACCAGGAGTTCGATCTGGACCTGCACCAGGTGGCCGAGGTGTGGCGGCAAGGGTCGGTGGTGCGCTCCTGGCTGCTGGACCTGGCGGCCTCCGCACTCGAGAAGGATCCTGACCTGGAATCGCTGAAGGCCTACGCGGCCGATTCCGGCGAAGGTCGGTGGACCGTGCTGGAGGCGGTAAACACCGGGGTGGCGGCGCCGGCTATATCGGCCGCCCTGTGGGCGCGCTTTGTTTCGCAGCAGGACGAGTCGTTCGCCATGAAGATGGTGGCGGCGCTGCGCAGGGAGTTTGGCGGTCACGCGGTAAAGACGGATTGATCAACTACCGGGCCGGTAGATGTTTAACTGTTGGGGTGGGCACTCGAGCCGGTTCGCCCGCTCGAGCGGGAATAAATCTTGTACTTGTACGCTTTAGATAACTAGGAAGGAGGGAGGCCTGCAGGCCGTTCCCGCACCGGGACCGTTAGCGGTCCAACGCTGATTGTGATGGGGAAACGTGCCGGGGCCTAACGACATATGGCAAATATCAAAGAGGTTTCTGACGGTGACTTTCAGGAGTACGTACTGGATTCCGATGTACCCGTACTGGTCGACTTCTGGGCCGAGTGGTGCGGACCTTGCCGCGTGGTAGCCAGCGAGGTCGAGAAGCTTTCCGCGGAGCTGGAAGGCCGCATGAAGGTGGTCAAGCTCAACATCGACTACAACCCCAAGGTGACCGGCAACTACGGGATCATGTCGATCCCGTCGCTGGTGCTGTTTGCCGACGGTGGGGAAAAGACCCGAGTCGTCGGCGCACGCCCGGCAGCCGCGATCCGCAAAGAGATCGAGGGATTCCTGCCGGCGGCCGCTTCCAACTAACGCCCGGCGAACTTTCGCAGAACTGACGGGGCCGGCCAATTAGGCCGGCCCCGTTGAAGTTGAGGGCTACCAAGCCATGAATGAGCGCGTGTTGATCCGCGGAAGCGGCGACGTCGGCTCCGCGGTGGCGCACCTGCTCAGCGGGTGGGGGTATGCCGTGGTCATTCACGACGAGCCGGCTCCTGCAGCCCCGCGGCGGGGCATGGCCTTCACCGACGCGGTGTTCGACGGCTCCGCCTATCTGGAGGGCGTCGAGGGACGTAAGGTGGAACGATCCGGTGATCTAGTGGAGGCGCTCGGAGCTCATCAAACGGTTCCGATTTTCACCGGGGAGCTGGGCGAGGCGATCGGGGCTTTGCGGCCCTCGGTAGTGGTCGACGCCCGCATGCGCAAACGGGTACTCCCCGAGCCCCAGCTGGATCTGGCGCGCTTGACCGTGGCCCTTGGTCCCAACTGTGAAGCCGGAATAACCGCGCACGCGGTTATAGAGACCCAGTGGGGCGACCGGCTGGGCGAGGTCCTTTGGGCCGGCCGCACCCGCGAGCTGGCGGGCGAGCCGCAGACCTACGGGGGTCACGCGCGCGCTCGGTTCGTCTACGCACCGGTTGGCGGACCTTTTGCCAGCGGTTACGGCATAGGCGATCCGGTTCGGTCCGGCGAGGTCGTGGCCCATGTAGGCCAAACGCCGCTGGCGGCGCCGCTGGATGGGATCTTGCGGGGGCTGGTGCGCAGCGGCGTGGAGGTGTCCGAAGGGGCCAAGGTGGTGGAGGTCGACCCCAGAGCAGATGTGTCGAAGGTCTTCGGAATCGGTTCGCGCCCCGCGCGTATTGCCGAAGGGGTCCTGGAGGCTATCGAGCAGGGGTTACGGCGCTAGCCTCCAGGACCAGGTAATCCCCCAGAGGACTGCCGACTAGGGTCTGGACTCTGGAGCGCTCGGCCATCGCCGACGCCCAGTCCGGGTGACGCCCCTCATCGCGGGCGTGGGCCTCCTGCCGGCGCAGGTCGTCCACTACGTTAGCGATGCCGAGGCTCCGCAGCCACTCACGCTGGGCTACCGGTGTCTGTACCTCGAGGCCGGCCGCGCTCAGCCGGCGCCCAAGGTCCGAGAAGTTTACGTGCGCGGTGATGTCGGTGCCGCCCAGGTGCTCAAAAGGGTCCAGGCCAAGCTGGCCCCGGCGGTAGGTGACCATGCTCCCCGCCGGCCGGCGTGTCCAAAGGTCCGGCTCGAGGTCGCCGTAGTCGATCACCAGGACGCGCCCTGACTCCAGGGCGGTTGCGGCGGAACCTACCCAGGCCTGGATGCCGGTATGGACTTCAAATCGGTCGCCGATCTCCAAGTGCTCGAGCGGCGCGAGCAGGGCGGGGTCGGAGTCGGTTGCGGCCGGCACCAGAGTCTCGTGCAGGTGTCCCCTCGTCGCGTCCACCCTCACCTCGAGCACTCCGTACTCGCCGACCTCGAATACTCGAAAGGGAAAGTTGTCGAGCACCTCGTTGGCCAGGATCGTGCCGGTTTGCCGGCCCAGGTGCTCCAGAGCGTCCACCCACCCAACCTTGTGTTTCATCCGGCCGAGCCTCGACTCCTGTAGGTCGGCTACGGCCGGCATAGGCTCGACAAAGGTCCAGCGCAGCGCCTTGTCGAAATCCGGGTGGTCGCCGGCGGCGTCAAGCGCGGCGAGCGCCAGGTCGCCCGTGCCGCCGCCCACCTCGGCAACGGTAAACTCGGGGGGTGAGCCCAGTTCAGTCCACATCTGTTGCAGCCGCCGGCCGACCAGCCGGCCGAACCAGGGCGTGAGCGTCCCGGACGTGTGGTAATCGGAGTCCGCTCCGGGTACGTGCGATCTGTAGTAGCCGTGCGGATCGCTGTACAACGCCAGGCTCATGAAATCGTCAAAACGCAAGGGCCCGTGGACGCGGATCCGTTGCCTTACCAGATGGAGCAGTTCGTCCGACATGGATAATGACCATATATGAGCGATGCAAAAAGAAAAGACGCGGCGGCCTACCTGCTGCCGGATGGAACGCAGGTGGACCTGGATCGGCCCCCGGAAGGGGAGGCCCGGGTGCTGTTGCAATCCGACGGCGCCGGCCGTCAGGTGCTGCGCCACTCTACGGCCCACGTCCTGGCCCAGGCGGTCCTGTCGATCTGGCCGGACGCCAAGTTTGCCGGAGGTCCTCCGATCGAGGACGGCTTCTACTACGACTTCGACATCGGGCGTCCGTTCACGCCCGAGGACCTGGAGCGGATCGAGGCCAAGATGGCCGAGATCATCGCCGAGGACCAGCCCTTTGAGCGCGAGGAGATGTCCATTTCCGAGGCGGCGGAGCTGTTCGCCGACCAGCCCTACAAGCTGGAGTGGATAAACGAGATGGACGGCGAAGCCCAGGAGCAGGGCGTAGTAGGGGACCGGGTCTCGCTGTACCGCAACCAGGACAAGTTCGTGGATCTGTGCCGGGGGCCCCACGTCCCGTCGACCGGCCGGATTCGAGCGTTCAAGCTGACCCGCAGCTCCGGAGCGTACTGGCGGGGCGACGAGAGCCGCCCGATGCTGCAGCGCATCTACGGCACCGCTTGGGAGACCCCCAAGGCGCTCAAACAGCACATGTGGCGGCTGGAGGAGGCGCAAAAACGCGATCACCGCAAACTCGGCCCGGAGATGGACCTGTTCCACTTCCCGCCGGAGGTGGGAGGCGGGCTGCCGGTCTTTCACCCCAAGGGTGGATTGATCCGCAAGATCATGGAGGACTACTCCAAGGCCGAGCACGAGGCCGCCGGGTACGACTTCGTGTGGACGCCGCACCTGGCGAAGTCGACGCTGTTCGAGATATCAGGGCACCTGGGCTGGTACGCGGAGGGTATGTACCCGCCCATGGAGATGGAGGGCGCAACCTACTACCCCAAACCGATGAACTGCCCCATGCACATTCTGATCTACAAGTCGCGCACCCGCTCCTACCGTGAGCTGCCCCAGCGCCTGTTCGAGTTCGGCACGGTGTACCGCTTCGAGCGCTCGGGTGTGCTGCACGGGCTTACTCGGGTGCGCGGGATAACCCAGGACGACGCCCACATCTTCTGTACGCCCGATCAGCTGGACGGGGAGTTGACGAGCTTGCTGCAGTTTGTCCTCGACGTCCTCAAGGCCTTCGGGCTCACCGACTTCGAGGCAGAGCTGTCCACCCGCCCGGAGAAGTTCGTGGGGGAGCCCGAGGAGTGGGACCGGGCGACCGAGGCGCTGCGGGAGGCTCTGGAGGCGTCCGGTTTGGATTACACGGTAGCCGAGGGTGAGGGCGCGTTCTACGCTCCTAAGATCGACGTGCACATACGCGATGCGCTGGGGCGGCGGTGGCAGCTGTCGACCCTGCAGGTGGATTTCCAGATGCCGCAGCGCTTCGATATGGAGTTCGTGGGTGACGACGGCGGCCGTTACCGTCCGTACATGATCCACCGCGCGCTGTTCGGCTCGGTCGAGCGGTTCTTCGCGATCTTGCTGGAGCACTACTCAGGAGCCTTCCCCACCTGGCTCGCGCCGGATCAGGTGACGATTGTCCCGATCGCCGACCGCCACCACGACTACGCCCACGACGTGGCTTCCCGGCTGGCCGGCCGCGGGATCCGGGCCGCAGTAGACGCGTCGGATCAGACGCTGGGCAACCGGGTACGCAAGGCTCAGACCTCCAAGGTGCCCTACATGCTGGTCGTAGGGGACAACGAGGTGGAGGCCGGCACCTTGTCGGTGAAGCCCAGGGGTGCCAACGAGCGCAGGGGAGTGCCCGTGTCTGAGTTCGCGGAGCATATCTGCGCAGAGGTCGCCGAGCGCCGGATGCCGGCGTAGGCCGGTCCGTCTAACGGGGTATGGACAGACTCTACGGTGACCGCATGCAGTATCTTCGCTCCGGCGGATCCACCGAATGCTTCTTGTGCGAGGATGCCGTCACCGAGGATCGGGACGGTCACCTTCTTCTCGAGCGGGACGAGCGGATTCTGATAGTCATGAACCGCTACCCTTACAACTCCGGGCATCTGATGGTGGCGCCGGTACGGCATGTGGGCGACCTGGAAGAGCTGGAGCCCGCCGAGCTCAACCGGGTGATGAAGGGCTCGATACAGTGTCTGGCGGCGCTTAGGCAGACCTACGCGCCCCAGGGCTTCAACGTGGGGTTCAACCTGGGTTCCGCCGGCGGGGCGGGGGTGCCGGGCCATCTGCATCTGCACGTGGTGCCGCGCTGGACCGGCGACACCAACTTCATGCCGGTGGTGGGCGCGACCAAGGTTGTGCCTGAAGGTCTTGACCAGACCTATGAGCGGCTGAAAGGGTATTTTTCCCGGACCTGAGTTTGGTCCGATTCGTAAACCGGGGCTGTGCGGGTATCATTGGCGCCGAACCCAGCGGGGCCCGGCGGGAGGGGAGACGAGGTGAAAAGACTCTGTCTGGCGTTGTCGGCGCTGCTGATGGCGGCCGCCTGCTCGCAGCCCACGCCGGTCGACACCACCGTCGCGGACACCTCGAATCCCAGCCCGGAGCCCAGCCCCTCGCCCACGATGCCGATAGCTCTGGAGGGACCGCTCAACGATCTGGGCACCGTGGACATGACCTCGTCCGGCTCCAGCGTGTCGCTGGATATGTCGATTGAGGAGTTCGGGTTCGATCCCACCTTCATCAAGGTCTCGCCTTCCTCCAACGTGACGGTAGAGCTGGCCGGCGAGGAGGGGGCCGACCACACCTTCACCATCGACTCGCTCGGCGTCGACAAAGATTTGCCGTCGGGACCTATCGACACCTTTTCTCTTGCCGCAGCCTCGGCGGAAGGCACAACCTTTCAGCTTCCTGCCGAGGGGCCGGTGCTGTTCTACTGTCGATTTCACGTGGACCAAGGGATGAAGGGCGCCTTTTACTTTACCGACGACGACCAGGTCGAGGCGTCGCCGTTTCCCGAGGCGGACTCCAGCGACGGCGGCTCGAGCTCCTCCGGCGGATCCGGCCCGTCCGGCGGAACGAGTTCCCGGCGCTCGACTTCATCTCGCTCCAGCGGCCCCTCGTCTGCCCAGCAGTCGGAACAGCCCTCCGGCGGCAATCCGCCGGTGGATCCACTCGACGAGGAGATCATGCGGGCGGTTACCGGACAAACCGAGCCGGAGGAGGACCCTCCAAGCGGAGAGGCCACGTCGAAAAAGGGCACCCCAACGGAGAAGGACGCGGGTGTGGCGGATGTCAGCGGGCCCGGCAGCCCGGGCGCCGACGCCCCGAGCGGCGAGAAGGGCGAGTCCGCCGAGGACGGCGAGGCGGGAGAGGAAGGGACTCCGGGGGAGACGACGACGATCTCGGATTGAAGCGCGATAGGGCCCTCTACAAGCTACAGGTCCAAGTTGCGTCCGCCGCGGAAGATGAGGTCCAGCGCTACCCACAGGGTGCGTGAGAACGGATAGAACAGCACCGGCCCCAGGATCGCCCCGGCCAGTGCTGCGGCGGCGAAGGGCCCCGCGGGCACTGAGGTCTGCGGATTGTTCGCGGAGACCACGATGTAGGGGACCAGCGCCAACAGCAGCAGCCCCTCGGTGATGGCGAAGTTGATGGCGTAGGCACCCAGAAAGAAGCCCGACTCCTGGCTGAAACGGTGCGAGCAGCTGGGGCAGGTTTCTCGCATCTTGAACCAACTCCGAAAAAGCCCACCGCTGCCGCAGAAGGCGCAGCGCAGCGTGAGTCCGCGCAACATCATGCGTCCGGGTGTGACGGTTTGGGCGCTTAGCTCAGTTGGATTTGGCTTCGGCAATAATCTTTTCGGCCAGGTGTGCCGGTACCTGCTCGTAATGCGAGAAGGTGGACCGGAAAGTGCCCTGGCCCCCGGTCATGGATCGCAGGTCTATAGCGTACCTTGTGACCTCCGCCATCGGGGCCTGAGCCTTGACCAGCTGGCGGCCTCCGGCCACCGCCTCCGTTCCCTGGATGCGCCCCCTCTTGGAGTTCAGGTCCCCCATGATGTCGCCCAGGTGGCTGTCGGGGACTAGTACCTCCAGGTCCATGATCGGCTCCAGCAAGGCCACGCCTGCATCCTTCATCGCCTCCCGAAAGCCCAGGCTCCCGGCAACCTGGAAGGCCATGTCGGACGAGTCCACCGGATGGTACTTGCCGTCCATCAAAGTGACCTTGACGTCGACGACCGGGTAGCCGGCTGCGGCGCCTTCGGCCATAGTCTTCTCGACTCCCTTGGCTACCGAGGGTATGAACTGGTTGGGGATGGCTCCGCCGAATATCTTGTCCTCGTACTCGAACCCGCCTCCTTGGGGCAGCGGCTCCACTTCCAGATGACAGATCGCATACTGGCCGTGGCCGCCGCTTTGCTTGACGTGGCGTCCGGTGCCCTTGCCTTTGGAGGTGATCGTCTCCCGGTAGGGGATGCGCAGCTCCAGCTCCTCGACCTCGACGCCGTGCTTGCGGCTGAGGCGCTCTAGCGCCACGTCCAGGTGGGTGTCGCCGGTGCCCCACAACAGCGTCTGGTGGGTTTCGGGATTGCGCTCCACCAGCAGGGCCGGATCCTCCTCCTGGATTTTCGACAGCGCCGTCATGAGCTTGTCCTCGTCGCCTTTGGTCCTGGGGGCAATCGCCTTGGCTATGACCCGGTCGACGGGCTCCAGCGGCTCGTAGACGATGGGGTGCGCCTTGTCCGCGAGAGTGTCGCCGCTGTGGGTGTCCGATAGCTTAGCCACCGCCCCTATGTCGCCCGCGGTAATCTGGGAAACGCTCTCGTGGTCCTTGCCCCTGGGGACGAAGACGTGCGCGATACGCTCGTCGACTCCGGTGGAGAAGTTGTGCACGGTCGAGTCGGGTGTCATGACGCCCGAAAGCACCTTGAACAGGCTTACGCGGCCCACGTAGGGGTCCGAAACAGTCTTGAACACAAACGCCGACAGCGGGGCATCCGGCGAGGTGGGCCGCTCCTCGGGCTCTTCCGACCCGGGTTTGGTGCCTACCGAGGTACCCACCTCCACCGGGGAGGGCCCCATCTCCACCATGAGGTCGGCCAGACGGTCCAAGCCGACGAGCTTGCTGGCCGAACCCACCAGGACGGGAAACACGTTTCGCTCACAGACGCCGGAGTGAAGCCCCTCGGACACTTCGCCCGCGGTCAGCTCCTCGCCCTCCAGATACTTAACGATCAGGTCGTCGTCGTTCTCGGCCACCGATTCGACGATCTGCGTGTGCAAATTGGCGGCCTCGGACGCCAGATCGGGCGGCATGTCGCTTTCGGTGGCTTTGCCGTCGACGTAGCTGTACGCTTTCTCGGTAAGCACGTCGACGATGCCTTTGAAGTCGTGCTCTTCTCCCAACGGGAGGTCGACCGGTGCAAACCCCTTGCCCAAGGTCTTCAACGAGCCCAAAACCGCGTGAAAGTCGGCCCGCTCCCGGTCCAGTTTGTTGACGAATACCAAGCGAGGGATCCCCGCGTTGCGGGCCATGCGCCACATAACCTCGTGCTGAACCTGCAGGCCGTCGACTGCGGAGACCACCAGGACCGCGGCGTCGGCGACCCGCAGCGCGGCCTGCGTCTCCCCTATGAAGTCCGCATAGCCGGGAGCGTCCATTAGGTTGATCTTGTGGCCCTTCCACTCGAAGGGCGCAATCGACAGCGAGACCGAGATGGTCTTTTTGATTTCCTCCGGTTCGAAGTCGCAGACGGTGTTGCCGTCGAGAACGCTTCCCATCCGGTTGGTGGTACCGCTGAGAAAGAGTAGGCCTTCCGCCAGCGTGGTCTTACCCGCTCCCTGGTGCCCCAGAAGAACGACGTTGCGGATCTTCTCACCGGAGAAGCTCTTCATGGCGGAATCCTACGCCGAAAAGCAACCAGCTTGAAAATTTGTGTCAGTTTTCTTCGAGCTTGACTCAAACGCAACATCTTTTGGCCCAATCGCGTGGCTTGTGCACCCGTGCGCCGCCGATGCGTCAGGATGTCACGGTGCTTAACAAGCTTTTCGGGGCGGTGGCCCACCGTTTGATCGTGCCGCTGGTCTCCGGCCTAGTCCGGTTGGGGCTGAGCGCCAACCTGGTGACGGTTGTCGGGTTTTTGATAACCGTCGCCGCTGCGGCCGTGGTGGCCGGCGGACGCCTGTTCGCCGGCGGTCTGGTGCTACTTATCGGAGCGGGCTTCGACATGCTCGACGGCGCCGTCGCTCGAGCTTCCGGAGGGGGGTCCGATCGGGGAGCTTTCCTGGACTCCACCCTGGACCGACTTTCGGACGCCGCTGTCTTTTTGGGTGCCGCGTGGTGGTTGGCGGGGGCCGAGAACCGGCTGGGCGTGTCGCTGGCGCTGGGTGCGATGGTGCTGGCGCTGATGGTCTCCTATGTACGGGCTCGCGCTGAAGGGTTGGGCTTTACCTGCCGGGTGGGCTTGGCCGAGCGACCCGAGCGGGTGGTGATTATGGCTGTGGGGTTACTGTTCGACCAGCTGGTCCCGGCGCTTGCGTTGCTGGCTGCCGCCTCCGCGCTGACCGTGGCGCAAAGGTTCCTGCACGTTTGGAAACAGGCGGCTTAGGGTCCACCGATGAGCTCGAGTCCGTTTGCCGACGGCCCCGGCCCCGCGTTCGTATACTTCGCGTACCGTTTGGGCGCGTGGTTGGCCGAGCACACCCCGGGGCGGGTAGCCGAAGCGGGGGCGGATCTGGCCGGCCGCATCGCCTACCGGTGGGCCAAGGGCAAGCGCCGGGTGGTGGAGAAGAACCTGGCCCGGGTCGTCGGCGCGGGTGAACACCTGGACGAGGTCGTACGGCGGGCGTTTGCGTCCTACGCCCGCTACTGGCTGGAGACGTTCCGTCTGGGCCGGTACAGCAGCGATGACCTGCTCGGCATGGTCGAGCCCGTGGGTGACAGCGTGGAGATAATGCACAAGGCCATCGACGAGGGCAAGGGTGTGCTGCTTATTACGCCGCATCTGGGCTTTTACGACCTGGGCGTGGCCTGGGTGGGCCTGCAGGGCTGGCGTTTCACCACCGTGGGCGAGGTGCTCAGACCCAGGGCGCTGTTCGAGTGGTTTGCCCGCATACGGCAGCGCCACGGGATGAAGGTCATTCCGGCCCGCAACGGCCGGTCGGTTCGGGAGCGTCTGGGCGACGTACTCGATGCGGGCGAAGGCGTTGGTTTGGTGTCCGACCGGGATCTGGGTCGGCGGGGGATCTGGGTGGAGTTCTTCGGTGAGCGTACGACCCTGCCGGCTTCGCCGGCGCTCTTGCTGGTGCGCAAGCAGGTGCCGCTGATCGCGGGCTCTGTCATTCAGCACGGCGATAAGTACCGAGTGAGGTTTGTCCGGGTGCCCTACGCGCTCAGCGGGGACGAGGAGGCCGACGTGCCAGCGGTTGCGCAGGTGACGGCGCGCGCTCTGGAGGAGTTGGTTCGGGAGGCCCCCGAGCAGTGGCACCTGTTCAGCCGCAACTGGCCCGCGGACGAGCCCGATCTGCCGCCGCGGGGCCGGCCCGATGATCCGGGGCCGGCCGAAGGCGAGGCTCGGCCGGAGTGAAAGTGGGCATGGTCTGTCCCTACGATTGGTCCTACCCGGGCGGGGTCAGGAGCCATATCGTCGGCCTGGTCGGGGCCCTGCGCCGTCGGGGCATCGAGGTGGAGATCATCGCGCCGGCTACCGATCGTGAGCCGGACATCTTCGCAGCCGGGCGCACGGTCGGGATTCCCTACAACGGATCGGTAGCGCGGCTGTGCCTGTCGCCCCGGGCCAACTCCCTGATCAAGCGGCGGCTGGAGCAGGGCGACCTGGATCTCGTGCACATACACGAGCCGTTCAGCCCGTCGGTATCCGTGCTCACGCTGACCAACGCCCGCATCCCCGCCGTCGCCACGTTCCACGCCTCGGCCGATCGCTCCATTGCCTACCAGGTGGCCAAACCGCTGCTGCGCCCGCTGGCCGGCAAGATTGCGGTGCGTATCGCGGTTTCCGGCGCGGCCGAGCGTTTGGTCGGTTCCTATTTCCCGGGCGAGTTCCGGCGAATTCCCAACGGCATCGAGCAGAAGCGGTTTGCCGAGGCCGTACCGGCCGAGCTGGGGGACAAGCCATTCGTACTGTTCGTCGGCCGGCCCGAGCGGCGCAAGGGCCTCGACGTGGCGGTAGAGGCGGTGGCCAGGGTGCGCAAACATTTAGACGTCGACCTGGTCGCGGTCGGCCCGACGCCAGCCGACGTGCCGGAGTGGGTGCGCGCTCTGGGCAAGGTGGACCAATCGGAGCTTCCCCGTATCTACCGAGCTGCGCGCGTATTTTGCGCCCCGTCGCTGGAGGGGGAGTCTTTCGGCATCGTGTTGGTCGAGGCCGCCGCCGCCGGAACCCCCGTGGTGTGCTCCGACCTGGCCGGCTATCAGGAGGCGGCAGCGGGTGCGGCTTTGCACGTGCCCGTAGGTGACGTGGGAGCCACCGCCGACGCCCTGCTCTCGGTTCTGCAGGACCCGGCCCTCGCCGAGCGCCTGGTGGTCCGGGGACATCGCCGGGCGGCCGCGCTCGACTGGGATGCGCTGGTCGACGACGTAACGGGCTGCTACCGGTCCGCAGTATCATGAATCGAACGCCGAGCGTGCGCGCGAAGGGAGTAGAAGGTTGTCAACCGGACTGATTGTCACCATCGCCGTCGGGGCCCTGCTGGCGATTTACTCCATCGCTTTGTACAACCGGATGCGGACCACGGCCAACCAAGCCGACAACGCGTGGAGCCAGGTGGACGTGGAGCTCAGGCGCCGCTACGACCTGGTTCCGAACCTGGTGGAGACGGTCAAGGGCTACGCCTCCCACGAGAGGGAGACGTTCGACGCGGTCACCAAGGCCCGCTCGCTCGGTATCGAGGCCAAGAGCGTGCCCGAGCAGGCCGCCGCCGAGGGCATGCTCACCCAGGCATTGCGCCAGATCTTCGCGGTTGCGGAAGCCTATCCGCAGCTGCGGGCCAGTGAGAACTTTGCGTCGCTCCAGCAGCAGTTGAGCGAGATCGAGAGCCGCATCGCCTTTGCGCGCCAGTACTATAACGATGTGGTGTTGAGGTTCAATAACTTGATTCAGGTGTTCCCCAATGTCTTGTTGGCGGGTATGTTCGGGTTTAGCAAACGTGATTACTTCGAGGTCGACGAGGACTCGCGGGGTCCGGTAAAGGTCGAGTTCTAGCAGGACTAGTTTTCTTAGGAGCGTTGATAAATGCACACGCGTTCGTTTTCCGGGTTAGTCGACCGTGCAGCCAGGCTCAAGTTTCTGGCCGTACTGGTGTTGTTGGTGCTTACGGCTGCGGCTTGCGGTGGCGACGAGGACCCGTCGGAGGACCCGGCTGCCGAAGCAGGACCGGTCCTGTGCCCGATGACGGGCGTGGAGACCGCGGACGACGCGCCGGTCGACCGTCCGGCGTTGGCGGTCAAGATCGACAACGCACCGCCGGCCCGGCCGCCGGTAGGCTTGGAGGCTGCAGACATAGTCTTCGAGGAGCTGGGAGAGGGCGGCCTAACCCGCTTTTTGAGCTTCTTCCACTGCGACGACGCCGAGGACCTGGGTCCGGTGCGCAGCGCGCGCAACGTCGATGTGGACATCCTCCAGGAGTTCGCGCCGGCGTTGCTCGGCTATTCGGGCGCCAACGACCAGGTCCTGGCCAAGATCTCCTCAACCGAGGGCATCGTGGATCTTAGGCACGGTTCCTACGGCGATGCGTACCGCAGGGAGTCGGACCGCAGGTCGCCGTACAACCTATTCAGCTCAACCGAGGCGCTCAGGAGCTTGGACGCCGCCCAGGAAGCGGAAGGTCCGCCCAGCGTCGGGTTCGTGTTCAACGCCGAACTGCTGGAGGCCGAGCCGCAGCAGGAGCAGAGCCCCGACGAGGATTCCTCTCCATCGCCCGAGGGCGAGGCCCAGGCAGGCGAGCCGGCAGAATCGGTGGCGTTTGAGTTTTCTGCGGCCACCAGAATTCGCTACACCTACGATGCCGCCGCCCAGCGCTATCTCAGGTTCCACGGGGACACCGCCCACAACGCCGCCACCGGTGAGCAGCTCGGCGCGGTCAACGTGGTCATCCTCAAGACTGAGATCGTCGACGGCACCGTGCTGGACGCCTCCGGGAGCCCCACCAAGGACACCACGGTGGTAGGTAGCGGTGAGGCGGTCGTGCTCCGAGCCGGGCAGGTGGAGTTCGGTACCTGGAACCGCTCAAGCCTTGACTCCAACACGACTCTGGAAAACCGGGACGGCGAAACGATCGAGCTGGCACCGGGCAATACCTGGGTCCACTACATCGAGGAGTCGGAGCAGGTCGACGTTCAGTAGAGCTTGCAGCTAGTACCCTGGCCCAGGGCCGCGTCGATGCGGGCCCCGGGTTATCCAAGCTTGCGTAGAGGTGCGGTGGCGTCGCTGCGTGTTAGGATGGTTTCGAACACCTGTACGCCCGCCTTCTTGCGGTTCCCGGTCTCGACTGACAGTGTCCGATATTTAGGCCACACCCTCCCGGCCCGATCCTCATTGAGCTTTCCCTAGTTAGGGGGCCATACCTTGAGCAGCGACCCAACTCTAGTGTCCGCCGCGCACTCCAACCATTTCCTCAGCGGCCTCCCGAATGCCGAGCTGAACCGGCTGCTGGCCGGCGCTTGCACGGAAGAGATGGAGATCCATCATGTGCTATTCGAGCCTCATGACGAGTTGCAGTACGTGCATTTTCCGTTGAGCGGGGTTATCTCATTGGTAACTCACCTGAGCGACGGGGATGCTGTCGAGATGGCCACCGTGGGTAACGAGGGAGTGGTGGGCCTGCCGTGGGCGCGTGACTCGGGAGTGGCTTCCTATGTGAGGGGCATCTGTCAGGTACGGGGCGCGTCGGTACGGGTAAAGGCAGACAGGTTTCGGCAGGAGCTCTCGGCGGGAGGCGTCCTCGCCGCGCGTGCGGGCCAGTTCGACCGCGCGCTGTTTGCCCTGGTCGGGCAGAATGGGGCCTGTAACCGCCTGCACACCATTAATCAGCGGTGCGCGCGCTGGATGCTGATGACCCACGAGCGTGTTGGAGCCGACGAGTTCAACCTCACTCATGAGTTCCTATCGCAGATGCTGGGCGCCCGCCGGGCCTCAGTTACCGAGGCGGCGGCCGGCCTGCAAGATCTTGGGGCCATCACGTACAGGCGGGGAGAGATCCGCGTGCTCAGCCGCGCCGTACTGGAGAAGCAGACCTGTGAGTGCTACGGGGTGGTTCGCAGCGTCTACGACGGGCTGTATCAGGACCCGGCTTCGACCAGTTAAGCCGCCGCGATTCAGCCGAGGTTGGTGCGGCGGCCTGCATTAACGGGAACCGGCTCGCCCTCCGAGCCGTTGTCTATGGGCAGGACCTGGTCGAGTCCGGACACTTCCAGGGTTCGAGTTACCCGTTGGGACGGCGAAACCAAGGTAAGGGATCGGTTCCGTTGGCTCAGCTGCTTATGGATGTCGACCAGCACGCCGAGTCCGCTGGAGTCAATGAACTGGATGCCGGACAGGTCGATGGTCAGGTCCCGCTGCTCGGTATCCACCAGCCCAGCCAGGAAGTCGCCCAGTTCCCCGGCGTTGGACATATCGATCTCGCCGGTTACTTTGACGGTGCTGCGACCGTTCAACTGTCCGTCCTCCACGTACAGGTCCAAGGTGACCTCCAAGCTTTCCGCTTTATGGGCAAACGACCATCATAGTAATGAACAGCCTAAACCCGGTCGGTTCGCAATCGTACCAACTTGTCAGGAAATTACCAGCCCCACGTTGGCGACTCAGGTAGTAGGTCTGCCGTAGAATTGACCTTTGACCCCTAGACCGAGGTGAAAGTGGTAGAGCGAGGAACGGCCCGTGTGAAGCGGGGTCTGGCAGAGATGCTTAAAGGCGGCGTGATTATGGACGTCACCACGGCGCAGGAGGCCAGGATCGCCGAAGAGGCAGGCGCCTGCGCCGTGATGGCTCTTGAGCGCGTCCCGGCCGATATTCGCCGGGACGGCGGTGTCGCGCGCATGGCCGACCCCAACAAGGTGGCCGAGATCATGGCCGAGGTGACCATCCCGGTGATGGCCAAATGCCGCATCGGGCATTTTGCCGAAGCCCAGGTTCTGCAGGCCCTGGGCGTGGACTTCATCGACGAGTCGGAAGTGCTGACTCCGGCGGACGAGAGCTACCACGTCGACAAGTGGGACTACACCGTGCCGTTTGTGTGCGGCGCCACCAATCTGGGCGAGGCGCTTCGCCGTATCGGCGAGGGGGCCGCCATGATCCGATCCAAAGGAGAGGCGGGGACGGGCAACGTTGTAGAGGCCGTCCGGCATCTGAGATCCATCACCGACGAGGTCCGCCGTCTGGGTGTCCTGCCACGGGAGCAGCTTATGACCAGAGCCAAGGAGTTGGGCGCGCCGTTGGAGCTGGTGATCGAGGTGGCCGAGACCGGGCGGTTGCCGGTGGTGCTGTTCTGCGCCGGCGGAATCTCCACGCCGGCGGATGCGTCTCTGGTCCTGCAGTTAGGGGCCGAAGGAGTCTTTGTAGGCTCCGGCATCTTCAAGAGCCAGGATCCCGCCCGCATGGCACGCGCGATCGTGGAGGCTACGACCTACTTCAACGATCCGGACGTCCTTGCCAAGGTTTCGACCGGCTTAGGCGAGCCCATGCGGGGTACCGATGTAAAGGGCCTGCCTGTGGACCAGCTCCTGGCCACCCGGGGGTGGTAGGCGTCACGATAGGGGTCCTGGCGCTGCAGGGTGACTTTGCCGAGCATCTCGAGTTGCTGGCCTCCTGCGGGTACTTCGCCAGGCCGGTGCGAAGCGCGGAGGACCTGCAGGTGGTCGACTCGTTGGTAATCCCGGGGGGCGAATCCACCACCATGCTCAAGCTCATCGACCGCTACGACATGCGGGACTTGCTGGTGAAGCGCATATCGGGCGGCATGGCCGTTCTGGGTACCTGCGCCGGGGCCATACTGTTGGCTAAGGACGTATCCGACGGGGAAACCTCACTCGGAGTGCTTCCCCTGGTTGTCCGGCGCAATGCCTATGGCAGGCAGGCGCAGTCGTTCGAGGCGGACATCGAGGTTGCCGAGTTGAACTGCACCGTCGAGGGCGTGTTTATCAGGGCTCCGGTCATAAGCGATGCCGGGGATGCGGTCGTTATGGCAACCTGGGCGAACAGTCCGGTGATGGTTCGCTCGGGGAACCAGGTCGCGTGTACGTTCCATCCTGAGCTGGCCGGGGAAGATCGTGTGCACCGGTGGTTTGTGGAGCAGGTTTGTGGAGGTGAGGGCTAATTTCAGGGCACTCGAAGTGGGCGACCACCAAACACCAAAAGGCGGCCAAGGACGCCCGCCGGGGCAAGCTGTTCGCCAAGATGATCCGCGTAATAGAGGTTGCTGCGCGCGACGGCGGGGGCAATGTGGAATCCAACCCGACTCTGGCCGACGCGATTCAAAGAGCTCGTTCGGTCAGCATGCCCAACGACACGATCGACCGCGCCATCAAGCGGGGCACCGGCGATCTGGAAGGGGTCAAGTACGAAAGCCTGGTTTACGAAGGCTACGGACCCGGCGGCGTGGCTTTGCTTCTGGAGGTGCTGACCGATAACCGCAACCGGGCGGCGGCGGACATCCGCAGGATCTTCACCAAAAGCGGCGGCACGATGGGCGATCCGGGCTCGGTGGCCTGGATGTTCAACCGGAAGGGTGTGGTTTTGATCCCGGCCGAGCAAATCTCCGAGGACGATCTGCTCTTGCTGGGCATGGAGGCCGGTGCCGAGGATGTTTCCCGCGACGGGGAGCACTGGCGGGTCACTTGCGAGGCATCGGAGTACCAGGGACTGAAGAAGGCCTTGAAGGACGCGGGGATCGAACCGGAGTCGGCGCAGCTGTCCATGGAGCCCGCCGCCACTATCCCCCTGGACAGGTCGGACGCGGAGAAGGTGATGAAGCTGATGAACGACCTCGACGACAACGACGACGTCCAGGAGATCTACACCAACTTCGATATCCCCGACGAACTGCTTGCTGAAACCGGGAGCGGTTAAGGGGCCCAAATCCCGCCCGCCGTCGGCGGGTGTGGTTATCATCCATCCAAACGCATGTTCGATCACGGAGCTGCGAAGGATGGGACCTACAAGAGCATGAGCCGGACAGGTATGGGCCGTTCGACGGCCGGCGGCCCGATAAGGGTGTTGGGTATCGACCCCGGGTTGACCCGCATGGGCTACGCAGTCGTCGACGAAGTCGCAGGCAGACCTACCGCGCCGGCCTGCGGGACCGTGAGGACCCCGGCGTCCGAGGATCCCGCAACGCGCTTGACGACTATATTCAACCGGCTGAGCGCGGTGGCGGAAGAGTGGGAGCCGGATGTGGTGGCGGTGGAGCGCCTGTTCTTCAGCGCCAACGCCGCCTCGGCCGTCGGCGCGATTCAGGCCAGCGGTGTTGCCCTGGTGGCGGCAGCCCGCTGCGGATTACCAGTGTGCGAGTACACCCCTTTGCAGGTAAAACAAGCGGTGGTCGGCAACGGAGTGGCGACCAAGAAACAGGTCCAGTTTATGGTCGAGCGGCTGCTGGGCGGCAAAGCCGGCTGGGATTCACCCGACGCGGCCGACGCGCTCGCAGTCGGACTTACCCACCTGGCTTGCCGGAAGTTGGCTTCTCTTGCGCAGCCGGCGGGAAAGGGGCACCGATGATCTCGTCAGTCAGGGGTACGGTGGCCGAGGTGGGACACTCGGCCGTTGAAATCGACGTGGGGGGGATCGGCTACCTGGTACAAGTGCCGGCTTCGACGCTGGCGGGCCTGAGGCTCGGCGAGCAGGTGCGCCTTTTGACTCAGATGGTGGTTCGCGAGGATTCCATGGCGCTGTACGGGTTTCGCGACATCGAGCAGCGCGAGCTGTTCGGCTGCCTGACCGGGGTCACCGGGGTCGGCCCCCGCTTGGCACTGGCTGTGCTGGGTCACCTCAAGCCCGAATCGTTGCGCCGAGCTATTTCCTCCGCAGATGTGGCGGCGCTCACGCAGGTGCCCGGTGTCGGCAAGCGGGGCGCCGAGCGGATGATTTTGGAGCTCAAGGATCAGCTGGGCATTGCAGACGCCGGGGGGCGGCCGGCAAGCTCCAAGGTTGCCGAGGTCAGGGAGGCGCTGGTCGGTTTGGGCTACGCGCCGGCGGAGCTGGCAGAGGTTCTCGACGGGGTCGCCGCGTCGGAAGGGGCCGACCGCGCAGATGTCGAGACGTTGATCAAAGCGGCCTTGAAGGCTCTGGCGCGGGTATGAACGAGATGTCGCCGCGGGGCGTGCTGGACTCTCAGGTCCAAGACGAGGAGTCCGCCCTGGACCGCTCGCTGCGGCCGACCCGGCTGGAGGACTTCGTAGGTCAGCGGGCCACCAAGGAGCACCTGTCGATAATTCTCGACGCCGCCCAGGCGCGTACGGAAGCTCCCGACCATCTGCTTTTCGCCGGCAGTCCCGGTTTAGGCAAGACGACGCTGGCCAACATCGTGGCCGGCGAGCTCGGTGTCGGGTTGCGGGCGACCTCGGGACCGGCGCTGGAACGGGCGGGCGACCTGGCGGCCATCTTGACCAACCTGCAGGAAGGGGATGTCTTTTTTATCGACGAGATTCACCGCCTGGCGCGTCCGGTAGAGGAGATGCTCTACCCGGCCATGGAAGACGGGGCGCTGGATATCGTCATAGGCAAAGGGCCCTCGGCGCGCTCGATACGGCTGGAGCTTCCGGCGTTCACCCTCGTGGGCGCGACCACACGCACAGGTTTGCTCACCGCCCCCCTGCGCGACCGGTTCGGGTTCGTCGGAAAGCTCGATTTCTACGAGGCCGATGAGTTGCTGCGCATCGTTCGGCGCTCTGGAACGTTGCTCCAGATAGAGATCGACACCGCGGCGGCCGAGGAGATAGCCGGCAGGGCGCGGGGAACGCCCCGGATAGCCAACCGGCTGCTTCGCCGGGTACGCGACTATGCGCAGGTGCGGGCCGACGGACGCATCAGTTTGCAGGTGGCCAAAGATGCCCTAAGTGTTTTTCAGATCGACACCGAGGGGCTCGACAAAGTCGACGCGGCCATCTTGACGGCCCTGACCACGAGTTTCCGTGGGAGGCCGGTGGGGCTCAGCACCCTGGCGGTGGCGGTTGGCGAGGAGCCCGATACTCTGGAAGAGGTGTACGAGCCGTTCCTACTTCGCAAGGGGTTTATTGTGCGTACGCCCAGGGGCAGGGTCGCGACTGCGCCCGCCTACGAGCACCTGGGTATGCTGCAGGACGCCGACGGATTGTTCTAGGCCAATGGAGCCATCAGGTGTCGGTCGGCTGCTGATCCTCGTAGGGGTGATCAGTTTGGTGGCCGGAGGGATCTTTTTGTTGCTGGGCAAGACGGGCATCACCTCGTTGCCCGGCGATCTGAAGTTCGGAAAGGGCAACTTTCGCTTTTACTTCCCGATAGGCACCAGCATAGTTCTGTCGATAATTCTCACCTTGGTGCTCAACCTTATCCTGCGCAACCGGTAGCGCTCCTAGCGGATATTTAAAGGGGTCCGCCTGCGGTGCGGAGCGCGCTGCCGCTATCGAAGGGCGTTAGGCTTGGAGTTTCTGAGCAAAAAGCGTGGACAGGAGCCCCTATGGATCCCGGTAGCCTTGTGATGCTGTTGGTCGTTGTGGCCATCTTTTACTTCGTGTTGGTCAGGCCCCAGAAGAAGCGGCTGCAGGAGCACACCAAGCTAATCAACTCGCTTGCGCCCGGCGACGAGGTGGTAACCCTAGGCGGCCTGTATGGATTCATTAACAGGGTGGATGACGAGAACGTGTGGCTGGAGGTGTCCGAGGACACCGAGATGCGATTCACCAAACAGTCCGTAAGCCGGCGCGTGAACCCCGACGACGCGCAGGATGAGCAGAGCGAGGAAGAAGACGCCGAGCCTGAAAGCGAGCTCAGCGAATCGGACGAGAAGGAGTCGTCCTAGTTCGTGAACGCAGAGCCAGGTAGCGGGCGACTCCCATAGTGAGCAAATCCAATCGGCACTCGATAACCGTACTCGCCGTCGGCATCCTCGCCGCGGCGCTGTTCGGATCCACCTTCTTGCTCGGGCTGGGCCCCAAGCTGGGCCTGGATCTAAGGGGCGGCCTGTCGGTGACCCTCACCGCGCCCGAAGGCACTCCCGAGGACGAGCTGCTCCAGGCGGTGGAGATCCTGCGGCAGCGAGTGGACCGGGCCGGTGTCGCCGAACCGGAGATCTCTACTCAGGGCAGCGAGAACGTCTTTGTCCAGCTTCCGGGAACCGACGAGCCGGAAAGACTGCTGGAGCTGATCGGCCGTACGGCGCAGCTGCAGTTTCGTCCGGTGGAGCGGATCCTCCGGCCGGGCGATCCCGAGTACGAAACCGCCGATGTGGTCGAGACTGCGCCGTCCGAGGACGCGGGCGTCTTCGTTAGCGGCGAGGACGATCTTTTGTACCAGTTGGGTCCGGCGGAGGTGACCGGTGATGCAATCCGGCAGGCTACGGCGCAGCCGGTGGAGCTCAACTGGCACGTGTTGATCGACTTCAATAGCGCGGATGTGGGTGCCTGGCGGGAGTTCACCGGGCGCCTGGCTTGTAACGCCGGAGTGCAGCGCCAGGTGGCCATCGTCATGGACGGGGTCGTCGAGAGCTCTCCGGGGATATCGCCAAACGTCATGTGCAACGAGGGTATCGAAGAAACCTCGATAACCGGCAACTTCACCGAAGGCGAGGCCAAGGACCTGGCGCTGGTGCTCACGGCCGGCGCGCTGCCGGTAGAGCTAACGCAGTCGGAGGTCCGCACCGTTAGCGCCACGCTGGGAAGTGACGCGCTGAAGGCCGGACTGCTGGCCGGGGCGATCGGCCTGGTGTTGGTGATGCTGTACATGCTGCTGTACTACCGGGCTCTGGGGCTGCAGACCTGGCTGAGCCTGATCGTCTTCGGCATGATCATCTACGGGCTGGTGGTGTACTTCGGGGAGTTGATCGGCTGGAACCTCACACTCTCGGGGATAGCGGGACTTATCGTGGCCGTCGGTATCGCCACCGACTCCAACATAGTTTTTTACGAGAGGATCAAGGAGGAGCTGCACTCCGGCCGGAGCCTGCGGGTGGCGGTGGACCGGGGGTTCGCCAGTTCGTGGCGGACCATGCGTGCGGCCAACCTAATCACGATCATGGCCGCCCTGGTCCTGTACGTCGTGGCCGTGGGCCCGGTGCGCGGTTTCGCCTTCGCGCTCGGCATGGCCACCGCGCTGGATCTGGTTCTCGTCTATGTACTGACCTGGCCGCTGGCGGCCCTTCTGGCCCGGAACCGCTTCTTTTCCGACAACCCCGTCCTGGGCATGCGCAGGGCCATGGAGGGCGGAGCCGCGCGGGGCTCGTTCATGAACAAGATGTACCGCAGCGACTTCAAGATCGATTTCATCGGCCGCCGCAGGACCTGGTTCACGGCCTCGGCAGTACTGGTGGCGGTTTCCGCCGTGGCGTTGATTCCGGCGGTCAGGGGGTTGAACTACGGGATCGACTTCCAAGGCGGGAGCATCTACATGGCGCCGGTGTCCACCGACGTTACCGCACCGCAGATAATCGATGCGATGTCGGAGGCTGGGCTGGAGCAGCCGCTGGTTCAGATTCTCGAGGACCGCGCCGGGGGCAACCCGCAGGCCCAGGTCCAAACATCGTCCAACCTGGAGCCCGACGAGCGGTCGGTGGTGATCGAGGCGCTGACCGAGGTTACCGGCGCCCGCTCCGGCGAGGTCAATATCGAGGCGGTCGGCGAGAAGTGGGGCGCCAACATCACGGTCAAAGCTCTACGGGGGCTGGGCATCTTCTTGTTGGTGGCCATCGGCTACATTTCGTGGCGGTTGGAGCCCAAGATGGCCGCGGCCGGCATCCTGGCCTTACTGCACGACCTGGTCATCACCGCCGGCATCTACGCGATCGTCGGCTTCGAGGTTTCGCCGGCGACCGTAATCGCCTTGCTGACCATTCTTGGTTATTCCCTGTACGACACGGTAGTGGTATTTGATCGAATCCAAGAAGAAGAGAATCTGCCTGCGAACGCCAAGAGCAGCTTTGCCGAGATCGCCAACTCCGCGGCCAACCAGATGCTTATGCGCTCGATCAGTACGTCACTGTCGACGCTGTTGCCGGTGGGCAGCCTGCTGTTCGTCGGTTCGATCCTGTTGGGCGCGGAGACGTTGCAGGACTTGGCGCTGGCGTTGTTCGTGGGGATCATCGCCTCGGCCTACTCCAGCATCTACCTGGCGACGCCGGCGTTGTCTGTGTGGAAGGAGCGTGAGCCGCGCTACGCGCTGGCCCAAGCCCGCCGGCGCCGATCCGGCAAGGCCTCAAGAAGCCGCGAGCTCCCTGAAGAGGTTGCCGAGGACGATGGAGCCGAGGAGGATCTGCAAGATGCGCCGGATGTCAAACAGAGCAGCCAGCCGTCGACCGAAGCCCAAACTCCCGCAGCGACCAAAGCAGCGTCCAAGACGCAGCCCACTCGAAAGCAGAGCCGGGCCAAGCGCAAGAAGGGCAAAGGCAAGCGGTGAGCGAGAGCCACGAGCGCTGGAAGCAGATGATCAGAAGCGTCAAGGATTTCCCTGAGCCCGGTATCGATTTCAAAGACATAACGCCGCTGCTCGCGGATGCTCGGGCGTTGCGGGAAGTCGTGGATGAGATGGCGGAGCGCCATTCGGCCAGCCGGATTGATGCGGTGTGCGGAATCGAGGCGCGCGGGTTTATTCTCGCGGCGCCGGTGGCGCTCAAGCTCGGAGCCGGGTTTGTGCCGATTCGCAAGCACGGCAAGCTTCCCCACCGCAGGGAGGCGGCCTCCTACCAACTGGAGTACGCGGAGGCCGTTTTGGAAATACATGCCGATGCCGTCAGCCCCGGCGACCATGTGTTGATAGTGGACGATGTGCTGGCCACCGGTGGAACCGCACGGGCAGCAGCCGATCTGGTGCAGCGGTTGGGGGCGACGGTCAGCGGCGTCACTTGCCTGATCGAGTTGGGCTTCCTGGACGGCAGGGCCAAGCTCCCGGGCCTGGACACGCACTTTCTGATTAATTACTAGGCACTTGTGGGGCCGCGGTGGGGTAGCCCCCTTCCGCCGAATAGTAGGAGAACATGGAGCAGGCAATGAAGACCCGCCGCCGGGTCTACGCGGTCGGGGCGGTGATTGCGGCAGCGATGTGGGCCCTCATTTACGCCGTGGGAAGCCGGATGCAGGGCCCCATAATCCAGGTCGACCTGGCCCGGGAGATCGTGCTGGGACTTGCCGGGACGTTCTGCCTGCTGGCGGCTTTGTTTGTTTTAACAATGAAGCCCAAGCTGGTGGACGAGATCATAGCTACCGCGCGCCGGCGCGGTGAGGGCGAACTGTCCGACCTCAGCTTGATGGCCATGGCCCGCCAGCTTTCCCTTATGGGGGCGGGGCTGGGGTGGAGTGTGTTGACCGCCGGATACATCGCCGTGAGCCTGACCGGTCTGTACTGGACGTTCGGGGTTTTCGTGGTGCTGGCGATGGCTGTAAGCGGCGCGGCCGGTGCCCGGATTCGAAGGTTGATCGGGTACGCCGAGCGTATGGGTATTAGTTAGTGAAATCCCCCGGTAGAGCACGGACGGCGCCCAACTGCTGGAGTCCAGCCCAAGGCGGAGCCTCTGTCGTGCGCGCACTACCGGCAATTCCTCCCGGCGGATCAGGTCATTTTTTGGGCACCGGCGGCTGACCACTCCAGTATTGTGGGACACTGTCGGGGGTGGGGGTCCGAAGCAACCGTGACGCCCACCCTAGAGTGAGGCGATGATACGTGGACGCGAACCGCCTCAGCCGGATCATCTCTGCCATCGGCAGCAGCGAGAATCTGGATTCCGAAACCTATGTCGCCCAGGTATGCCGCGCGAGCCTCGAGCTGTTGGCGATGAGCGGAACCGGGTTGACCTTGATGAGCGACCAAACCGAGGTCGGTGCGGTGTGGGCCTCCGATCCGGAGGCGCTGCGGGTTGAGGACTTGCAATTGTCTCTGGGCGAAGGGCCGGCTCTGGATGCATTTCGTTGGGCAGCGCCCGCTCTTGAGCCGGATCTGGCATCGGCATCGGTTCGATGGCCCTTTTTTGGTCCGGCGGCCGTCGGACTCGGCGTCGCTGCAGTGTTCTCCTTTCCGCTTCAGGTTGGAGTCATCCGGCTCGGGGCTCTCAACCTGTTTCGCGGTACCTCGGGCTTTTTGTCTCGGGAGGAGCTGGCCGATGCCTTGGTTCTCGCCGACGTCGTTACCCAGGACATCATCGATCTCCAAGCGGAGGGGGGCCTGCACGTCACGGTTGCCCAGAGCCTGGGGCGAAGGACTCATGTGCACCAGGCGACCGGGATAGTTGCCGCTCAGACGGGTTCGGATATGGCCGGAGCCCTTGCTCGCATCCGAGCTTACGCCTTTGCCAACGAGATCAGCATTTTCGATGTGGCCGATCAACTGATCGCGCGGCGCCTCAAGCTGGACGGCACCCTTTAAAGTATCCTTGTAAGCGTTTCGCCGGGGACTCATCCTTGAGGATGATCGGTCCGGACTGGTTGTGGGCAGTGGGAGATTAATGACGAAGCAGAACAGGCTCGCCCAGACCTTCGTCGAGCTGGCGGACACGCTGGTAGCCGAATTCGACATCGTCGATTTCCTGTACACGCTGGCGGACAGGTGCGCCGAGCTCTTTGAGGTGGCGGAAGCGGGAGTGATGCTGGCAGACCAGCGGGGCGGTCTGAGGGTGGTGGCCTCATCCAGCGAGCGAGCCCGGCTCCTGGAGCTCTTCGAAATCCAGAACGAGGAAGGTCCCTGCCTGGATTGCTTTAACACCGGCCGGCGGGTAAACGCCGAGGACCTGGAGTCAGATCCCCAACGATGGCCGCTGTTCAACGCGGAGGCGCTTGCCGCCGGATTCCGGTCGGTGGATGCGCTCCCCCTGCGATGCCAGAGCCAGGTTATCGGGGCACTTAACCTGTTCCGGGTCGAACCGGGAGCGCTGGGCCAAGACGAACTGATCGCCGCGCAGGCCATGGCCGACGTCGCCACCATCGGGATACTGCAGCAGCGGGCCGCTCACGAGGCAAGGGTCCTGGTCGAGCAGCTACAAACGGCTCTCAACAGCCGGGTCGTACTGGAGCAAGCGAAGGGCGTGCTTGCCGAGCGTGCTCACGTAAATGTCGACGACGCCTTCAAGATGCTCCGCATTTACGCTCGAAACCACAACCTTCGTCTCAGGGAGGTGGCCGAGTCCGTGATTGCCGGCGCCCTTTCGGAGGACGATCTAGCCGGCGGGGGACGCGTCTAGTGCCGTGACCACCAACCTTCGGGGCGTTTGG
>JBBDRQ010000039.1:0-6821 GCA_040905365.1 Actinomycetota bacterium
AGCCAGGGGGCAGCTCACGCCGCCAAACGCCCCGAAGGTTGGTGGTCACGGCACTGGGTGGGTTGTTTTGCGGCGGCGGACTCCCGATGCGTAGCCCGCCATCTTGGCGATGTCGAGAAAGACTTCCAGGGCTGGCAGGCATACCAAAGCCGCCGCCGCCTCGTGGGGTTCGAGGCGGCGGAAGGCTCGACGGTAGGCGGGGCGCAAACGCACCGCCGTGGCGGCCAGCGCGGCGGGCATAAGCCGCCGGGGGCGGACTACAAGCCCGGCGCTTAGCGCCACCGCGTAGGCGCCGAAGCGCAGTGCGTGGCGGTGCGGATACATGCCGGCTATCCCGTCGCCCTCCCCGTAGCGGAAGTACTGCCGAGCGGTGGCCCGCAGCGTCGGCCGCAGTTGCCATCGCACTACCGCCTGAGGTACGAAGGTCCGCAGGGCACCGGCTTTTACGACCTGGAAGTTGAAGTACATGTCCTCGCCGATTTGCAGCCACTCCGGGTAGCCGCCGGCCCGCTCCCACACCGCCTTCAAGAACGCAACCGAACGGGACGAGGGCATGAAACGGTCCGAGTCGATCTCGGAAGCATCCGGGAGGTTCAGGCACCCGATCAGCCGGTGCAGCGTCGAGCCGGCATCGGGCTCGTAGAAACCCATGGCTACCTCGGAGCCGGACTCCAGCGTGCGGGCTAGGTGTTGCAGCCAGTGCGCGTCGAGGGTACAGCCGGCGTCGGTGACCGCGACCGCCTCCGTGCTCGCGGCTCGGATCGCCGCGTTGCGCCCTGCGGAGATATTGGCTCCCGGCAGGCTGATCAACCGCACGGCGGCCCGGTCCGCCGCCCATTTGTCCAGCAGCTCCCAGGAGCCGTCGGTGGAGCCGCCGTCGACGAGCACGACCTCGTCGGGCGGGCGCACTTGAGCGTCGATGGAGTCGAGCCACGCGGGCAGGCTTGGTGCCTCGTCCAACAGCGTGGCGATGAGGCAGATTCTCAAAGCGACACCGCTGCCTCGTATGCGGCGCGGGTCCTCTCGGCGGTGCGCTCCCAGCTAAACTCACCTGCGCGCCTCGGCCCGGCGATACTGAGCCGGTCCCGTAATTCGCGGTCGGTGGCGAGTCTGACCAGTGCGCCGGCAAGGGCGCCGGCGTCGTGGGGATCTACGAACTCGGCTGCGTCCGCGCCCAGTTCTTTGAGCGCGGGCGTGGTGCTGGCAACCGAGGGGATCCCAAACGAAAGCGCCTCGATCAGGGGCAGCCCAAACCCCTCGTACACCGACGGCAGCGCAAAGACCGAGGCCTTGGCGTAGAGGGAGGCCAGCTCGGCCGGGGCCACCTTGCCGGTGAGGATAACTTTGGGGCCCAGCTGCAACCTGTCTATGGCCGCGGCCAGCTGCTCCTGACCCCAACCGGGAATCCCGGCTATCACCAAGCGGTGGCCGGGCAGCGCCTCGGCTGCCGAGGCAAACGCCTCGGCCAGCAGTACCTGGTTCTTTCGGGGTTCGACGGTTCCGACGGTCAGGATGTAGGGCTCGTCCAGCGCGAGGCGGCCGAACACCTGGTCGTTGGTGCGGCTTTGGGGGGTGGTGTTGGGGGCGAGCTGGGTGACGACCATGCGTTGTGGATCCACCCCGCGGGCGGCCAGCTCGTCGGCGGTACTTTGGGAGACGGTGCAGATCACGGCTGCATCGCTTAGCACCCGCTTGAGCCCCTGCTGGTACACGCGGCGCCAGGGGGCCGGGATAAGCTGCGGCATCGTCTCCACCGCCAGGTCGTGCACGGTGGCTACCAGGCGGGACTGCGGCGCCGGGGGGACGGCCAGCGCCGTGGCGTGCACCAGGTCCAGGTCCGCTTGGAGTTTGGGCCGCCCCGTGAAGTTCCAGGCTGCGTACAGCAATGCCACCGGCATCAAAGGCCGGATCAGGCGGTCGGGATCCCAGGCGGGGGGAGCCTCGGCGAACTTGGATACGATCATTTTGTAGGTGTCCGGGTCGGATGCGACCAGCTGCTCCAGCAGCCGGCGTACATAGACGCCGACGCCCCCGGGGACGGCGTGAACCGCCGGGTCGGCGTGAACGGCAACCTTCATCGGAGCTGGGCTCGCCGCCGGGCTCTGGCCAGCATCGTCGACAAGCTGTAGTCGTACGCGAGCATCAACGGCTCCAGCGACTGCCAGTCGACGGTTCTGCGGCGTTGAATCGTTCTGCGCTTGGCCCGCTGGCGGGGGATCAGGCAAACGAACTCGACCCACGCCAGCGCCAGCGCCGCCGGCCGCAGGCGCAGCATGTGCAAGGTGGCCCGCAGCTCCGTATAGGCGATGCCCCCCAAGTGCCTGAGGAAGCTGGCGGGGTGGTCGTTGCGGAGCATGACCAGCAGACGGTTCCGGTGATTGCAGGCAAGGATGCGGGTAGACGCCTTGCCGCCCGAGCCTCCCCTGTGGTGATAGCCCACGGCTTCGGGAACGTAAGCGAAGTGCCAGCCCCTTAGCTGGGCCCTCCAGCTGAGGTCGAAGTCCTCGAAGTAGGCAAAAAAGTCCTCGTCGAAAACCTCGCCGTCCACCGCGACATCGTCGAGCATCGGCCGGCGGTAACAGGGAGCCGCGCCGCAAATGCTGAACAGCTCCCTCTGGTCGTCGTACTGGCCGGTATCGGGCTCCCGTTCCCCCCGGTCCACCGCCCGCCGGTTGCGGTAGACCAGGTGTCCGGTGGTGTCGAGGGTGGGCGGTCCATCTCCGGCCGGACGAAGCAGTTTGCCGGTTACTCCTCCGAGTTCGGGCGAGGCGTCGAGGGCCTGCGCGCAGTTGGCCAGGTAGTCGGGCTGGAGCGTCACGTCCAGGTTGAGCAGAGCGACGAGCTCGCCGGAGGTTGCCCCAATACCGCGGTTCATTCCGCCCGCAAAACCGCAGTTGTCGTCGAGGCGGATCAGCTTGACGTCCGGGAACTCGGCGGCGACCAAGTCCGCGGACCCGTCCGACGAGGCGTTGTCTACGCAGACGATCTCGTCCGCGGGAGGCGCTTGCCCGGCCACCGATTCCAGGCAGTCGAGAACCATGCGACCTCCGTTGAAATTGAGCACGACTACCGAAATGGTGCCCCTTGAGCCGCCTATGGCCAAAGATTTCCTCCCCCGCTGCTCTATATACTGCATCGGTGCCCAGCGCCGATTCCCCTTATCGCAAGGCGTCCACCGGCCGTCCCGCCACCGCTTTGGACCTCGATGTCGTCATCGTCAACTTCGACTCGGGCGACCATCTGCGCGTGTGCCTGGAGCATATAGACGCGGCCGGGAAAGGGCTCAACTTGGACGTTGTGGTTTTCGACAACGCCTCGACCGATGGTAGCGCCGATGGTGCGGAGGACGTCGATGATCGCATCCGGGTCATGCGTAGCCGGGTCAACGTCGGCTACGGAGCGGCGTGTAACCGGGGCGTGGGGGCAACCACCGCGCCGTTTGTATGCTTGCTCAATCCGGACATCGTGCCCGAGCCCGGCAGCCTGACCGATATGGTGCACGCGCTTGCCCGGCGTGCCCACATCGGAGTGCTGGGTCCTCGCCTGGTGAATCCCGATGGGAGCGTCTACCCCTCCTGCCGGGTCGTGCCCGGACTGACCGTGGCGGTAGGCCACGCCTTGTTTGGGATCTTCTCGGAGAACAATCCGTTTACGCGCGCCTACAAGCTGCTGGATATCAACCGCGACCGGGAGCAAGAGGTGGATTGGGTCTCCGGGGCGGCTATGTTTGTCCGCCGGGAGGCGTTTCTTCAGGTCGACGGCTTCGACGAGGGCTTTTTCATGTACGTCGAGGACCTTGACCTGTGTGCGCGCATGAAGCTGCGGGGCTGGAAGGTCGTCTACTATCCGGGGGCCCAGATGCTGCATCATGTCGCGGGGTCCAGCCGAAGGGCGCCTTACAAGATGATCCGCCACCATCACTTCAGTTTGATCCGCTACGCGACGTTGCGCCTGAAGGGACCGATGAAGGTCCTGGTGCCGGTGGTAGTCCCGGCGCTGTTGGCGCGGATGCTGGTGGCCTGGGCCGAGTTCTACCTCAGGCAGGGACGGGACGCCCGCCAAAGGCGCGCCGTTAGTTGATCTGCTCGGGCACCGCCCGCCCGGCCGTGTCGTGGTCCGGGCCGGCCTGTTCGTGGTACTCGGCGTCGGTGTTGACCTTCCACGGGTCCCAGGTCTCCCCCAGCAGGTTACGGGCAGCCAGCAGCGCCGTCATCATGGAGTGGTCCTGGTTGTTGTATTTGTGCATGCCGTTGCGGCCCACCAGCTGCAGGTTGGGAACATGCTCGGTTAAAAAGTCTCGTACCACCGCCACGTTTTGCTCGTAGTGCTCGTCGTAGACGGGGTAGGCCTTTTTCATCCGCACCACGGTCCCATCCTCGATGTCTGCGCGCCTGGCCAGCCCGAGCTCGTCGACCTCCTTCCTGCCTAGCGCCAGCAGATCGTCGTCGGCCATCTCCCACAGGTCGTCGCCTTCAGTGCAGAAGTACTCCAGGCCCAATGCGGTCTTGGATGGGTCCGGCACCATGTGGGGGCTCCAGTTTTTGAAATTCTGGACGCGCCCCAGTCTTACCTCAGGTTCGTGAATGTAGATCCAGTTGTCGGGGAACAGGTCGGGCTGGTCGACCACCAGCACGACGGTTAGGAAGTCGCGGTAAGACAGGGCCTCGGCTGCTTCGATGACCTCGGGGGTGGCGGGAGGGTTGAGCATGCCCACCAGCTCCCGGATCGGCAGCGACGAGATGAAATGGCTTCCGCCGATCAACCTGGTTCCGTTGCCGGAGGTGGTAGAGATTGACGTCAGTCCGCCGGGGTCGCGGTTGAGCGCGGTGACCGGTGAGCCCATGTGGATCGGGATGCCCCGAGCGGTGAGCTTTTCGACGGCCCTCTCCCACATCATTCCGGGACCCAGTTTGGGGTACTCGAACTGCTCGATAAGGGTCTTGACGACTTCCCCGTCGGCACCGGTCGGTTTGCGTGCGAAGGCGTTGCGAATCGCGCCGACCAGGGACAGTCCCTTGATCCGCTGCGCGGCCCAGTCGGCCGAGATCTTGTCGCATGGAATTCCCCAGACCTTCTCGGTGTAGGTCTTGAAGAACATGCGGTAGAGCTTCTTGCCGAACCGGTTGGTAACCCAGTCTTCGAGTGATCGCTCCGGCTTGATCGGCAACAGCTTGGCCTTTCCGTAGCTGAGCATGGACAGTGCGGTCTGCCACACGCCCAGCTTGGTGAGGGCGTCCATGGGCTTGAGCGGATAGGCGAAGAACTTGTTGCGGTAGTAGATGCGGCTCAGCCTCTCCACCTTCAGCCATGCCTCGGGTTCCAGTATTTCGTGCCACAGCCGGGTCACCTCTTCGGCCTTGGTGAAAAAGCGGTGGCCGCCGATGTCGAATCGAAATCCCTTGTAGGAGGCGGTGCGGGCGATGCCCCCCACCTTCTCGGGGTCGGCCTCCAGCACCTCGACTTCCACTCCGTTGTGGGCCAGTTCCCAGGCTGCGGTAAGTCCGGCGGGTCCGGCGCCCATGATCACAACAAGGGACGCCGCCGGCTGGGGGGGCGTTTGACCGGGGGTCTCTTCGTCTAAGTTGGAACTCATATTCAATTGTCGCACTGCTGTTACCCGGCTCAGACGCTAGAAAGGCCCAGACGCGAGTGAACTCCGGCGAGACCCCCGCCAAAAAGAATTGGTGGTGGTGGGCTGTCGTTGCTGCCGGTGCCTTGGTCCCATGGATCGTTCTTGCCTTCCAGGTCCGGCGCTACGGGGTGAACCTGCCCTTCTCGGATCAGTGGGAGTTCGTCCTTCTCGTGCAGGAGTTGCGGGCAGACGAGTTGGGGATCCGGGATTTCTTCAAGCAACACAACGAACAGAGGATGTTCTTTCCTCGCCTGATCATGATGGGTTTGGCGGTACTCACCGACTGGAACGTCAAGGCCGAGATGGCCGTGAATCTACTGTTGGGGATGGCCATCTTCGGCATCACCTTTGTGCTGCTCGTGCGTACCCTTGGATTTCTGCGCAGGTGGGTGGCCGTACCGGTTGTTGTGGCTTCGGCCCTGCTGTCTTCTTTTGTGCAGTGGGAGAACTGGTTCTGGGGATGGCAGATAAGCTGGTTTCTTCCCCTGTTTTGCCTGTTTGCGGCGGTCGGTGTTCTGACTCTGTGGCCGCGGGATCGCCCGGCGTGGCCCGCGATTGGTCTGGCGGCAGCGGCGGCGTTCGTCGGCCAGTACTCGTTGTTGAGCGGATCGATGATCTGGGTGGTGTGCGTACCGCTACTTTTCGTACGCAAAAGCTTCAGGATGTATCTCATTCCGTGGCTGTCGGCCGCAGCCGTGGCCACTTTTGTGTATCTGAGGAACTACCGCACGGTAGCCGGCATGGAGTATATGCGCGCCGGGGTCGACCAGCTGATCGAGGAACCCGGCACCGCCGTCGGCTACGTAATGTACTTGCTGGGCCGCCCTTTGTTGAACGCAGAACCCCAAGTCGGGGCGGGAGTGGCCCTGACGGTGATCTTTGCGGTAGCCGCTGCCTACCTGCTGTTGTTCAAGCGCGATCAGCGGATGGATGCGCTGCCCTGGCTTGCGCTCGGTGCCTACGCCGCGGGAGCAGCGGTGGCGACGATGCTCGGCAGGTTGAATCTGGGGGTGCACCAGGCGGGGTCCAGCCGGTACACGACGTTGGGAATCGTCTTGACGATCTGTACCCTGGCCCTGGTGAGTCTGGCGGTGCTGCCTAGGGCGAAGCTAGCGGCGCTCAGTGCGGCCTTGCCAGGAAACACCTCACGCGCTCCAAACCTCGCAAACGTTAGTGGTCACGGCACTAG
>JBBDRQ010000040.1:0-6751 GCA_040905365.1 Actinomycetota bacterium
ACATGGTAAGAAACGGCCATGACACCTTGCGCTTTTCCTCACGAACGATCCTGGCTCTATGCCTGCTAATAAACTGACGCCGTGGATCCAAAGGTCAGTTTCATAACCCTGCGGGTCGAAGACCTCGATGCAGCGACCCGCTACTACACCGACACCCTGGGGTGGAGTCCCCTGCTGCTTGTGCCCGGCGAGGTGAGCGGTGATCCCGGGCTCTTAGTCGCCCGCGACGAAGAACAGCCAGTTCCCGTTCTCGTCGATACCTATCCGGTAGCCGGTGTAGCCTCCGAAGCGCTCGAAGTCCCTGAAGTTCATCTCGCTGTACAGAGGCTCGAGCGCTTCTTTTTGCTCTTCGGGAACCGCATCCCAGGAATCGTAGGCAAACGCCGCAGGCCACACGTAGTTGACCTCCCCCTGTTCCTCGCGGGTTTCATACGGGCGCTTTAGCAGGGCCGCCAGGTAGCGCATCGGGCCCGGCGTGCGCTCGTCGGTTTCCTGATTGCGCCAGTATTCCGCGGGGTCTCCCCCGTTGCCAAAGGAGTAGGTGAACTGTGCATCGCCCTGCTGGGCGAGCTGCCCCAAACGCTCGTAGTCGCAGGCCACCGCCGCCTCGGCAATGTCGGCGCGCATCGCGGCTACGGCCTCCGGTAAGCCCTCCTGCTCCGGTAGGTCGGGATCCAGCGCCGCTGCCGAACAGGTGGCTTCGGACTCGTAGGGCTGCAGCGTCTGCACCATCTGATCCAGCACCTCGACATTGGCGGCGTAATCGCCGGCGGCAACGTCGGTGGTGGAGGCCGTCAGAGTGCCCTGATCCCACTCGATCGCATAAATCGTCTGGCGGACTCCTCTGTCGAGAAGCCCCTCCCCGGACTCCACTGTCTCCGCTCGCAACGCCTGCCGGTCGCCTTGCAGGCTTAGCTCCTCGCTGGAAAGCACTTCCCCGACGTGCGGGCCGGTGGTGATCGATTCGCTTATCTGTTCATAGGCTTGCTCCGCCAAGGAAATACGGATGGCGATGCCGGTCACCTCGGTTGCCACCGGCAGAGTGAAGGGCTCCGGGTGAAACCAGGCGCAGGGGTTGGCGCCCTCGGGATCGTTGACGTGCCAACCCTCGGGATACTCGACCCGGTAGCCGTCCCGGGGAGAAAAGCAGTCCTGCCCCAGGGCGGTGCCGGCGGGGCTGGGCGAGGGCGACTCTTGGTCGATGGCGCCCGGGCTCGGGGCGAGGGTGGGATCCTCTCCGCATGCCTGCAGAGCAAAGAGCATCGCCAAAGCCGCGGCCGCCCGCCGCACGCTGACGTGAACTCTTGACCCGGCCATCAAACCTGAACGACTCCCTTCAACGCTTTGCATACCTACCCTACGCACCCTACGCAACAACCGGCATCCAAGAAAAATCACCCCTTTGATGAGAGGGCTCGGCGGAACTGGAGCGTTGTACCCGGCCCCATTGGGCGCCGCCGCCACTCTGCGCTTCGGCCTTTGGTACGAACGTGCCGCTGAGAAGAACATCCCCCCTGGCTAGGGTTCGCGCACCGATCAAGCAGCTCCGCTAATCACAAGCATGTAACAAAGGTATGCTGACATACCATGAAGCGAACAACGGTGAAGCTCCCGGATGATCTCGATGCGCGCCTACGCCATGAGGCGGCGCGGCGTCGAACCACTGTCTCCGATCTGACCCGGGAGGCGATCGAGGCGCACCTCGGAGGGAAGGGGCGCCGACTGATGGCCGCCAAGGCGGGTCGAAGCGGTCAACAGACCACCTCCGAACGCGTCGAGGAGATCCTGCGAAGCGAGGCAGGCCGATAGCGCTCCTGGTTGATTCCGGGCCCCTATACGCCTACGTTGATGAGGATGACCGTCACCACCAGGCGTGCTTGGATCTGCTGGCGAACTACCAGGGGCCTTTGGTAGTTCCGACCCTAGTAGTCACAGAGGTTGCGTACCTGATCGAGACCCGCCTCGGGCCCGAGGCCGAAGTCCGGTTCCTCGGTGACCTCGCGTCCGGGGCCTTCACGACGGACCCGGTTGCGCCGTCGGACTGGTTACGTATAGCAGATCTGGTTTGGGAGTATCGAGATCTTCCACTGGGCACCGTCGACGCGTCCGTCGTAACGACCGGCGAGCGATTAGGGATCCGGGAGGTGGCAACGCTGGATCGGCGCCACTTCTCCGTTATCCGACCTACTCACACCTCCACTTTCGAGCTTTTGCCTTGAGGTAGCGCGACACCGGCTTTCGCGTCCACCGGGGATCGCCGTCCAGGTGGCAGGCGTCTCTTGGTCGATCGGGACATCAACCCTGGCCGACCTAGTGCCGTGACCACTAACGTTTGCGAGGTTTGGGGCGCGTGAGGTGTTTCCTGGCAAGGCCGCACCGAGCGCCGCTAGCTTTGCCCTAACGGTGCGAGGGAGAACGCAGCCAGGGGGCAGCTCACGCCTCCAAACGCCCCGAAGGTTGGTGGTCACGGCACTAACCGTAGGGTGTCGTGCGCGGAACCTGCGCCCGCAGCTGCAGCGCCTTGGCCGCCGTTGCCCGGCCGGCGTCGTTGAGGCGATAGGAGCGATCGGCCCAATCCCTGCCCACGGCCAGCAGGTCCAGCACTGCGCCCAGCCGGAGGGTCTCGTTCAGGGCCCAGCTGACATCCCAGTCGTCGGGAGGTGCACCGGTGGCCGGTTTGCGGAATCCTCTCTCTGCCGCCGCCTGCTTGATCCGGGCGGTTAGGTCGTCCCTGGTCATCTCTTCTGCTTCCAGTAGCAGGGCCAGGGCCAGCTCGCCCGTGAAGGCGTCGAAAACCTGGCTGGGCAGCAGGTATGAGGCGACCGTGCGCCACAGGGCATCCGGGTCCTGCAGCACCTGCCGGCCGCGCTTGGTTGCGACCATCTTGCGGCCCTGTCGCCGGGCCAGCCGGGCCCGCTGGGCAAACTCCCGAGTCAGACGCAGATCGAACAGCTCGTCCTCGCCGCGGGGCAGGCCCCGCATGATCCAGCCGAACCGGGGAGCCGCGCCCTGCACGAACTTCTGGCCCAGGTTGCCGGACTGGGTCAGCGGAATGCCCTCGGCCAGCTGTTCGAGGAGCCACCGTAGCCGGGGGAACAACTCCTCCCCGGAGGGCGGCGGCGCAGGGTCCTGCAACCGGTCGAGCACCCCGGTCAGGATCTGCCTGCCGGCCCTGCCGCGGGCATTGACCCAATGCTGAAGGCGCTCGGCTTGAATCGCCTGGCGCAAAGTGGTGCCGCCGAGCTCGGTCTGCGGCATGTCCAAACGAGCCTCCACCAGCTCGCGCTGGCGTCGCTTCCAGGACCGGGCCCCGGGCTCGAGGTCGCCGGATGCCACCGCCAGCTCCAGCATCTGCGACAGCCGGGCGTAGGCGACCGCTTCCCTCTCGCCGGGGAACATGCCCCAGACGAGCTCGGGCAGATCGGGCGGGCGAATCCCCGAGGCCTGCTCCGCATCGGCGCACGCGGCCACCCCGTATCCCTCACCTCGCCCGTAGGCGCGCAGGACCTCCGCGGTTGCCTCAGACCGGCATAGCTCGGCGTACCTGCGCATCTCCAGCAGCTCGAGCAGGGTTGCCAAAGACTCGACCACATAGCGCTGGTCCTGGAGATCCGGGGTCCACTGGCGGGGCAGCTCGTCCCACAAGAAGCGCTGCAGGCTGTGCTGGGATATCGCATCCACGCCGCGGCCCTCGGTGGCCGCACCCAGGGCGGCGGCAGCCACCTTGGCCGCCGCTGGATCGTCGGCGCGCATCTGCTCCAGCGGTGCCTGCAGCACGGGATCGTCCGGCGGCGCCGAGGCCGTAAAAACCGGGCCGAAGCGCCAATTGAGCGATACATCCACCGGATCGAAGTACTGCGGATCGAATGACCCTGCGGCCCATTCGAGCATCGATTCGTGCTCCTCATTGGACGGATCGCCGATTGCCTCCAGAAACCTTTCGTAGCCGCCGGGTCCCCCGCAATCTTCCGGGGGCCGGGCCCGGGCTCCGTCGAGACACACGGGATAGTCCTGCGCCGGGTCGGGCGCCAGTGCCTTTTCGACCTCGATCTCGTGCTCCCAGTCGTCGCCGAAGTCGTAGAGGTACAGGAAGGCGTCGCCCTCCCTCACCAGCTCGCCCAGGGCCACCCGCCGCTCATCCAGCGGCAGAGGATCCATCCATCCTTCGCCATCGTCGGTGCCGTACCGGTTCCCGGCGATCTCGAACTCGTGGAGGTGGTAATCCCACCACCCGAATGCGGCCTGCAATACCCGGTGCAGCTCCGCCAGCGTGCTGGTGCCCGGCACCTGCAAGCGCCTCCAGATGGGCGGCTCGATCTCGCGCAGGGTTACGCGCAGCTGGTAGACGGGGGCCGGACTCGAGCTCACGGATACACAATACGGCCTGGATCGGGCGCAAGGTTCGTACTCGACCGCCCGGGGGCCGTCGGCACCCTGACGAACCGCCCGGCCGAAAAGCACAACTTCTTGGCCTACCGCTCGCGAATCCTGCGCTTGCGCTCCCTACGTTGTCTTTAGACAACATTCGCGAAGGGAGACCACATGCAATTGGAAACCGAGCCTGGTTGGGCAGACCGGTTACGCAGCTCCCGCATGCTGCGGCTGATGGGCATCGGTGTGCTCGCCCTGCTGCTGCTGATCCCCATCGCCCGGATCGGGTCGCTGGTCAGCGAACGGCAGGAACGGGCCGCCGCAGCGGCCGAGGAGGTGGCCTCCAAGTGGGGAGGACGCCAGGTGCTGGTGGGCCCGGCTCTGGTCGTACCCTACGACCGGAGCGTGGAGGGGGCCGGGGCCGGCGACCAGCCGGCGTCCGTGCGGCCCGGGCACCTGGTCTTTCTTCCACGCCGGCTAAACGTCGAGGGGACGCTAAAATCCGAGGTCCGCAGCCGAGGCATCTTCGCGGTCCCCGTCTACCGGCTCGATCTGCGGGTGGACGGCGACTTCGGCCCCCTGGACCCGGCGGCGCTCGGCGCCGATCCGGCTTTGGCGGACTGGAGCCGGGCCAGCCTGGTGGTGGCGATCTCCGACGTCCGAGCGGTGCAGCAGCAAACCGAGATCGACTTCGCCGGTGCCCGGGGCTCCTTCCTGCCGGGCACTGCCGGCATGCCGGGCCTGGAGTCGGGCATCCACGCCCCGGTGGTGGTCGACCCGGCGGCCGGCGAGCACTCCTTCTCCTTCCCATTGCAGCTAAACGGCAGCGTGGCGCTCCACCTGGCCCCGGTGGCCGAGACCACCGTTGTGCAGTTGGTATCCGACTCGCCCCACCCCAGCTTCCAGGGCAACTGGTTGCCCACGGAGCGCACAGTCGGCGCCGACGGCTTCGAGGCCCGCTGGGAGGTACCGTTCCTCGGCCGCAACTTCCCCCAGTCTTGGACCGATCAGTCCGCGCCCGGCTCGGCCATCGCTCAGTCGCTGCTCGGGACCGAGCTGGTGGAGCCGGTCGACGCCTACGCCATGGCCAAGCGCAGCCTGAAGTACGCGGGGCTGTTCATCCTACTCACCTTCGCCCTGGTGTGGCTGATCGAGATCCTGGGCCAGGTACGGGTGCACCCCATCCAGTACCTGCTGCTGGGGGCGGCCCTGTGCCTGTTTTACCTGCTGGAGCTCTCGCTGGCCGAGCACCTGGGCTTCGCCGCCGCTTACGGGCTGGCGAGCCTGGCCGTCGTGGGGATGGTGGCCGGCTACGCCTGGGTGATCTTCCACCGGCTGCGTCGGACCGCCACGGTGGCGGGCGCGGTGGCCGGGCTGTACGGCTACCTGTACATCTTGCTCAGCAACGAGGACTACGCCCTGCTGATGGGTTCGATCGGACTGTTCGCGATCCTGGGAGGAATCATGTTCGCCACCCGCCGGGTCGAGTGGTCCCGCCCGGTGCCGGCCACCTAATAAGGGCCGGAGCGTGGCCGCTATGCCGAACATGCGACGCGGCCCCGGTCCCACCGGTTCGTCGGATGTATCAAAAGACAGGCCAAGGTGTATTCTAATGTGTATGAGGACCAACATCGATATAGACGACGAGGTGCTGCGCCGGGTCCAGGAGCTGACCGGCGCGCCAACCAAGAAGGCGGCGGTGGACCTGGCGCTTCGGGAGCTGGTCGCCCGCTACGAACGCCTGCGCATCCTGGATCTGCGCGGCAGGGTGCGCTGGGAAGGGGATCTCGAACAGAGCAGAGCAGGCCGCCGGTGATCGTCGTCGACACCAGCGTGTGGATCGACTTCCTCAACGAAAACGACACAGCGCAGGTTGCACAGGTTGCCGCGCTGCTGCACGACGGAGCCCCCCTGGCTCTTACCGATGTGATCTACACCGAGATATTGCAGGGCGTAAGAGACGCCGGGCAGGCAGAGCAGCTCGACTACCACCTGCGGGCCTTCCCGGTTGTGCGACTTGAATCCCTGGACGACTTTCGGCTGGCTGCCTCCCTATACAGGCAGGCCAGAGCATCCGGGATCACCATCCGCAAGACCCTGGACTGCCTGATCGCCGCACCCTGCATCCGGGAGGACGTGCCGATCCTGCATGCGGACCACGACTTCGACCGGCTGGCCTCGTGCACCAGCTTGCGGGTGTTCGAGCTCTAGCCCATCCTGAAGCGTGATTGTCCTCAGCGACTCTCGGGACCTACCCGGAAGCTGCTATCGGCTAGACGAGGTCATAGGCCGTACGATCATTTCGGGATGAGCCGGAAGCGGCCTCCCGACAAAGGCGTCAGTATCTCCAAATGCCGCCGATCCAGGGTCAGTATCGACT
>JBBDRQ010000041.1:0-1134 GCA_040905365.1 Actinomycetota bacterium
CTTGGTCTCAAGCATTAAGTGCAACACTTATAAGTCAAACAGTGACAGGAGTGTTGCCATGGGTCAATGTTACATGCACTTGAGCGCAGCGGACCGCGAGGAGATCAGCCGCGGTATCGCCTTGGGTTTTAGTCGTCGGGCCATTGCCCAGCAACTTGAGCGAAGCGTCTCGACCGTCAGTCGTGAACTTCATCGCCACGCTCCCAACCCGGGCGCGTATCGAGCCGCCACGGCCCACCGTCGCGCGCAGCGCCTGGCCCGCTGCCCACGGCGTAGGCGAAAACTGCAGCATCCGTGGCTGGCCCGCTACGTCCAGCGCGCCTTGTTCGCCGGCTGGTCGCCCGAGCAAATTGCCGCTCGTCTGCGCCGCGATTATCCTGAGGACATGAGCAAGCGCGTCTCGCACGAAACCATCTACGCCGCGATCTACATCATCCCGCGCGGCGAGTTGCGTCGAACCTTCCTCGCCTGCCTGCGCCAGCACCGTAAGGTGCGTCGGCCCCGCCGTCGCGGCACCGATCGGCGCGGCCAAATCCCCCATCGCACCCCCATCGCGCGGCGCCCCCCCGAGGTCAACGCCCGGCTTGTTCCCGGGCACTGGGAGGGCGATTTGCTCAAAGGTCGCGCCAACCGCTCGGCCGTGGGGACCCTCGTCGAACGCACCACCCGCCTGGTGTTGCTCGCCCGCATCCCGGCGCTGGACTCTCGCAGCGTCTGTGCCGGCTTTGCCCGCAAGCTCGGCCCGTTGCCGAGGGCTCTGCGCAAATCCCTGACTTACGATCAGGGGCGCGAAATGGCACGGCATGAGCTGCTGCGCCAAAAGCTTCGCCTGCATACCTATTTCGCCGACCCGCACAGCCCTTGGCAGCGCGGCTCGAACGAAAATACCAACGGCTTGCTGCGCCAATACCTGCCCCGAAGCGCCGCGCTGGATCGACTCTCTCAGCGCGAACTCAATGCCGTTGCCGAGCGCCTGAACAATCGCCCTCGCAAGACTCTCAATTGGATGACCCCTAACGAGGCTTGGGCTGCTCAATTACAATCCCTTAACGTTGCACTTGGAACTTGAGACCAAGCTATAACAAAATGAAATGGACAGGATTAACAGGATTTTTCAGGATTTACAGGATTAAG
>JBBDRQ010000042.1:0-6460 GCA_040905365.1 Actinomycetota bacterium
TGTCGCGCAATGGATTGGCCCAGGGCTCATCTGAATGATTTTAATGGGTGTCCTGTTTCTCCATCCCTCCAGAAATATGGATGTCCTCTTTTCTCACCTGTTGGTGGAGGATTCTCAATGGCGGGCGGCGTTCCGGCGAATGGAATCGCGAAATGGGAAATCGGCGGCAAGGACAACAGCTGCTGGTCAGCGCTGGGGGATGGCTTGAATGGCCCCAATGATCACAATAGTTGGGCGTTTGCTCTGGCAGTACTGGATGGTAGCCTGTATGTAGGGGGCTACTTTACGACAGCGGGAGACGTGGCAGCTAATTATATCGCAAAATGGACCATTGGCGCTACAGACAACAGCGGTTGGTCGGCGCTGGGGACCGGCACGAACCCTCATGATGTCGATATAGTGGCAGCAAGTCATGATGTCCGTACAATGGTAGTAAGCTCGCGTGCAATTGAGGGACCGGCCCACGTTGTCGTGGCCGGCGGTGTCAAATACGGCGTCAACGCCGCCTCCGGTCTCTCCTTCGACTACGGCAACGAAATCCTCGCTATCATAGGCTATCGGGTGATCTGCGCCGAGCTCGCCCAAAAAGTCGAGGTTTGCGGCACTGGCCGTGGCGAACACGTACGCGCCCATCGATTTTGCCAGTTGCACGGCAAACGAACCGACACCTCCCGCTCCCCCGTGGACAAGAATTGTCTCTCCGATGCGCAGTTCGAGGCGCCGAACGAGCGCTTCCCACGCCGTTCCGCCCGCAAGCGGTATCGCTGCCGCTTCCTCGTGAGAAAGATTCTGAGGTTTCCTGGCCACAATCGCGGCCGGCACGACGTTATATTCCGCATAGCTTCCGTGCGAATTGCCGAAGATCTCGGGCGTATAATAGACCTCGTCTCCCTCCGCCAAATCCTCCACGCCTGGACCCACCTCTTCAATCACGCCGGAGATGTCGTATCCGAGGATCAGCGGAGGGGTCAACCTTGCCCATGAAGCGTCCTGCCGAAGCTTTGTGTCGACAGGATTGGTGCCTGACACAATCACTCGAACGAGGACTTTTCCAGGACCGGGCTCCGGACGCTCCACTTCCCGGCGTTTCAGGACATCGGGTCCGCCAAAATTATCGATCACAATAGCACGCATCATAGCTTCACCTCGCTGTACCGGATTAATTCCTTTATTACACCCTACCTGCTTTCGGAGCATATGAAAGCCTCTCACGAACTTTGTTGCATCAAGCTGCTTAGGTTATCGGGAGTATCCATGTTCAGCCGCTTTCCCCGCCATGCATTCGGGATTGGATCGTTTTCTCGAAGGTATCTTGCCAGAAAAGAGAAGCGGGGCGAAACAGGCGGCGAAACAGGCCACCCATCGAAACGAGGGTCTCGAGTTTTTGAAATGGGGGGCGTAACAACTGTGGGTGCCGGGTTCTTAGTCGCTCATTTCAGAAATACCCTTGCGTATCTTTACACCTTTTCCTCCTGAGGAATTTCTAACCGCCCGCTCCCTCGCTCTCGAAGGCCCAACTACGGTTTCCACGATTCAGGATGTGGTAAACTGCCCTCGCAAATTGAACCCTCACCTGCCGCGCCGTTTTACCCTTGAGCTACTTGTAGAATTTCACCTCAGTCATTCTCAAAATCAAGAAAACGTGAACTGGCCCTTTTCCTGTTGATGTCATTCTACGCTGTCTTTGTCCAAGGACCGCAAGTATCGGTGGTAGGCCTCCTTTCGGTCGAGCGGACTGCCGGGCTCGGCGTCGTGAATCAGGATGCCAAAGCGCAGGCGAAAAGCCTCACCGGGACTGACCGTCGTCCTGGTCCCTCGGTTCTCCTCGATGTCGACCGGAAAGGGATTCGCTACCAGCACGCCGTAGTCCCGGCTATGTGACCACACGTTCGGATTTTCCGGCGCAGACAGGATCATCACACCCACCGACCTGCCGTCGATCTCGCCGGCGTAGTCCCACCAGCGGTCCACCTTGCCCCATGTGCCCTCCTCGTCGCGGCCGCCGGAAGCACTGCGAATCGTCCCGGTGCCGTCGGCCACGCGAATTCCGGATGCAACGCGCATACCTAGTCCCATTTCCTCCTTAACGCCGAAGTAGAACGGTTTATTCGATTGAAACGTGGCATCGATCTCAATCCGGTAGCCCGCCGGGTCCTTTGTGATCGTGTAATGGGTGCGCTGGCTGCAGATTGTCGTGCCGTCGTTGGCGACGTAGCGATTGCGCGTAGCAAACGTAGCGGCGTCCTCGTCGGCGGTCGGCTCACCGACAAAGGCGTCGTGAACAACGCGTCCCTCTTCATTATGCCAGAAGCTGATGCCGTTGAGGTCGGCAAACGCGAGCCACAGACCCGGGTGCATCGTCGCGTGGTCCGTCGGATCCTCGCCGGGGATGGGGGGATGGTTGCGGGTCACCTGGATGCCCCGCGGGGTTGTGACGTGTACGAAGTACGGCCGAAGCGTTTTTTCGTCCTGAAAGACGTAGGAGGCAATCGGCCGACCGTCGAGACGGATCTCCAGCGCTTCTTTCTGAATGAGGAGCTGAAACCCAGCGTCGGCGTTGCCCCATGTCGTGTCCGCCGCCGGGTAAACTGCATCGCTCATTTCGTCGGGCGCAGCGGATGGCCCGGCGGACGATTCAGTGTCTTCACCTGCCGCATCGTCGTCGCCTGATTCTGCTTCGGACGATGCAGTCAGGTAGGCGATCAGGTCCGCGACATCCTGCGGGCCGAGCGTGTGCTGGAAGGCGGGCATCACCGACCCATCGACTCGCTGGCGTGATGCGATCTCCGCCTTGCGGATCGACACCGGCTCGCCGTTGGCCTGCACGATATCGAGCGTCAGGCCGCTCTCCTGCCGGATGAAGCCGAAGTACGACTCCCCGCCCTCGGTGGTAACGGTGAGCCCCTGATAGCCTTCGGTGATAGTCGCGCCGGGGTCGAGGATCGCCTCGGCGATGGCACGTGCGTCGCCGCGTGTATCGAGATCCGACAGGTCCGGCGCAAAGCTTTCGCCGTGCGTGCCAACGCGATGGCAGCTTGCGCATCCCGCTGCACCGAAAAACAGCCGCCGGCCGCGCCCGATCCTGCCCTCCGGAACGGCCTCAACCACCTCGTCAACCGTTGTCTGAGTTTCACGGGGCGTCAGCGTGATCGGAGCGGGCACCACCGCCACCGCGTACTGCGAGCGCCCGCTCACCTGGCCGTCCGTGGTGTTGCCGCCCAACACAACCTTGCCCGCGTCGAATCGCTTGCGGTACAGGTCGTAAGCGGTGTCGTCCGAGCGGGCAACATGCTCGGTTTTCTCAAATCCGCTGAGCCAGTCGGGCTTGGCGTTAATCCGGCGGTCGTGGGCGATGTAAACGTCGGCTTCCTCGGCAAGCTCGAATGTGAGAAACCGCTCGCCACGTGAGCCGACGTCGGCGTCGTCGTTGGCGGTCTGAATAGTCGTTGCGGCAGTCAGCTCGTCCGGCACGTCCGTCCACGTGTACGGGCGGTTCGTGTAGACCCGCTTACCGACGCGCAGCCCCGCCCGCGCGGCGCGGTAGTGGCTTCCACTTTCAGTCCGGATCGACGCGATCCGCACGTGTCCCGGATCACCGGCCGTAGCGTCGTTTGCCGATGCGCCTTTTGTCCTGCGAAAGCTCTGCTCAATGATGGGCCCGACGCGAACACGGTCGCGAAACAGAGCCACCCGTACCGTCGTGTCTTCTGCGATTACCAGCGGCTCGCTGTAACGCTCGCCTGTCGTGTCCGTCGGATTAGTCCCATCGGTGGTGTAACGCACCTGCAATCCGTCCACATGGCTGATGATCCGCACTTGTACGGAAGCGCTGAAATCGGCCTCGCCAGGCTCGATCGAGAGTACCGGCTCATCGGACGTGCCGACTTTTTCGAGATAGGACGATGCCAACTGGGCCACGGCTTCATCCGTGTCCAGGCGGAACTCGGCAACGGCATCACCGGTAAGCGAGCTCTGCTCGAGCAGCGCCAGCAAGGTCGCCCGACGCACACCGCCGCGTTCATCGCTCAACCTCTGGCGGAGCGATACTTCATCGGCCAAATCTCCCAGCGCCCGCCAGGCGGCGTAGAACACGGCGCGGTCCTGTTCCGTGTCGACCAGTTCCCACACCTCATCGAGGACAGCCGCCTCGTGCGACTCGTGGATCGCCTGGACGGCGGCAAACCGCACGCGTGGCTCGTCGTCAGTCAGCGACTCGACCACCACGTCGGGCAGCGCCCCGCTTCGCCGGGCGCGGTCGCCAAGGATCCGCAGCGCCTGCACCCGCTCGGGCAGCGCACCACGCGCAGCGCGCTCGCTGAACAGTGCGTCGATCTCCTGATCCTCCGCATCCAGCCGCCCCAGCGTCCAGGCGATCCACGTCGTCGCCCCCGCCGGCGGATCCTCGCGATGCAGGGCCTCAATCAGCGGCTGCTTCATTGCCTCGCCGCGCCGCACGAGTTCGTCGGCTGTGTCGATCCGCCACACGGGCAGTGCATCGTGACGAAGGTCGGCGATCAGCTGTGATACCGACCAGCGCTCGAGGGGGTCGCTGCGGTGCTGCTCGGCGTGGTAGGGCGGGTGATCCCCATAGCTGATGCGGTACACACGGCCTTTGTCGATCTGTTCGCCGTCCTCCACCGTCGCGCCGTAGCCGTGCCCCCAACTGGTCACCCATAGCGCACCGTTCGGGCCCATCTTCATGTCGACGACGTCGTAGAGCACGCCGCTGCTGGAACCCATCGCGCGTCCCTCGGGCGCGGCAGCGAACACCTCCGGCTCAGCCATGTTGCGCATCATTGCCCCGGCCCACTCCGGGCGATACACGACCGTCTGGCGCTTGAGCCAGTCGTTCATAAAAAACACGCCGCGGTACTCCGGCGGGAACTGGGGCGACGTGCAGTAGACCACACCGGTGCCGGAACCGTGAAAGGTCGGGCCGCTGATCGGCACGGTTGGCAGGTGGTCCTCCCCCGTCCAGTGCGGGCTCCAGGCATGCCCCCACCCGAAATGGGCGCCGTAGAACGGGCGGACAACGCGGTCGCCGCCGTCCTGATCCTGGTCCGTCCCGAGCCAGTTGAAGTGCTCATCGAATGTGATGTCCCACGGGTTGCGCAGGCCGCGGCTGAAAATCTCGAGGTTGCGCCCATCGGGGTCGCAGCGCAGGATGCCACCCTCGGTGCCCCAATCATCCGACGGATGGTGATAGCCGCGGGCCTCGGCGAAGGCTTCTGCGGAATCGAACACACGAGGTTCGGGGACGTCCGGCGTGCCGGGCGGGGCGTTCAGCCCCCACAACTCGCGGAAGGCCCTGGGAGCTATGTATTTTTCCGGGCTGGATTCGTCAACATACCCTTTCGAGTTGCCCTTGGACATGTACATCCGCCCGTCGGGGGCGGGGTTCAGACCGTGCAGGGCGTGCTCCAGATTGCCGAGCCCGCCGTAGAGGATCGTGTACTCGTCAGCCACATCATCGCCGTCGGTATCGCGCACAACAACAAGCTCCGGCGCCGCAGCGACCCACAATTCGTCGCCACGCCACGCAAGTCCCTGAATGTGGTTGAAGCCTTCCGCGAAAGTCTTGGCCTCATCGGCCACGCCGTCGCCGTTGGTGTCGAGAAGCAGCGTCACGCGGTCGCCGGGCGTGTCGGGTTCCGGCTCCCGGTACTGCTGTCCCTGGCTGACGTACAGGCGGCCTTCGCGGTCAAACGCGAGCGCACAGGGATTGCGTACCAGCGGTTCCCTTGCAAAAACCTCAACGGTGAACCCCTCGGGAACGTTCGGCAGATCCCCGGCCACCGCAACCCCGGTCAGGCACCACGCAATCAGGGCAACAAGGCAGACAACGGCGGATCGCGATCGAGCCATGGTTTGCCCGGGCCAGCCGCATTGGAGGCAGGGCCTCGTAGCCAAAAAAAACAGCATCTTTATATCTCTTTCTGTTGGGGTTCTATCTGGAATTCCCCTAAAAAATAGACAGCCCGGCGTGGTTATTCAATCGTTATTTTCAATCGTTATTCAATCAAGTAAGGGGAACCAGGGGCAGGGGAACCAGGAGGGGAACCAGGACACCCATTTTAACGGGAACCAGGGCACCCATTAAAAATGACCCGAAAACAGGACACCCAGTGCGCCGTGAAGGACGTACACAACAGAAACACAAAAAAGAAAGAGTGAAATGAAGTGAACGGACATGCTGCAAACGAGTTGGAGGTGAAAGTCCTCCCCACTGAAGGGTTAGCCACTCACGGTGGACTCCGAGTTATGGGCGTTCGTCGGCAACGGCGAGGGCTAAGCGTTGACAGGGGAAAGTGTGGGCACGGCATAGAGCTGCGAAATAAACATTGGGAGCGCCGACCTCGTTGGGTGGTAGGGAAGGCAACACCGGAGCAGGCGATAGAGGCGAGTCTGCCGAGGGTTCCCCGCAGTCAAAGCACCGTCGCACGCATGGATGCTGGTTTGC
>JBBDRQ010000043.1:0-3025 GCA_040905365.1 Actinomycetota bacterium
ATCTCCGCCGGTATGGCGATGATTACCAACAATGCTATTGCCCATACGACCATCTGTGCGTCTCCTCACTTTTTGCCCTTGAATTGTCAAAGACACTTCGGTTGCCGATATGTTGAAGTGCGATTTTGAAGTGTATGTGAGTTCTACCATTTTCCGACCCCCAACTTCCACGCAGCGCAGGCTCTCGAATAGTGCTGGAGGCGGGTTGTAGGTGTTCCGGGGGCCTGCGTGCGCAATCGCGCGTGTAAGAGGGGTACCGGTAATCGAAAAACGGTTAAATGCGGGCCCGCGTACAATGGGTAGAAGATCGTTTTCGGCTTGCGCTGCTTCGGAAGTCATCTGGTGCGCGGACCTTAGATTCAGGTCTAGCTACAGTTTCACTCCAGCTGCCGGAAGCCGGCTAGCAATCGTGCAGAGTCTTTGGTAGCGGTCTTATGAGCCTAATGCAGTAGTCTAAAAGGCTACTTTTGCCGGCCTGTCTAGATGTGAATAGCGCCCGACTAGAATGAAATGAGTTTGCGGGTGCGGTCCGCTAGAAGGCTAAGGAAGCAACGCCAAGGAGTTGTTCCGCAAACTTAAGGAGGGCGCTGGGTGAATCAACTGGAATCAGTAGAAGGGGTTACGCAACTCTTGGCCGAGCAGGCTTACATTGCCGACCGGGGGCTTTCCACGTCGGTGTACCTGGCCCTGTCGTTGGGTCGGCCTCTGCTCTTGGAGGGCGAGCCGGGGGTCGGAAAGACCGAGATCTCCAAGGCACTGGCGGCAGCTTTCAACGTTGAGCTCATCCGGCTGCAGTGCTACGAGGGTATCGATGCAAACCAGGCCCTGTACGAGTGGGACTACACGCGCCAGCTTCTGTACGTGCGCACGCTTACCGGTTCCGAGGCCGGTAAAGAACAGGTCGTGGACGACCTGTTCGGCAGTCGCTTCCTTATCGAGCGTCCGCTGCTGGCGGCCGTCAAAGCAGGCAACCGCTGCATCCTTCTTATAGATGAAGTAGACCGCTCCGACGACGAGTTCGAGGCATTCCTACTGGAGGTACTCTCCGACTTCCAGGTGACGATCCCCGAACTGGGAACCATCAAGGCCGAGCAGCGTCCCCTGGTCATCGTTACTTCCAACCGTACCCGTGAGCTTCACGACGCTCTCAAGAGGCGTTGTTTGTACCACTGGATCGACTACCCGGTTCTCGAGCGCGAGGTTCAGATCGTCAAGGCGCGGGCCCCCGAGATCACCGAAGGCCTGATCCGAAAGGTGGCGGCCGCAGTACAGCGGATGCGCCGTTTGGACATGGCCAAAAAGCCGGGGGTCGCCGAGACCATCGATTGGGCAAGGGCCTTGGACTTCTTGGGCGCCAACGACCTCGACCCGAAGATAGCGGAAGAGACCCTAGGTTCGGTCGTCAAGGACCGTGACGACCTCGACATGGTCAGGGAAACTCTGACCGAGGTGATCAAGTAGCCGTGCTCGGCCGACGGTCGGGCTGCGAGGAGGTGTAGCCGGTGCCTGGATCCACTATGACGGGTATGGAGGCGGCTCTGGTAGGGTTCGGCCGCGCGCTGCGCAAGGAAGGTCTGATTGTAGGCTCGGGTCACATAGTCACCTACTGCGAATGCGTCAACGAGCTGGACCCGACCGAGCTTGCCGACCTTTACTACGCGGGACGTTCCTGCCTGATTCACAGGCCCCAGGACATCCCTACGTACAACAAGGTTTTCAAGGCCTACTTCCTGTCTCCCGAGGGCGAAGGCAGCGAGGTCGTGAAGATCAAGCAACAGGCCTCTCCCGAGACCGAGGCTCTGATGGAGATGCTGCAAGAGGAGGAGCAGGAAGGCGAGGAGCGCGAAGGGGAGCCGCCATCGGGCATCATGGCCTCCACCCTGGAGGTGCTGCGCAAGAAGGCGTTTGCAGAGTGCACTCCGGAGGAGCTGGCGGCGCTGCGGTCGCTGATGGCCCGCTTTAGGCTGATCCCTCCCAGGCGGTTGACCCGCAGGCACCAAAAGGCGAACAAGGGTAGGCGCCCGGATCTGCGCAACACGGTCCGTAGGGCCATGCGCCAGGGCGGCGAGATCATCGATCTGTCCTGGAGAAAACGCAAGCTTCGTCAGCGACGGCTCATCTTGATCCTAGATATCTCGGGATCCATGACCACCTATTCGAGGGCTCTTTTGCAGTTCGCGTACTCGGCTACAAGGGTGCCGGGGAAGGTAGAAGTATTTTGCTTTGGCACTCGCCTCACCAGAATCACGGATACGCTGCAGAAGCGGGATCCGGACGAAGCCCTTACCGAGGCCACCAAGGCGGTGTTTGATTGGGAAGGCGGGACCAAGATCGGCGCCTCGCTTGACTACTTTGTCAGGAACTGGGGACGTCGAGGTCTGTGCCGCGGAGCCATTGTGGTCATTTGTTCGGACGGGCTGGAGCGAGGTGACCCGACCGTACTCGACCAGGCCATGGTTCGGATTCAAAGGCTCAGCCATAAGATCATTTGGATGAACCCGCTGAAGGGCAATGATGAGAACTACGAGCCGCGTTCGGTTGGTATGTCGTGCGCGATGCCTTACGTGGATGTTCTGCTGTCGGGTCATGACCTGGAGAGCCTGAAGGAGCTCGCCGAGGTGCTGCCCACTTTGGATTAGAGCGCGGTGCGCTAACTGAAAGAGGTGAGGTACACGTGAGCATGCGGTGGAGTGTAGGTGTCAAGTGCGAGGGCGACCGGGTCATTTCCCATGAGGAGATCCTTGAGCTGGCCGACGCGGTTGCCGTTCACAACGGTATCGTTTCGGGTATAGGAGAGGAAGCGTACGGGGCGCAGATCGTTGTAAACGCCGACACGGTTGGTGAGGCGGAGGTCATCGCCAAACAGCACTTCAGGGTGGCGGTCAGCCAGGCGGGATTGCCGGAGTGGCCGATCGTAGAAGTGGATGCGCTGAGCGAGGCGCAGGATGACGAGCCTGATCAGTACTAGTGCTCCATCGCGCAAGTAGGGTGCAAGTTAAAGACGCAAGCATAAAGAGCATAAAGA